>NZ_JBNYXO010000013.1:0-148097 GCF_051380715.1 Janthinobacterium kochi
CGCCAGCGACGCCATTCGCGCCTTGGCAATGTTCCGCCCGCGTTGTTCGCTGAGAAATTCAGCAAACAGCCACGGGTGGCTTGAAACAAGAGTGTCCGCTATTGACAGTACACCTCACCTTGCCGCCGGCGCCATGCCAGAACTGGGCTGCCGTGCATGGCAGAGATGCATCCATGATGCGCGGTGCGGGCACCTCATCGATCTGTTTCACGTCCAGGTACCAGTGGCGCGCAAAACCCCGTCCCAGCGGATTGGCCTGGCAGGAATCGTGCGCCGCCGCGTTGCAGTCATCGGCCTCGATGCGGCATTGGCCGCCATACGCGTAGGCGTAGTGCAGCGGCAGTTGCAGGAACGCTACCGGTGCGGATAGCTGCCACGGATTGGGCCGCAGCAAGCCCACGGTGGCGATGCGGGCGCAGCCCTGCGCCAGGCGCGTGAGGACAGCTTTCTTGCGGAAGGCGCGCTCGCCACACACTTGCAAGGTCTTGTCGATCAGGGTCTTCTTTTCTGACCGCACCTTCAGGTTGACGAGAAATTGCGGCATCGCCTGCCCGCGCGGCGCGTGCGCCACGCCATTGACGATCACGTCGCAGCGCGGTTTATACGGCGCGAAGTCGCTTTCCTGCAGCGTGCCCGCCTGCGTGTCATCGTGCAGGTGCCGGTCTTGCGTGGCCAGCGGCGATGGGCGCGCCATGGGCAGCAGGTTGGCCAGGCCGTCCGCGCCGCAGGGGCCAAGCGTGTAGCCCATGCGCGCTACTACCACATGAAAGGCCTCTCCAAACTGGTCGACCATGTCGAACTGGCTGGCCGCGTGCGGCGTGCGGTTGTCGAAGAGCAGGTTGGGGATGTTGAAATGGGCTGTGCCGGCGTCGTTCATCGTCAGCCCGGGTTGTTGTCGATGTCGTCGCCATGGATCTGCACTTTCGATGTGCCGCGGATGATGATTTCATCGGCAACCAGTTCGATGCGCCCCGGCGTGATGGTGATGCTCGACGTGCCGACCGTCATCGTGTGTGAATCGGTGGCCGTGAGCGTGCTGTCGGCGCCGACGATGACGCTTTTCGTCAGGCCGATCTGCTCGGCCTGCGCCAGCACCACGGTGGTGTTCATGGCGCCGATGACGGTGGTCTGGTAGGCGGCGCCGATGGTCAGCACCTTGGCCAGGCCGATCGTTTCGTCCTTGGCCAGGGTCACCCGTTCCGAACGGTGGCCGTCGATCTGCACCTGCTCGTTGCCGCCCACGTGTTCGCGGCGGTTGTCGCCGATGTCGATGTGTTCGTCATGATCGACGCGCTCACGGCGGTTGTTGTGCACGGTGATGTCTTCATCGTGGTCCACCGTTTCCGTGCGGTCGCGCTTGATGTGCACCGTTTCATCGCGGTCGATGGTTTTGCGCCGGTCATTGCCCACCCAGTGCGATTCGTCATGCTCGACTTCGATGCGCTGGTCTTTTTCCGCATGCAGCCACAGCTCTTCCGCGTCCTTGCGGTCTTCGAAGCGCAAGGCGTTGGCATGCGCAGCGGAACCTTTTTTCGAGGAACGGCTCAGCATGCCGCTTTGCGTCTTGTTGGCCGGCAGCTCCCACGGCGGCATATTGCGCGCGTTGTAGACGCAGCCGATGATGATGGGCATGGCGACGTTACCGTCGAGAAATTGGACGGCCACTTCCATGCCCACCCGGGGCAGGCTGATGTGGCCGAAATTCGGGCCGGCCCAGTTCGATATCACGCGTATCCACGGCGAACTTTTGTCGTCGAAGGTGCCCAGGCGGTCCCAGTGGAATTGCACCTTCACTCGACCATAACCGTCCGTATGGATTTCCTCGCCGGGCGGCCCGACGACGGTCGCCGTCTGCACGCCGTAGATCTTCGGTTCGCGGCTATGAAAATTGCGGCCGGGGCGCCAGGGAGTGGCGCGGGGGATGCAGGTAAATGTGTTGCTGTAGTGCGAGGTGGCGCCGTGCCCTTGCTGGTAGTTGTTGCTGGCGTAGTGGTGCACGGACAGGATCAGGTATTCGCCAGCTGCGCTGTCGAAATGCCCGTCCAGGGTGAACCAGCGTCCCGGCTGCGCCGTGCGGTCATTGCCCTGCGCCTCGAACAGCTGGCCCTGGGCGTCACGCTCTTCCATGCGGCGCTGGGCCAGGGCTTCGCCATCGTCGATGTTTTTAAAACCGTAGCTGCCCGTGTTTTCATACACTTCCAGGGACGGCACGGCGCCTTGCCGGTTCAGCGAGTCGCGGCTGGCGCGGGCGCTGCGCGGATTCTTGAAGTTGAAACTGGCCACCGTCATCTGGGCCGGGGCCATGCGCCGCACCGTGCGCCATTGATGCACGCCATCGTCCTCCAGGGAACCGGCCTGGTGCTGGAAGGGCATGGCGCTCGATTCTCCATCGATGGGCTTGCCGGTAGTGCTGTCGTCGTCCAGCCACAAGGTGTGGCCATCAAGGCGGTGTTCGTAGCGGTAGTGCCAGCCCAGCTGTTCCCAATGGCGGTGCAGCAGGTTGTGGTCGCTCTCGTTGTGCTGGCACGTGTAGGTGATGGCGGGGTCCAGGCCGCTGGCGGCCAGCTTGTAGTCGCGCATCAGGTAGTCATCGAAGACCTTGTCCGTCAGCGCCGCCACCGTCAGGCCGTGGAAGGCGGCATTGTTTTGCCGCAAGTGCAGATGCGCCAGCCACGGTTCCAGCACCATTTCATAAAAGGCGAAGCCGCCGTCCGTGCGCAGGAAGCGGAACTCGAACACGTAACCATTGAAGTAGCGCAAAGTACCGTCTTCGCGCACCAGTTCGATGGCCACCATCTTGCCCATCACCTTGTCGAGCGCGATGGCGGCGTTGTCGGACAGCACTTCCACCACATGGGAAAAGTCGCGCGACAGGCTTTCGCTGGCATCCAGGCTGTTGGCCAGCAACTGGATGCCGGCGGGGCCGTCGCCATGCGGAAAGTGCAGGCGCAGCAGGCGCTGGCCCTGCATGTCGCCCGTTAATGCCGTCCATGCCGCCGTCGTATCGGGGAACTGGCTCATCGCGCATCGCTTCACGGTAGGAATCGTTGACCGACTGTAGCAATAGCGAACACAGGCGTTTTGCGCCGCCGCAAGCTTCAATCCTTGAGTGAGGGCATCAATTGCATTTCGTAATGCATGTCGTCGCGGTGGCGCGGTGATGCTGCAGCGCCGAGGAAACTGTTGCAGCCGAGTCCGCCTTGTGGCGCGCTCGTCAATGCCAGTCCCCGCACCTCGCTGGCGCGCAGCACCAGCACGATCTCGTAGCGCACGAGCGGCTGACCGAACAGCATCAGCATGTGCCGCAGCGCTTGGCTAGCAGGCGCGCGCGGCAGGAAGCTGGCGTGCTGCTGCGCCGTGAGCGGGCCGAGGCGCAGGCGTACGGCCAGGTCCGGGCGGCGGCAGCGCGCGCCGATGGTGGCGCGCTGGCCCAGCACGGCATTGGCCATGCCCAGCGCTGTTTGTTCGCGCGGTGCCAGCGCGTCCATGGCGCCCGTCGCTTCGTCGATGTGGCAAGGCACGCCAAAGTGGTCGCCGAGGATGCGCGCCATGACGAGGGACGAGATGTTGCGTTGCTGGAGCAAGCCGCTGTACAGGCCGATCGCCGCCTCGTCCTGGCCCTGGCCCGGCTGGCACGCGGCCAGGTCCAGCAGGCGCGACAGGAAGGCGCCGCTGTGGCTGGCCTGCTCGATGCGGTATTTTTGCCACGCCTGGTAAAACAGGGCGACGGCACGGCTGGAAAACAGGTCGAGAAAAGCGCGCGCGCTGGTGTCGCGTTCGCTATGCTGGTGCGCGGCGATGCGCTCCGAATAGTGGCTGGGCAAGCTGCCCTGGCAGCCCAGCAGGCCCATGAAGGCGGGCGTGAGGTGGAGGTGCTGGCTGTGGCCGGACAGCAGCGCTTGCAGCAGAGCATCCGCATCGGCTATGCCGTTTGTCGTGAGCGCCTCGACCTGGCTGGCGGGAAAGCGCAGCGAGACGCTGTTGTCGAAGCGCAGGATCTTTGCCAGTGCCGTGTGCTCATCGATGCCGTGTTCGGCCAGCCACGCCAGCAGCAGGCGCAGCGCTTGGAAGCACTCGAAGCGCTGCGGCGCGTCGAGCAATTGCTGGATCACGCTGGGGTGGCGTCGGCGCTGCGTTCCGGGCATCGGATGAGTTCCTCGCCGCTGCGCTGTGACAGCAGCGTCAGTTGGCTAAAGCAGTTGAGCTGGCTGTTCAGGGCGAAGTAACGCTGCAGCACCTGGGCGAAAATATAGATGCTGCTGCCGACGAAGGCTTGTTCGTCGATGCCCATGCGGATGGCGATGCCGGGCATCAAGGTGGGAAACGGCACGGTTGGCATCCACGCGCGCGTGCTGCCGTGGTCGAGCGTGACGATGCCCTGGATCAGGCGCTGCGTGGTGGGCGAACGGGGCAGGTCGTACAGGTTCAGCATTTTCTGGAATTCACCCAGGCCCGCTTGCGTCAGGCTGGCGTAATTGAGCGACAGGTGCGCAATCAGGCGCCAGTGCGTGTCCGCCAGGAAGCGCATGCTGGGCGTGGGCTTGCGCAGGAAGCGCGCGGGGATGCCGTCAGGCACGTCTTCGGCCAGCAGGTCGCCGCCGGGCAAGCCGTAATGCAACTGCGTGGGCAAGTCGCGGTTGCTGCACAGTAGCTGCGTCGAGACGGTGGCGCAGGTCGCGCTGCCCGGCGAAAATTGCGGGTCGATCAGGCTGAGGCGCATTTCATGGCCGGGGCTGATGGCCGCCACGGTTTCGTCACGGCGCGCCAGCCAATATTGGCCATGCTCTGGGCCATGCTCCTGGCCATGCTCTTGACCGTGTTTGGCCTGGGTACCTTGCAGCGAGGCATACAGCGGCAAGAAGGTGCTCAGGCGCTCGCCGGCCTCGTCCTTGCGCACCACTGTGACGGACTCGATGCTGTGGATATCGTAGGCAAACGCATGCGTGGCATCGGCCAGCAGGGCGTAGTCGGGTTCGGTATGCGTGAGGCGGATCGGCACGCCGGACTTGGCAAACAGGTTGACGACAGGCGTGCAGCCGAGCAAAAGATTATCGGGGCTGACGCCGGACAAGAGCCGCGCCTCGTGGCTGTCGCTGCGCACGCCCTTGAGGGGCAGGTGCAAGGTGAACTGGCGGCATTGCTTCGGCAACAGGGCCGCCAGCCTGGACCAGGCGATATCGATGAAATGGAATTTTTCCGGAAAGGCGAAGTACTCGGTCAGCAGGCGCAGGGCCGGGTGCGAACGGGCGGAAATGGGGATCAGTGCATCGTCTTGGGCATAGCCGGCCGGCGCCAGCGGCGTGCCATCGACGGCCAGCCACGGGCTGTGTTCATCCAGCGCCACGTACGCGCCCGCGCCGCGCAGGAACAGGGCGTCGAGCAGGGCCGCGCGCACGGACGGTTCGCCATCTGCAAACAGGCGCAGGCTGGCAAAACCCGGCTGATCCAGATGATAGTTGTCGCTGCTGCTGGTGAATTGAATGCTGAGCAAGGCGCTGGCGCCAGCAGGCAGGCGCAGGCCTGGCGGCGCGTCGATGATGGCTGAAAAATGCAGGCGAGAAATGACCAGCGGCGCCAGGGTCACGTCATACGCGCTGGTGAACTTGCAGGCCACGCCTTGCACCGGTTGCGAACGCAGCACGGTGCCGCGCGGGACATGCGCAAGCTGGGCCAGCTGGCCGCCACCGGGCACCTCGTCGGCGGCGATGCGCACGATGGAGCATGCGGGAAACGGCCGCAGATAGTGCGGGTACAGGGTGTCGAGCAGGGCGTGGGTGAATTGCGGATAGGCGTCGTCGAGGCGCTTGGCGACCCTGGCCGTGAGCAGGGCGACGGACTGGATCAGGCGTTCGACATGCGGATCTTCGCAGGTGTCGCCGGCGATCAGCAGGCGCCCGGCCGCTTTCGGATAGCGGCTGGAAAACTCGCGCGTGTACTGGCGAAACAAGCCCAGCTCACGCTCGTAATACGGCAGCAGTTGTTCCACGGTCGCGCTCTCCGCCAGCTGGAAAGCTTCATGCTGGCATCAGGCGCGACCGAGGATGTTGATGCGTGACAATGATTCTTAGAAATGGTACTCCGCGCGTATCATCGGCGTCTTCGCCGTCTGGCCCACATTGCCCGTGGTGGCGGCCGAGTTGCCGAACTTGTTTTTCCAGTACTGGTATTCCAGGCCAACGCGGAAGGTATTTTTCGGACTGCCCAGGGCCGCGCCCACGTCGAACATCACCTGCATGTCGATATTCGTTTCCACCGCCGTCTTGCGTCCCACTTCATCGTTGCCTTTTGAATCGATGAGGTTAAAGAAACCTTCGAACGAGAACAGCGGCGACAGGGGAATGCCCCAGGCGCCCGTCAGCATGGCGTGCGTTTTATACGTGTAGCGCCCCGTCACTTGCGAGATGGGCGGGAAGGCGCCGCTGGGGGCATTGCTTTCACGCAGCAACAGCAGGCTGGTGTTGAAGAAACCGGGCACGTCCCACATCAGGGTGGGGCCGGCCACCAGCATGCGCTTGCGCGAGTTGTAGCCGACGTCATTTTTCGTGTTGACGTCGAAGCCCAGGGTGACGCCGACGCCGCGCACGGGGCCGAACTTGATGTCGCTGCCGCGCACCTTGCCGATGTCGATGGTGTTGCGGTACACCAGATACGCCTCTTGCGCGCCGGAAGTCTTGCCCAGCGCGCCAGGGTCCTTGCTGTCGGACATGAGGAAATCGAGGTTGACGAAGTTGCTGCCGTATTTGTAGCCGCTGGCGTGCGTGATGGCAAAGATGTTTTTCTTGATGTCGTCCGGATTGAACGGTTCGCGGTAATCATTGCCGGCGCGCCAGCTCAGCGCGGTATCGCTCCATTCGGCAGCCTGGGCGGTTGCACCCACGCCGAGGGTGGTAGTGAGGCAGAGCAATAGACACGGTATGGTTTTTGGCACTTTCGGCTCCTGATGGCGGTGTTGGAAAACGGATACAAGGGATGGCGGGGCGCGTAGGGCGCATGATGCGCTGCGTTGCCGCAGAATGCGCGCCGTTCAATCCATGATGCGAGAGACGCGGCATCAGACAATATGCAGTATTTACATACCTACTATCATTTCTTGCATATAATCATCGCATCTTCCAGCCCTTGTGGGGCAAGGCGGGGGCTGCAAAGCAGCTAATTTTTTTCAAAATTGTATACAGGTGTTGTTTTTTTGCAGAAATAGAAATGGACTGCCAAACGCCAGCCCCCAAGCATCCGCGGATGCCGATACGATAGCTATCGCGATGGCTTGACGCCGCGCCGATCAATAGACGGACAACTTAGCGAGGCACGAAAAAAACAATGACGGCACGTCTCGAATTACACGACATCAGCAAGCGCTATCCGTCCGTGGTGGCGAATGACGGCATCCGCCTTACCGTGGCGCCCGGACAGATTCACGCCGTGCTCGGCGAAAACGGTGCCGGCAAATCGACCTTGATGAAAATCATCTATGGCGCTGTGCAACCCGATGGCGGGCGCATCCTGTGGAATGGCCGCGAGGTCGAGATCGCCAACCCGTCGGC
This sequence comes from Janthinobacterium kochi, assembly GCF_051380715.1. NCBI lineage: Bacteria > Pseudomonadati > Pseudomonadota > Betaproteobacteria > Burkholderiales > Oxalobacteraceae > Janthinobacterium > Janthinobacterium kochi. The sequence goes on from NZ_JBNYXO010000013.1 coordinate 7,542, forward strand.
TGCGCGCGCGCTGGGCATCGCCATGGTGTTCCAGCACTTTTCCCTGTTCGACACGCTCACCGTGACGGAAAACATCGCCCTCGGTTTGCCCGCCGGCACCAACATGGCGGAACTGGCGCAGCGCATCGAGGCGACGGCGCGCCAGTATGGCCTGGACCTGGAACCGCAGCGCCACGTGCACACCTTGTCGGTGGGCGAATGCCAGCGCGTGGAAATCGTGCGCGCCCTGCTGGCCAAGCCGCAACTGTTGATCCTCGATGAACCGACTTCCGTGCTGACGCCGGGCGCCGTGGAGAAACTGTTTACTACCTTGCGCCAGCTGGCGGCCGAAGGCTGCAGCATCCTGTACATCAGCCACAAGCTCGACGAAATCCGCGCCCTGTGTCATACCTGCACGGTGGTGCGCGCCGGCAAGAACGCGGGCGTGTGCGACCCCACTCAGGAATCGGCGGCCAGCCTGTCGCGCATGATGATCGGCGCCGAACCGCCCGCCGTCACGCGCGTGGCGCGCACGCCCGGTGCCGTCATGCTGAGCGTGCGGCAGCTGGACTTGGCGAAGAGCCACCCGTTTGCCACGCAGTTGACGGACATCAGTTTCGACGTGCGCGCGGGCGAGATCGTCGGCATCGCGGGCGTGTCCGGCAATGGTCAGCAGGAATTGCTGGCCGCCCTGTCGGGCGAGGACATGCGCGCGGCCCCCGCCAGTATCGTGCTGAACGGCACCCAGGCGGGACGCTTGCCGCCGGGCCGCCGGCGCGCCCTGGGCTTCGGCTTCGTGCCGGAGGAGCGGCTGGGACGCGGTGCCGTGCCCGACATGGGGCTGGCCGACAATGTGCTGCTGAGCTTGCAGACCCCCGCCACCATCCGCCACGGCTTCGTGCGTCATCACGTCATCGCGCAGCGGGCGGCCGCCATCATCGAGCGCTTCCAGGTGAAGGCGGGCGGGCCGCAGGCACTGGCGCGCAGCTTGTCTGGAGGCAATTTGCAGAAATACATAGTCGGACGCGAAGTCATGCGCGAACCCACCGTGCTGGTGGTGGCGCAGCCGACCTGGGGCGTGGACGTGGGCGCGGCCGCACAAATCCGCGCCGAATTGCTGGCGCTGCGCGACGCGGGCTGCGCCTTGTTGGTGGTATCAGAGGAACTCGATGAATTGTTCGAGATCAGCGACCGCTTGCTGGTGATGGCGAAAGGAAAGATTTCACCATCGCTCGATGTGGGCGAGGCCAGCGTGGCTCAGGTGGGGCAATGGATGAGCGGGCTGTGGCCACAGGAGGTAGCCCATGGCTAAGTTTGCCTTGCGCCTGGAAGCCCGTCCGACACCGTCGCGCCTGATGTCGTGGCTCTCGCCCGTGCTGGCCGTGCTGCTCACCGTGCTGTGCGGCGCTTTGCTGTTTCTTGCGCTGGGACACGATCCGCTGGCGGGACTGGCCGTCTTCTTCGTGGAACCCTTGCGCGATGCGCACGGCTGGTCCGAGCTGGGCATCAAGGTGGCGCCGCTGCTCTTGATCGCCGTGGGCCTGGCCATCTGCTTTCGCGCCAATATCTATAACATCGGCGCGGAAGGGCAGCTGACCCTGGGCGCCATCTGCGGCGGCGCGGCGGCCCTGTACCTGGACGATGGCGTGGGCGGCGCGGCCATCATCGGCGTGTCCCTGCTGGCGGGCATGGCGGGCGGCATGGCGTGGGCGGGCCTGGTGGCGTGGCTGCGCGACCGCTACAACGCCAGCGAAATCCTCGTCTCGCTGATGCTGGTGTATATCGCGCAATTGCTGCTCAGCTATCTCGTGTACGGCGTGCTGCGCGACCCGGAAGGCTTCAACTTCCCTCAATCAAAACTGCTGTCCGACGGCTTGCTGTTGCCGATGGTGATCAGCGACACGCGCTTGCATGTGGGCATCGTGTTTGCCTTGCTGGCCTCGCTGGGCGGCTGGTTGTATTTGTCGCGCAGTATTTCGGGTTTTCGCCTGCGCGTGGGCGGCATGGCGCCGGCCGCCGCGCGGTATGCGGGCTTTTCTTCGCGCAAGACTTTATGGTCGTCGCTGCTGATCTGCGGCGCCCTGTCCGGCCTGGCGGGCGCCTGCGAAGTGCTGGGACCGATGGGACAGCTCACACCCACGGTCTCGCCCGGCTACGGCTTTGCCGCCATCATCGTCGCCTTCGTGGGGCGGCTGCATCCCGTCGGCGTGATTTTTTCCAGCTTCGTCATGGCCCTGTTCTATATCGGCGGCGAACTGGCGCAATCGCGCCTGGGGCTGCCCAGCGCGATTACGGGCGTGTTCCAGGGCATCTTGCTGTTCGCCTTGCTCGCTTGCGATGTGCTGATCCAATACAAATTGCGCTGGAGAAAACATGGATAACCTGGCTCTGACGATAGCGCCATTGATCGCCGCCAGCATCAATGCGGGCACGCCGCTGATGCTCGCCGCGCTCGGTTTATTGGTCAATGAAAAGGCGGGCGTGGTGAACCTGGGCGCGGAAGGCATGATGCTGGTGTCGGCCATCACGGGCTTTGCCGTGGCCGTCAACACGGGCAGCCCCACCCTGGGCTTCCTGGCGGGGGCGGGCGCCAGCATGGTCTTGTCCGGCTTCTTTGCCTGGCTGACCGTATGGCTGGGCACGAACCAGTATGCGACGGGTCTGGCCTTGTCGCTGTTCGGCGCGGGCGCCTCCACCTACATCGGCCTGAAGTATGTTGGCAACAGCTTGCAGAACGGCCGCTTCGGCATCCCTTTATTGGAAGACATTCCCGTGCTGGGCCCGGCCCTGTTCCGCCAGCATCCGATGGTGTATCTGTCCCTGCTGCTGTGCACAGCCATCGCCTGGTTTTTGTACCGCACGCGGGCGGGACTCGTGCTGCGCGCCGTGGGCGAATCTCCCGCGTCCGCGCATGCGCTCGGTTATCCCGTGCGCCGCATCCGCCTGGCGGCCGTGCTGTTCGGCGGCGCTTGCTGCGGCCTGGCCGGCGCGTTCTTGTCGCTCGTGTACACGCCGCTGTGGGTCGAGGGCATGGTGGCGGGGCGCGGATGGATCGCGCTGGCGCTGACCACGTTTGCCACCTGGCGCCCCGCGCGCGTGGTGGGCGGCGCCTACCTGTTCGGCGGCATCACGATTCTGACCTTCCATGCGCAGGCGCTGGGCGTGCCCATCGCTTCGCAACTGCTGTCGATGCTGCCGTATCTGGCGGCCATCGTCGTGCTGGTCCTGATTTCCAGCAATGCCAATTACATCAAGCTCAACATGCCCGCTTCACTGGGGAAAAATTTCAATCCCGGAAATTAATCACTCACCACAAGGAAAACCATGTCCAAGAAATTACTGTGCGCCGCCGTTTGTAGTGCCATTCTGATGCCTGCCATGGCCGCCGCGCCCGCCGCCGCTCCATTGAATGTCGGTTTTGTTTACATCAGCCCCATCGGCGACGCGGGCTGGACCACCCAGCATGACCAGGCGCGCAAGGAAATGGAAAAGGCGCTGGGCAACAAGATCACCACCAAGTTTGTGGAAAACGTGCCGGAGAGCGCCGATGCGGAACGCGTGATCCGCGACCTGGCGCAAACGGGCAGCAAGCTGGTCATCACGACTTCGTTCGGTTACATGAATCCCACCTTGAAAGTGGCGAAGCAATTTCCTAATGTGAAGTTCATCCACCTGACTGGCTACAAGACGGCCGTCAACGTGGCCAACACGAATGCGCGTTTCTACGAAGGCCGCTACCTGGCTGGCGTGTTGGCAGGCAAGATGAGCAAGACGCATGTGGCCGGTTATGTGGCGGCGTTTCCCATCCCGGAAGTGTTGCAGGGCGTTAACGCCTTCACGCGCGGCATGCGCAGCGTCGACCCGAAGGCGGAAGTGAAAGTGGTGTGGGTGAATAGCTGGTTTGATCCGGGCAAGGAACGCGACGCGGCCATCACCCTGATCGGCCAGGGCGCCGACGTGGTCACCCACCACACGGACTCGACCGCCGTGGTGCAGGCAGCGGAAGAGAAGGGCAAGTATGCGATCGCCTACCACTCGGACATGAAAAAGTACGGGCCGAAGGCGCAGCTGGCCGCCGTCACCCACCATTGGGGCGAGTACTACACGAAGCAGGCGCAAGCCGTGCTGGACGGTACGTGGAAGTCCAGCAGCACCTGGGGCGGCATCAAGGATGGTATGGTCAAGCTGGAAGGCATCAACGCCGCCGTGCCCGCCGATGTGAAACAGTTTGTATTGGCGCGTGAGAAAGATTTGGTGGCTGGCAAGCTCAATCCTTTCAGTGCACCGATCAAGGATAACGATGGCAAGGTGCGCCTGGAGAAAGGCGTGCTGGACGATGCGGCGCTGACGAAGATGGATTATTTTGTCGAAGGCGTGGCAGGGAAAGTTTCCGGAAAGTAATAGGAGTGGCTGTAAACATGCTGTAATATTGCCGGAAACGGGAGCCGGGCCGGGAGCGCATTCCCGGCCCATCCACACTGCAGAGCCTGAATAGGCCCGTACCGGAGATTGACCCATGGACAGACTGGAAGTATTCAAAATTATCGCGTTGCAAGCGAGCAAGGGCGAGCTGACGTTCCCCGCCAACGTCAAGGCCACCTTGAAGCTGCAGGAAGCGCTGGACGACCCCGATTGCCATATCGAAGCGGCCGCACGTATGGTCATGGCCGAGCCGTTGCTGTCGGCGCGGGTCGTGGCCTTGGCCAACTCGGCCGCCTACAACCGTTCCGGCAATGAAATCGCCAATGTGCGCGCGGCCGTCTCGCGCCTGGGCTTTGCCACCTTGAAATCGATGGTGGCGTCCGTCATCGTGCGCCAGCTGGGCAGCCAGATCACGGACCCGAAATTGCGCGCCAAAGGGGCCAAGCTGTGGGAGCACACGGCCCACGTGGCGGCATTGAGCCAGGTCATCGCCAAGAAAGTCACGCATGTGGACGTGGAAACGGCCATGTTTGCCGCCATCGTGCATGAAGTGGGCGGCTTTTATCTGCTGTCGCGCGCCGAGGAATATCCGGGCTTGCTGGACGACAATACCGAAGACTGGATCGAATACGGCGAAAAATTGATCGGCCGCGGCGTGCTGCGCCAGCTGCAAGTGCCCGACATGGTCTTGCAAGCCGTGGAAGGCATGTGGCATGGCGGCAGCCCGTTCCCGCCCCGCACCTTGGGCGCGACCCTGGTGCTGGCCAACGATCTGTCGCCTGTTGGCTCGCCCCTGCACCCGCCGGAAAGCGCCGCGCGGCGCCTGGCAGCGGCCAAGATTGATTTTGGGATTGGCGGCAGCACCCTGCACACGATACTCGATGAATCGGCCGAAGAGATCGAATCGCTGGCGGCTGCCTTGCTGGTCTGACGTTCTTCTACCTGCTATCCCCGCCCTGGTTGCGGGGATTTTTTTCGTCCGCATTTTGATGCGCCTTTCCCCATGGCATACAATCGCCGGCTCGGCTATCCGCCGTACCGCTTTTCTCCTCTTACCCAAAGGATCTTATGCAGAAGCTGTTTTCCTCCCTGACATTGACCGCGCTGGCGTTTTCCGCGCACGCCGCTACCGGTTTGCCCGTGGTGCAGGAAGCGCCGCTGCGCGCCCACCTGGCCTTCCTGTCCAACGATTTGCTGGAAGGCCGGGGCACGGGCCAACGGGGCGCCGACTTGACGGTGGCGTATCTGGAAACCCAGGCGCAGATGGCCGGTTTGCGCCCCGTGCGCGGCAACAGCTACCGCCAGAGCGTGCACATCGCCGGCGTGAAGTCGCTGCCTGCCGAGAGCAGCCTGCAGGCGCTGGCCGGTGGCAAGACCGTGCCGCTGGCGTTCGGCCCGGACTGGGTCTGGGCCACGGGCGACTCTGTTGCCGCCCACACGTTCGATGCGCCGCTGGTGTTTGTCGGCTACGGCATCACGGCGCCGGAAGAGGGCTGGAACGATTTCAAGGGCGCCGATGTCAAAGACAAGATCGTCGTCATGATGGTCAACGACCCGCAACCCACTACTCTTGATCCGAACCGCTTCGCCGGCAAGGCGCTGACCTATTACGGCCGCTGGACCTACAAATTCGAGGAAGCCAGGCGCCAGGGCGCGGCTGGCGTGTTGCTGATCCATACGAAACCGTCGGCCTCGTACGACTGGAGCGTGGTGCAGAACAGCTGGAGCGGCAGCGAGCGCTTCCAGTTGGCCGATCGCACTGCCGGCACTCCCCTGCAGGGCTGGATCGCGGAAGACGCGGCGCGCCGCCTGTTTGCGGCCGGTGGCCAGGACCTGGACGCCTTGCGCGCGCAAGCCGAAAGCAAGGACTTCAAGGCCGTCGCGCTCGATGCCAAGCTGTCGGGCGACATGAAGTCCATCGTGCGCAAGGTGGAGCAGTTCAATATCGCCGGCATGGTGCCGGGTACCGACCCGGCATTGAAGGATGAAGCCGTCATCTACAGCGGCCACTGGGACCACCTGGGCAAGCAGGGTAAGGATGACGGAAAAGCGGGCGACACGATTTACAACGGCGCCGTCGACAACGCTTCCGGTACGGCAGGCTTGCTGGCCATGGCGCAGGAAGCCGTCAAGAAACCGGCGAAGCGCACGCAGATCTTCCTGTGGGTGGCGGCCGAAGAACAGGGTTTATTGGGCAGCGCTGCCTACGCGGCCGATCCGCTGTGGCCTTTGAACAAGACGGCGGCGGCGCTGAACCTCGATAGCCTGAACTTTGTCGGCGCCACGCATGACATTGGCGCGCAAGGCAGCGAGCGCACGGAGCTGGGGGCGATGGCGGCGGCAACCGCCAAAGCCATGGGCATGCACATCGCCCAGGCGCGTCCCGACCTGGCCGGCGGCTATTTCCGCAGCGACCATTTCAGCTTTGCCAAGGCGGGCGTGCCCGCGTTTTCCATCAATGGCGGCCGCGACTACATCAAGGACGTGGCCGCGTCGAAAGCCAAGGCGGCTGCCTACGGTCCCCGCTACCATCAAGTTACCGATGAGTACGACGCCAGCTGGGATTTATCCGGCATGACGCAGCAGGCGCAATTTACGCTGAACCTGGGGCAAGCCGTGGCGAATGCGGCCAGGATGCCGGCCTGGAAGGCGGGTGATGCGTTTGGCAAGGCGCGCGCGCAGGCGAAGTAAACCCGGGGTCAGACCCTCAACACCGCCAACAGCAAGATTAGCGTTAACTCCCCCGAGGGTCTGACCCCAGCCTTCGCTGCTCGAATCGGTACTTGCTCCACACCAGCAGCAGCAACAGCGGCATGGCGCCGCCCACCATGCACAGGACGGGCCAGCCGCCGGCGGCAAAGCTGGCGCTGGCCAGCGCCGAACCTGCCGAGGCGCCGATGAAGCCACCCGCGATGAACACGGTGGTCACGCGCGCCCGCGCATGCGGCGCCAGCTTGTAGATGATGGATTGGTGCGTCACTTGCAAGCCCATCACGCCCATGTCCAGCAGGACGATGCCGATCAGCAGTAGCACCAGCGAATGGGCGCCAAAGCCGATCAAGGCCCAGCCAGCGATCGAGGCGACGGCCAGCAGCCACGTGGCCTGGCGCGCGTAGCCGCGGTCGGCCATGCGGCCCGCCGTGTTGGCGGCAAAGGCGCCGGTGGCGCCCGCCAGGCCGAACAGGCCGATCTGCATTTCCGAATAGTGATACGGCGCGCCGCTGAGCAAGAAGGTCAGGCCCGTCCAGAACACGCTGAAGGTGCCCAGGCCCAGGCCCGAGAACAGGGCGCGCTGGCGCAGCAAGGGTTCCTGGCGGATGATATCGGCCAGTGACGCCATTAGCTTGCCGTACTGCAGCTTGCCACGCGGCGCCTCGTTCGGCAGGATGCGGCGCAGCATGACGAGCAGGGCGGCCACGACGATGGCCGCCAGCACGTAGACGGTGCGCCAGCCGCCGCTGATCTGCGACACCGTGCCGGAGACGGTACGCGCCAGCAGAATTCCCAACAACAAGCCCGTCATGACGGTGCCCACCATGCGGCCCCGGCTGTGATCGGGCGCATACGAGGCCACCATTGCAGTGACCACCATCAAGGCGCTGGCCGTGATCCCCATCAAGACGCTGGCGATGGCGAAGACGATAATATTCTGGCTGGTGGCGGCCAGCAGCAGGGCGCCGATCTTGGCGATCAGCATCCATGTCAGCAACTGGCGGCGGTTCAGCACGTCGCTGAGTGGCACCAAAAATACGATGCCCAGCACATAGCCGATCTGCGTGGCCGTGACCAGGTAGCCCGCTTGCGGCACGCTCACGCCAAACGAGGCGGCCAGCATGGACGTGAGCGGCTGGACGTAGTACAGGCTGGCGACGAGCACGCCGGCGGACAGGGCAAATAGCAGGATGCGGGTGGAGCTCAGCAGGGCGCTGGCATCGACGGAAGATGGTGCAGATTTCATGCTGTACAACTTTCTTGGAATGACGCTTTTGGATCAGCATGATAGCGGGGCTGCGCATTTTTTGCCGGGCGCGGCCGATTTTGCGGCTGGTGGCAGGTGAAAATGCCAGTCAAAAAAATCCCGGCGATCGGTGCCGACGGCCGGGAAAAGGGTATACGGGGATATACCGAGGGAGGAACTGTTCAGTTACTGTTGCTGCGTCAGCTCCGCATGCACCTGCGCCGTGATTTCATACGAGCGCAGCCGGTGCTGGTGCTCGAAGATCTGCGAGGTGATCATCAGTTCGTCGGCGCCTGTTTCGGCGATGAAGGCGGCCAGCTTCGCCTTCACCGTGTCCGGCGCGCCGATGGCCGTGCAGGACAGGACGGAATCGAGCATGGCGCGTTCCTGAGGCCCCAGCTGCTCCAGGTAACCGGGTACGGGCGGCTGCAAGCGCGAGGGACGGCCCGTGCGCAGGTTGACGAAGGCTTGCTGCATCGAGGTGGCGCGCAGGTGCGCCTCCGCATCCGTGTCGGCGGCGAACACGTTAAAGCCCAGCATCACATACGGTTTCGCCAATTGCTTCGATGGCTTGAAATGTTCGCGGTAGTAGGCCACGGCTTGCAGCATCATTTGCGGCGCGAAGTGCGAGGCGAAGGCGTACGGCAAGCCCAGGTGGGCTGCCAGCTGGGCGCCGAACAGGCTCGAACCGAGTATCCACACGGGCACTTTGGCGCCCTTGCCGGGCACGGCCAGCACGCGCTGGCGCGGCTCGTCGGACATGTAATCGATCAGTTCCAGCACGTCTTTCGGGAATTGCTCGGCGTCGGACTGCAGGTCGCGGCGCAGCGCGCGCGCCGTCGTCTGGTCGGAGCCGGGCGCGCGGCCCAGGCCCAGGTCGATGCGGCCCGGGTGCAGCGCTTCCAGCGTGCCGAACTGTTCCGCGATGACCAGCGGCGAGTGGTTCGGCAGCATCACGCCGCCCGCACCCACGCGGATGGTCGTCGTGCCGGCCGCCACATGGGCGATGACGACGGCTGTGGCGGCGCTGGCGATGCCGGGCATGCCGTGGTGTTCGGCCAGCCAGTAGCGGTTGTAGCCCCAGCGTTCGCCGTGCTGCGCCAGGTCCAAAGTATTCTTGAACGACTGGCTGGCGTTGCTGCCTTCGGCGATGGGTGCGAGGTCGAGTATGGAAAATGGAATCATGGTAGCGATATCGGGACGTGGTGGAAAATCACAATGGACGATTTGTCTATCCCCTGACGACAATAGGGTCGGCCTTGGAAGCGGCAGGGATGACAGGCTGTGCACATGATAATGCGAATCGGGAATTTGCGTACTGATCGGTAAAAAACTCGTCTCGATTGGAAATCGGAGTGGTCGATGCCAGAGCGTGTTCCCTGCTTTGTGCCTTGTCGGGACGGGGACGGAAGACGACAAGTGGCCGATTGCCACGGCTCTGTATGCGATGAAAGCCATCCGGTACAAACAGGTGCCACAGGTGCCGCTGAGCAAGCGCTTCGGCCAGCTCGCCTGCCGCGATTGTCCGTTAGCGAGCACTACGCGGGGTATGCCGAACATGCGTTCATTTTGGAAAAGCAGCTGCGTCTGACCCTGCCGATGTACACGGCTATCTTGCTCGCTCCGGCGAAATGGCCGCTTGCAAAAACAGAGGGAAGTCATAGACTGCAAGCCTGAGACGAATCCGGGTGCCGAACTTTTTATGCGCATGCGGGTCTGACGTTTCCATGTAGGAAGGGAGCAGCTATGCATGAACAACAGGACGCCCGGCTGGCGCCAGGCAGGGCAGGCGGGTTGGTACCGCGCCTGAACCCGGACGAGGAGTGGCCATGAACTGGCCGCTGGAACTGGAAGTGGCGCACAAGCTGGCGCGGATGCGGGGCTGGCTGGAGCAGGAACGTGCCGGTGCCGTGCGCCTGCGCGGCGTGGACTGGTTTGCGTGGGCCACGGCGGGCGCGTCGAACAGCCATAGCCATACGGCCGAGTGCGGCTGCGCGGAAGTGCTGGTGACGCGCGACGCCGCCTACATACTGACCGACGAAGCCGAAGCCATGCGCATGCGCGAGGAAGAAGTGCGCGGGCCGTGGACGTGGCAAGTGTCGCCCTGGATGCAGCCGCAGTTGTATGAATTGCGCGAACATTTCGTGCAGCATGCGGCCGGTGGTGCGCCTGTCTTGTCCGACCGTCCGGGCTTGCACGAACGCAGCCTGCCCGTGGCCCTGCGTGAAGAGCGGCTGGTGCTGCTGGAATCGGAGCAGCAGCGCTATCGCCAGGTAGGACAGCTGGCTGCCGGCGCGGCCGCCGATGCGCTGCGCCAGGCCCGCCCCGACTGGAGCGAGCAGGAACTGGCTGCCGCGTGCGTGCGCGCGCTGTGGCTGCGGGGCTTGCAGGCTGTGCATGTGCTGGTCAGCGGCGAGGAGCGCCAACAGCGGTACCGGCGCGCGCCGCCGGCCCAGGTGGTGTTGGGCACGCAAGCCGTATTGGCCTTGTGCGCTCGGCGTTTCGGCCTGTGCGCCAGCCTCAGTCGTCAACGGCGCTTCAGCCCGGCGCAGCGTCGCGCCGATGGCGCGGCGGTGGCCATGGACGATGCCGATGCCGCCATGCTGGCGCTGGAAGCGGTGGCGCTCGACGCTTGCGAAACGGGCCATGCGCTGAGCATGGTGTATCACGCGCTCGATAGCGCCTACGCGTATGCCGGCCAGCCCGACACGGTACGCACCAGCCGGCAGGGTGGCATCCATGGCTACCTGGCGCCCGAAGTGGCCGCCGGCGCGCACACGGAAATCATCCTCAAGCGTGGCATGGCGCTGGCCTTCCACCCCAGCTTGCCCGGCAGCACGGTGGAAGACACGTTTTTGCTCGACGGCAACCAATTGCACAACCTGACGCACGACCCGGCCTGGCCCTCGGCCGTGGTGCAGGGGCGCAGCCGGCCGCTGACCCTGGCCTTGGTCTGATGCGGCCATGTGCGGAAAACATCGGCAGGCATCGGCACCTATCAATAGCGCTGCAGCAAGGCGCCCGCGGTGATGCGGATAGCAGCGATTGCTTCAGGTAAGAGCATGGCGGCGCCGGGATATTCTGCAGCCGTCATTGTCGATTGCGCTAGATCAAGCGGCTACTTGCCGTGCTTGGTATAAACGATGCTGGCAATCACCATTTTGTGCACCCGCACGTTTCCTCACTGTCGAATAGGGAGAAAAAATGTCATCTGGTCCTACCGCAAAACTGATCGATGAGTTGGTGCTGGCCGTAGTCGGCACTGCGCGCGATGCCCGTGCACGCCATGTACTGACCCAGGCCTTGCATGGCCTGGTGCGGCTGGCGCGCTCGGAACAGTTGCTGGACATGCAGCGCGATGCTGCACGCGCCATGGGGGCCGGCAGCCGGCGCGAGGTGCGCGCCCTGATGCGGCGCCTGGGCACGCGCACCGCGCGCAGCCAGGGACAGTTGCGGCTGGCATTGCTCGATAGCGAAGCGGACCGCGCCTGACGGGCTGTCACGCGCCAGTTCAGGCATCGGGCAGCGGCGTACCCTTGCCGAGGGCGGTGGCGACCATTTTCGGCCAGAAGAAATACAGCGGCAGGCAGACAGCCGCAGCGGCAGTGATATCGACCACCCAGTCGCTGACGGCGCCATGGCGGTAAGGCAGGAAACTCTGGATGAATTCGTCCAGCGCGCCCATGGCCGCCACCATCAACACCGACAGCAGCGCCCGGCGCGCCATGCCGCCGCCCGTGCCGCTGAACAGGATCAGGGCCAGCACGCCATAGCCGAAGGAATGCAGCACGCCGCCCGAGGCATATTGGCCCACGTCCGCGCGCACGCCCGGTATGTCGCCGATCAGGATTACCAGGACATACAACAGCAGTGCTGTACGGTAGCGCAGGCGTTCGTGGCGGTCGGCAAAACAGAGTTCGAGTAATGGTGCAGGCATGATGCGTCAGGATAGGTGGAAAGGCAGTCACAATATCATGTGCATGGCGGGCCGCTGTGTTTTTGCGCAAGAGCCCGCCGTACAGGCAAAAAAAGGCCCGCGGGGACGCGGGCCAAAAACCCAAATGAAATGGGTCAAGAGTTGAGAGTTGCTCGGTACTTGCCATGTCGCCCGCCTTGCCGGCGCGCGCCACAGTCATGAAAGGGGAGTGGTGTGCCATCGCAGCACACCTGTCTGTAGTCAGGCATATCGGTTGCCTGTACAGCAGATGAAGCAAGTATAGGGGGCGAAGATGACGGGCCGATGACACGCCGCAACATTTTTTTGCGGCAGGCAGAATGAGTGGAAGGATTGTGCATCATGGCAAGAATGGCCATGTTTCAGGAGCGACGGCAAAAAAAAAGCCCGCTGGTGAAAGCGGGCTTAAAACTATTTTCTTGGAGGAGAATAGTGGAGACAGGTGCATTATGCTGCGTCGCACGATATGTGTCTAATGATCTTTTTAAATATGCATTATTCTTTTTTGATATAACTCTGCTGTTTCACTCTCACTCCTTCACGGCCACTGTGTAGTTGAGCGCCATGCGTCCGCCATCGACATAGATGGTCTGGCCCGTCATGTAGGTGGCGTCGTCGCTGGCCAGAAAGGCGGCGATGCCGGCCACTTCTTCCGGTTCGCCGCAGCGGCCCAATGGGGTGCGCGACAGGATCGTGTGGCGCGCCTGCGGGCTGGACAATACCGCTTGTTTAGCCAGTTCCGTCAGGATGGTGCCCGGCCCGATGCCGTTCACGCGCACGCCATGCGGTGCCAGGTTCAAGGCCATGACCTTGGTCAGCTGGTTGATCGCGCCTTTCGACACCACATACGGCACCTGGTTCGGAATCGCCAGCTCCGCATTCACGCTGGACATATTGATGATGCAGCCGGTGTTGCGCTTGACCATCTCGCGCGCCACGGCCTGGCCGCACAGGAACATCGATTTCAGGTTGATGCGCATGACGCGGTCGAAATCGTCTTCGCAGACATCGAGGAAATCGGCCGCGTGCGTGACGCCTGCATTGTTGACGAGGATATCGATGTGGCCGAACTGCGCCAGCGTTTCCTTCAGCATGGCATCCACGTCCGCCTTCTGGCTGACGTCGGCGCAAAAGAAGCGCGCTTGCGGGCCGAGGGCAGCCGCCGCCTGCGCGCCTTCTTCCTTGATGTCGACCAGCATCACCTGCGCCCCTTCGGTGATCAGGCGCGTGGCGCAAGCGAGGCCGATGCCTTGCGTGGCGCCCGTGACGATGGCGGTTTTATTGACCAGTTTCATGTGTGCTCCTCGGCGGTAATAGGGGCCGCGCTGCCCAGCCTGCCAGGCTGCGCGGCAATGGGCAGATTTTAATCCCTGGGCAGGAATCAGAGGAGGATGGGTTCGTTCGGCAACTGGTTGCCACGCGTACCGTCGGCGGGAAAGTGGCTTTGCAACAAGGTATTCAGTTGCTGCAAGGCGTCGAGCGTGCTGTCGTGATAATTGCTGTCCTTGAAACCCCTGGTCATGGTGCGGCACACGCCTTGCCACTGTTCCGGCGTGACGCGCCGGCCTACGTTGCGGTCGGCGACGATATCGACCTGGTGCTCGGCCAGGTTGATATAGATCAGTACGCCAACGTTATCTTCCGTATCCCACACGCCATACTGGGCAAACAGTTCGCGCGCCCGCTCGCGGTTGCTCACGCCCTGGTAAGCCATGCCCGGTGTCAGGGCCGCCTCGACAATCAGGCGCACTTCCGCCTGGTGCATCGCCTCACCATCGGCAATGGTCGTCTCGATGGCTTTCAGGGTGCGTTCGGGAAATGCCTGGCGCGCCGTCGCGGGCGTGCCGCGCAAATGCTTCAAAGCGCGTCCGCAGCGTTGTCCAAATGATAGTTGTTTCGTCATTACCAATCTCCCGAGGCGCCGCCGCCGTCAAAACCGCCGCCGCCGCCACCGAAACCACCGCCGCCACCGCCACCGCCAAAACCACCACTGCCGCCGCCGCGGTTGTTCAGCGCCTGGCTCAAAATGCTGCCCAGCACGACGCCCGTGGCGCCGCTGGACCAGTTGCTGCCGCGCTGCAGGCGGGTAGGTCCGCCGCGCGAGCGGAACACGGTCAGCACGACCAGAAAGCCGAAGAACAGCAGCGGCAGCCAGAAGGTCAGGCCGCCCGCTTCCACGGTCGCCGGGGTCTTTTGCTGTGCGGGAGCGGGGAATTGCTCCTGGTTCAGCAATGTGGCAATCGCGCCAATGCCAGCGACCAGACCGCCGTAATAGTCGTTTTGCTTGAAATGCGGCGCGATCACGTCTTGCAGGATGCGTTTCGATTGCGCATCCGTCAGCACGCCCTGCACGCCGCGGCCCGCCTCGATGCGCAGGCGGCGCAAGGACGATGGATTGTCTTTCGCCACCATCAGCAGCACGCCGTCATCGACGCCCTTGCGGCCCAGCTTCCAGGCATCCGTCACGCGGATGCTGTATTGCTCGATGGCTTCCGGTTCCGTGCTCTTGACCAGCAGCACGGCGATCTGGCTGCCTGTCTTGGCTTCGTAGTCGGCCAGCACGCCTTCCAGCGCCGCTTTCTGCTTGGCGTCGAGCATGCCGGCGTTATCCGTCACGCGCGCGGCCAGCGGCGGCACGGCTTGCAAGCCTTGTGCGCTGGCGGGCACGCTGGTGCACAGCAGCAGCGCCGTCGCCAGCGCCGCCAGATAAGACCAGGCTTTCATCTTATTTGCCAAAGTTGACGGTCGGTGCGGTCGATATGGCTTTTTCATTTTCCACCGTGAACGATGGCTTGACCTTGTAGCCGAAGACCATGGCCGTCAGGTTGTTCGGGAAGCTGCGTGCATGCACGTTGTAATCCTGCACGGCGACGATGTAACGCTGGCGCGCCACGGTGATGCGGTTTTCCGTGCCTTCCAGCTGCGACTGCAAGTCGCGAAAGCTGGTGTCGGCCTTCAGGTCCGGGTATTTTTCGGCCACCACCATCAGGCGCGACAGGGCCGACGACAGCTGTCCCTGCACCTGCTGGAACTTTTCGAACGCGGCCGGGTCGTTCAGCACTTCGGGCGTGATCTGGAAGCTGGTGGCGGCAGAGCGCGCCTTGGTCACCGCTTCCAGTGTCTCGCGCTCGTGCGTGGCATAGCCCTTGACGGTATTGACCAGGTTGGGGATCAGGTCGGCGCGGCGCTGGTACTGGTTGACCACTTCGCCCCAGGCGGCCTTGGTGGCTTCGTCCTTGGTCTGGAAGTCGTTGTAGCCGCAGCCTGTCAGGATACCGGTCAGGACGGTGACGCTCAGCGCCAGGCGCAGCCATTTGGTGAATTGATTGGTGATTTGCATGATGGGTTCCGTGCAGAGTAAAAGAGGTGAGACAAATATACCTGAAATGGCCCGGGATGTCGGTTTAATAAGCGCTGGCCGCCGCCCGTGGCTGCCTTGGCGCGCCGTGGCAACCCTGCGCCGCGTTACAATACGGGGTTTGCAACTGAATATAGAGAAGGTGTGCCGTGAATTTCATCAATAAATTATCCGCCGCGTGGACGGCCAATAATTCCCTGCTGTGCGTGGGACTGGACCCCGACCTGGCGAAACTGCCGGCCGAACTGCGCGATCTGCCTGATGGAATCACCACCTTTTGCACGCGCATCATCGATGCCACGGCCGATCTGGCCTGCGCCTTCAAGCCGCAGATCGCCTATTTCGGCGCACTGGGCGCGGAAAAGCAGCTGGAAGACATCTGCCGCTACGTGCGCGAGAACTATCCGCACATCCCGCTGATCCTCGACGCGAAACGGGGCGACATCGGTGCTACAGCCACGCAATACGCGCGCGAAGCGTTCGAACGCTATGGCGCCGACGCTGTCACCGTGAACCCGTACATGGGCGAGGATTCGCTCGATCCCTACCTGGCGTGGCAAGACCGCGGCGTGATCATCCTGTGCCGCACCTCGAACCCGGGCGGCTCCGATCTGCAATTTCTCGACACGGATGGCGTGCCCCTGTATCAGCGCGTGGCGTGCCTGGTGGCCGAGAAATGGAACAAGAATGGCCAGTGCGCGCTTGTCGTCGGCGCCACTTTCCCTGAAGAACTGGCGCAAGTGCGCGCCATCGTGGGCGACATGCCGCTGCTGGTGCCCGGCATCGGCGCCCAGGGCGGTGATATCGCTGCTACCGTCGGCGCGGGCCAGACGGCGAACGGCATGGGCATGATGATCAGCTCGTCGCGCGCCATCATCTACGCCACGCCGCAGCCTGGCGAAGACTGGGCCGATGCGGCGCGCCGCGTGGCCATTGAAACGCGCGATGCGATCAATGCGCATCGTTCGGTTTAAAAACGATATACAGTTGGCCTCACAGCGCCTAACAAAACCGTAGCGAGCGGAAGGGAGAGGTGGCCGAGAAGCGCAACCGTACTGGAGTACGGTGAGCATCGCAGGCCACCTATACCGACGCGCAGTAGGTTTGGTTAGGTGCGACTAATCGCGCTGTGGTGCAACGATCTCCGCGTAATCGTACAGTTCGCCCAGAATTTCCTCTCCCCGCTCATCGACCGATTCCGACAGCACGTCGATTTCCGTAAACAGCATTTCGATGGTGCGGGCGCCGCCGTCGCCGTCGAACAGGCGGGCGGCGCGGTGCTGTTCCCAGCGCAGGCTTTCCGCTTCGCTCAGGGTTTGCGGGAAATTGCGGGCGCGGTAGCGGAACAGCAATTCCTGCAGGCGTTCGTCGGCAAACGAGGGGCGGGCCGTGGCCAGCTTGGCTGGTGTGTCGCGGCGCAGGGATTCGAGCAGGCGGCGGTCGTCGTTGCTGACGAAACCGTTGTACAAATCCTCATCCACGTCCAGCGTGACGTTCGCGCCCGGGCGCTGGAACACTTCGGCCCAGATCGCATCCATGTTCGGCGCCGTGGCGGCCAGCTGGGCGTTGATTTTCGCCGCATCCAGATCGATGCCCCACTGCGCTGCCATGGCCGGCGACAGGGTTTTCAGGTTGCCGACCAGCATGGGCGACTTGTTCAGGTGCACGCTTTTGACGGGCAGGCGCGTCATGCCTTCCGGCATGGCATCGTTGCGCGTAAACAATCGCGTGCGGATGGTGTCGGCGTCCAGCGAGAACAGTTCACGCGGATCGTAGGCGCAATCCCAGACGAGGATTTCGTTCTTGTTGCTCGGATGCGTGGCCAGCGGCCAGACGATGCCAAGGCAGCCCCGTTCGGCGGGGAACATGCCGGACACGTGCAGGAAGGGCTGGCGCTCGCTGGCGGCCAGGTGCATGCCCATTTCGCTGGCGACCCTGTCCTTCTTGTGCAGTGCCAGGCAAAATTCGAACAGTTTTGGCTGTTTTTCGCGGATCAGGCGGGCCAGGGCGATGGTGGCGCGCACGTCGGACAGCGCATCATGCGCCGCTTCGTGGACCAGGCCATTGGCCTTGCTCAGGTGTTCCAGTTTAAAACTGGTCTGGCCATCGTCGCGCTTCGGCCATTGAATGCCTTCCGGGCGCAGCGCGTGCGTCATGCGCACCACGTCGAGGATGTCCCAGCGGCCGCAATGGTTTTTCCATTCGCGCGCATACGGGTCGATCAGGTTGCGCCAGAACAGGAAACGCGTGACTTCATCGTCGAAACGGATGGTGTTGTAGCCCACGCCGATAGTGCCCGGTTCCGAAAAGGCCGCTTCGATGGTGGCGGCGAACTGGTGCTCGGGCACGCCCAGCTGCAGACACTGCTGCGGCGTGATGCCCGTGATCAGGCACGATTGCGGGTCGGGCAGGAAATCATTGGCAGGCTGGCAATACAGCATGATGGGCTCGCCGATCTCGTTGAGTTCGGCATCCGTGCGGATGGCGGCGAACTGGGCCGGGCGGTCGCGGCGCGGCTGGGCGCCAAAGGTTTCGTAGTCGTGCCAAAGAAAGGTCTGGGTAGTCATTGATGGTCGTTACTTGATTGGTTATCTGGGCCGCTCAAAGCGTCGCAGCTACAGTTTTCTGAAAACCTGCCGATACTACACGAGAGGATGGTCATCATTGCGTTTCCCGCATGGTGGCATATATTGCCCGTTCAAGGAGGTCTATCGTGTCAATTCCCATCGCTGCAAGCAGCAATTCCACCCCTTCCGTGACTTCCGTCAGTACGGGCGTTGCCGGCAAGGACGAGAAAGTCCAGCAAAAGGACGGCGTTAACGCTGCAATGAGCGTTAACGACCGCAGCAAGCTGCAATTGAACGCTTCCATCATGCAGGCGTCGCTGAACGTCTCGATCGGTTCGGAAAACGAGCCGCTGGCGCTGCTGTACAAGACGGCCATCACCAACATCAATGAAGCGCTGAAGGGCCAGTACGGCGAGGACGCGATCCAGAACGCCGCGTCGCAAGACAATAGCGCCGAAGCAACGGCGAGCCGCATTGTATCGCTGTCGACGGGTTTTTTTGACGCCTTCAAAAAACAGAATCCCGGCATGGATGACGATACGGCCCTGACAAAGTTCATGGACACCATCAGCGGTGGCATGGAAAAAGGCTTCAAGGAAGCGCGCGACATCCTCGGTGGATTGAAAGTGCTGAATGGCGATATCGCCGGCAATATCGACAAGACATACGAGCTGGTGCAGAAGGGCTATGCGGATTTCATCGCCGCGCACAGCAGCAAGAAGGATGAGGCCGCCAAGCCGGATGCGGCCAAACCGGCCGACAGCAAGGCTGCCTGATCATCATTACGTAACGCGCCGGAAGCGCCTGAGAATATCAGGTGCTTACGCGGTTGCGGCCGCCGGCCTTGGCGCGGTACAGCGCCGCATCCGCAGTGGCGATCAGCGCCTCGTCGTCCTGTTCGGCCGCCAGGCTGGCCACGCCGAAGGAACCCGTGATGTGCGGCAGCGCGCTACGCATGTCGGCGAAGATGACGGCTTGCTGCATGCGCTCGCACAAGCGCTCGGCGACCCGCAGGGCCACGTGTTCGCTGGTATCGGGCAAGATCACCATCATTTCCTCGCCACCATAGCGCACGGCAAAATCCGTGGGCCGCAGGGCAGCACCCAGCACTTGCGCGGCGATGCGCAGCGCCTGGTCGCCCGCCTGGTGACCGTGGGTGTCGTTGAAACGCTTGAAATGGTCGAGATCTATCATCACCAGCGATAGCGGCGAGGCGCTGGCGTGGGCGGTGACGATCATGTTCGGCAGTAAATCGGTCAGCCAGGCGCGGTTGTACAAGCCCGTCAGGCTGTCGACCATCGATAGCTGGCGGTAGAATTCGCCCAGCTTCTGGCGCCGGCGCAGCAGGGCATTGGCGGCGCGGATGCGGAAGGACAGCAGGCGCAGCAGGTTGCGTGCCAGGCCGTTCGATTGCTCGATCAATTCCCAGACGACGGCCGCGTCGATCACCAGCAAATCGGTTTCTTCCAGGGCGGAAATGGCGGCCAGGTTGCTCGCTTCATCGAGCACCGATTGTTCGCCCACGCTTTCGCCGGGCAAGACCTTGCTGACGGTGCCGTCATCCATGCCCGTGTGGGTGTCGGCCGCCACGGCCAGCGAGCCGCGCAGGACGATGTACAGGCTGGTGCCCTGGTTGTCGGCAATGGCTTCGCCTGCTTCGAGGCGCATGACGGGGCAGGGCGCCAGCATGGCGGCCGTCTGGCTGTCCGCAGCATCGCTAAATAGCTGTAAATCGCCGATGTTGCAGCCTGAAGCCCCGAAGTTGCCGATCTGTTCCACAATCATACTTTCAAAAAGCCGGCGCGCGCGAGCAGAGGGCCGGTAGCTTCATGATAGCTTAAAGCGGCCTTGGCTGTAACGCCAAAGGCTTGCTTGATGTCACTTACTGTGAGAAATACGACAATTATTTCATGGTCGCGTTAATCAGCTGGAATGATGCTGGTTTTAACCTTGTTGTTGCCGCGCGCGAAAGGCGGGGCCGGATGTGCAAAGGCAGCCTTGAACGGCTGCCTCAGTCTCTGGAAATCGTGCTGTTGGGCGATTACTCGGCGGTTTCTTCCGCTTCGGCCGTATCGATCACGGCATTCTTGCCGGTGGCGTGGCGCTTGCTGTCTTGCAGGCGGCCCAGGGCGCTATCGATGGCGCGTTTCAGTTTGTCGGTGGCGCCGGCAACGGCTTGATGCACGGTGGCGTTCTGTTCGGTCACGGCAATCGGTTGATAGCCAGCAACGCGTGCTTCCATGACGCAGCGAATATCGTCGGCGCCGCCTTTCGGGCCATTCGTGTCGCTGATGTGGACTTCGATGCGGGTCAGGTTGTCGCGGAAGCGGCTCAGTGCGCTTTCAAGTACGGATTGCACATGTTCGTTCAGTCCAGCGGTGTTGGCGATGGTGCTGTCGGTATGAATATTGATTTGCATATGCTTACTCCTGTCAATTCAAAAAAAACCCATCTCAGGCGTGCTGCGGCCTGGTTGCTGCCTCATGCACATGACCTCGTGCATGGAACTTATCTTACTCCAGTTTCCACAATTTCAAGGGGTCTGTACGATTAAGATGCGCTTAACCCTTCAGCCAGGTCAAGTTTCCCTGCGGAATTCTTTTGCCCCCTGCTTACCCATTGATCAGGCCGGCGGCGATATTGATGGACAGGCCCAGCACGACCAGGTTGAAGAAAAAGCTCAGCACGGATTGTCCCAGCACGATCTGCCGCATCAGCCGCGTCTGCACGCAGACATCCGACGTTTGCACGGCCACGGCGATGGTGAAGGCGAAATACAAGAAATCCCAGTAATCGGGGTTTTGCTCATCGTCGGGAAATTTCAGGGGGCGTAGTGCGGGGTCGGCCTGGTAATACAGGTGGGCATAGTGAAAGCAGAACAGCGTACCGACAAGGAACCAGGAACCGACCAGGGTGAGGATCGTCAGGCCGTAATGCAGCGCGCGCTCGTCCGGCGCCATGTCTTTCATCGAGGAGAGCTGCGAAACGATGGCCACCAGACTCATCACTGATGCGACGGACAGGGCCGACAGGACCGTGGTAGCGCGCTCATCCTGGCGCTGCGCCATCGCCTTTACCTTGTGATGGTTGGCGCGCATCATCATCCAGGCCATCGTCACCAGGTAGAACCAGACGGCGACGTTCCACGCCGTCAGCAAACGCGTCATCTGTTGCCAGGATGCAGGCAGCAGCAGGCCTGCCACCACGCCGATGGCCGTGGCCATGCTCAGGTGGGGGCGGCTGCGGATGAAACTGTGCAAGGGAAGCGTGATTTTCATGGTGCCGTGTCGTCAGTAGCGATAGCGCATCTTAGTCCTTATGCGCTTGCCGCGGTGGCCGTCCTGGCAGCCGCTTCCTTCTCGTGGTGGGGGAAGCGGTCCATGCGCGACAGCACGGGGAACAGCACGGCCCACACGCCCGTCACGGCCAGGGTGGCGGCGCCGCCGAAGAGCACGGCGCGCACCAGGCCGAACCAGCCGGCCGTCAGGCCCGATTCGAATTCGCCCAGTTCGTTCGAGGCGCCGATGAAGACGGCGTTCACGGCGCTGACCCGGCCGCGGATCTCGTCGGGCGTCTCGAACTGCACCAGCAAGTGGCGGATGTAGACGCTGACCATGTCGCCGGCGCCCATCAGGAACAGCGCAGCCAGGGCCAGCGGGAAATAGCTGGTGCTGCCCAGCACCAGGGTGCCCAGGCCGAAGACGGCCACGCCGCCGAACATCCAGGCGCCCACGCGGCGCGTGATGGGAAAGATGGTCAGCGCGATCGAGCACAGGGCAGCGCCGGCGCCCGGTGCCGTGCGCAGCAGGCCCAGGCCGCTGGGGCCGATATGCAGCACGTCATGCGCGAGCGCTGGCAGCAGGGCCGTGGCGCCGCCGAACAGCACGGCAAACAGGTCGAGCGAAATGGCGCCCAGCACGATGGGTTTCGACCAGACGAAGCGCAAGCCTTCGAGCAGGGTGTGCCAGCTGACTGGAGCGCGCTGCACCACTTGCGGCGCCGGCGTGGTGGCGCGCATCAGCAAGACGGACACCACCAGCAGCGCGGACGAGATTAAATACACCACCTTGGGGCCGAAGTAATACAGCACGCCGCCCAGGGTAGGCCCCAGGATGATGGCCACATGCGAGCTCGATGAGCTGAGCGCGACGGCGCGGCTGAAGTGTTGCGTGGGCACCATGTTCACCAGCACGGCTTGCGTGGCTGGCATCATGAAGGCGCGCGCGCTGCCGAACAGCACCAGCACGGCAAACACGGGCCAGATGATGGAAATATTGCTTAACGTAAACGCCAGCAGGGCCAGCGCGCAAGCCAGTTGTGCGGCCAGGCACCAGGCGATGATGTTGCGGCGGTTGTAGCGGTCGGCCACATGGCCAGCCGGCAAGATCAGCACGAGGAAGGGCGCGAACTGCGCCAGGCCGATCAAGCCCAGGTCGAACAGGCTGCCCGTGATCTGGTACACCTGCCAGCCGATGGCCACGCTTTGCATCTGCACGGCCACGGTGCCCAGCACGCGGGCGGACAGGTAGCAGGCGAAGTTGCGGTGACGCAGGATACTGAAACCGTTGTCGGCGGACGCGAGGGACATGAACACTTTCCAGGGCACGGCGGGGTGAGGCGGGTGGTGGCAGCGGATGCCGCGCCAGCAGCCCCGCTGTCTGGAGGCTTACTTGGCCAGGTCGGCTTCGGTGGTGAAGGCGTCTGCGTAGAACTCGTCGGTTGGCAGCTGGCACAGTTGCACGAAATCGCGGTTGGCCGATTCGACGACGATCGGTGCGCCGCAGGCATACACTTGATAAGCGGACATGTCGGGCAAGTCGGCCATGACGGCCTGGTGCACGAAGCCCGTGCGGCCTTCCCACGCGTCTTCCGGCAAGGCGCCCGAGACGACGGGCACATAGGTGAACTGCGGCAAGTCGGCGGCCCACTGGCGGCACAGCGCATCCATGTACAGGTCGTGCGGACGGCGCGCGCCCCAGTACAGGGTGATCGGGCGTGGGGATTGCTCGTTGATCATGTGCTCGACGATGGCTTTCAATGGGGCAAAGCCCGTGCCTGAGGCCAGCAGCACGACGGGCTTGTCGGAATCCTCGCGCAGGAAGAAGGTGCCCATCGGGCCTTCGAAGCGCAGGATGTCGCGCTCTTTCATGCTGCCGAATACCTGGTCGGTGAACAGGCCGCCCGGCATGTGGCGGATGTGCAGGCTCACGGGGCCGCCGTCGACGGGCGCGCTGGCCATGCTGTAGCTGCGGCGTTTGTTGTCGCGCAGCATGATTTCGATATACTGTCCGGCGCGGTAGTGCAGGCGCTCGCTGGCCGGCAGCTGCAGGGTCAGCACGACGACGTCGGGCGCGACCTTTTCAATCGTGGTCACGCGCGACGGCATTTTCTTGATCGGGTAGTCGCTGCTGCCCGCCACTTCGCGCGCCTGCACCACCAGGTCGCCCTGGGGCACGGCGCAGCACAGCAGCGAGTAGCCGGCCGCCGCTTCATCTTCCGTCAGGGAGCGGGCCTGGTATGGCTTATGCTGTACGCTGCCGGACACGATCTTGCCCTTGCAGGAACTGCAGGCGCCGCTCTTGCAGCTATACGGCAAGCCCACGCCGGCGCGGATCGCTGCCGATAGCACGGTTTCGTCCGCTTCGCAGCTGAATTGGTGGCCGCTGGGCTGAACAGTAATTTGAAAAGTCATACAATCCTTGAGATGAAAAATATGTTAATGCACTCTTTGCGCAAACCGGTGGGCTTGCCGCGCCTGCTGATCCTGGGCTGCGGCGACGTCGGCCTGCGCCTGCTGCGCCTGCTGCCCCTGCTGCGCGCGCGCTTTCGCGTCTTTGCCGTCACCAGCCAGCCGGCGCGCTGCGCGCAGCTGCGGGCCGCCGGCGCCGTGCCCATCGTGGCCAACCTCGACGACCGCGCCAGCCTGAAACGGCTGGCGGGACTGGCGACGCTGATCGTGCACCTGGCGCCGCCCCGGTCGTCGGGCTTGCTTGACCAGCGCACGCGCAATCTGGCCGCCATTTTACCCGAGCATGCACGCCTGGTGTATGTGAGCACCAGCGGCGTGTATGGCGATTGCGCCGGCGCCTGGGTCGATGAGACGCGGCCACCCGCGCCGGCGAATGCGCGCGCGAAGCGGCGCGTGGATGCCGAACAGGTTTTGCGTGCCTGGGGCGCGCGCCGCAGCGCCAGCGTCGCCATCTTGCGCGTGCCCGGCATTTATGCGGACGACCGCCTGCCTTTGAAGCGCCTGCGCGAGGGCACGCCAGCCCTGGCCGCGAGCGACGATGTGTACACCAACCATATCCATGCCGATGACCTGGCGCGCATCATCGAACGGGCTTTGTGGCGTGGCAAGCCGGGACGCGTGTACCACGCCAGCGATGACAGCGAACTCAAAATGGCCGAGTATTTCGATGCCGTGGCCGATACCTTCGGCCTGCCGCGCCCGCCGCGCCTGCCGCGTGCCGAACTGCAGCAAGTGGTCACGCCGATGCTGCTGTCGTTCATGTCCGAATCGCGCCGCCTGCACAATGTGCGCCTCAAGCGCGAGCTGGGCGTGCGCCTGTGCTACGCGCGCGTGGCCGATGCCTTGCAGTCGCTGTCTGCCGACGGCGCCGGCATCGGGTAAAATGGCCGGTTATCTGCGCACTTTGCTGGGCCGGCGCGCAGCGCGCCGTTGCGGCGGTGCGCCATTCACTTAAGGACTACAGCATGACCACCCTCACTTACGAAGCATACCTGGACGAGGTCACCACCGTCCTGACGGAACTGTATGACCTCGACGACGACGCCGCCATCAAGCTGGTCGTGGCGGCGCAGGACGCCGAATTTTTTGTCCCGCACGATGCGCATGAGGAAATGCGTACCGCCGAGCAAGCCAAGAAGGATGCGGTCACCCTGTTCGAGCGCAAGCAGAATCGCCAGCAAACGCAGGAAAAACAGCAACAGCGCGTGCGCCAGCAAAAGAAGTAAGGACGGGGCGCTGGACCAGCGGCCACCAGGCCGTGGGGCAGTACGGGCTTCTGCGCAACACCGGGGCCGTGCCATTTGATGCAGCGCAAACGCGTCATGGCGCGCTGGCGATATGGTGAGCAATGTCGCCACGCGTCTGGGCTCTTGTGGCGGGCTCTACAGTTAGCGCGACGCTGTTTCCCGTCAGCAGGAGCGAGCCATGCAAGCTACAAGTCACCCCAGCAAGGAACAAGTGCGCGCCTACATGCGCCGGCGCGAACGTGCGCTGCAGCCGCCGCCGCCGCCCGATGAAATCCGCCGGCAACTGGCCTGGTACCGCGCGGATGCCTTCGCCGGCATTTGCCTTCCGGCCACACCGGCCGGCGTGGCTGCGCAAGGTTGGCATTTGTCAGCGGACATGGCCCGCCTGAGCACCCTCATGGCCATAGCCTGGTTCATGCATAGCGGTGTTGCTCATCGTAAAAATTGATGACGTGCAGCAAATTTTTCCGATTTGAGTTATCCTCTAGCACATTCCAAGTGCGTAAATTCTCTTCAATTATCACAATTTTGCTTTAAGTTACGCAAAAATCAACAATAGCGTGTATTATATTGTTTGTGGTGTAAAAGCCGCATAAGTGATGGCGCTTTTTAGTGTGTTTACCCTGAATTATTGCAGAAGAGACATTCTGTTTCTTTGTGCTCTAATACAACAAGTACGGATTTTTGATCATGTCTCTCAAACAAATTACCTCTTTGCCTACCTACAACCCGAATCGCGTCCTCGATGCGATCATCGACAAGCTGCAACTGAAAAATGATGCTGCCTTGTCGCGCGCGCTGGAAGTGGCGCCACCGGTCATCAGCAAGATTCGTCACAACACCTTGCCGATCGGCGCCACGATCCTCATCCGCATGCATGAAATCAGCGATTTCAGCATTCGTGAACTGCGCGAGTTGATGGCTGCCTAAGAGCGCCTGACAGACGGCAAACTGAGAGGTGCCGTCTGGGTACGTCAGGCTTGCCGCGTGCGGCAGCCACAGCTGTTTTCCGCTTTTCTATTGCGGGTCGCGGTTCAGTACCGGACGATCGACATAGAAACGCCCTATTTCCAGGCCAGTCGTGGACGACTTGACGACCGCTGCGCTCAGTGAGGCAGGCGCGCTGGAGAATGCGGTGTTGGCAGCCCCGGTCGCGCGGCCCGAATACGCTGTCGCCTGCACCGCCGCACTGGAAAACGCCGTTTGCACGGCCCGGCCCGAGTAAGCCGTCGCCTGCACCGCTGCACTGGAAAATGCTGTTTGTACAGCCCGTCCTGAATACGCAGCCTGCACGGCTCGTCCCGAATACGCCGCCTGTACGGCGCGCCCCGAATACGCCGTTTCTGCGCGGATATAATCTTCCCCGAACGTTTGCTCATATAGCTGCTTCATGCGCTCGCCCACACGCTGGTGCGCCGCTTCGTCGTCTTCGCCGCGCAGGCCGATGTAGGGGAAGTGATGCAGGAAGTAGCCGAAGACCTGTTCGCAGTCCGCCGCATATTTCAGGGTGTCGAGGATGTGGTAATGCCAGAAGGTATCGACGTCCATTAGTGGCGCTGTTTCTTCTTCCGGAAACTGTTTCATCAGGATCAGGAAGCGGCGATATTCGAATTCCACTGCGTTCGCCTTCTCGAGACTCCATCCTTCGCCTGACTCCCGGTGCATCAGCTTGACCTTGATCGCGTCCAAATTCAAATCGGCAATTGCCTTGAAACTGTCGTTCGTATCCATGAATGTCCTTTGGTAAAGAGCGTTGTGGGAAATACGGTGAAACAGGGAAGGGGCGGGTGTGTACTCCTGGCAAGTAGTCGAGGAATGCCTGGCCCAGGGCGGGCAGGCGCTAAGTTGTTCCACATTAATATTGCATCTAATTACGAAATATGCAAGCTGAGCTTGCTTTAGTGCGGCGTGGCTGTCAGGTGTTGGTCCGGCTGTCTTCCTGGTAGGGGAACGCGGTGGCGTCCGCACCCAGCGGTACGCTGACATGCACGCTCATGCCCGCGCCGGGGCTGCTTTCGATGTAGAAAGTGCCACCCAGTAACTTGATGCGCTCCTCGATCCCTACCAGGCCAAATGAGCCCAGCTTGTTGCGTCCGTCGATGGCGGCGCCCACGCCGTTGTCGCTGACGCTCATCGAAACAGTGTCGTGGCACTTTTCCAGCTTGACTTGCACGCGGCTGGCATTGGCATGCTGGGAAATGTTGCTGAGCGACTCTTGCAGGATGCGGAACAGGGCCGTGGCACACTGGTCGCTCAGACAGATGTCGTCATGGCTTTCGCTGATTTCGCAGACGATGCCCGTGCGCAGGCGAAATTGCGCCACCTGCCATTCGACGGCCGCATTCACACCCAGGTCCAGCACGGTAGGGCGCAAGTCGTTGATGATCTGCCGCACGCTCTTGATGGTGGCGTCGATCTGCTCCAGGGTCGAGCGGGCTCGGGCGTTCAGGCGCGGGTGGCGGCGCTGCGTGCGCGAGGCCAGCATGTCGGCATCGATGCGCAAGACCAGCAGGTTCTGTCCCAGGTCGTCGTGGATTTCGCGCGCGATGCGCTTGCGCTCTTCTTCCTTGATCCGGTCGGCGTGGGCTGCCAGGCGGCGCAGTTTCTGGTGCGACAGCTGCAGGCGGATCTGGCTGGCGCGCAATTCCGCCGTCATGCCCGTGGCCATCTGGATGGCGCGCCGGCGCGACGACGCCAGGGCATGAAACAGCATGTACAGCAGCATGGTGCTGGCAAAGCCGATCAGCAGGGCCAGCCACGGCAGGAAGGCTTCGAAGCGCGTATACAGGTCGCTCTTGCGCACGCTGAACAGCGCTTGCCACACGCGGCCATTGTGTTCGATCAGCAGCGTGCTGCTCGGGTAGCGGCCCGAGTTGCCGGGTTGCCACCATGGCGCATGCCCGCCCGCCGCCGTGCTGTCGAAGATGGGGCGCATGTCGTGCGGCAGCTGCAGCGGCAAGTCCGGCTGTTCAAGCACCTGCGGGCCGATATCGAACAGGGTCAGGCGAACATTGCGTACCGGCATGTCCGCCAGCGCGCTGCGCATCATCGTCACCAGGTCGTAACCGATGCCGACAGAACCCTGGTAGGCCGCGCGCCTTTGTTCCACCGTGCCAGTCGGCATGCCGAAGCGGTACACGGGCAGGCGCATGGCCATGCCCGTCAACTGCGGCCGGCCTTCCATCGGCACGGGTGCGCCGGAATTGCTGATCTGCCCGGTATCGCGCGACTGCGCCAGCGCTTCGGCGATCAGGGGGCGTGAAGCGATGTCATAGCCATACTTTTCCGGGGTGCTGGCAATTGGCTCGATGTACACCAGCACGGAATAATGGGCGCGCGGGCCGGGCGGATGGATGGCAAACGCCGGATAGTCGTCGCGCCCGGGCGGATAGTCGCGCAGCATGGCCGCTTCGAAGGTGGCGCGCTGCGACTCGTCGAGTTCCCGGCTGTAAT
Source organism: Janthinobacterium kochi (assembly GCF_051380715.1). Classification (NCBI taxonomy): domain Bacteria; kingdom Pseudomonadati; phylum Pseudomonadota; class Betaproteobacteria; order Burkholderiales; family Oxalobacteraceae; genus Janthinobacterium; species Janthinobacterium kochi. Next base: position 36,230 of record NZ_JBNYXO010000013.1, read on the forward strand.
TGAGATTCATCACGCCCGGGTAGTTCTGTTGCAAGGCGAGGTTCGCCACGTAGCGGTGGAATTGCTCGCGGCTCACGTGTTCGTTGGCGTGGAACAGGCTGGCCGTGCCGCGCAGCAGGTTGGCATACGACTTGAGGCGCGAAGTGATGTTTTTCTGGGTATTGCGCGCCAGATTGTTGAACAGCTCGCTGGCATCGTTTTCGATCGACAGCGAGGCAGCCATGTAGAACAGCAGGCCCACCATCAGCGACATCACGAAACCGAGCAGCCACAGCGGTCTTTTTTCAGCAGATAAAGGGTGTTCGCCGGCAGTAGAAGACATCGCCATCCGCATCAGGAAGAGGAATCGGGTGCCGCCTGTGTGCTGGAGGCTGTACTGAGTTGCACAAGCACTATCGACATTGTAAATTGCTTAATAGCTGCCTAATATACAAAATTATCGTGAATATAGTCAACAGACAATATTTCTCTGCTGACGTATATTGCTAGAACGAAAAAAAACCGCCGCAGCGGTTTTTTTCGTGGAGCGTCCGGCGCCTTACTTGGCGGGCTGCCAGCTGTCTTTCAGGGTGACGATGCGGTTGAAGACGGGCTTGCCAAGCTGGCTGTCGACCCGGTCGGCCGCAAAATAGCCGTGGCGCTCGAACTGGAAGCGCTGTTCCGGCAGGGCCAGTTCCGCGCCCGGTTCCAGCCACGCTTGCACCACTTCCTTGGCCAGCGGATTCAAGGCCAGTTTGAAGTCCTTGCCGCCCGCGTCCGGCTGCGGGTCGGTAAACAGGCGGTCGTACAGGCGTACTTCGGCGGGAATGGCCGTCGGCGCGCTGACCCAGTGCATATTGCCCTTGACCTTGTAATTGGCGCTACCTTCCGTGCCCGACTTGCTGTCCGGGAAGTAGGTGCAATGCACGGCGATGACCTTGCCGTCTGCATCCTTGTCAAAGCCAGTGCATTCGATCACGTAGCCATAGCGCAGGCGCACCTTGCTGCCCGGCTTGTCGTCGATCGGCGGATACAGACGGAAATAGCCCTTGTTCGGCACTTCCATGAAATCGTCTTCCTCGATCCACAGCTCGCGCGAGATGGGGAAGGTGCGCAAGCCCCGTTCCGGGAAGTGCGGATGCACGGGTGCCGTGCATGCCACGCTTTCGCCTTCGGGGAAGTTATCGATGATCAATTTCAACGGACGCAGCACGGCCACCGTGCGCGGCGCTTTCGGGTCCAGGTCTTCGCGCAAGCAGCCTTCGAGCACGCTGTAGTCGATCCAGCCGTCGGACTTGGTGACGCCCGTGCGTTCGCACATCAGTTGAATCGCTTCCGGCGTGTAGCCGCGGCGGCGCATGCCCACCAGGGTTGGCATGCGGGGGTCGTCCCAGCCGTCGACGATGTGCTCTTCCACCAGTTGGCGCAGCTTGCGCTTGCTGGTGACGATGTAGGTCAGGTTCAGGCGCGAGAATTCGAACTGGCGCGGCACGGGTTGCTGGAAGAAGCCGCCGGCCGACAGGGTTTCCAGCAGCCAGTCGTAGAAGGGGCGGTGATCCTGGAATTCCAGCGTGCAGATCGAATGCGTGATGTTTTCCAGCGCGTCCGAGATCGGGTGCGTGTAGTCGTACATCGGATAGATGCACCAGGCGTCGCCCGTGCGGTGGTGGTGCGCATGGCGGATGCGGTAGATGGCCGGGTCGCGCAAGTTCATGTTCGGCGAACGCATGGCATCTTCGCTCATCTTCGCGCGCAGGATGTGCTCACCATCCTTGAATTCGCCTGCCTTCATGGCGCGGAACAGGGCCAGCGATTCGTCGCGCGGACGGTCGCGGAACGGCGAATTCTTTCCGGCCTGGCCGAAATTGCCGCGGTTGGCGGCCATGTCTTCGGCGCTCTGGCTGTCGACATAGGCAAAGCCGGCCGTGATCAGGTACTCGGCCATCGCGTACAGCTGGTCGAAATAGTCGCTCGCGTAGTGCAAGTGGCTCTGGCCATCGGCATGCTTCGGTTCCCAGTCAAAGCCCAGCCATTTCACGCTGTCCATGATGGTGTCGACGTATTCCTGCTCTTCCTTCGCCGGATTGGTATCGTCGAAGCGCAGGTTGCACTGGCCGGCGTAATCGCGCGCCAGGCCGAAGTTGACGCAGATCGACTTGGCATGGCCCACGTGCAGGTAGCCGTTCGGCTCCGGCGGAAAACGCGTGATCACCTGGGGCAGGCCGGGACGCACATGGGCGCCGGCAGCCAGGTCGGCTTCGATGATGTTACGCAAGAAATTGGGCGCCAGCGCTGGCGCGGCGGTATTCGGTTTATCGTTGCTCATTGATCAATGCGGAAGAGTGACAGTAAAAAGCATTTTACCGTACCGCAAGCGCTTTATAAGCACGTATTTGCCCCCATATCCCAGCATGCAAGCGACGCGGGCGCCGTTCTATAGGATAATCTGCCTTTAATTAGCAAACAAATCGTGACCCCGGAGCCATTTATGGAAAATTTATATAACGTCCTCGGTGTCGCGCCCAATGCCAGCGACGATGAAATCAAGAAGGTTTACCGTTCGCTGGCCATGCGCTTCCACCCCGACCGCAACCAGGCCCCCGGCGCCGAGGCGCGCTTCAAGAGCGTCACCAAGGCGTATGAAATCCTGGCCGACCCGGTCAAGCGCGCCGAATACGACCAGAGCGTGAACCACCGCATCATCATCGATCCGGAAGCGGAAGCGTATGCCCTGTGGTGCGGCGTGTTTCGCCTGCATGGCACCGTTCTGCCGGCAGATTAAGCCTGCAGGCGGCTGCCCGGCCAGCCTGAATGATTTGAAAAACAACAAACAATGGTGCTTTTACTTTTATGTAAAAGTACCGCGCATCACATTGGAAAGCACAGCATGAGAAGAGTACACCCTGAATTCGCGTACCAGTCGCGCGAGCTGGAAGGCCAGATCGATGGCATCCTCGGCGACCCGCCAAACCGCAAGAACTACAAAAGCATGGTCGACGCGCTGGTGAGCGAGTACGCCAGCGGCGGCGGCATCGAAGACGTGAACATGCTGGCCTTCGCGCTGGTCGACCACATCACCTTCAGCGACCCGAAGGGCTTGCTGGCCGAAAGCGAAGACTACGAGTTCGGCGACCCGGCCCGCGTGTTTTCCATGGCTGCCTGCGCCGCGCCGGAAGCGGCGAAGATGTACGCCGCCATCGAAGAGAGCTTCCCCGACCTGGCGCGCCAGGCCATCATCACGGCCTTTTTGCACAAGAATCCGCGCCTGTGGGACGACGACGACCAGTCGCTCGACCAGCTGGCCGCCAATGACGACGGCGACGACGAGCGCGACGAGGACGAAGCCACCGACGATTTCGCCCAGATGTTTGACCAGGATGGAGATGACCATGGCCGATAACAAGGATGATCAAAAGAGCAATCTTCCCGCGCTGACCAAGCAGGTCACGGAATTGGTGCTGTCCGGTTCGCTGGGGCACGCCGAGCAGGCGTTTGCCGACGCGGCCGACCAGTATGGCGATCTTGCCGTGGTGGAAGTGTTGAGCGCCATCCCGCCGCAAGTGACAGCCCTGCACCTGGCCGGCTTTGACGGCGGCAAGATGTCGCTGGCAACCTTGCTGGTACCGCCGAAAGCCTGGGCCGACAGCCTGGCCTTCATCGCCGCTACCTGGAGCGATGACCAGATCGAGGACGACCCGGAACGCATCGCCGAGTCGCTGTTCGCGCACATCCACGGCGTGGTGTTTTCCACCGACGACGCCGAACGCCGCCGCGAGCTGCTGCTTGAAGCGTCCGCCACCGACTGGGGCGCCACGGCGTTTGCCATTTTGTTCTCGATGGCGCCGAAGGAGATCCTCGAAGTGGCGGGCGAAATCGTCATCAAGGGACCGTACGTGACGGGCGTGACTTCGTCCGACAACGACGTCGTGCCGCTGGCCATTGAACTGGCGCAAGCGAATGAAGACGGCTGGGACCGCTCGCTGTTCGAATTGTTCCCCGATTTCCGCCACAGCGCCGACCTGGCCGATGCCGAATACTCGGACGACCCGGACGAAGAGCCGACCATGTTGCAGCGCAGTACCAAGGAATTGCTGTACCGCCTGCGCAAGCAAGTGCCGAGCACGCGCAGTGCACCGCGCTCCAGCACGCGCCGCAGCCTGGGCACGGGCATTTTCTCGTGATGAAAGCAGGGAACGTCTAATGCTGCCAGCAATTGTTGTAGAGAATCTTCCGCGCCTGGTGCGCGCCATCAAGCTGTTGCCGAACGATCCGCGCGAAGACGCGGCGCTGGACCTGGCCGACGAATTGACGGGCATCACGGCCATGGTGGCCGAGAAGTTCACGAATGAACGCACGGCCGACGGCATCCAGAAAGCGTTGTATTTGACGGTGGGCGGCGTGTCGCTGGGCCTGGAGCAGGCCGTCACGCATGAAGGCGACCAGGCCGCGCTCGATTTCCTCGTCGAGCACGGCGCCGAGCACGCATTCCAGGTGGGCTTTCGCCTGATCAAGGAATTGTCGCAGCTGCCGGAAGACGCACTCGTCGGTGAATACGATCAGGACCCCGTCTACTTGCAGCGCCGCCTGCGCGAGCTGTTCATCGATATTTGCCAGGCCGACCCGAACCAGAACTGGGCCGGCTATGAAAAGTACGCGCTGCAATTGCAACAGCGCAAGGAAGTGCAAGCCGTGGTGCGCCTGGCCAGCTGGCTGCGCCGCCACCATGACAACGGCCCCGTCAGCGACAGCGACTTGAATGCCGAGGGTGTGATTGCCGTGGCCATCATCTTCGCCATCGAAGGCGGCGGACGCATCATGGCGCGCACGGGGCAGAAGGAATTTGAACGCTTTGTGCGTTCCGTGCGCAAGAACAAGCCCGACTTCGAGGAAGGCTGGGCCGCCCTGGTGGCCAAGGTGCCCGTGCAGCATCACCCGGTGTTGCTCGAGCGCATAGAATCGTACCGCCGCAGCTGCACCGTCGTGCATAAAATCCTCACGCGGGCCAGCATGAAGAGCCTGTTCGAGGACCTGGAAAATTATGCGGGTTCGGAGCTGGACGCGGATTACTCCTGATGTAGGTCAGCGCAGGCCGGCACGCGCCGGCCTATTCTTTTTCTTCCTGCGCCGCTTCCTCGGCCAGTTTCACGAATGCCGCCACCAGCGGCGACGTCTCTTCTTCCCTTTGTGCCAATAGCAGGCTGGTGGTCGCCTGCGGGTCGGCGATTGGGCGGTAGCACACGCCATCCATGCGGATGCGGTCGAACGAGGCGGGCAGCACGGAAATGCCGCAGCCGGCCGCCACCAGGCCGATGATGGTCGACGCTTCGCCCGCTTCCTGCGCCACCTGGGGCACGAAGCCGGCTGCCTTGCACAGGCGGAAAATCTGCGGATAAATCCCCGTGCCGGCATCCTTGGGGTACATGACAAAGCCTTCGCCCGCCATGTCGGCAATGGCAATCGCCTCCTTGGCGGCCAGCGCGTGGGCGACAGGCAGCACGAGGAACAGCGGGTCTTGCCGCAGTTGCGTCAGGCGGATGTCGTCCGGATACGTCGTTTCCGGCGGGCGCACGAAACCCAGGTCCATCGTCCTGCCCGAGATCGCTTCCAGCTGATGCAATGTGGCCATTTCGTGCAAGGTCAGGGTGACGTGCGGGAATTGCTGGCGGTAGCGGTTGATGACGGTGGCGAAATACGGCGTAAACGGCGTGGAAAACGTAAAACCGATGCGCAATTCGCCCGCCTCGCCCCGCTGCGCCCGGCGCGCCGTGACGGCCGCCTGTTCCGACAGGGCCAGGATGCGCCGCGCATCGTCGAGGAACAGCGCGCCCGCCTGCGTCAGGCGCACGGAGCGCTTGTTGCGCTCGAACAACTGCGCACCCAATTCCGCTTCCAGTGCCTGGATTTGCTGGCTCAGCGGCGGCTGGCCGATGTGCAGGCGCTCGGCCGCGCGCGTGAAGTGCAATTCTTCGGCGACGGCAACAAAGTAACGCAGGTGGCGCAGTTCCATATTCGTCCAGTAATCGTTTTAAAGTATGAGTTGGGCCTTGAATATATATTGGACGATATGAGTTGGCAATCTTAAGATGAAGACTCGCTTCCTCTTCGAAACATGGCCATGTCTGATTCATCGCTCGCTTTTGTCTCCGCCGCCCCATCCTCCATCCCGATTCCTGCTCCCGCACCCCGCACGGCCATCGCCAAGGGCACGGTGGAATTCAAGCGTAGCAACCGCGCGCTGTTCTTCGGCGGCTTTTCCACCTTCAGCTTGCTGTACTGTATCCAGCCCCTGTTTCCCCTGCTGTCGCAGCAGTTCCACCTGACGCCGGCGCAAAGCAGCTGGTCCTTGTCCGTGTCGAGCGGCTTGCTGGCCATCTCGCTGGTGCTGCTCAGCGCCGTCTCGGACCGCATCGGCCGCAAGCCGCTGATGGTGGCGTCGATGTTTTCCGCCGCAATACTCACCATTTTGTCCGCCTTCGCCCAGGATTATGCGCAACTGCTGGCGATTCGCGCGGCGCTGGGCGTGGCCCTGGGCGGCATGCCGGCCGTGGCCATGGCTTACCTGGGCGAGGAAATCGAGGGGCCGTCCTTGGGGCTGTCGATGGGGCTGTATATTGCCGGCAGCGCGTTTGGCGGCATGTCCGGGCGCTTGATCGCTTCCATGCTCAGCGATTTCCTCTCGTGGCGCTGGGCCCTGGGCGTGCTGGGTGTGGCTGGCGTGCTGGCGGCAGCCGAATTCTGGCGCAGCCTGCCCGCATCGAAAAACTTCGTGCCCAGTACCCGTGGCTGGAATGCGCTGCCGCATGCGATTCGCCAGCATTTTTCCGACCAGGGCTTGCCGTGGCTGTTCTGCCTGGCTTTTGTGCTGATGGGCTGTTTTGTCAGCCTGTACAACTACATCGGCTACCGCCTGTTGGCCGCGCCATTTGGCTTGCGCCAGAGCACGGTCGGCTTGCTGGCTTTTCTATACCTGATCGGTATCTTCAGCTCCGTCTGGGCGGGCCGCCTGGTGGACCGGCTGGGGCGCCGGGGCGTGCTGTGGATCATGCTGTCGCTGATGCTTTCCGGCATTTTGCTGACCCTGTTCGATTCCTTGCCGCTGATCGTCATCGGCATGGCGCTGGCCACCTTCGGCTTCTTCGCCTCCCATTCGATCGCCAGCAGCTGGGTCAGCCGCCGCGCGCGCGCGCCGCAGGCCCTGGCCTCGGCCTTCTACCTGCTGTTCTATTACCTGGGCTCGAGCCTGATCGGTTCCGCCTCGGGCATGATGTGGGGCTTCGACGGCTGGACGGGCGTGATCATCATGCTGGGCCTATGCCTGGGGGGCGGCGTGCTGATCGCCTTGCGCCTGCGCCATTTGCAGCCGCTGGGCGCGCGCGAAGCGGTGGGCTGAGGCGGCTATTTGGGGCAGTTGCCGATCATCGTTTCCCCATTCCTGCCCGCGCCCGTGGTCACGCACAAAGTGCCCAGTGCGTTGGTGATCTTGTAGGTGCGGCCGCCCTTGGCCGCATTCGCGCCCACTTCCTCGATTCTTGACGCTTCATACCATTTTGGCGGCACGGCCGCGTAGGCCTCGGCAAAGCCTTGCTGCATGCGCTTGAAGCCCGTGTCGTCAAATTTCTCCCCGCCCCGCTGCGGGAATTGCTTGCGCAGTTCCCTGTCGATCTTGCCCACGTCGCGTTTGGCTTGCGCCAGGATATCGGCTGCGCCGGGTGGCGTGACGAGCGTGATCGCTTCTGGCGTTGCTGGCGCTGGCGCCTGCTCGACGGCGGGAGGGGGCAGAGGGCGGCTGATGGACGCCGGCATTGGCAGGCGCGGCACTCTTGCGGCAGCTGTGCTGGGCAACGGTACGGGTACGGGCTTGGGCGGCGTCGGGGCGGTGTAGCGCAGCCAGGCGATGGCCGGGCCCCGCGGCAGGTTTTCGTCCGTGATAGCGCGTGGCCGCGACTGCAAGACAATATATGCCAGCCCCGCGTGCAGCAGCACGATCAGCAGCAGGCCAGGAGCGCGGCGGGGCAGGGGTGGCAAGGAGGTCATGGATGGCATGGCTGTTCAGGTACGGCAATGTATCTGAAGGATTTGATAATTATCTAAAATGTCACACGTGCTTACAAAAAAGTGCCACACGGAAATTTCGACGCCATGGCCGCTGGCGGGGAACCCTGTGCCAGTTTGGCGATCCAACCCGGATACCACGCGAACAGGAGATCATCATGATGCAGGTAAAGGAAGTGGCACGGCGCTTTGGCGCCATCGAACACGCGATCGGCCAGGCGGCCCAGCTGTGCGGCAAACAGCAGGGCATGCCCATGGATTTGAAGGATTGCATCAACCAGCTGGACCAGCAAAAGAGCGCCGTGCGGCAAGCCATCGACACGCAAGACGATGCGCGCATCCGGCAAGCCGTCGACCAGATGGAATCGCTGGGCGACCGCGCCAAGCGGGCGTGCGGCACGGCGACCAGCGTGACGCCGGAAATGAAGAGCGCCGTGCTCAAAGTGCATGATGAATTGTCGGACCTGAAGCACCAGCTGCATTAGGTTTTGTCAGGTGTTGTAACCGTTTTACATCTGGCGGAACAAATGGGCATATAAAGGGCTGACGCGCAGTTGCGCCGGGTGCTGGCGCAGGGTCAGGGACAGCTTGCCCGCCTCGTCGCGCACGGCCGTGGCGATGGCGCTGGCGTTGACGATGGTGCCCCGGTGGATTTGCCAGAACTGTTGCGGGTCCAGCTGGGGCAAGAGTTCCTTCAGGCTCGTGCGTATCAGCGCTTCGCTGTCCTGGCAGACGACGTTGATGTATTTGTCCAGCGCTTCGAAATACACGACGTCGGCCAGGGCGATCATGCGCACGCTGTTGCCGACGGCCGCCCGTATCATTTGCAGGCGCGGGGCGGGTGGCAGCATGGCTTGCAGCTGGCTCAGCAAGCGGACCAGGTTGTCGTCGCTGGCGGAGGCTGTTTCCGTCGCCGCCAAGGGTGCCGTCGTGGTGGCTGCCCCTGCCGTTGGGGTTGCTGTTGTTGTAGCGTTGCCGCTGTCGCGCAGGCGCTGCTGCAGGCGTTCCACCGTCTTGCCCAGGCGTGCATCGTTGACCGGTTTCAACACGTAGTCGGCGGCCGCATGTTCGAAAGCGGCCAGCGCGTATTCATCATAGGCCGTGACAAACACGATCTGGGGGAAAGGGATACTGTCGGGCCACTGTTCTGCCAATTCCTCGGCAGCTTCCAGGCCCGTCTTGCCTGGCATCTTGATGTCGAGAAATAATATGTCGGGCTGCAGCGCCAGGCCTTGCCGCAAAGCCTCCACGCCGTTGGGGCAGGTGGCGACAATGTCGAGTTCCGGCCACAGCCGCTGCAAGGCGTGCGCGAGAGCGGCGGCGAGGATGGGTTCGTCTTCGGCGATCAGGGCGCGTGGCACGCGCGGGGTGTGGTGGCTCATGCGAGGGGGCTCGTGATGGTGGGTGAAAGGGGGAGTGTCAGGCGGGCGGTCGCGCCTGCCGGATGGTTGGCGGCCAGTGACAGGCTGGCGGCATCGCCATGCATACCGCGCAGGCGTTCGCGGATATTCGCCACGCCCAGGTGCGTGCCCTTGCTCTGGCCCTGATGGTCGAGGCCCAGGCCATCGTCGCTGACAGTGAGAAGCAGCACGCTGCCGTCGGTGGCGGCCTGCACGTGGATATGGCCGCCTTCGATCTTCGGTTCCAGGCCGTGCTGGATGGCGTTTTCCACCAGCGGCTGCAGCAGCATGGGTGGCACCTTGATCTGGCGCAAGGCCACGGGCAAGTCCAGCGTAAAGCGCAGGCGCGCGCCCATGCGAATCGACATCAGGCCCAGGTAGGCTTGCATCAGGGAAAATTCCTGCTCCAGGGTGGTGGATTCGGCGCGCGAGGAGGAAAGGGTGGCGCGCAAATACTGGATCAATTGATCGAGCAGCAGCTGGGCACGGTCGGGGTCAAAGCTGATCAGGCCTTGCAGGTTGGCCAGGGTATTGAACAGCATGTGGGGTTCGATCTGCGCCTGCAGCAATTGCAGCTGTGCTTGCATGGCCTGGCGCGCTATGGATTCGGCGCGGGCCTTTTCCTGGGCTGCTTCCATTTGCAGGCGTGCAATCTTTTCGCGGCTGCTAAAAAACAGGATGGCCGCACTGGCCGCCGCCAGTGTGAACACCGTCATGCTGACATTACGGGGCGACATGGCAATCGGAGCGGGAACGTCGATATTGGCCAGCCAGCCGAACAGCATGGTGCCGCCTACTTGCGCCACGGCGGCACTGACGATGATGAGGACAGTGAAAGGCAGCTTTTGGGGACGGCGTCCTTCTCCCCACCATGCCAGGCGGATGCCGTCGATAAGCAGGAAGGCGATGCCGCCTATGCACATGGACGCAAGCAGGTTGAGCCAGAAGCTTTGTCCGCCGCTCAGCACGTAGGTGATGAAGAGGGCGCACAGGACATTGAGCAGCAGCGCATAGCGGGCATCGCCCAGCAGGCGCCGGTAGGGAAAGCCCGTTTTGCGGGGAGCTGCGTCGGTAGTGTGCATACGGGACTGCCTTCAGGTGGGCGCTCGGGTTGGTCATGCGGCAATTATGGGCGGCTCTGCATGCGGGCGCAACGCCGCTGCGACGAAACAGGCCAGGCGTGGCGCCAATCGCCTGATCGCGTCCTTTACACGGCGGCGCTCGCACGCGATGATGGCAAGACGTCTTGATCGACAACCTCATCACGATAAAGGAACACCATGTGGCCCTATCCACGTACCTTGGCGCACCGCGGCGGCGGCACCCTGGCGCCTGAAAACACCTTGGCCGCCCTGCGCTGCGGCCTGGCCTACGGCTACCGCGCCGTGGAATTCGACGTCATGCTGGCGGCCGACGGCGTGCCTGTCGTCGTGCACGACCCCGAGCTGGGGCGCACGGTGGCTGGCAGCGGCCGTATCCACGATTACACGGCCGCGCAACTGGGGGCCATGGAAGCGGGTGCCTGGTTCGGCCCCGCGTTCGCGGGCGAAGGCGTGCCCACGTTTGACGCCGTGGTGACGTATTGCAAGGCGCAGCGCATCTGGATGAATATCGAAATCAAGCCAGAGCCCGGCTTTGACGGGGCCACGGGCGAGGCGGTGGCGCGGGCCACGCGCGATTATTTCGCAAAGGAAATTGCTGCAGGAGAGTTATTGCCGCTGCTATCGTCGTTCAGCATCGCCGCACTGGAAGCGGCGCGCCAGGCGGCGCCGGAACTGGCGCGCGGCTGGCTGGTCGAAGCGATACCTTCTGATTGGGAGCAACAGGCAAAGGAACTGGACGTGGTGGCCATCCATTGCGACCATCAGCAGCTGACGCCGGAACTGGCGCGAGAGGTAAAGGAGGCGGGATACGGGCTGTTCTGCTACACCGTCAACACCCCGGAACGGGCCAGCGAGCTGCTGGCCTGGGGTGTGGATGGGTTTTGTACGGACCGGATAGATATTATTCCATCCATGGCGTAGGTCGGATTGGCGGGGCAAAGCCCCGCGTAATCCGACAACATTCTTGACGTTATTGGTGTTGTCGGCTTACGCGCTTGCGCGCTAAGCCGACCTACGTTTCAAACAGCTTAGAAAGTCACGCGCATGCCGACTGTGATATTGCGCCCCATCAACGGCGCCGCATTCTTGATGAACGAAGTATGGCTGTACGCCAGTTCATTCGTCAGGTTGTTCGCCTTGATGTAGAGCTGGGCGGGCGTGCTGCCGATGCGGGTGTCGTAGTTGGCGGACAGGTTCAGCATGTTGTAGCCCGGGGTTGCCGTTTCGAACGCCGCCACTTTATCCTGCTTGCCCACGCGGTAGAACTCGGCCACGCCGCTCCATGCCTGCCAGTTGGCGTCAACCTTCACGCCGACGCGCTGGGCGGGGATGCGGGGTAAATTGCCGCCGCCGTCGGCCAGCTTGGCCCGCACATAGTCGCCGAACACGCTGGCGCCGAACATGGGGTTCAGCTGCTGGCGGATTTGCCCTTCCACGCCCGTGAACGTGGCGTCGCGCTGGGCGTACTGGATCAGCTGGAAGCCTTCGTGGTTGTCCAGGGTAGAACCGAAGATGTAGTTGTCGACCTTGTTGCGGTAGGCGCTGGCCGAGAAGGTCGTGGCGCCCGCATATTTGCGCAAGGTCAAGTCGATATTGTTCGACGTTTCCTTGCCCAGGTTTTGATTGCCCAGTTCATACGTGGCCGTGGCCATGTGCACGCCCTGCGCATACAGTTCCTCGGCGCTGGGCAAACGGTGCGTGCGCGAGAGGGTCGAACCGAGCGAATACTGGGGCGCAAATTTCCACACGGCGCCCAGGGAGATCGAGGTGCCCTTGGCGCTGCGGTCTTGCAGGGTGGCGCTGTCGACCGTGATGTCTTGCCATTCGTGGCGCAAGCCCGCCTCGAAGCGCCATTGGTCCAGCTTGTATTCTTCCACCAGGAAAGCTGCGTGTTTCTTCGTTACCGTCGGCGCCACGTACGCTTCCTCGCCCAGGGCCGAGAAATCGCGCTTCGACGTTTGCAGGCCGACTACGCCGCGCCAGCCGAAGACGGGATGGTGTTCCATTTCCAGGCGCGCGTCGTGGCCCTTGTTCTTGAACGTGGTGGCGATTTGCCTGCCTTCGATTTCATCGTGCTTGTAATCGGTGAATGCGGCGCGCAGGCGCAGCTTGGCGAAGCCGGGCACGGGATCGCGCAATTCGCCGCGCACATCCCAGCGTTCACTCTTCAGCTTCACGAACGGCACGCTGCCGTGCTCGTGGTCATGTTCCTCTTCAGCACCGTGGTCATGGCCGTCGTGGCCGCCGCAATGCAGGTGCGTGCCGTGCGGGTGGCAGCTCTCGAATTCATGGTTGTGGCCGGGCAAGCCGTATTCCGCATGCTGGCTGGTGAAGGCCAGGCCCAGGAAACCGCGTTGACCCACCCACGACACGCCCACGCTGCCCGTGTCCGTCTTGTTGTAGCTGCCGGCTACTTTGGAACCGCCTTCCCAGCCGCTGCCGACCTTGTATTCCTTCGCGTCGCGCTTGACGCCTTCCGCGTGGAAGGCGATGTTGCCGGAGCCGCCAGTGACTTCAAAGGCGCCCGCCTTTTCGCGTGCCGCCGAGTTGGCGCGCACTTCCGCGCTGCCTTCAAAACCTTTCGCCGGCACGCGCGTGGGGATTTTCTTGTCGATCACATTGACGACGCCGCCGACGGCGCCGCCGCCGTAGGCCAGCGCGGACGGGCCGCGCAAGACTTCAATCTGTTCCGACAGCATCGGTTCGGCCGCGACAGCATGGTCGGGGCTGATGGTCGAGGCATCCTGCACTTCGGCGCCATCGGACAGCACTTTGACGCGGGGGCCATCCATGCCGCGGATGATGGGACGGCTGGCGCCGGCGCCGAAGTGGCTGGACGTGATGCCGGGCTGGCCGGCCAGGGTTTCACCGAGGGTCGCTGCCCTTGCCAGCACCAGTGCCTCGCCTTCCAGCACGGTGACGGGCGTGCTCATGTCGTCGCTGCCCAGGGCCAGCGCGCTGGCCGAGACGGTCACGGCAGGCAAGGTGGCCGCCTGCTGCGCCAGGGCGCTGGCCGGGGTGGCAAAGGCCAGCATGATGGCCAGCGCGAGGGGAGTTGGTTGTTGAGGACGGACGGACATGGGCAAGAATTCCTTTATCGGCTATCGGTGTTGGCGGGGTTTGGGCAGGCTGTTGCCGGATGGGTGGACTGCCCGAAGATGATAATGATAACCCATTATCATTACTGTGTGACAGTTTTTCCGGGCAGTGGAAGAAGGCGGATGGTGTATTCTGTCGGCTATGGAACGCACAACACGTCAAAAAACCGCTATTCAAGCCGCTATCGAGTCGGCCCAGCGCCCCCTGTCGGCGCAGGAAATCCTCGAACAGGCCAGCTTGCAGGTGACGCAGCTGGGCATCGCCACCGTTTACCGCAATCTGAAATCGCTGGTGCTGGAAGAAAAGGTGCACGTGGTAACCTTGCCGGGCGAAAACCCGCGCTATGAATCGAACACGGCCGCCAATCACCACCACCACCATTTTCAGTGCACCACCTGCCAGCGCGTGTTCGACGTGCATGATTGCCCGGGCGACTTGAAACGCATGGCGCCGCAAGGCTTTGTCGTCGAGCGCCACGAGCTGACCCTGTATGGCCGCTGCGCCGATTGCAACGCCGCCTCCGGCGCCACGGCCAAAGTGGGGAGCGCCGCAGTTGCCGCCACTGTGCACGCCTGCGCCAGCCACCACGACCCGGCCTGAACGGTCCAGCCTTCCGTGTTGGCTCGGGCGCAACAATGCCCGTGCCCGCCGCAATTGCCACACCCCATATCACGTATAATCTTCCCTTTAAAGCTGCCGCCACTCTTTGCCAAAAAAACATGAAATCATCTGAAATCCGCGACAAGTTCCTCAAATTTTTCGAGTCCAAGGGCCATTCCATCGTCCGTTCCAGCTCCCTGGTGCCAGGCAACGATCCGACCTTGCTGTTGACGAACAGCGGCATGGTGCAATTCAAGGATGTGTTTACGGGCACGGACAGCCGTCCGTACACGCGTGCCACCTCGGTGCAGCGCTGCGTGCGCGCCGGCGGCAAGCACAACGACCTGGAAAACGTCGGCTACACGGCGCGCCACCATACCTTCTTTGAAATGCTGGGCAATTTCAGCTTCGGCGACTATTTCAAGCGCGACGCTATTCAATACGCGTGGGAACTGCTGACCAAGGTGTATGGCTTGCCGGCCGACAAGCTGACCGTCACCGTGTACATCGAAGATGACGAAGCGTACGACATCTGGGCGAAAGAAATCGGCGTGCCTGTCGAGCGCATCATCCGCATCGGCGACAACAAGGGTGCGCGCTACGCGTCCGACAATTTCTGGCAGATGGCTGACACGGGCCCATGCGGTCCATGCACGGAAATCTTCTACGACCACGGCGCCGACATCCCTGGCGGCCCACCGGGCTCGCCGGACGAAGATGGCGACCGTTTCATTGAAATCTGGAACCTGGTGTTCATGCAGTTCAACCGTGACGAAGCGGGCGTCATGCACAAGCTGCCCAAGCCGTGCGTCGACACGGGCATGGGCATGGAGCGCCTGGCCGCCGTGCTGCAGCACGTGCATTCGAACTATGAAATCGACCTGTTCCAGCATTTGATCCGCGCCGCCGCGCGCGAAACGGGCGCCACGGACCTGGAAAACAAGTCGCTGCGCGTGATCGCCGACCATATCCGCGCCGCCGCCTTCATGATTGTCGACGGCATCATTCCGGGCAGCGAAGGCCGCGCGTATGTCTTGCGCCGCATCATCCGCCGCGCCTTGCGCCATGGCCACAAGCTGGGCCAGACGAAACCGTTCTTCTACAAGCTCGTGGCGGATCTCGCCATCGAGATGGGCGGCGCCTATCCGGAGCTGGAAGAAGCCAAGGACAACGTGGCCAACATGCTGAAAGCCGAGGAAGAGCGTTTCGGCGAAACCCTGGAAACGGGCATGAAAGTGCTGGAAGCGCAGCTGGCCAAGGATGCCACGGGCATCGACGGCGCCACCGCCTTCACCCTGTACGAAACCTACGGCTTCCCGCCAGACCTGACGGCCGACATTTGCCGCGAACGCAATATCAGTTTCGACCAGGTGGGTTACGATGCAGCCCTGAAGGAAAGTCAGGAACTGTCGCGCAAGGGCGGCAAGACGCACAAGGACAGCAAGGTCGAGTACACGGGCGAGAAAAACAAATTCGTCGGCTACGATCAATTGACGTTCAGCAGCAAAGTCGTGGCGCTGTACGCGGCCGGCACGCCGGTGCAGGAACTGAAGGCCGGCCAGGATGGCATCGTCGTGCTCGACACCACGCCGTTCTACGCGGAATCGGGCGGCCAAGTGGGCGACCAGGGCGTGATCGCCTCGGGCGCGGGCACCTTTGCCGTCAGCGACACCCTGAAAATCCAGGCTGACGTGTTTGGCCACCACGGCGTGCTCGCATCGGGCGTGTTGAAGGTGGGCGACGCCGTCTCGGCCGAAGTCGACACGGCCAAACGCGCGCGCACCATCCGCAACCACTCGGCCACGCACTTGATGCACAAGGCCTTGCGCGAAGTGCTGGGCAGCCACGTGGCGCAAAAGGGTTCGCTGGTCGATCCGGACAAAACCCGTTTCGACTTCAGCCACCATGCGCCGATGACGGCCGAGCAAATTGCCGCCGTGGAAACCATCGTCAATAAAGAGATCCTGGAAAACCGCGCCACGCAAGCCCACCTGATGTCGTTTGACGATGCCGTCAAGCATGGCGCGATGGCCCTGTTCGGCGAGAAGTACGGCGACGAAGTGCGCGTGCTCGACATCGGCAGCTCGAAAGAACTGTGCGGCGGCGTCCACGTGCAGCGCACGGGCGACATCGGCCTGTTCAAGATCATCGGCGAAAGCGGTGTGGCCGCCGGTATCCGCCGCGTGGAAGCGGTGACGGGCGAGGGCGCGCTGGCGCTGGTGCAAACCATCAACCGCCGCCTGGTCGAAGCGGCCAATGCGCTGAAGGCGCAGCCGGAAGAACTGACGGCCCGCATCGTCCAGGTGCAGGACCATGTGAAGGCGCTGGAGAAGGAACTGGCCGCGCTGAAATCGAAACTGGCCTCGGGCCAGGGCGATGAGCTGGTCACGCAAGCCGTCGATGTCAACGGCATCAAGGTGCTGGCCGCCGTGCTCGAAGGCGCCGACGTGGCCCGTTTGCGCGAAACCATGGACAAGCTGAAGGACAAGCTGAAGACGGCTGCCATCGTGCTGGCCAGCGTGACTGACGGCAAGGTCAGCCTGATCGCCGGCGTCACGGCGGACGCGACTTCCAAGGTCAAAGCGGGCGAGCTGGTGAACTTCGTTGCACAGCAAGTGGGCGGAAAAGGCGGCGGACGCCCCGATATGGCGCAAGCCGGCGGCACCGATGCTAGCGGTCTGGCGAATGCCCTGGCCGGCGTGCCGGCCTGGGTCGGCGAACGTGCGAAATAAGGCGTAAGCTAGAGGACATGCGGGGTTTTCGCCCCACAGCCCCTTGAAAACGGCCCGCAGACATTGTTTGCGGGCCGTTTTGTCGTGTGGAATCTCGTTGTGACCCCACAACAGCCCATGAACTATTTTGGTGCAGCGCGTCAATGCCCCTGATTTAGAGTAGTATGTCGAAAATCAGTACAACAAAAATGGCGGGATATTGATGATGAGCGACACACTACTTGATACCGAGATTATGGAATTTCACAAAGAACTCGACGCGCGCGGCTTGAATTGCCCCCTGCCGATTCTGAAGGCGAAAAAGGCTTTGTCAGAGCTGCAGAGCGGGGAAGTGCTGCGCATCATGGCAACCGATCCCGGTTCCGTGCGCGACTTCCAGGCTTTCGCCAAACAAACGGGCAATGCCCTGCTGTCGCACGTGCAGACGGGCACCGAATTCGTCTTCCTGATGCAACGCAAATAATTCTGCCAGCCGGGGCCGCCGTGGCGCGGCCTGCTTGAGCGCTTGCCGTGCCGTTTTTACGTCCTTTTGCTGCCCTGCAGCGTAGCGGCAAACTCCCCTGAAATCCTCGAAGCTGGACAGTTTAGATGGATTGTTCTAACAAAAAATCGCACGATCGTGCTTAAATTCGGTTCAGGATTCAAATTTCTCTTATAATCGAACGCACAATCAGCACTTGATCCGTCATTTTTATAATTTCCCAAAGGCATAGCTATGAAAGTCTTGGTACCCGTCAAACGCGTGGTCGACTATAACGTCAAAGTCCGCGTCAAGAGTGACGGCACTGGCGTCGATACCGCCAACGTCAAAATGTCGATGAACCCTTTCGATGAGATCGCGCTGGAAGAAGCGATGCGCCTGAAAGAAGCCGGCAAGGTCACTGAAGTGGTCGCCATCTCCTGCGGCGTGACGCAGTGCCAGGAAACCTTGCGCACCGCCATGGCCATCGGCGCCGACCGCGGCATCCTGGTGGAAACGACGACTGAACTGGAACCGCTGGCCGTGGCCAAGCTGGTGAAAGCCCTGGCCGAGAAAGAACAGCCGCAACTGATCATCCTGGGCAAGCAAGCGATCGATGACGACAGCAACCAGACCGGCCAGATGCTGGCAGCCCTGTTGGGTTGGCCGCAAGCCACGTTCGCCTCGAAAGTCGTGCTGGAAGACGGCAAAGTCACCGTCACGCGCGAAGTCGACGGCGGCCTGGAAACCCTGGCATTGACCTTGCCAGCAATCATCACCACCGATTTGCGTTTGAACGAGCCACGCTATGTGACCTTGCCGAACATCATGAAGGCCAAGAAAAAGCCGCTCGAGACCGTCAAGCCGGAAGACCTGGGCGTCGATGTTGCGCCACGCCTGAAGACCTTGAAAGTCGTCGAGCCAGCCAAGCGCTCGGCCGGCATCAAGGTGCCGGACGTGGCCACGCTGGTCGCCAAGCTGCGTACCGAAGCCAAGGTTATTTAAACATACCCCAAGACAAAAGCTGGGGTCAGACCCTGAGGGTCCGACCCCCGGCACTTGCACATTACTAGGAATAATCATGGTCGCATTAGTTATTGCTGAACACGACAACGCTACCTTAAAGGGCAGCACCCACCACACCGTGACCGCGGCTGCCCAGTGCGGCGGCGACGTGCACGTGCTCGTCGCAGGTTCGAACGCCTCGGCTGCCGCCGCTGCCGCCGCGCAAATCGCCGGCGTGACGAAAGTCATCGTCGCCGACGCACCCTATTTTGCCGACGGCCTGGCCGAAAACGTGGCCGAGCAAGTGCTGGCCATCGCCGGCAACTACAGCCACATCCTGGCTCCCGCCACCGCCTACGGCAAGAACATCCTGCCGCGCGTGGCTGCCAAGCTGGACGTGGCGCAAATCTCGGAAATCACCAAGGTCGATTCGCCTGACACCTTCGAGCGCCCGATCTACGCCGGTAACGCCATTGCCACCGTGCAATCTAGCGACAAGGTCAAGGTCATCACCGTGCGCACCACCGGTTTCGACGCCGCTGCCGCCACCGGCGGTTCGGCTGCCACTGAAACCGTCGCCGCCGTTGGCGACAATGGCAAGTCCACTTTCGTGGGCCGCGAACTGGCCAAGTCCGACCGTCCTGAACTGACCGCTGCGAAAATCATCGTGTCGGGCGGCCGTGGCATGGGTTCGGCCGAGAACTTCCACATCCTGGAACCGCTGGCCGACAAGCTGGGCGCCGCCATGGGTGCTTCGCGCGCCGCCGTCGACGCCGGCTTCGTGCCGAACGACTGGCAAGTGGGCCAGACGGGCAAGATCGTCGCGCCATCGCTGTATATCGCCGTCGGTATCTCGGGCGCGATCCAGCATCTGGCCGGCATGAAAGATTCGAAAACCATCGTTGCCATCAACAAGGATCCTGAAGCACCGATCTTTGCCGTGGCCGATTACGGCATCGTGGGCGATCTGTTCGAGATCGTGCCGCAACTGGTCAAAGAACTGGGTTAAGTCACACCCTTTCCGGTTTTGTTAATGACAGAGCCACGCCGGCCCGCCCCACACGGCGAGCCGCGCGTGGCTTTTTTCTTGGAGAAATAGATGAGCTATCAAGCCCCGCTGAAAGACATGTTGTTCGTGATGAACGAACTGGCCGGCCTGGCCGAAATCCACACTTTACCGGGCTGCGAAGACGCCACGCCCGACACGGCCGAGGCCGTGCTGGAAGAGAATGCCAAATTCTGCGGCAGCGTGGTGGCCCCCTTGAATTGGCCCAGCGACAAGGAGCCGAGCTTCTGGCACGATGGCCAGGTCACCACCTCGAAAGGCTTCAAGGAAGCCTTCAAGGCGTATGGGGAGGCGGGCTGGCAGGGCGTGCAGCATCCGACGCAGTTCGGCGGCCAGGGCTTGCCCAAGCTGCTGGCAACGCCGTGCATCGAAATGCTCAACTCCGCCAGCATTTCCTTTGCCCTGGTGGCCCTGCTGTCGGACGGCGCCATCGAAGCGCTGCTGACGGCCGGCAGCGATGAACAGAAGGCGGTCTACCTGGAAAACCTGGTGTCGGGCAAGTGGACGGGTACCATGAATCTGACGGAGCCGCAAGCCGGGTCCGACCTGGCCGCCGTGCGCACGCGCGCCGTGCCGCAGGATGATGGCACGTATAAAGTCTTCGGCACGAAGATTTTCATCACGTATGGCGAGCACGACATGGCGGAAAACATCGTCCACCTGGTGCTGGCCCGCACGCCGGACGCGCCTGCTGGCGTGAAAGGCATCTCGCTGTTCATCGTGCCGAAATTCCTCGTCAATGCGGACGGCAGTCTCGGTGAGCGCAATGACGCGCACTGTGTTTCCATCGAGCACAAGTTGGGCATCAAGGCCAGCCCGACGGCCGTGCTGCAGTTCGGCGACCACGGCGGCGCCATCGGCACCCTGGTGGGCGAGGAAAACCGCGGCCTCGAATATATGTTCATCATGATGAACGCGGCCCGCTTCGGCGTCGGCTTGCAAGGCATCGGCCTGGCCGAGCGCGCCTACCAGCAGGCCGTGGCGTTCGCCAAGGACCGCGTGCAGTCGCGCGACCTGGCGGGGTCTGGCGGCCCGGTTTCCATCATCCACCACCCGGACGTGCGCCGCATGCTGATGTCGATGCGCTCGCAAACGGAGGCGGCGCGCGCGCTGGCCTACGTGGGCGCGGCTATCAGCGACGTGGCGCACCACCATCCGGACGCCGAAGTGCGCGCGGAAAGCCTGGCGACGTATGAGTACCTGGTGCCCGTCATCAAGGGCTGGGCCACGGAAATGTCGCAGGACGTCACGCGCGACGGCGTGCAAGTGCATGGCGGCATGGGTTTCATTGAGGAAACGGGCGCCGCCCAGCATTACCGCGACGCCAAGATTCTCACCATCTATGAAGGCACGACGGCCATCCAGGCGAACGACCTGGTGGGCCGCAAGACGGTGCGCGACGGTGGCGCCGTCGCGAAAGCCATCATCGCCCAGGTGCGCGCCACGGAAGCCCAGTTGGGCGAGTTGACCGGCGCCGACTTCCAGGCCATGCAGCGCCACCTGGCCGAAGGCAGCGCCGCGCTCGAAGCGGTGGTGGAATACCTGGTGGCGAACATGAAGACGGACATCAAGGCCGTGTTTGCGGGCAGCGTGCCGTACCTGAAACTGGCCGGCATCGTGCTGGGCGGCTGGCAAATGGCGCGCGCGGCCGTGGTGGCGCAGCAAAGGCTGGGAGAAGGCAGCGGCGACGCCTCGTTCTACAAGGCAAAAATCGCCACGGCACGCTTCTTTGCTGACCATATCCTGTCGCAAGCGCCAGGACTGCGCGCCACCATCATCGACGGCAGCGCCGGTGTGATGGCCTTGTCGGAAGAGCAGTTTTAACCGGGGGCAGACCCCCTCGTCCGCTAACGCCGCGCTTCGATGTTAGCGTTGGCGAGGGTCTGACCCCAGCAGTTTGCTGAAGGCAGGTTGAATGCAAAAAAGCGCTGGAGATCACTCTCCAGCGCTTTTTTTAACCCCAAACGTAAGTGCCGGGGTCAGACCCGCCGGGGGAATGTGCCCCAATGGCGCGCATTCCGATCCCGCAGGGACTGACCCCAGATTTACTCTGCGCTCTTAACGGCGGGTAATGCCGTTACCCGAATTGCGCACCAAGTCGCCAGTGGCCAGCCCCGGATCCTGATCAAACGCGAAGTCAGCCTTGGCGCCCGTCTCGTATTGCACGGTGACGGTCCAGGTCTTGGCATTCTTCATGTGGCCTTCGACTTGCTTGCCGGCATACGCGCCGCCGGCGGCGGCGGCCAGGGTGGCCAGGTCCTTGCCGCGTCCGCCGCCCACCTGGCGGCCCAGCAGGGCGCCGGCCACGCCGCCGCCGATCATGCCCAGCGCGCCGCCTTCACCCGCTTTTTCCGTGACGTTGACTGCCAGTACCTTGCCGCAATCGGCGCAGATCTGATGCTGTGGCTGCTTGGAAGGCTGGCTGGCGTAGGAATTGCCCGCTCTTTGCGCGGCCTTGGCATTGATGATGGCCTGGTCGTATTCGCTCTTGGCATCGCGCAGGCATTGCATGCGCGCTTTCGAGCTGGTTTCTTCCGCGCACAGTTTCTTGTCGTCCGCATAGCGCGTACTGGCTTGCTTCGTGTCGTAGGTGTATTGCGCCTTCGGCGACAGGTTTTGCGCGAAGGCGGAGGTGCTGAACAGGGCCGTGATGGCGACTGCGAGGATGAGTGGGCGACGAATCATGATCTTCTCCTAGGGGTGTTGAGTGTGCCAGTAATGTCGGCATTGTGAATGCAGTATAGAGGAAAATCATGATTGCTTACCAACACTTACATGTGCGTGCGGCGTGCGCAATCGGATGCCATGCCCGCATGGAAATTAACCGTAGGCGCCGCCCGTGTACAGCAAGTCGAACAGGCGCGCCATGGTGGCGATCAGCACGCCTGCACCGAGCATCAAGGTAGCGACCAGCACCACGGCCAGGGGCCAGCCCGTGTCCGACAGGTGGCCGGAGGCGGTGTTGTAGCGCGCATCCCACTTGTCGTCCGGCATCAGGCCCAGCACCAGCGCTTCCAGGAAGCCGCCCAGGGCGGACAGGGTCAGTGGCAATATCTGGTAAAACCAGTCGGCTTCGGGAAACAGCTGGCGCAGCAGCAAGGAGGCGGGCAGGGCGGCCAGGTGCAACCAGCCCCAGCGGTCTTTGGCGCCATGCAGGTAGAAGCGGTGCACGCCCAGCATGCCCAGCAGGAAGGCTAGTAGTGCCGTGAATGCCTTGTTCTTGTGCGACTGTTGCAAAATGGTAGCGGTGGTCATGGGACTCCAGAGTTGCTCATCGGTAAAGATTGTCAGTATCGGTCATTGCCTGCCGCAACGATAGCACTTTCATGCGCCGTTCAGGCAATGCTGTTGCGCCATGTCATCGACCGTGCGTGGCCTGGACGGCACGATAGACGCACGCGCCTATTGCGTCTTCGGCCATGACTGGTCATAATGTTTGATTAGCCCAAATTACACGCCCGTCATCATAACGCTTGCTGCCTGGCGGTAAAGCGCGCTATAATTTGCGGCTTTTTCCGCCTCAGCACACTTTTTGGAAATATTATGGTCGTTATTCGTTTAGCTCGTGGAGGCGCCAAGAAGCGCCCGTTCTTCAACATCGTCGCTACTGATTCGCGCAATCGCCGCGATGGTCGCTTCATTGAGCGTATCGGTTTTTACAACCCGATGGCGCAAGGTGGCGAAGTTCCACTGCGTATCACCGCAGACCGTCTGGCCTACTGGCAAGGCGTTGGCGCACAATTGTCGCCAACCGTTGCTCGCTTGGTAGCCAGCAACAACAAAGCAGCAGCTTAATTAGATCACTGGTTTGACGGTCAAGACTGCATCCGGGGTGAAAGTCCCCGATGACCTGGTACAGGTAGGCTATGTCTCCGGTGCTTATGGCATTGCTGGCGGAATCAGGGTCACTCCTTTCTCCGACGACGCGGATGCATTATTAAGCGTCAAAACCTGGTGGTTTGATAAACCGACCTTGCATGATGTTCAAGTCAGGCAAGCGAAGTTACACGGCGGCGACGTCGTGGCCCAGCTGGTGGGTGTGGTCGGGCGGGATGCCGCAGAAGCGCTGAAAGGCGTCTCTGTGCAAATTCCGCGTAGCCATTTCCCGACGCTGACGGCCGATGAATTTTATTGGTCCGATCTGATCGGACTGACAGTCGAGAATTTGCAAGGCGAGTGCCTCGGCACAGTGCACGACATGATGAGCAATGGTCCGCAGTCGATCTTGCGCGTTACGCCCGTCGCCACTGCCGATGAGACCGTTGAAAAGGCGCCTGAGCGCCTGATCCCGTTTGTTGGCCAGTTTGTCATTAACGTTGACAAGACCGCCAACAAGATCACGGTCGACTGGGGCCTCGATTATTAAACCGCCTGCGCTTAACTTTGCGCCGGGCAAACTTTGCAGGATGGTGAGCGATGCAATTTGATGTCGTGACCCTGTTCCCGGAAATGTTTGCCGCGCTGACGCAGTCGGGTGTGACCCGGCGCGCCTTCGAGCAGGGGAAATGTGGCTTGTCGCTGTGGAATCCCCGTGATTTCACGACCGACAATCACCGTACCGTGGATGACCGCCCGTATGGCGGCGGCCCCGGCATGGTGATGATGGCGCGTCCCCTCGAAGCGACAATTCATGCCGCGAAGCAACGCCAGACCGCATTGGGACTGGCGGCGCCCCGCGTGGTGTTCATGTCGCCGCAAGGCCGTCCGCTGACGCACGAGCGCGTCACGCAGCTGAAAGCCGAACCTGGTTTGGTGATCCTGTGTGGCCGCTATGAAGCCGTGGACCAGCGTTTGCTGGACCGCTGCGTCGATGAAGAAATCAGCGTCGGCGACTTTGTCCTGTCGGGCGGTGAATTGCCTGCCATGGCGCTGATGGATGCGGTGATCCGCTTGTTGCCGGGTGTCTTGAACACCGAGGCATCGGCCATCGAGGACAGCTTCGTCAATGGATTGCTCGATTCGCCGCACTATACGCGGCCGGAAACATATGAAGGCATGGCCGTGCCGCCCGTCTTGATGGGGGGCAATCATGCCGAGATCGTCAAGTGGCGCCGCCAGCGCATGCTGGAAGCGACCGCGACAAAGCGGCCTGACCTCTTGGTCAGTGCACGTGCCGCCGGCTTGCTCAGCAAGACCGACGAGAAATTCTTGGCCAGCCTGTAAGCCGTCTCCGGATGGGCGGCAGGGTGGCCAGTAGTGCCGGGCATGTTGCCCAAATTGTGTTACCCATCCTCTACCGGGCGGATACTTGCTATCCACAGTGCGCCGGCATGATGGTTTTCGGAGTTATAAAAATGGACTTGATTCAACAATTAGAGCAGGAAGAAATTGCTCGTCTGGGTAAAACCATTCCTGAATTCGCACCAGGCGATACCGTTATCGTCAGCGTCAACGTAGTCGAAGGTACGCGCAAGCGCGCCCAGGCTTACGAAGGCGTCGTTATCTCCCGTCGTAACCGTGGCCTGAACTCGAACTTCATCGTTCGTAAGATCTCGTCCGGCGAAGGCGTTGAGCGTACGTTCCAACTGTACTCGCCGCTGATCGCTTCGATCGAAGTGAAACGCCGTGGTGATGTTCGCCGCGCCAAGCTGTACTATCTGCGTGAGCGTTCGGGTAAATCGGCGCGTATCAAAGAAAAATTGCCAAATCGCCGCGTTGTGGCGAAAGCAAGCGCGTAATATCAGCGTCTGCGTTGGGAAAAGGGGTGCCGTATTGGTGCCCCTTTTTTTATTCTGAATTGCCAATGGGACAAGCTGCATGGCCACCATCGCATTTGATCCACAACAACTTGCCATCGATAGTATCGCCGGCGAGGCGGCGCTGGACGCCGTGCGCCTGACGCCCGACTGGCTGCGCCAGCGCCTGGCCGACCAGCCTGACTGGCAGCCCGAGATTACCCAGGATTTTCTTTCCGCCCGCGCCGTGCCCGTGCGCGCCGCTGTGCTCATTCCCCTGGTGCAACGGTCGCAGGGCTTGACCATCTTGCTGACCATGCGCACGGACCACCTGAGCAGTCATGCGGGCCAGGTCAGCTTTCCCGGCGGGCGCAGCGAACCGTTCGATGGCTCGCCCATGGCCACGGCCCTGCGCGAAACGCAGGAAGAGGTGGGCCTGGCGCGCGAACACATCGAAGTGCTGGGTTGCCTGCCCGACTACTTGACAGGCACCGGCTACCAAGTCACGCCCGTGGTGGGCCTGGTGGCGCCACCGTTCGAATTGCGCGCCGATCCGTCTGAAGTGGCGGAAATCTTCGAGGTGCCGCTGGCTTTCCTCATGGATGGCCTCAACCATCAGCGCCTGTCGGTGGAATTGCCTGGCGGACGGCGCTCGTTCTATGCCATGCCGTATGAGCGCTTCTACATTTGGGGCGCCACCGCTGGCATGCTGCGCAATCTGTTTCACCTCTTGCGCGCGTAAAATGGTGCCCCGCGCGTAATAAGTTTGATTCCAGCACTGCACTGCGCTATCGTAGCGGGCATTGCGGTATTGCTGAAAAAGACAAAAAGGACGTTTGATGACATTTCTCTCCATACTTTGCGCATTGCTGATCGAGCAGCTCAAACCTTTGCGCGCGGACAATCCGATCTACGCCGAAATCAAGAGCCTGGCAATGCGCATGGAGACCTGGTTCAATGCCGGCCACGCCAACCATGGCCGCATGGGCTGGTTCCTCATGATCGGCGTGCTGATGGTGCCGACGGCGGGCGTGTACTGGCTCTTGCGTCATTATCAGCTGACCCTGCTGGCGTTTGCCTGGAACGTCCTCATCGTCTACCTGACCCTGGGCTTCCGCCATTACAGCCACTATTTCACTTCCATCCAACTGGCCCTGAGCGCCGGAGACGAAGCGACTGCGCGTACCTTGCTGGCCGACTGGACCAAGCTCGACACGGTGGGCATGGAAGCGAGTGAAATCGCCCGCATCGCCGTTGAAAAAGCCCTGATCACCACGCATCGCAATGTATTTGGCGTCTTCTTCTGGTTCCTCATGCCGCTGGGCCCCGCCTGCGCCGTGATGTACCGCGTGGCCGAATACCTGGCGCGCGCCTGGAACGAGCCCGAGCACATGCGCAATGAAGCCTTCGGCCAGTTCGCCGCGCGCGCTTTCTACTGGATCGACTGGATCCCCGTGCGCCTGACAGCCGTGGCGTTTGCCGTGGTCGGCAATTTCGAGGATGCCATCTACGCCTGGCGCAATTTCGCCCAGCGCTGGCAGGACGAAGCCATCGGCATCATCCTGACGGCTGGCGGCGGCGCCATGGGCGTACGCCTGGGCACGCCAGCCGAAACGGCGGCGCGCGTGCTGACGACGCCGGACTTGGCCGTCGATGACAGCGACAGCGAAAGCGATATCCTGCCCGGGGAAGAGCCGGGCGCGCGTGCTTTGCAGAGCACGGTGGGCCTCGTATGGCGCGCCTTGCTGCTGTGGATGCTGTTGCTGCTGTTGATGTCGGGCGCCGTTTTCCTCGGCTGACGCGGGCGCACACGCGCCATCCATGCGCCTTGCGCGTGGAACAAGGTTAAAATAGGGGCTGGCGCGTTACGCGTGCCGGCCCCTGTTTGCATCGTCAGGGCAGATCGAGGTAGAACCCAAGTCTTCTATAAGATATAATACTGGCTTACCGCAGCAAACGTAGTTGAATTACCAGCCCGGCTTACCCGCCGGGGCCATTCACGCAATCCAGTCCCGACAAGCCACATGGCCGAGTTATCTCAAAAAACAGGGGAACTCTCAGACGAGTTCTTCATCCTTGGTCTCACCAGCAATGGCAAGCAGTTCCGACCCAGCGATTGGGCCGAGCGCCTTTGTGGAGTGATGTCCTGTTTCAATCCCGAAGGTGGCGGGCGCAATGCGCACCTCCAGTATTCGCCCTACGTGCGCCCGACCGTCGTCAATGGCGTCAAGTCGGTGGTGGTCAACACCAAGTTGCGCGAGATCGAGCCGATGGCGTTTCACTTCGTACGCGAGTTTGCCAAGGATAACGACCTGCAGATCGTCGAAGCCTGCTTCCTGCCGCCCCCCGAAGAAAAGTAACAGCCGTCCATTTGATCTAGCGCAAAGCCCGCCACGGCGGGTCAGCGTAGCGTAGACACTTTGCCTCAAACGGAGTGGCGACATGCGTATCGGCGACATCTGCACCCTGCAAACCTTCCATTGCCAGCGAGACACCAGCGTGCAGGATGCGGCGCTGCTGATGCGCCAGCATCATGTGGGCGACCTGATCGTGGCCGAACAGCCGAACGGCGAGCGCGTCCCCATCGGCATCCTCACCGACCGCGACATCGTCATTTCCGTCATCGCCCTGGGCCTTGACCCCGCCAGCCTGCTGGTGGGCGACATCATGAGCGCGCAGCTGCTCACCGCCAGCGAAGACGAAGACGTCTACGACATCATCGAACGCATGCGCGTCAACGGCATCCGCCGCCTGCCTGTGGTCAACAGCCTGGGCGCGCTCTCCGGCGTCGTCAGCATCGACGACCTGCTGGCCTTCCTGGCCCAGGAGATGGCCGAGCTGGCCCGCATCAGCAGTGGCCAGCTGGTTCACGAAAAGCGCACCCGGAAGTAAGCCCGTATTGCGCAATTCCAGTCAAATCCTCTTCCCCCGAAAATGCTACAGTCGCTGCTCGTTCAACGGGAAGCGTTCATGCACTATCTGGCCAAGGCACTCTGGTATATCGAATCGCATTATGCGGAGAATATCTCGCTCGGCGATATCGCCCATGTGGGCGGCGCCTCGCCATGTCACCTGACGCGCGCGTTTGGCCTGGCCACGGGCCACTCCGTGATGCGCTATGTGCGGGCGCGCCGGCTTAGCGAGGCCGCCTTGGTGCTGGCGCAGGGCGCGCAAGACATCCTCGCCGTCGCGCTGCAGGCCGGCTACAGTTCGCATGAAGCATTTACGCGGGCCTTCCGCGAGCAGTTCCAGATCACGCCGGAAAAGGTAAGGGCCCAGCGCCACGTCGCTAACCTCGCGCTGGTGGAGGCCATCAGAATCGATGTGGCGCCGGGCGCGGTCCTGGAACCGCCCCGTTTCGAGCAGGGGCCCGCTTTGCTGGTGGCGGGTCTCGTTGAACGTTATCGCGCGGAAACGTCGGCCGGCATTCCCGCCCTGTGGCAGCGCTTCCTGCCCCATGTGGCGCCCGGCCAGCTCGTGTATGGCGTGTGCTGCAACAATGACGATGCGGGCAATTTCGATTACCTGTGCGCCATGCCGGTGAGCGATTTCTCCCTGGCCCCAGAGGGCTGGACGCGGCTGCGCATTGCCCCGCAGCGCTATGCCGTGTTTCACCACCGCGGGCATATTTCCACCATCCGCGCCACTTGGTATACGGTGTGGAACGAGTGGCTGCCCCAGTCCGGCCTGGAAGTGGCCGACGCGCCCGATTTTGAACGCTACGACCAGCAATTCGATCCCGTCAGCGGCATCGGCGGCGTGGAAATCTGGCTACCCTTGAAAGCATGAGCATGTTCCCAACCCTGACTACGCCGGCCACGTCTGCCGGCGGCACCGCGCTGCGCCAGCGCCTGTTGCAAACCGCCGCCGCGCTGGCGGCGGGCCTGCCCCTGTACTGGGTGCTGGGGCCGCAGCCGCTAGGCTGGCTAGCCTGGTGCGCGCCGCTGCCCGTGCTGTGGCTGGCCCTGCGCTCGTCGCGCCGCGATGCCGCCTGGATGACGTTCCTGGCCGCCTTGCTGGGTCTGTCATCGAACGTTGCCTATTTCCGCCTGCTCATGCCCTTGCCGGCCGTGCTGGCCGTGCTGCTCGTCAAGACACTGCTGTGGCTGCTGGTGGTGCTGGCCACGCGGCGCCTCGTGCTGCGCTTCCGCTCCGGCTGGACGGTGCTCGCCTATCCCGTGCTGTGGGTGGCCATCGAT
Organism: Janthinobacterium kochi; assembly: GCF_051380715.1. Classification (NCBI taxonomy): domain Bacteria; kingdom Pseudomonadati; phylum Pseudomonadota; class Betaproteobacteria; order Burkholderiales; family Oxalobacteraceae; genus Janthinobacterium; species Janthinobacterium kochi. The sequence goes on from NZ_JBNYXO010000013.1 coordinate 65,600, forward strand.
ACCTTGATGGCCGCCTTGCTGCCGGATGGTAACTGGGGCAGCCTCGCGTATTCGCAAGCGGACAATGTTGCCATATTGCAGTTGGCTGCTCTGGCGGGCGTGCCCGGCTTGCTGTTTGTGCTGTGCCTGGCGCCATCCGCGCTGGCCTTGCTGCTGGCGGGCGGCCGCGCATATGCGCCAGCGGCGGGCGCGACCGTGTTATTGCTGCTGGCCGCGTGGGCAGGTGGCACCTGGCGTGTGCAGGGCGCGTCGGCCTCAAGCGGGCCTGCGCCAGGCGGGCCGCTGGCGGGACTGGTGGCCATCGATGACTTTATCGGCCCGGCCACGCCAGCGGCACGCGCGCAAGCCATCTGGGACCAGTATGCGCGCCACGTCGAAGAGCTGGCCGGGCAGGGCGCCAGGCTGGTGCTGTTGCCGGAAAAGATAGCCGTGCTGTCCCCCGCGCAGGCGGATGCCGTGCGGCAGCGTTTCCAGGCGCTGGCGCGCGGCACGGGCGCGTGGGTCACTGTGGGGCTCGGCGTGCAAGACGCAGCCGGCCGGCGCAACCTGGCCTGGCTGTTCGCGCCCGACGGCGCCGCACCCATCAGCTATCAAAAACACCATCTGGCGCCGCCCGAGCGCGATTTTCTTGCTGGCAGCGCGTATGCCGTGCAGCCGGTGGCGGGGCAGGCCATGGGTCTGGCCATCTGCAAGGACATGCATTTCGCGCCTCTGGGCCAGGCGTATGGCGCGGCCGGCGCGCAAACGATGCTGGTGCCGGCCTGGGATTTCCAGCTGGACGCCTGGATGGGCGCGCGCATGACCGTCGTGCGCGGCGTGGAAAACGGCTATGCGGTGCTGCGCGCGGCGCGCGAAGGCATGCTGACGGTCAGCGATGCGTACGGACGGGTGCTGGCGGAGCGGGCCAGCAGCGCCATGCCGGGCAGCACCTTGCTGGCGCCGCTGCCGGCGCACCCGACCGTCTCCACTTGGGCCGGCTGGCTGGGGCCGTTGTTCGGCTGGCTGTGCGTGGCGCTGAGCGTGATTTTGCTGTGCCTGGGCCGCCGAGCTGTGCCTGCTCCCTGACGAGAAATGTCAGGTTTTGCTGCAATGCGCAAAAGCGCATTGCGTCGCCTTTTCTATATTTTCGGCATGCGGCCACATAATCGCCGCCAATTCTTGCACCATCGCCGTGCATATATAGGCGTGATGCCGACATATATATTGCACTGCAATAAGTGGTGTTATCTGGTATTGAGAATTACGTGCATCCGGTATTAATTGGTACTTAATTCGGCCACGAAGTCATACATATCGCCGCGGAAATAGGAACGGCAAAATTCCACGGCGCGGCCATCGCGCAAAAATCCCAGCCTTTCCACCGACAAGCCCGCGTCGCCTTCCTGCGCCTGCAGCAGGCTGGCTTGCTCCCCCGTCAGCAAAAGCGCGCTGAGGCGCTGCAAGGCGCGCACGGGCCGGTTGCCCGCCTGTTCCAGCGCGTCATACATCGATACGTCGACAGCGTCGAGCGCCGGCAGGCAGCTGGCGACGATGGTCGCGTACTCCAGGCACATCGGTATCTCGTCCGCATAGCGGATGCGGTGGAATCGGTACACGGGCGCGCCCGGCGACAGCCGCAGGCGCAAGGCTTCTTCCGGCGTGACGGTGCCCTCAGCGCGCTTGAGCCACACGCTGCGCGGCGTGCGTCCGCGCGCGCGCATGTCCTCGGAAAACGAAGTCAGCTTGGCGAAGTTTTTCTCGATGCGCGTATTGATGAAATTGCCCGAACCGGGCCGGCGCACCAGCAAGCCCTCGTTGACGAGGCCATCGATGGCCTTGCGTACGGTGATGCGCGAGACGGCCAGGTCGCTGGCCAGCTGGCGCTCGGCCGGCAAGGCTTCGTCGGGGCCGAGGATGCGCTTGTCGATCGCTTCGCGCAGTGCGCGCTGCAGTTGCTGGTACAGGGGCAGGCTACTCGTCTGCCCCAGGCCTTGCATGATGTGAGCCAGGGTTGTCATACGCTGAGGGTCTCCGTTACGGCGCGTTGCAGACGCGCTCTGTATCTGTTTTGTGTCGCTGGATAATACCAAAAAAGACCGTTATAAAACCAATTTGAATTATCAGGCCGGCAATTTATGCCCGGCCTCGCTGGTATTTACACCGCTCATACGGGCTACAGATTGATTCAGATGAAGTGGTCTGTGTGATTCAAACAACGTTATAAAAAAAAAGTTGCAACTGGTAGTGTTCTGGTATTGGATAGTAGTATATTGGCGTTGAATTGGTTTTGTAAGCGGTTGTGCCGAAGGGTCTGCAGCATGCCGGCGTGAGTGGGCGGGCTGGAAAGAAGACCTACGTTAAAAATGAAAAGGTTCCAATCCTGGAGCCTAAATCAAGGGGGAGTACATGAAACGCAATTTGACACCTGCAGCTGCCGTCGTGAAATCCGGATCGCGTAGCCGTACGCCGATCGCCGCGGCCGTTGCCGTGATGGTCGCCGGTCTGGCCTTTTCGGCACAGGCGCAGGAAGCAGCCGCCGACGACGTGGCTACCGTGACGGTGACCGGCGTGCGTGCCTCGCTGGAAAAGTCGCTGAAGCAAAAACGCAATGCGGATTCCGTGGTGGAAGTGATCACCGCCGAAGATATCGGCAAGATGCCTGACCGTAACGTGGCTGACGCGATCCAACGCCTGCCAGGTGTGAATACCCAATCGTCGGCCGGCGGTGAAGGCGGCTTCGGTGAAAATGACCGCGTCAGCCTGCGCGGCACCAGCCCAAGTTTCCAGCAAACCCTGTTCAATGGCCACGCCATCAGCACCGGCGACTGGTTCGTGCTGAACCAATTCGGCGGCAACGTCGGCCGCAGCAGCAGCTTCTCCTTGCTGCCATCGGAACTGGTGAGTTCCGTTGTCGTGCACAAGAGCGCCACGGCCGACCTGCCTGAAGGCGGCGTTTCTGGCGTGATCGATGTGATTACCCGCCGTCCGTTGGAATTCAAGAAGCAGCTCACGGCCGAAGGTTCGATCCAGGGTTTCTACAACGACCTGGCCGGCAAGACCGATCCTCAGTTCTCCGGCCTGGTGAACTGGAAGAATGACGCGAATACCTTGGGCATCATGGTCCAGGGCTTCTCGCAAAAATCGACCGTGCGTCGCGATGGCCAGGAAGTCCTCGGCTACACGCCTATCCTTGCCAACAGCGTCGCTGCCCAGGCCCGTCCTGAACTGGCCGGGGTGAAAGTCCCGACCTTTATCGGCGCTACCCTGTTCGAGCAAAAGAAAACCCGCGAAGGCGGCGCATTCGACCTCGAATTCAAGCCCAGCAAGGACTTGACCCTGGACGTGAACGGCTTCTATTCGCAACTGAAGGCGCCGCATCAAAACACCAACTGGCTGGCCGCGCCCGCAAACTCGATTAACAGCACGGACAATAACGGTGTGCCGAACGGCCAGATACCGACCAACTACACCGTCAAGAATGGCACCATGACAGGCGCCACCTTTGCCAGGAACGCGGGCGAAGTCGACAATATCTACCGTCCTGACGCCGGTGGCGAATCGTACTACCTCGATTTCAATTTCAAGTACCGCGCTACCAAGGACCTGACCCTGACCGGCAAGCTGGGCAAGACCCACGGCGTCGGCTATGACCGCAACGATGTCTACTACCAGAACAACGTCGATGGCGGCATGGTGTATCAATTGAACGGCATGAGCCCGGCCAGCGTTTCCTATCCTGGCGGCACGACCACCAAACCAGGCTCGACGGCCTGGATCGGCGGCGGCGAATCGCGTTCCGTCGACCAGGAAAAATATGCCCAGATCGACGCAGAACTGCGCCTGTCGTCCGGTATCTGGGATTCGATTAAGTTCGGTGGCCGCATGACCGATCACAAGCGTGCTGCCGAGCATCCGATTGATGCCAAACCGGGTCCTCTGGGTATCGCCAATCCGGGCCCTGTCTGGAACGGCACCCAGTATCCTAGCGATTTCGGCAAGAATCTGGGTGGCAACCTGTCGAGCAATTATTTCAAGTATGACGGTGCAGCGCTGGCCGCCTGGGCCGCGATCCCTGGTAACCGCAATCTCGACCCTGTGCAACGCCACAACTGGACCGATGAATTCAAGTTGCAGGAAAAAACCTCGGCCATCTATGCCATGGCTAATGTGACGGGCGACAACTGGAGCGGTAACTTCGGCCTGCGTGCCGTGCAGACCAAGCAGTCGACCCTGGTCAACAAGCTCGGCGGCCCGATCATCGGGTCCGACTGGAAACCGTACTCGCAGAGCCTGTTTGAGCGCACCTATAATGACTACTTGCCTAGCGCCAACATCAAATTCGATGTGCGCAACGATCTGGTCATCCGTGGCGCTGTTGCCCGCACCATCGCCCGTCCTGATTACAGCGCGCTCGGTGGTTCGGTATCGCTGAACGACGATGCATTGAGCGGTGCAGGCGGAAACGTCAAGCTTGACCCTGTCAAGTCGGACAATGCTGAGATTAGCGCGGAATGGTACTTTGCGCCAAAATCGGCATTCTCGGTGGGGCTGTTCTACATGGACCTGAAGTCCGTCGTATCCAATGGAACTGTTAGCGGAACTTATTACAATAGCAAGCGCGGTACCGACGCCGTTTACCAGATCACGTCGCCATTTAACACCAGCGGCAAGAACAAAGGTGCTGAGTTCAGCTATCAGCAACCGCTGTTCGGCGACTTCGGCATTTTAGCCAACTACACCTATGCCGATGGCAAACTGGACAACGGTGACGAGCTGGTCAACGCATCGCGCAGCACGTACAATCTGACGGCGTTCTACGAAGCCAATGCCCTCAGTGCACGCCTGGCCTACAACTACCGTTCGTCCTACAAGGCGGGCGTGGATCGTGGCGCCAGCCAGCACGTCGAAGGAGCGGGCGGCCTGGCCGGTTCGCTCAATTACAAGATCAATGAACACTTCACGATCACGTTCGATGCGCTTAACCTGACGAACACGACCATCAAAATGTACGCTGAAAATCGCGATCAGCCGCGCGCGTTCTACAGCAATGGCCGTACCTTTTACCTGGGCCTGCGCGCAAAACTGTAAGCAATACGATCCGGCCTGGTGCACATGCACAGGGCCAGGTCTTCCTCGGTCTTTTCAAGGCAAGTCCCTGCATCAGGGCCTTGCCTTTTTTGCTGAGTGGGTGTGCTGTTTCCGTTATCGCTGCCCAGCAACAGTCTCCGTATGGCAGGCTACGCTATCGGTGCTTGCCAGCACATCGTACCTAGCCTTCAGCGGTACCGCCCTTCTGCCAGCAACGGGCGGGTATTTATCTTTTTACATGGCATTATTATGACTAGTGCACCTCAACGTTACCTCGCCCTCGACGTCCTGCGCGGCCTGACCGTCGCCCTGATGATCGTCGTCAATACGCCCGGTGACTGGGGCAGCGTGTATGCGCCGTTCCTGCATGCCGAATGGCATGGTTTTACCCTCACGGACCTGGTGTTTCCCAGCTTTTTGTTTGTCGTCGGTAATGCGCTGGCTTTTGCGCTGGGGAAATATGAAAATCTGGGCCATGGCGCCGTGCTGGCCAAGCTGTGCAAGCGCAGCGCGCTGATCTTTTTACTGGGATTCCTGCTGTACTGGTTCCCCTTCTTTAAGCTCGACGATGCGGGCCAGTTCGCCTGGTCGCCCCTGTCGCACACGCGCATTCCCGGCGTGCTGCAGCGCATCGCCGTGTGCTACCTGGCCGCCGCCCTGGTCCTGCATTACTGGAAGACACGCGGCGCGCTGGTCTTTTGCGCCTGCGCCTTGCTCGGCTACTGGGCCATCCTGGCATGCTTTGGCGACTACAGCTTGCACGGCAATGCGCCGGCCAAGCTCGATCTGATCCTGCTGGGCGACAGCCACCTGTACCACGGCGAAGGCATCGCCTTCGATCCGGAAGGTATTCTCGGCACCTTGCCGGCCATCGTCAACGTGATTGCCGGCTATCTGGCGGGCAGTTTTTTACGCCAGGCGACGCCGGCACGGCTGCGCTCCAGCCTGGTTCAGTTGGCCGTGGCTGGCGTCCTCTGCGTGGCGGTGGCCCTGTGCTGGAATGAAGTGTTCCCGATCAACAAGAAACTATGGACCAGCTCTTACGTGATGCTGGGCATCGGCCTGGACTTGCTGCTGCTGGCGTTGCTGATGTTCGTCATCGACGTGCGCAAGATCACGGGCTGGACATATTTTTTTGAAGTCTTCGGCAAGAACACCCTGTTCATCTACCTAGTGTCGGAAGTGCTGGTGATCATCGCCTTTACCGTGCGCGTCGGCGGAGGCAACCTGTACCAGTGGCTGTACCAGCAGTGGTATACAGGCTGGGCGCCCGCGCGGGTGGGATCCATGCTGTTTGCCGTCAGCTTCATGCTGCTGTGCTGGCTGATCGCCTACGGCATGGACAAGCGCAAGATCTATATCAAGGTCTAGCGCTAGAACTTCAGTTTCAGCCCGTAACGCGTGGCCAGGGCAGTGAAGAGCAGCATCAGGGCGGTGACAGCGGCGGCATTCCACAGGCCGGCCGCGCCGCCCGTCTCCAGGTAGGGCCACCAGAAGCGCGGGAGGTGCAGCACGGCCGCCAACTGCTGCCACAGGTCGGGCACAATGTAGGCGAACAGGGCATTGGTGCCGGCGGGCAACAGCACCACCGCCCAGGCGCGCCAGCGCCAGACATCGATGACGACATAAAACACGAGGAACAGGGCCAGGATGATGGCGCTGCAGACCAGGGTATACGATTCCGTCGCGGCGATCTTGTTGATGTGGTGATACGGCCGCAGCAGCAGGCCGGCCGCCAGCAGGCCCAGCGCGAACCACGCCATGAAACGTATTCGCTGGGCATGATTCAAGGCAGCGCCGCGCAGGAACAGCTGCCCCACCAGGATGCCGGCCAGCACATTGGCCGCCGTCGAGCCCAGCACTTGCGGCACGTTGACAATCCCGTTGAGACCAGCCGGCAGGAAATCCAGGCTACCCGCCGTGCCGCCCATGTACAGCGTGATCAGCAGGGAAAACACGCCCATCAGCGCCGTGCCGTTACCCTGGCACGCCAGGTACAGCAGGCTGCACAGCAAGTAGGACCAGCCGATCATGCCGAGCATGCCCCACCATGACGGTTGCAGCCAGGTGCTGGAAAATTCCGCATTCAATTCGCCGCGGAACGTCGCCAGCAGGAACAGCATCAGCGCGCCGCCGGCGGCCAGCTCCAGCTTGCCCGCGCCCTGGCGCCACAGCAGGATCATGGCCATATAAAACAGTAGAAAGTACACGGCCTGTGGCAGCAGCGCCGCCCGTGCATCATAGCGGTAGGCATTCGCCAGCACCACGCCGGCCAGCATCAGGCTGGCGGAGCGCCACAGCAAACGTCCCAGCAAGGCTGGCGTGACGTGGCCGCAATGGCGCTGCAAGGCCAGCGGAATGGCCATGCCCACCATGAACAGAAAGCCGGGAAAGACCAGGTCGGGCACGGTGATGCCGTCGGCGCGCGGCCCCGCATGTTCGAGCCAGAAGGCAATGCCTGGCATGCCGGCCAGGTAGTTGACCCAGATCATGGTGACGATCACGCAGCCGCGGAAGGCGTCCAGGCTGGTTAATCGTTCGGTGGCGGTGGCGGTGGCTGGCGGCATGGAAGGATGAAAAGGTCGAAAAAAAAGCAGCCCCGGCCTGAGCCGGGAACCGCTTTGCGCATGGTGCGGGGAGCAGGAATTACTGCGCCGCTGCTGCCGGTGCCGCCGCTGCCGTGGCAGGACGGTTCAGCCACAGGATCCAGTAGCGGGCCAGGTCGCCCACGCCGTCGCCGCCCTTGACTGTTTCCAGGACCTTGATGGCGTCGTCTTTCTTGCCGGCCATGGCGTAGGAATAGCCCAGGCGCAGCTTGGCGTCTTCTGGACGCTTCAGGCCGCCCTTGGCGATTCCTTTCTGGATCAGGTCGATACCTTTGTCGAACTGGTCCATCGTCACGAAGGCGTAGCCCAGGTTGATCAAGCCCGTGCCATCCTTGCTCTTCATGGCCGACGCTTCGCCGCTGGCGATGTTTTTCGCATCGTCGGCGGCCGCCTTGCTGGCCTGGTCGCGCAGTTTCTTGTGCTTGGCGGCATTCGCACCCGTGCCCAGCACGCCATTGGCAAAGCCCGCGTCGATGACTTTTTTCGCTTCCGTCGGGAAGGCGTTCTGCAGGGCAATTTCAGCCATGTCGCTGTAGTCTTGTGGCGGCATGGTGCCCACGGCCTTGAATTGCAGGCGCAGTACGTCCAGCGCGAAGCGGTCCGAGTAACCGGCCTTGCCCTGCAGACGGCCCAGCAGGTCGCTCCAGTAGTCGTCCGACGGGTAGTAGCGCACCAGGTTTTCCATGGCGACCAGGTAGGTGGCCGGATCCTTGCTCTTCGATCCCGTATTGGCCAGCAATTGCAGTTCTTCGATGCTCGGCGCCTTGCCCGCTTGCTGCTTGGCCGTCACGTCGGCCATCAGTTCCTGTTTCGCGCGCGCGAAATCATTGCTGAAGTAATAGGCGCGGATGATGTAGGGACGCACGGTGGCCACGTCGCCAGTTGCCGTCTGGTAGCGGGTGAACCATTTGATGGCGTTCGGGTAATCCTTGGCGTTGTAGTGATAGTTTGCCAGCGCCTGGATGAAGTCACCTTCCGATTTTTTGTCCAGCTTGCCCGATTCGATCACCGCTTCCAGCGCCGTCATGGCCATCGGCGCATTGTTGGTGGTCGAGGCCAGCGCCACGCGCAGGCGGTTCAGCACGAACAATTCGTAGGGCGTCAGAGCCGGAATGGCGGCAGCCTGGTCGATGCGGCTTTGCACGTCGGCGTAGTTTTTGGCATCCATCGATGCCTTCACGACGGTCGGATCGAGCAGCTTGAATACTTCAGGACGCACCGATTCAGCTGGAGCGGCAGCGGCAGCTGGCTTGGCATCCTGCGCGTGCGACAGGGCTGGCAGGACGTTCAGGCCGATGGCGGCCAGGATCAGGCTAAGACGGGCAAGACGGAATTGGGACATGGGTTATCCTTCAATCAATAACAAAAATACGCACCGGCACTGGCAGCCGCAACATCGTGCAGTGGCATAGCCAGAGGGGCAAGGAAGCTCGAAAAACACACACTCTGCCATTCTGTCTGCATAAGTCAAACAGAAGCGGCATGATACAGAGCGGCTATTGTCACATAAACTGCTGGGCTGGTGCGGCAAACGTGCGCGCCAGGGCTTGCCCTTTGGCATCGAACAGCAGACAGCGCTGCGGCGGCAGATGCAGGCGCATGGCGTCGCCCGCCTGGCGCAAGCCATCCTCGGCCGGCAGCTTGACGGCCAGCATCTCGGCCAGCATCCCGGCCACACCTGGCATGCTGGCGTAGACGATGGCCACGTCGCCCAGGTATTCGACATGGCTGACGGCCACATCGAGCACGTTGTTTTCCGCATTGCTGCCCGCATTGGCATGCTCGCGCAGGCTGACATGCTCGGCCCGTACGCCCAGGGTCAGCTGCCCGCCCGGCGCCACGCCATCACCGTGCGCCTCGACCTCGATCACGGCGCCGCCGGGCAGGCGCACGGCCACCGAGCCGGGACCGCAGGCGACGGCCTCGCAAGCGATGAAGTTCATCTTCGGCGCGCCCAGGAAGCCGGCCACGAACAGGTTGCCGGGATGGTTGTACAGCTCGTGCGGACTGCCTACCTGCTCGATGCGCCCGCCGTTGAAGACCACGATGCGCTCGCCCAGGGTCATGGCCTCGACCTGGTCGTGCGTGACGTAGATCATGGTGGTTTTCAGCTCCTGGTGCAGGCGCGAAATTTCCACGCGCATCTGCACGCGCAACGAGGCGTCGAGGTTCGACAGCGGTTCGTCGAACAGGAAGACTTTGGGTTTGCGCACGATGGCGCGGCCGATGGCCACGCGCTGGCGCTGGCCGCCTGACAGGTCCTTCGGCTTGCGCTTGAGCAAAGGCGTGATCTGCAGGATCTCGGCCGCGCGCTCGACGGCGGCGCGCACCTCCGCCTTCTTGTGTCCCGCCAGGGAGAGGGCGAAGGCCATGTTCTCGTACACCGTCATGTGCGGATACAGGGCGTAGCTCTGGAAGACCATAGCCAGGCCCCGCTCGGCCGGCGCGATATCGTTGGCCAGCTTGCCGCCGATATGCAACTCGCCGTCCGTGATCTCTTCCAGCCCGGCGATCATGCGCAGCAGGGTTGATTTACCGCAACCGGACGGTCCCACGAAGACGACGAATTCGCCGTCGCGGATATCGAGGTCGATGCCGTGGATGACCGGGTGCTTGTCGTCATACAGCTTGACGATATTCTTTAAAGCGATATGTGCCATGGACTGTGCGATTCCTAGCTGGCGCTGGCCGGCGCGGACGTGGCGTCGGCGTCAGCCTGGTCGGAGATATCCTTCGGTCCGATGCGCATGAAGCGCGACAGGATCAATACGGGCACGGCCGACACCAGCACCCACAGGAAAAAGGTCTTGTAGCCCAGCGCCGTCTGGATGTCGCCGCTGATCATCTTGAACAGCACGAAACCGAGCTGCATCACGCCGGTGGCGAACGCATAGTGGGCCGTCTGGTACTTGCCCACGGAGACCACCTGCATCATGAACAGGATCAGGCCGACGAAGCCGAAGCCATAGCCGAACATTTCCACGCTGAGCGCGGCCGTGATCAGGGTCAAATCGGTCGGCATGCTGTGGCTCAGATAATAGAACACCAGGTTCGGCAAGTTCATGGCCAGGATCAGGAAGAACATGGCGCGTTTCAGGCCCAGCCAGGATGTGAAATAGCCGCCGCCTATGCTGCCCAGCAAAAAGGCCACGGTGCCGGCCGTGCCGTACACGGCGCCCACTTCCGTCGTCGACAGGCCCAGGCCGCCCAGCTCGCGCGCTTCGCGCAGGAACAGCGGGCCGATGGTCTGCACTTGCGCCTCGCCGGCGCGAAACAGGATGATGAAGGCGATCATGCCCCAGATGCCGGGCTTTTTCAGGAAGTCCACCAGCACGTCCCACAGGGTGCGGCTGACACCGGCCACGCTCTTGTCGGTCACGGCGGCATTGCGCACCTGCGGCAGCGCCCACAGGTGGTAGGCGGCCAGCGACAGCATCATGGCGCCGATGATCAGGAAGATTACCGACCATGCGGGCTTGATGCCGATTTTTTTCTCCAGGTAGCCGGCCAAGATCACCAGGCCGCCCAGCGATATGAATTTGCCAGCGTTGAAAAAGGCGCCTTGCCAGCCCGCGTAGGCCGCTTGCTGCTTGTCGGACAGGCTGGCGATGTACAGGCCGTCGCAGACGATGTCGTGCGTGGACGACGCCAGCGCGGCGACGAACAGCACGGCGATGCAGGCGGCGAACCACAGCGGCGTTTGCAGGGCCAGTGCGATCAGACCCAGGCTCAGGCCGCCGAGGAACTGGAACAGTACCACCATGGTCTTCTTGCTCGACGCCAGCTCCAGGAAGGGGCTCCACAGCGACTTGAAGACCCAGGCAAAGCCGATCAGGCCCGTCCAGCGGGCGATCTGGTCATTCGGCACGCCCATGCTCTTGAACATCAGGCCGGCCACCAGGGCGACCGCGTAAAACGGCAAGCCCTGGGCAAAGTACAAGGTGGGCACCCAGGAAATCGGGCTGCGTTTGCTGATGCTGATGCGCTGGTCGTGCATGGAGGCTTCCTTATCGAGAGACGTTTTCATTTGACTGCGCCGTCCATGCCGCGCATGAAGAAGCGTTGGGTAAACAGGAAGGCGAGCAGGGTCGGCACGATGGTGATCAGGGTGCCGGCGGCGATCACGCGCGTGCTGCTGCCGAAGGTGCCGCGCAAGTACAGCACGCCCACCGACAGGGGGAATTCATCGGGTTTGCTCATGACGATGGAAGGCCAGATATATTCATTCCACGATTCGACGGCCGTCAGGATGCCGACCGTGGCCAGCCATGGCGTAATCAGGGGCAGCATGATGCGGCTGAAGATGACCCATTCGCTGGCGCCGTCGACGCGCGCCGCGTCGATCAGGTCTTGCGGCACTTCCTCGAACGCCTGCTTGAGCAGCAAGATGGCCACGGCCGTCACTACGTTCGGCAGGATCACGCCCGTGTAGGTGTCGACCAGGCTCATTTGCGTGATGGTGATGAAGTTGACGAGGAAGTTGACCTCGGACGGCAGCACCAGGGTGGCCAGGATCAGGCCGAACACGAGTTTGCGGCCACGGAATTTCAGGCGCGCCAGCGGATACGCGGCCAATGAGCACAGCAGCAGTTTCCAGAAGACGGTGAACACGGCGATCAATACGGAATTCTTGAAGAACGACCAGATCGGGATGGCGCTGAACACTTCGATGAAGTTGTCAAAGGACGGCGCCTTCGGCCAGAAAGTGGGCGGGAAGGCGAAGATATTGCCCTCCGTGGAAATGGCCGTCACCAGCGTCCACCAGAAAGGGAAGACGCAGACGACGGCGATCGCGCACAGCACGGCATAGTGGCCGGCATATTGGCCTATGCGTTGCAGGCGGGTTTTCAGGGGGCGGGAACGGCTTGTCATGGTCAGCGGTGCTTGGGTTTCAGATAGCGCAGGCATAGCAGGGCGATGGCTATGCAGAACAGCGAAACGACGAAGCTGGCCGCCAGCGCGCGCGGCAGCTTCAAGTGTTTGAGGCCCTGGTCGTAGGCGTAGTACAGCGCCGTGAAGGTCGAGTTCATCGGCCCTCCCTGCGTCAGCACGTCGACTTCCTGGTAAGCCTTCAATGCCGCCAGTACGGACAGGATGGAGCACAGCATGATGGTGGGGCGCAGCATAGGTACGGTGATCTTCCAGAAGCGCTGCCAGCGGTTGGCGCCATCGAGCATGGCCGCCTCCTGCATGTCCGACGGAATCGACTGCAGCGCCGCCAGGTACATCACCATGTACCAGCCCAGGCCGCGCCACAGGGTGACGAACATCACGGCAAACAGGGCCAGGCTGTCGTCCGACAGCCAGCCCACGGGCGCGTTCACGAGTTTTAACGTCATCATCACGTAGTTCAGCGCGCCCTGTTCGTGGAACATGAAGCCCCACATGATGCCGACCACGGAAACGGTGGTCACCACCGGCACGTAGAAGGCAGCGCGGAACAGACGGATGCCGGGCAGGCGGTTGTTCACCAGCACGGCCAGCACGATGGCGCCCACCTGCACGAAGGGCACCATCAGCAAAAACATCAGCGAGTTTTTCAGGCCCGAAACGAACATCTCGTTATTGAAGATGTAGCGGAAGTTGTCCAGGCCGACGAAGCGCGTCTCGCGTATCAGGCTGTAGTCGGTAAACGCCAGCACGGAGCCGTAGCCGACGGGCCAGAAGGAAAAGGCGGCCAGCAGCAGCAGGGCGGGGGCGAGGAACAGCCAGGCTTGCACGGTATGGCGGTGGGCGAGTTTCATCATGTCCTCAGTGGCGCGGCAGGATGGCCAGCTTGCGGTTCCAGATGGCGACGGCCTGGTCCAGCGCCTGTTTCACGTCCTGCTTGCCCGTCACGCCCGCCTCGACGGCTTTTACCAGCGAGCGGCGCAATTCGTCGTAGTCGTCGATGCCGGCTACGTACAGCGTGCGCGAGTGGCCCATCGACAGGGCGCCTGCGGCCACGGCCTTTTCGGCCGCGCCCGCGTTGCGCGGCGTGGACAGGAAGAACGGGTCGGCCGCCGCCTTGATCGTGGTGGGGAAGACGCTGGCCTGGCGCGCGAACGCCAGCTGGTTTTCATCATTCGTCAGGAAGCGCGCGAACTTGCCGACTGAGGGCAGCTGGCGCGCCGGTACGCCTTTCGGGATGGCGAAGTGCACGAGCCAGCCGCCGTCGGCGATGCCGGTGGGGCCCAGCGGCGCGGGCGCCACGTCGGTGATGGCGTAGATGTCCTTCGCGTCGCCGCGGATGCGCTGCATGGCCGTGGGCGGCGCCAGCAGCATGCCCAGGCGGCCGCCCTTGTAGGCGTCGATGACGGCCGGGAAGTTATCTTCGGCGAACAGGCTTTCCTTCAGCAGGCCGCCCACTTTATAGGTGTCGGCCAGCTTTTGCACCAGCGCCACGTGCTGCGGCGAATTGAAGACCGCGCGGTTGTTGACGATCACGCCCAGGCCCTGCTGCATGAACAGGCCGTCGATCTTCGACAGGGCGGGAGCGATGCCGGCCTTGCCCGTGCGTTGCGCGATCTGGCGCGCGAACGCCAGCTGTTCATCGAGGCTGGCGGGGCCGCGCGTGAGTCCCGCCTGTTTGAAGATGGCGGTATTGAAGGCGATCACCGCGACATTGCTGTACATGGGGAAGCCATAGGTACGGCCCTTGAAGCGCAGGTCTTCCAGGGCACTGGGGATGTAGCTGGCGCGCGCTTGCGCGATCAGGCCATCGACGGGCGTGAGCAAGCCGTCGCGCGCAAATTCGTCGGCCCAGGGCACGTTCAGGCTGACCAGCGCGGGCGGCGTGCCGGCCACGATGCGCGTGACCAGCTTGGTCTGGATGACGTCCCACGGGAAGTCTATCCATTCGATTTTGACGCCGGGATTCTGCGCCTCATAGCGCGCCACCACCGCATTGAAATACGGCGTGAACTTGGGCTTCATGCTGAAGGTCCAGAATTCGATTTTTTCGGCCGCCCATGCCTGTGGCGCGAGCAGGCCCGCGCAGGCAAACACTGCCAACAGTCTCTTGATCGTCATTTTTATCCTGGAGCGTGGCGCTCCAATGTCCATGAGTCCGCGGCGCGGGTACATGCCCTTGCCGTCGCTTATATTCTTGTTCCGCTACCGGCAGTCACGCCCCGTGCCGGGGGCGCAGCTGCCGGGTACTGCCTGTTAATTCGTTTTGGTGACCTTGCTCAAGTGACGCGGCGCATCCGGGTCCATGCCGCGCGCGGCCGACAGTTTTGCCGCCATCACGTAGAAGGACTGGATGGCAACGATAGGATCGAGGTCCGGCGTGGCCGCCACGGGCAGCGTCAGGTCGCGCTCGGCCACATCGCTTGGCGCCGCCAGCAAGACCTTGGCGCCGCGGCCGCGCATTTCCGTCGCCAGCTGCAGCAGGCCGGCCTGGGTCGGGCCGCGCGTGGCGAAAATGAGCAGCGGGTAGCCGTCTTCGATCAGGGCCATCGGGCCGTGCTTGATTTCGGCGCCGCTGAAGGCTTCCGCCTGCAGGGCCGAGGTTTCCTTGAATTTCAGCGCCGCTTCCAGCGCCACGGGGAAGCTGATGCCGCGTCCCACGACCATGATGTTGCGCGCCGGCGCCAGCACGTCAATCGCCGGCGACCAGTCGACGCGGGTCGCTTCGAGCAGCGCTTCAGGCAGCGCTTCCAGGCCCGCCTGCAGTTCGGGGTCGTTCTGCCACTGGGCCACCATGCGCGCGCCGGCGACCAGGCTGGTGATGAAGCTTTTGGTGGCGGCGACGCTTTGTTCCTTGCCGGCGCGCAGGGGCATGGCCCACTCGGCGGCGTGCGCCAGCGGTGAATCGATGTCGTTGACGAGGGCCACGGTAGTGGCGCCGCCGTCGCGGAAGTAGCGGATCGGTTCGACCACGTCCGGGCTCTGTCCCGATTGCGAAATCGAGATGGCCAGGGTGTCGCGCGTCACCAGCGGCGACTTGTTCAGGGTCACCAGCGACATCGGCAGGGACGCGACGACACGGCCCAGGCGCGCCATGATCAGGTAGGCGACGTAGTTGCAGGCGTGGTCCGAGCTGCCGCGCGCGATGGTCAGCGCGGTCGAGAACGAGGTGCTCCTCAATTTGCGGCCCAGTTCCGCGTAGCGTTCCGTGTCGCTGGCCAGTTGCAGGGCGACGCATTCGGCGGCGGAAACGGCTTCTTTAAGCATCATTGAGGTCACAGATTTCTCCTTCTATATACACAGCTTTGAGTTTGAGATCGCGATCGAGTACCACCAGATCGGCGTAAGTACCAGGGGCCAGCCGGCCGCGTTCTTCCAGGCCCAGGTAATCGGCGGCGTTGGTCGAGACGCGCTTGGACGCGTCGGCCAGGTCCAGTCCCAGTCCCACCAGGTTGCGCAGCGCCTGGTCCAGAGTCAGGGTGCTGCCCGCCAGGGTGCCGTCGGGCAGGCGCACGCCGCCCATGCATTTCTGCACGGCGTGGCGGCCCAGCATGTATTCACCGTCCGGCATGCCGGTGGCAGCGGTCGAATCGGTGACGCAGTACAGGCGCGGGATGGCGCGCAGGGCTACCTTGATGGCGCCCGGATGCACGTGCAGCAGGTCGGGTATCAGTTCCGCGTATTCGGCGTGCGCCAGGGCGGCGCCGACCATGCCCGGTTCGCGGTGGTGCAGGCCGCTCATGGCGTTGAACAAATGCGTGAAACCCATGGCGCCGTGTTCCAGCGCGGCCACGCCGTCCTCGTACGAACCGAGCGTGTGGCCGATCTGCACGCGCACGCCAGCGTCGGCCAGGGCGCGCACCAGATCCAGGTGGCCCGCGATTTCCGGCGCCACGGTGATGACGCGCAGCTTGGCCAGGGTTTGCAGGCGCTCGATTTCGGACAGCGTGGCGGCGCGCGCATAGTTGGGCTGCGCCCCGAGCTTGCCGGAATTGATGTACGGGCCTTCAAGGTGGGCACCCAGCACGCGCGCCGTGTTCGGGCGGCGGTGGTTGGCGGCGATGCCGATGGCCGTCAGGGCCATGTCGATATCTTCCGGCGGCGCCGTCATGGTGGTGGCCAGCAGGCTGGTAGTGCCATGGCGCGCGTGGATGGCCGCGATGGTGTAGACGGCGTCGCCGCCTTCCATGATGTCCTTGCCTGCGCCGCCATGCACGTGCAGGTCGATAAAACCGGGCAAAATATAATCGTCGCTGTTGCTCGACGGGTGGAGGGAATTGCCCGTGATGCTGTCGACGCGCTCGCCGAAGGCGATGGCGCCGTGGATCCAGCCGCCGGGGGTAAGGATATTGCCTTTGATAGTGCTGCTCATCTGCGCGACTCCGCTACGAATTCATAATAATCACTGCGGCAATACGAGTGGGTCAGTTCCACCGCTGCGCCGTTGTCGAGATAACTGACACGGGTGATGTGCAGCATGGCTTCACCCGTCTTGATATTGGCCAGCTTGGCCTGTTCCACCGTGGCGTTGACGGCGCGGATATGCTGCAGCGCGCGCATCGGGATGGTGCCGCGCGACTCCAGGTAGCCGTACAGCGAATCGGTCACCTGCTGCGGATCCGGCATGTACAGGGCGGGGATGGTGGTCGTTTCGATCGCCATCACCACGTCATCGGCCGTGCGCAGGCGGCGCAAACGCGCCACCGGCATGTGCGGCGACAGGCCCAGCGACAGCAATTCCAGCGGCGCGGCCGCGCCGATATCGCGCTGCAGCCAGCGCGAGCCGGCCGTGAAGCCCCGCTGGCGCAGTTCTTCCGAAAAGCTCGTCAGGCGCGACAGCGGTTGCTCCAGCTTGGGCGTGATGTAGGTGCCCGAGCCGCGCTTGCGCGTCAGCATGCCCCGGTCGCACAGCATGTCGATGGCCTTGCGCGCCGTGACGCGGGAAATCTCGAGGATGTCCGACAGCACGCGCTCGGAAGGCAAGGCCTGGTTGGCGCGCCAGTCGCCGCTGGCGATGCCGTCCGACAGCATGTTCGCCAGCTGCATGTAGAGTGGCGTGTCGCTGGCCGGATTGGGTTTGAAGGCAGACAGTTTGGCCAGCATGGTCATTGCTCCTGCAAGTGCTTGCGTATCAGGCGCAGGCCGCCTGCCGCCGAATCGCCCTGTGCCGGCACGACCAGTTGCAATAGTTCCGCCGGCAGGTAGGCCGACAACGGTGCCGCCAGGCCGCCGCACAGGGCCACGGGCAAGGTGCCGGCCGGGTCGAGCGCCCTGGCGATCAGGGCGATCTGCTTGCCCGCGTCGACCAGGATGGTGCGCGCCACGACATTGCTGGCCGCGTGTTCGAGCACCAGCCGCGCCAGTTGCGCGAAGTTGGTCTGACTGGCGGCTGCCAGCCACACTTGCATGGCGTTGCGCTGGCCGCCGCAGGCGTCGATGACGGCCGTGGCGAAGGCGCTGCCGGGCACGCGCCCGTCGACCACCTGCTGCGCGTGGTTGATGGCGCGCATGCCGATCCAGGCGCCGCCCGCTTCGTCGCCGGAGGGGAAGCCCCAGCCGCCCACTTCGTGACGGCTGCCGTCCGCGTGCAGCACTTCGCCCACGCTGCCGGTGCCGATGGCGACAATGGCCCCCGGCAGGCCCGCGTGCGCGCCCAGCAGGGTGGTCAGGGCATCCGATTCGAGTGCGACAAAGGCATAGCCGGGATTGTGTTCGACGAAGCTGGCGGCCCACTGTTTGTTGTGCACGCCGGCCAGGCCCAGGCCGATGGCCATGCGCTGCAGCGATGGCTGTTCCAGGCCGGCGGCGCGAAAGGCCAGGGTGACGGCATGCGCCACGGACGTCCAGGCCCGTTCGATGCCCAGTCCCAGGCCGGAAGGGCCGCTTTGTCCCTGTGCCAGTTCTAAGCCATCGAGGCGCGCCAGGCGTACACGGGTGCCGCTGCCCCCGCCGTCGACGCCGATTGTGTATTCGATCATGTTGTGCAGTCCCGCATATGGTTGATTGCGCCTGTCTCGGTTCTTTTATTTGTCGGGCGGCGAAAAAGCTGAAGGCACTATATTGTCGCCTCAATGGCTTGTCAACAGGTATTTAAGTGGTATTGATAAATGCCTTGATCGATGTCGCGCCATGCCCGATGGATTGATTGCAAGTGTTTGTTACTAAAGGATTTTTTCTGTATGGTGAATGGTATTGAAATTGGCCTTGTTTAATGCCAATTTTTTCCGAGTGGTCTATGTCTGGTGTTGCGCTATTGCTTGTATGCATGCTTGGCAAGGGACGCCATGAAGAGTAAAGTCCGCCTTTTACACCTGAGTTGGAAGAGCATGATGAACGACAAGGCAGCAAAGAGCGAGTACTGGGACGACTGGCAGCAAGAGGCGCTGGCCGCCGGCGTGTCGGCGCCGCTGGCTGCGCTGGGCATGGAAATGATGCGCACGCACCGCAAGAACCGCTGGCCGAAGGATTTCCTGGGCCGCGAAAGCGATGGCCCGGTCATGATTGAAATGTGTCTGGAAGACGAGGCCGAAACGGAATTGTTCTTTATCGAGAACCTGTATCCCTACGATGCAGCACTGATCGAAAAGACGCGCCGCCGCCTGTGCCTGCATTGATCTGGCACTGACGTGCGACTGGAACGGCCGCCTTGTGCGGCCGTTTTGCTTTTACGGTGGCATTTTCATGGGGGAGTGTCATAATGGCCAAGGCATTTTCGCCCAGGTATGGAGTAAATGATGAGCAAGGCACAGGACAGCAAGAAGGAAGCCAAGAAGGAACCGGCCAAGAGCATGAAGGAAAAGAAGGAAGCCAAGAAGGTCAAGAAAGAAGAGCGCAAGCGCTGATCATGCGCGTGCGTCGTGCATTGATGCGCCCGTGGCGTGCGCCGGCCCTGATGGCGGCGTTCGCCCTGCTGGCCTTAAGTGTTCCCGTGTCTGGCGTGCTGGCGCAGCAAAAGGCAGCGCCGTCCACGTTCGGGCAAGTGGTGGGCAATGCCGTGCTGTGCATCGACCAGATCGACAACAAGGCCTTTTATGCCTATTTGCTGACGGCCTTCGGTCCTGCCTACAAGCATGAAGGGGGCGCCTACTGGTTCCGCACGGACGCCAGCCTGTGGGGCGCGCCGATTACCGACGTGATCGTCAGCGACGATACCAGTCCCCTCGTCTTCATGGGCGTGGTGGCGGACGCGACGCCGGAAAAGCTGGAGCCGGCCATCCGCAGCGCCTCGGGCCTGCGTTTCAATAAGCTCGACAATTCCGCCTTTCCCGTCCGCGGCTCCATGCCTGGCAGTAAAATCGTCTACTTCCGTAGCAAGGCGAAAGTGTATTGCGCCAAATACAAGCCGTTGCCGCCCGCCCGCACCCGATGAGGGGTTCGGCTTGCCGCCGCGCATTTTGATCGTTTCATCCGCAGGGTCTCCATGTACACGCATTATTTCCAGCTCAAGCAATCGCCGTTCTCGATCGCCCCCGATCCGCGCTACCTGTTCATGAGCGAACGCCACCGCGAAGCGCTGGCGCACCTGCTGTATGGCGTGGGCAGCGGCGGCGGCTTCGTGCTGCTGACGGGAGAAATCGGCGCCGGCAAGACCACCGTCTGCCGCTGCTTCATGGAACAGATTCCGGAAAACTGCCAGCTGGCGTATATCTTCAATCCGAAACTGTCCGTCGAGGAATTACTGCTGTCGATTTGCGAGGAATTCCGCATCGCCATGGCGCCTGGCGTGGCCAGCGTGAAAGGTTATGTTGACGCCATCAATGCACACCTGCTGGCCAGCCATGCGCAGGGCAAGAACAATGTGCTGATCATTGATGAAGCGCAAAACCTGTCCGCCGCCGTGCTGGAGCAGCTGCGTTTGCTGACGAACCTGGAGACGAGCGAGCGCAAGCTGCTGCAGATCATCCTGATCGGCCAGCCGGAATTGCGCGCCATGCTGGCCCGGCCGGAACTCGAGCAGCTGGCGCAGCGCGTGATTGCCCGTTATCACCTGGGCTCGCTGACGGCCGAGGAAACGGCCAGCTATATCCGCCACCGCCTGGCCGTCGCAGGCAGCACGGCGCAGACGCCGTTCGCGCCCCGTTTGATGGCGCAAATTCACGCCTTGAGCCATGGCGTGCCGCGCCGCATCAACCTGCTGTGCGACCGCGCGCTGCTGGGCGCCTATGTGGAAAACCAGCCGCAGGTGACGCGCCAGATATTGCGCCGTGCCGCCGAGGAAGTGTTTGCGGAAGAGGGGAAGCCGGCTGCCGGACGGGGCCTGCGCTGGCCGCATGTGGCGGTCGGCGTGCTGGCCGGCGCCGTGGTCACGGCCGCACTGGCCTGGCATTTCATGCCGCACGCCAGTATGCCTGTACCGGCGGCCGTCGCACCGGCCTTGGCACCCTCCGTGCCGGCGGCGTCTGCAGCGGTGGCCGCCGCCGCATCGACGTCCGCGCCCGCCAGCGTGCCGGACCGCAACGCCGTGCTGCGCCAGCTGGCCGCCTTGTGGGGCGAGCAGTTGCCGGTCGGCGACGCTTGCCAGGCGGGCGCGCGCGCCGGCCTGCGTTGCCTGCACAGCCGGAGCGGCATCGCCGAACTGCGCGTGCTGGACCGTCCCGCCATGCTGGCCTTGCGCGATGCGCAAGGGGCGGAACGGCTGGCGCTGCTGACGCGGCTGCAGGGCGAGACCGCCACGCTGATGCTCGATGGTAAGCCTCAAAGCCTGCCGCTGGCCGAGCTGGCGCAGCGCAGCGATGGCAGTTTTACCACTTTCTGGCGCGCCCCGCGCGCCTGGCGCGACGAGGTGCCGCTGGGTGCCCGCGGCGCCGACGTGGACTGGCTGGCGCAGCGCCTGGCGCAGCAGCGGGGTTTGCCGGCACCGTCCGCCAACCTGCCGCTCGATGCCGAGATGCAAGGCAAGCTGCGCGCGTTCCAGCAAAGCCAGAACTTGCGGGCCGATGGCCTGGCGGGACCGAAAACGTACATACGCCTGATGCAACTGGGTGACAACGCGGAGCCGCGCCTGAGCAGCGCAGCTCCTGCCGTGGCAGCGTCCGCTGCGACGGCGATGGTGGCGGGGAAATAAGATGTCCTACATACTTGAAGCACTGAAAAAATCGCAGGCCGAGCGCCAACTGGGCGAGTTGCCGTCGATCCACGCGCCGCAAGTGCAGCTGCACGATGGCGCGGCGTCCTCTGCTGCGCGGCGCGCGCCAGTCTGGCTGGCGCTGGGCGGCGTCGCCGTGGCCGTGGCTGCGGCGCTGCTGCTGTGGCAGCCTTGGCAGGCGGGCGCGGCTGCGCCTGCTGCCGCTGCTGTCGTCCCTGCCGTGCTGGCCCAGGCCGTGCCCGCGCCCTTGCCCGTGGCTGCCCCGCCAGCGGCGGTCGCACCCGCGCCTGTGGCGGCCTTCGTGCCGCCAGCGGCCACCGCCGCGCCTGTGCATCATGCCAGGCCCGTGGCGGAACCGAAGCAGGAGACGCCCGGCCAGGCCGCGCCGCCGCCCGTTGTGGCCCCGGCGCCTGCAGTGCCGCCCACGCCCGCCGCCGAGGAAAGCGTACCCGGCATGCGCGACTTGCCCGAGCCGATACAGCGGCAAATCCCCGCCATTGCCATCGGCGGCTATATCTATTCGAAGAATCCGGCCGACCGCCTGTTGCTGATCGACAAGGTCCTACGCCATGAAGGCGAGGAACTGGCACCGGGCCTGGTGCTGGAAAAGTTGCAGCCGAAGGCGGCCATCTTCAGCTTCAAGGGCTACCGCTACCGCGTGCCGTACTGAGTTGTTGCGCATCAAGGCCGGGCCGCAGTCGCTGAACCAACCCGGCCTGGCCTGGTCGAACCAGAGTCGCTGCGTCCGTGTGCGCGGCCGGGGAGTTCCGATGATTGCTGCCGCAACTGCTGGTGAGGGTGCGCTTGATATGGATGTGCCGGAAAATCTGGCGCGTATCGACCATATCGTCGTGCTGATGATGGAAAACCGCTCGTTCGACCACATGCTTGGCTACCTGAGTCTGGAAGGCGGGCGCACCGACATCGATGGCTTGCAGGCCAGCCATGCCAACGTGCACGCGGGCGTGACCTACCCCGTGCACCATTTGCGGCGCACGGCCTTCGGCCCCCAGCAAGATCCGTCGCATACTGGCCTGTCGGTGGCGCAGCAATTGCAAAACAATAACGGCGGCTTCATCGACGACTATGCGCAAACGCATCCGGGCGACCCCGACATCGACCTGGTGATGGGGTACTACAATGGGGCCGACTTGCCCATGTATGATTTCCTGGCGCAGCAGTTCTGCGTCTGCGACCGCTGCTACAGCTCCGTACCGGGCGCCACCTGGCCCAACCGCCTGTATGCGGTCAGCGGCAAGGCGGCCGGCAGCAAGGATAGCAAGCGCGTGCCCCTGTATGCGAATAAGTCCTTCGTGCGCCACCTCGAGCATGCCATGGTCAGCTGGAAATTTTATTCCGCCTGGAAACCCTGGAGCCTGGCGCTGACGGACGACCATTACCGCTCGTCCGAGTTTTACGAGCCTTTCGGCTCTTTCGCACGCCGCTATGGATTCATCGGCGATGCGCTGGCGGGCTCCTTGCCCTCGGTCAGCTGGATCGATCCGCATTTCTTTGATAATGACGACCATCCGCCGGCCGATATCCGCGCCGGCCAGGCACTGGCGGCGCAGGTCTA
Source organism: Janthinobacterium kochi (assembly GCF_051380715.1). Taxonomy (NCBI): domain Bacteria; kingdom Pseudomonadati; phylum Pseudomonadota; class Betaproteobacteria; order Burkholderiales; family Oxalobacteraceae; genus Janthinobacterium; species Janthinobacterium kochi. The sequence goes on from NZ_JBNYXO010000013.1 coordinate 88,824, forward strand.
CCAGGCCCTGTCGCGTGGACCGGCTTGGGCGCGCACCTTGCTGATCCTCAGTTATGACGAACACGGCGGCTTTTTCGATCATGTGCCGCCGCCTGCCGCTGTGGACGACGAGCCCGCGTTTCGCCAGTACGGCGTGCGCGTGCCCATGTTGCTGGTGTCGCCGCTGATCGCGCCAGGCAGCGTCAGCCACGAGGTGCTCGACCACACGTCAATCATCAAGACCATCTTGCAGCGCTTTTGCCGCGCCGCCGATGGCGCCTTGCCCCAGATGGGCGCGCGCGTGGCGGCCGCCAGCGGCCTGGGCGCCGTGCTGACCCTGGCGCAAGCGCGCGCAGCGCCCGCCGTGCCCGCTGCTGTGCTGGCGCAGCGCGCCGCATGGGAAGCGGATGTGCGGGCGCAGGATTTCGCCCCGCTGGCGCTGGCTGGCGAGCTGGCGGTCGCTGTCGCCATCCCCTCCCAGTCCGATGCCGAGGCGGGCACAATCGCCGCCCACCGGCAATTGGCGCGCACGGCCAGGAATGCGCAGGCGGTGAATAGCAAGACAGCGGGCAAAACGACGGGCGCGACAGTGCCGAAGCCGGCGGGCAGGCGCCGGTGGCAGGGCGGCAAGCCGGCGCCTGCCGGCGCCAGGAATGGGGGGAAGCCCGGCGGCGCTTGACCTGTGTGATGAGCTGGGCAATACAAGGCGCTGGCGCCGGTGGGGCTGCGTATAATCACTGCTTCTCAATCAAGGAGTGACCATGTACGATGCGATGCCCGCCCACCCGGTACTGGGTGTGATCGGCCGTTCCGGTAGCGGCAAGACGACCCTGCTGGAGTTTGTGGTGAAGGAAATGGCGGCGCGCGGCTTGCGCGTCAACCTGGTCAAGCACAGCCACCATGACCTGGCGCTGGAGCCGCCGCAAAAAGACAGCGCCCGCTTGCGCCTGGCCGGGGCGGCGGAAGTGCTGGTGGCGTCGCCGTATCGCTTTGCCATCGTGCATGAGCTGCGCGGCGCTCCCGAGCCGAGCCTGGCACAGCAATTGGCTCGCATGGGGCCGGCAGACCTGACCCTGGTGGAAGGCTTCAAGACGGACCCCATCCCCAAGCTGGAAGTGTTCCGCCCGGAAGTGGGGCAGGCGCCCCTGTATCCGCATGACCCGCAGGTGATCGCCGTCGCCTCCGACAGCCCGGCGCCGGCCGACTTGCGCGAGGGCGTGCAATGGCTGGACTTGAATGCGCGCGAGCAGGTGCTGGCCTGGCTGCTGCTGCAGTTGGAAAATAAGCTGGAAAAATAAGTTAAAGGTTTGCTGCGGCCATCCGTTAATACTGGTAGAACCTCATTGGAGAAACGTATGGACGTCGGAAGCATTGCTCAACTGTCAACCACGATGGCGGAGACAGGCACGCGGCAAGCCGTCGGCTTGACTGTCCTGAAAAAAGCCCAGGATATCCAAAGCTCGACTGCCACTGCCTTGCTGGCAGCGCTGCCACCGGTACAGTCGGCGCCGAGTCTGCCGGCTCACCTCGGTAACCGCATCAACACGACCGCCTGAGTAGTCCCGCAGCGCCAGTCCGGCGCTCGCCACATTTACGCCCACAGCACCGTCATCGACGGTGGCGAGTGGGCGTTTTTGTCTGCTGTCTTCCAGCCTTCCTTTCGCCTTCCTTCCCGCCCCCTGACAAGTTGATTAACTGACCATGGTTCGCCATGGCGCGGCCGATTCAGTAAAATGGTGCCCATTACCTCGCGTTGCCCATGGTGCAACCCGGGGCGTGCCATTACTTTGACCCATGCAAGAGGATTTCTCATGAACAAACGTCAAGCTCTCATCGCCGCTGCCCTCGCGGGCATCTGCGCCGGTACCTCCGTCAACGCGGCCGCGCACGATGGTCCCGCCCCTGGCGACAAGGAAAAATGCTATGGCGTGGCCAAGGCAGGGCAGAACGATTGCGCCTCGTCCGATGGCGCGCATTCCTGCGCGGGCCAGGCGGAGGCGGACAACTTGCCCACGGAATGGACCTATGTTGCCAAGGGCACGTGCGAGCAGGCGGGCGGCTCCGTCAAGCCCATCAAGGCCGGCAAGGCCACCAAACCGGCCACCCAGCCGTAAGCTCTCGCCGCTTGCCCATGCCGCAGCCACTTCGAGCGCTTGCCGGCGTCGGCTTGCGCGCCGCGCACTACCGCGACTTCCTGGCGCGCCGGCCTCGCGTGGGCTGGCTGGAAGTGCATACCGAAAATTATCTGCAGCCGTCGGGCTGGGATAGTCATGTGTTGCAGACCCTGCGCCAGGATTACCCCATCAGCCTGCATGGCGTGGGCCTGGGTCTCGGATCGGCGCACGGGTTTTCCGAGGCGCATTTGCAGCGCGTGCGCGCCATAGTCGAGCGCATTGAGCCGGCTCTCGTGTCGGAACACCTGTGCTGGGGCGCCGTGATGCAGCAGCAACTCAATGATCTGTTGCCACTGCCCTTGAATGGCGCGGCCCTGGACTTGCTGTGCGCAAGGGTGGGCCGTGTGCAGGATGTGCTGAAAAGGCCGATTTTGCTGGAAAATGTCTCCACTTATCTGCGTTTTGCCGACGATGCCATGAGCGAGGCGCAATTCCTGGCGGAACTGGCGCGCCGCAGCGGCTGCGGGTTGTTGCTCGATATTAATAACCTGTATGTGAACCAGTGCAACCACGGTGAAGATGCCCTGCTCGCCCTGCAAAGTATCGCGCCGGGCAGCGTTGGCGAGCTGCACCTGGGCGGCCATCTGGTGGCGCCGCACGCCGTGATCGACCACCATGGCGCCGCCGTCGCCGATCCTGTCTGGGACTTGTATGCGGCCGCGCTGCTGCGCTTTGGCGCCGTGCCCACCCTGGTCGAATGGGATACGTATTTGCCGCCGCTCGATATCTTGCTGGGCGAGGCGGACAAGGCACAGGCCATGCTGGCGCGCCATGCGTCACAGGCGCCGTGGCAGGGAAGGGCGCCGTCGCCGACCGTTCCTGCCGCTCCCGCCGAAGCACTGGCGCAGCAGCAGCAAGCGTTTGCCACGGCCTTGTTGGATCCCGCGCAAGGGGCGGCAGTCCTGCCATCGTTTGTGGGAGAGGCGGTGCCGCAGCGTTTTTCACTGTACCGCGGCAACTTGAGCGCCACCTGGCGCCACACCCTGGGCCAGGCTTATCCCGTCGTGCTGGCGCTGGTGGGCGAGGATTTTTTTGGCGGCCTGGCGCGCGCCTACGGTCGTCAGTATCCGTCAGATAGCGCCGATTTGAACCAGTTTGGCGCCCGTTTCGCCGATTTTCTCGCTGCCTTCCCGCCCGTGGACGAGTTACCCTACCTGCCAGACATGGCGCGCCTGGAATGGGGCGTGCACCTGGCCCATTACGCGCCCGATGCGCAGGGCCTGGTGCCCGAGGCGCTGGCCGCCTTGCATCCCGATCAGCTGGAAACGCGCCGTTTTGCCTTGCATCCCGCTTGCGCCTTGCTGGCGTCGCGCTGGCAAGTGGCGGCCCTGTGGCAGGCGCATCAGGAAGGTGAAGGGCAGGGGAGGTTTCCGCAAGAGATGCAGGTGGCGAGCTGGGCGCTCGTATGCCGGCCGCGCTGGAAGGCGCAGGTGCTGCTAGTGGATGCGGCCGCGCACGCGGCCTTGCTGGCGTTGCAGCAAGGACAAACGTTTGGCGCCGCGCTCGATGCGGCGTTCGAGCGGGACCCGGCATTTGACCTGGCGGCACACTTGCGCCAGTGGCTGGCGCATGCGGTGCTGGCGGCGTGACGCTTTATTCGAAGGCCCGCAGCAAGCGCGCTTCGCCCGTCTGATCGCGGTACAGGGCATTCGCGGCCAGGGTGGCGTCCATCATGCGCGTCACTTGTTCTTCTTCAAAGCGGGCCAGTTCGGCAGTGGCCGCGACGAGGGCCAGTTCCAGCCTGGCACGCGCGCTCTGGTACAAGCTGCTAGTGTATTTGTCTGTGTTACGCAGTAATTCTTCCGCGTTTTCTATCACCTGGCGCAAGTCGCCGATCAGGCGTTCCTGGCTGCGCGTACCTTGTTCGGGATGGTCCATGGCGCTTCCCTTCTGCAATCGATATTTATCTGACAATAACGACATGTTGCAGCTTCATCCGGGCAGCCGGGCTGGCAGGCATGCTGGCTGGACGCATGGGGCTGCTTTCGCGCCCCATACCGGGTCAGACTGGAGCGACGACCGTGATACGAATATCGCCCACGCTGACGACCTGGCCGGCGCGGATCTTGGCGGTCTTGCGCAATTCCTTCTTGCCATCGACCTTCACCACGCCGCTATCGACCATGACCTTGCCTGCGCCACCGCTGTCGCACAAGCCGACCAACTTCAATAGCTGGTTCAGCTCGACGAACTCGGATGTTAAATCAAAGCTTACTTTTTGCATTGTATCCCTTATTGCAATAATGTGTTTTAAACACTTGATGACGACCTCAACTAATCCATAGTTTAGCTGAAGCCGCCAGGGATGCAGGGTGGAAGTCAGATTTTATTGGGCCGCGTCATCTCCAGGGGCACGATCCATGCATTGAATTGCTCTTCCGTCACAAAGCCCAGGGCCAGCGCGGCTTCCTTCAAGGTCGTGCCTTCGTGCTGGGCCTGCTTGGCGATTTGCGCCGCCTTGTCGTAGCCGATGTGCGGCGCCAGCGCCGTGACCAGCATCAGGGAACGTTCCATCAGTTCGGCGATGCGACCACGGTTCGGCGCGATGCCGTGCGCACAATGCGCGTCGAAGCTGCGCATGCCGTCGCCCAGCAGGCGCGCGCTTTGCAGGAAATTGTGCGCGATCAGGGGTTTGAAGACGTTCAGCTCGAAATTGCCCGAGGCGCCGCCCACCGTGATGGCGACATCGTTGCCGAATACCTGGCAGCACAGCATGGTCAGCGCTTCGCACTGGGTAGGATTGACCTTGCCCGGCATGATGGAGCTGCCCGGCTCGTTTTCAGGTATCGTGATTTCACCGAGGCCGGAACGCGGCCCGGACGCCATCCAGCGCACGTCGTTGGCGATTTTCATCAGGGCCGTGGCCAGGGTTTTCAGCGCGCCATGGGCGGCCACCAGCGCATCGTGGGCGGCCAGGGCAGCAAACTTGTTGCTGGCCGTCTCGAACGGCTGACTCGTCAGGCGCGCCAGTTCAAGAGCGATGCGGCCGGCAAATTCCACGTGGGCATTCAATCCGGTTCCCACGGCCGTGCCGCCGGCGGCCAGCTGCAGCAGCGGCGGCAACGCTGCCGTGATGATGTGCTCGGCGAAGTCCAGCTGTGCCACATAGCCGGAAAACTCCTGGCCCAGGGTCAGTGGCGTGGCATCCTGCAAATGCGTGCGGCCGATCTTGACGATGTCGGCAAACTCCGTGGCCTTGGCGTCGAGCGTGGCGCGCAGCTGGCGCAGCGGCGGCAAGACCGTGTTGGCGACAGCCAGGGCAGCCGCCACATGGATGGCGGTCGGAAAGATGTCGTTCGAGGACTGGCCCAGGTTGACGTCGTCGTTCGGGTGCAGCAGGCGCTCGGCGCCCCGCAAGCCGCCGATCAGCTCGGAACCGCGGTTGGCCAGCACTTCATTCATGTTCATATTGCTTTGCGTGCCCGAGCCCGTCTGCCAGACGGCCAGCGGGAATTCTGCGTCATGCTTGCCAGCCAGCACTTCGTCGGCCGCTTGCGTGATGGCGATGGCTTTCTTGCCATCCAGTAATCCCAAGTCCAGGTTGACGTGGGCTGCCGCGCGCTTGACGGTGGCCAGGGCGGCGATCAGTTCGGGCGGCATCTTTTCCGTGGAGATATGGAAGTGCTCAAGCGAGCGCTGCGTCTGCGCTCCCCAAAGCCGGTCGGCGGGTACGTCGATCGGGCCGAAACTGTCGCGTTCGATTCTGCTGCTCATGGCATCCCTTTCATCGATGGAGGTGGATCGAGTGTACTCCAGACGTCAAAAAGACACAGGATGATGCTGTATTGCATCATTTTCGCCATGACCCATCTATATTTTTGCGATTTCCTGCCGTTAAAGACAGACGAGTTCCCCTTCTTATCTTGTTATCAAAGCGATCAGTCCATGCAAAGCAGCGTTGTTCCCCGTTGGTCCCTGATCGCGTGCGCCGCCGCCAGCCTGGCCTTGCCGCCCGTGATGGCGGCCGAACTAGGCGAGATGGCGGTGCTGTCGCATGTGGGGCAGCCCTTGCTGGCCGAGATCGAACTGACGGCCCTGACTCCCGAAGAGGCCGGCGGCGTGGCCGTGCGCCTGGCCTCGCCCGATGTGTACCGGGGCGGCGGCATCGGCATGGACCCGGCCCTGCAAACCTTGACGATCAGCCCGCTGGAACGGGGTGGGCGGCACTATGTGCGCGTGACTACCCGGCAAGCGATCCAGGCCGGTCATGTGCATTTGTATTTGTTATTGGGCAATGGCAGTGGCGCCATCGTGCGCCTCGGTACGCTGTGGCTGACGCCGGCACCGCCCGCCGCCGCCAGTGCGCCAGTCAGGCCTGCTATTCCGGCGCCTGTGCCGCTGGTGCAGCCACTGCCGCCGTCGCGCGTTGCGCCCGGCGCGCCGCCGCTCGATGCCGCCGCGCTGGCGGCCCGCGCGCGCGCCGAGGGCCTGGTGCGCCCGGCGCGCGTGTTTGTGCCGCCGCCCGCCGCGCCCATGCCGGCTGCTCCTGCATTGCGTCCGCCGCCGTTGCGCCGCGCCATGGCGCCCGTGGCCGCTTGTGCGCCGCAGGCCAACATGGAGCAGGCGGCAGAGTGTGTGGCGCTGGACCAGAAAAACGTGGCCCTGAATGAAAAGCTCGGTGAATTGGAAGGCAAGATCGGCGTCTTGCAAAAGGCGCTGGCGTTGCCCGTCGCTGCGACCGCTGCCGTTCCTCCTGCCGCAGCGCCTGCCGTGGCGGAAGTGCCCCATGCCAAGCCCAAGCCCCTGCACGCGGCGCCAGCGGCTGACAAGGAAACCAAAGCGGGCGGCAACGGCTTGCTATGGCTGGGTGTTGGCACGCTGATCTTCCTGCTGCTGACGGCGCTCATCGTGTATGTCGTGCGCAAGCGCAAGCAAGCTGCGGGGCCGGGTGCGCCGTCGAAATACTGGGTCTTGCTGCGCAAACCGTTCGGCCGCAAGAAGAAGGATGTGCCGGTGCTGACGGAAGCGCTGGAGGGTGAAGCGGCCGAGCCGGAACCGGAGCCGTTCTCGCGTTAATGGTGCTGCAAGGCTGCACTAAAAATTTGATATAAAAAAAGATATTCAAAAAAGACAGAAAAATCCCTGTCTATCGTGTTGCCTATTTTTCAAAGATGGTGATATGATTAATTTAGTGGACTTGCTCTACGACAAAACAGTCCCAGCCTGGCGCAGTCACCAACGATAGTGTGGCGCGGCAAACAGGTGTAGCGTTGCATAAACGCCTGGGTCTGGAAGCGGTTTGCGATGCCGACGATGTGCTCGCGAACGCCGGATGCAACCGGCAGTGAGGCGGCGCCAGGAGATACCTGGGGTTCGCCTTCCAAATTCCCCTCCTTGCTTCCTGGGCGCCGCAGATGCCGCGCTCCCTGGCGCGGCGGCAGACGTAAAAAAAGCACCACTGGGTGCTTTTGGTGTTTCTGGTGCTGCAAGCTTGCTTATTCACTTACATGCTGACTTACATGCGGGCGCGCGATCCTGGCATGGCATTCGACAGCTGCGTCATCCACGGTTCCGTAATCGCGCGGATTTCGCGGTCATTGGCCAGGATCTGCTTGAGCAAATCGATCTTGCGCAGGCGCGAGGCGCCGGCCAGGGCCGGTACGCTGCCCGTCATGGTCGTACTGGCAGCGCTGGCGCACTGGTTTTCCAGGGTATCCAAGCCATCCCAGTTGCTCGAACGTGCGGCCACAACCATTTTATTGGTCATTCCTGCAATATTTTCATACATCGAGAGAACGTCGTTGGAGGTCATGAGCACACCCGTAACTAGTGAATGGATTACCGCTTGTCTAGATTAACGGCGTGCTGATCGGGAACTTGAGGGTATTTTTGAAAAAAAGTGAAAATAATGTGAGGATTTTTTGCCGGTCGCCGGCGTTGCCCGCAAACCCGCATGGACGCTGGAAGCGACGATGCCGGCACTTGTCATTATTTAACGAGTTCTTTCAGTCCGCATCGAGCCGGCGCGCATCGAGCGGCGGCGCGATCTTGTCGAGCTGCATGGCTTGCTCGGGCATGGCGGCATGGATCACCAGTTGGCCGATTGCATGCATCATGCCGATGGTGAATGCCAGGTCCTGCTTGTCGCCCGTGTGCCTGGCGATCCAGCGGGCCGACACGGCGCTGTGCAGGCTGTAGCGCCAGAACTGCGGCAGATTCAGGCCGGGCACGGTCTTGTAGCCGCTGACCAGGCCCGAGCTGATAACGAGGGGGCGCACGGTAACAAAACCGAGCATCAGCACGGCGTCTTCGACGGTGCCGATGCTGCGCGAGACGTGGTAATAGGCCGAGTTGGCCAGCCGCAGCAGCTTGGCGCTCAGCACCGGGTCCGCTCCCAGCTGGCGCGCGATGTCTTCGGTGGCCATGGCGGGGTTGCCGAAACTGCGCACCAGTTCATCGACGATCCTCGGGGCGGCAGGCAGGGCGTGGGGTTGCTGGAACAGCGCTTCGAGTTGCATGGCAATCTCCTTGGCATACGCGCGGCACGGGGGCCGTGCAACTATAGGCCGACTGTTTGTCTGTATGCAAAAAAGTGAGGGGACGTTTTTTTGCCCGAAAAAGGTATGATTTCAGGCTATGATTTTGGCTATTTTCATCGAAAGGATCGCCATGCACGGTTTGCGTTTTTCCTGGTCCCGGACGCCAGTCCGGGCTGCCATCGCTCTCGTCCTGGCCGGCGCCACCGTGGCCTATGTACCGGTCCAGGCGCATGCCCAGCCAGCGGCCGCCAGCGCCTCTGTCCCCGCTGCCGCCAGGGTCTTGCCCGGCGACGACTTCTATGACTACGTGAATGGCGACTGGTTGCGCAGTACGGAGATCCCCGCCGACCGCAGCAGCTGGGGCGCGTTCGCCATGCTTGCCAACGCGACCAACGAGCGCATCATCGGCCTCGTCGAAGGCTTGGCGGCGGCGCCACAGACGGATGCCTCCGCGCGCCAGGTCAGCGATTTTTACAGCTCCTGGATGGATGAACCTGCTATCGAAGCGAAAGGCTGGGCGCCGATCAAGCCCTTGTTGACAAAGATTAGTGGCATCCGCGACCAGGCAGGGCTGGCCCGCGCGCTGGGCGAGAGCTTGCGCGCCGATGTCGACCCGCTCAACGCCACCAATTTTTATACGGAAAACCTGTTCGGCCTGTGGGTGGCGCAAGACTTGAACGACACCACGCGCAATGTGGCCTATTTGCTGCAGGGCGGACTGGGCTTGCCCGACCGCGCGTTCTACCAGGCCGACAGCGCCCGCATGCAGGGCTTGCGCACGGGCTACCAGGCGCATATCGCCGCCATGCTCAAGCAGGCCGGCTACAGCGATGCGCCGGCCCGCGCCGCGCGCGTGTTTGCGCTGGAGCAGCAAATTGCCGCCAGTCACGCCAGCCGTGAGGATTCGGCCGATGTCGCCAAGGGCAACAACGCGTGGCGCGCCGCCGACTTCGCCAGCAAGGCGCCAGGACTGGACTGGCAAGCCTTCTTCCAGGCGGCAGGGCTGGGCACGCAGACGGACTTCATCGTCTGGCATCCGACGGCCATGACGGGTAGCGCGGCGCTGGTGGCGAGCGTGCCGCTGGCCGCCTGGAAAGATTTCCTCGCCTTCCACGCGATCAACCATTTCAGCACCACCTTGCCGAAGGCGGCCGCCGACCAGCGCTTTGCCTTCTATGGCAGCGCCCTCAGCGGTACACCGCAGCAGTCGCTGCGCAGCAAGCGCGCGCTGGCCGCGACGAACGCGGCCCTGAGCGACGCCGTCGGCAAGCTGTACGTGGAGCGTTATTTCCCGCCGGAATCGAAAGCCCGCGTGCAGGACATGGTGACGAATATCGTCGCCGCCTTCTCGCGCCGCATCGACAAGCTGGACTGGATGGCGCCGGCTACCAAGGCGCAGGCGCAGGAAAAACTCAAGACCCTGTATGTGGGCGTGGGCTATCCGGAACGCTGGACCAGCTATGCGGGCTTGCGCGTGGTGCGCGGCGACGCGCTGGGCAATGTGCAGCGGGCGGAACAGTTTCACTATCGCCAGGAACTGGCCAAGCTGAGCCAGTCGCCCGACCGCAAGGCCTGGGCCATGCCGGCACAGCTGGTCAACGCCGTCAACTTGCCGCTGCAAAATGCGCTCAATTTCCCCGCCGCCATCTTGCAGCCGCCGTTTTTCGACCCGCAAGCGTCCGATGCGGCCAATTATGGCGGCATCGGCGCCACCATCGGCCACGAAATCAGCCACAGTTTTGACGACCAGGGCGCCCAGTTCGACGCCCAGGGCAAGCTGCGCGACTGGTGGACGCCGGCCGACCTGGCGCATTTCCAGACAGCATCCAAACAGCTGGTGGCGCAGTTCTCCGCCTACAAGCCGTTTCCCGACCTGGCCGTGAATGGCCAGCTGACCCTGAGCGAAAACCTGGCCGACCTGGCCGGCGTTGCGGCCGCGCATGACGCATTCACCCTGTCGCAGCAAGGCAAGCCGGTGCAGCCGGGCGCGGACCGCGATTTCTTCACGGGCTACGGCGTCAGCTGGCGCAGCAAGGCGCGCGAAGCGGCGGCGCGCCAGCAAATCCTCACGGATGGGCATGCGCCGGCGCAATACCGCGCCGCCGCCGTGCGCAACCTCGACGCCTGGTATCCAGCCTTCGACGTCCAGCCGGGGCAGCAGCTGTACCTGGCGCCGGAACAGCGCGTGCGCGTCTGGTAGCAGATGGTGACGGTGCCGGCGCGCAGCGCGCCGGCACCGTAAAATGGCGGAACATATTGATAGGACCGCCATGAAGCCGACCCCGCCGCAAGATCAGCAAGACCCCATCCACGCCATCACCTATCGCACCCTGGCCCATTACGACGCCAGCGCCGAGCAGTTTTTTGAAGGCACGCGCGACCACGACGTCAGCCAGAACATCAGCGCGCTGCTGGGGGCTATCGGCAGGCCGGCGCCGTTGGCGATCCTCGATCTCGGTTGCGGACCAGGCCGCGATTTGAAGGCGTTCACGGCCATGGGCCACCACGCCACGGGCGTCGATGGCTGCCCCCGTTTTGTCGAGATGGCGCGCGCCTACAGCGGCTGCACCGTGTGGCAGCAGGATTTCGTTGACCTCGATTTACCTGCCGCGCACTTCGACGGCGTGTTCGCCAATGCCGTGCTGTTCCACGTGCCCAGCGCCGCCTTGCCTAACGTGCTAAGTGCTTTGCACGCGTGCCTGAAGGAGGGCGGCGTGCTGTTCAGCTCGAACCCGCGCGGGCAGAACCAGGAAGGCTGGAATGGCGCGCGCTATGGCAGCTACCATGACGAACAGACGTGGGCCGCGTACGTGCAGGCGGCCGGTTTTACCCTGCTCGACCAGTACTACCGCCCGCCGGGTTTGCCGCGCGAACAGCAGCCGTGGCTGGCCACCGTCTGGCGCAAGGGCGCGGTCGCCTAATCGAGGATGTCGGCGCTGTGTTAGGAACCGTACAGAGCCTTTGATCCCCGCTGCGTACTATGGACACATCGACACGCAGCAAGCAGTTTGCAACAGCGTGTGAGCCGCAGTACCGGCCCTTGTGGGCTGGACAACAGATGTACCAACTACAGTGAGGATCCATCATGAACAAAGATCAAGTCGAAGGTAAACTGAAGGAAGTCGGCGGTAAAATCCAGGAAACCGCTGGCAAAGTCGTCGGTAGCGAAGAACAGCAAGCCAAGGGCCTGGCAAACCAGGTTGAAGGCAAAGTGCAGAAGAAGGTTGGCGACGTCAAGGATGCAGTCGAGACCATCACGCGCAAGCCATAATGGCAGACACCTGACAAGACCTACTGCGCGTCGCGACTTGCGGCCTGCGATGCTCACTGTGCTAGAGCACAGTTCCGCTTCTCGGCCACGTGGCTTCCGCTCGCTACGGTCCTGTCAGATGTCGTTACTGTGCTTGATCGCATTAAGTGCAGTACAAAATAAAAACCGCCGCCTGTCGCAAGACAGGCGGCGGTTTTTTATTGGATGCAGCGCAAGCTTACTGTGCTGGCTTCATCAGGTTCTGCTTGAAGAACAGCTCAATTTTCTTGTACACGTGGCGCTGGCCTGCGCGCGACGAGATGCCGTGCTTGGCGCCCGGATACGTCATCAGGTCGAACTGCACGCCGCGGTTGACGAGGGCGTCGATCAAGCGCGTGCTGTTGCTGAACAAGACGTTATCGTCGGCCATGCCGTGCACCAGCAGCAGCGGCGACTTCAAGCCGTCGAGGTGGGCGAACACGGTACTGGCCTTGTAGCCATCCACGTTTTCCTTCGGCATGCCGAGGAATTGCTCCGTGTAGTGGGTGTCATACAGCGACCAGTCGGTGACGGGTGCCACCGAGACGCCCATGGCGATCTTGCTTGATGCTGCCGACAGCAGGCGCAAGGTCATGAAGCCGCCGTAGCTCCAGCCGAACACGCCGATGCGCTTCGCGTCAACGAAGCTTTGCTTGCCCAGCCAGTCGATGCCGACCAGTTGATCGGCCACTTCGGCCGCGCCCAGATTGTGATAGATGGCGTCCGTGAACGCGCGCTCGCGGCGCGACGAGCCCCGGTTATCCAGGCGGAAGACGACAAAGCCTTGCTGCGCCATGTACTGGTCGAAGTTGTTGCCCCAGCGGCGCGCCACGTGCTGCGAGTGCGGGCCGCCATACGTCGACAGGTAGACGGGATAGCGTTTGGTCGCGTCGAAGTTCGACGGCTTGACGATGGAATAATGCAGCGTCTGGCCATCGTTGGCTTTCAGGGTGCCGTACTCCGTCGGCAGATGGTCCGCCTTGTATTTCGCGTACGGGTGGCTGGCGTTGAGCGCATTTTCTTCCAGCCAGCCCACCATCGAACCGTCCGGACGGCGAATGCTCACTTGCGGCGGCGTGGCCGGGTCGGAGTACGTGTCGACAAACACTTCGCCATTGCGCGAGAACGTCGTGTCGTGCCAGCCATCGGCTTTCGTCACGCGCTGCGGCTTGTCGGCCGTGCTGCCATCCAGGGCCAGGGCGTAGGTCTGCTTGTCGATCACCGCGTCGCGGTTCGACGACACATAGACCTTGCCCGTCTTCTGGTTCACGGCCAGCACGCTGTCGATGCCCCATTCGCCCGAAGTGACCGGGTGCAGCAGCTTGCCGCTCATGTCGTATAGGTACAGATGGTTGCGGCCCGTGCGTTCGGACGACCAGAGGAAGGTGCCGTTCGACAGGAAGCGCAGGTCGTCATGGATGCTGACCCAGGTCTTGGACGTTTCCGTCAGCAGGGTGCGCTGCACCAGGGTGGCCGCGTCGACCGCGACCAGGTCGAGGGTCTTCTGGTCGCGCGACTGGCGCTGGTACACCAGCGACTTGCCATCAAAGCTCCAGTCGGCGCGCACCAGGTAGATGTCCGGGTTCGTGCCCAGGTCCACCTGGCGCTGTGCGCCCGTTTCCGGCGAGACGATCAGCAGCTGCACCAGCACGTTCGGGTCGCCGGCGGCAGGGTAGCGCTGTTCGACGACGTCGGTGCGGTCGGCGAAGATTTCAAAGCGGCGCACGACGGGCACGGGTGCTTCGTCGTAGCGTTTATACGCGATGGCGGAATCGTCGGGTGCCCAGTAGTAGCCGGTACGCTGGCCCATTTCTTCCTGCGCCACGAATTCGGCTTCGCCGTTGCGGATGGTGCCCTTGCCATCGGTGGTCAGCTGGCGTTCCTTGTTCGTCTTGAGGTCGATCACATAGATGTTTTGATCGCGCACAAACGAGACGTAGCGGCCTTTCGGCGAGATTTTCGGGTCCAGCACATTGCCCTTGGCGACCAGGCGCGCCTTGTCCGGGTGGGCTGCGTCGACCAGGTACAGATTGCCGGCCAGCGGCACCAGCAGCTGCTTGCCGTCTGGCGACCAGCTGTAGCTGAGAATGCCGTTCAGGCTGGCCGTGCGCTCGCGTTCGCGGCGCGCCTGCTCTTCGGGCGAAATCGTTTCATTCGGCACCAGCGCCTTCGAGTCGACCAGGCGGTGCGTGCTCTTGTCCTTCAGCTTGAATTCCCACAGGTCGAGCTGGAACTGATTATCGGCGCGGCCGCGCAGGAACGTGACGCGCTCGCCGTCGGGCGAGACCTTCAGGTTGCGCACGCCGGGGCCGGCCAGCGCCGGATCGGCATGGATGCGTTCCAGGGTCAGCTTTTCAGCCGATGCGGGAACGCTGGCCATCGCGGCCAGAAAACAAAGTATAAAACGCATGGATGTCTCGGTGATTGTAAATGGATGGTCAAGAAAGATGCTTGACAGCAAACGATACCAGAGCAAGACATTTAATGCGATAGGGCCAGCCACGGAATAATCCGGCAATTGCCTTGTTTACTTTGGCGGAAAGAGTGGGGCGGTGATGCTTTGTATGGTGAAGCAGCAAGGGCGGCACGCATAAATTGTGCGCCGCCTTGTGTTCAATGCGCTGTGTTCAATGCGCCGCGCGCAGGCGCTGCAGCGACAAACGGTTCAAGTACCAGGTCAGCAGCACAGCGGCCACCGTCAAGCCCGTGACCAGGCCGATCCAGAAACCGGCAGCGGCCATCGGCTCGGCCGGCGACCAGATGAAGCCTTGCGGCGCGAGGCCCAGCACGTAGCCGATCGGCAGCGAGAAGCCCCAGAAGGCCAGCAGCTGGATCAGCATCGGCTGGCGCGTCACCTTGTAGCCGCGAATGGCGCAGGAAGTCGCCACCTGCGTGGCGTCGGACAGCTGGAACAGGGCGGCGAACAGCAGCAGCTGCGCACACAGCGCCTGCACCTGCGGGTCGGACGTGTAGGCTTGCGCGATCTGGTGGCGGAAGACGGTGATGACGGTGGCCGAGACGATGGCCGCCGTCAGCGACATGGCCACGCCCACCCATGAAATGAAACGCGCGCGGCGCAGATTGGCTTCGCCCACAGCATGGCCCACGCGCGTGACCAGCGCGATGCCGAAGGTGAGCGGCACCATGAAAACGACGGACGAGAAATTCAGGGCAATCTGGTGCGCCGACACCTGGATCACGCCGAAGCGCGCCACCAGCAGGCTGATGACGCCAAAGGCGCTCACTTCGGCAAAGTAGGTCACGCCGATGGGCAGGCCCAGGCGCAGCATAGGGCCGATGGACGACAGCTGCGGCCATTCCCAGTGGGTGAACGGGTACGTGGCGTGGTAGGCGGGCGCGATCCTGATCCAGGCCAGCATGGCCAGCAGCATCATCCACACGCAGCAGGTGGTAGCCACGGCGCAGCCCACGCCGCCCATCTTCGGCATGCCCCAATGGCCGTAGATCAGCAGGTAGTTGACGAAAATGTTCAGCGCCAGCGCGGCCAGCGCGATGATCATCACGGGCTTGGTCTGGTTGATGCTGGTGCTGTAGCCGTACAGCGCACGGTAGGCGGCGAACGGCGGCAGGGCGCAGCTGATGATGTGCACGAACAGCTTGGCCTTGGCTGCTACGGCCGGTTCGAGCATCAGGTGGTCGAATACCAGCGCCGCCATGTTCGTCAGCAGGCAAGCCACCAGGCCTACCAGCAGCGCCTTCCACAACGACTGGCGCACGATGTGCGGCACCTGGTCGTGGCGCGCGGCGCCGATTTCATGCGCCACCAGCGTATTGATCGCCATCATGATGCCGCTCACGGTGACCAGCACGATGGACCAGATGGCCGCGCCCAGCGACACGGCGGCCAGTTCCTCGGGATTCGTATGCCCCGTCATCGCCACGTCGGCCGCACCCATGCCGACGGTGGCCAGCTGGCCGATCAGGATAGGCCAGGCCAGCTTCCACAGCGAAGAAATTTCGGTACGGACGGCGGGCAGGGTGAACGAGGTAGTGTGTGGCATGGGCGGCAAGCTTAACTAAACACAAGATTCTACCGGCATTCGCCATGCTTGTCCGCCGAGGCATCCCTGGAGCCCGGGCGCGGTAATCATTTGTTACAGCTAAGACAGCCAGTCGCGGATAGACTGCGCGCTCTCTGGCAAAATGACCAAATAGTCACACCGCATCATCCTGACTATGGAGTAAGACCATGTTGAAGAAAGCCTTGAACTGCGCCCTGTTGCTGGGCGCCGCCATGACGGCCGAACTGGCCGGCGCCGGCGAACTGACCCTGTATTCGCGCGACGATTATCACGGCCGCTCGCAGACCGTGCGCGACGCCGTCGCCGACCTGGAAAGTGTCCGTTTCAACGACACGGCGCAAAGCATCCGTGTGCGCTCGGGCCGCTGGGAAGCGTGCGAGGACGTGGATTTCCGCGGCCGTTGCCGCACGCTGGGTCCCGGCCAGTACGCGAGCCTGGAGCGCCTGAGCAACCGCATCTCGTCGGTGCGCGAAGTACGCTGACGCCAGGCTGGCAAGAGTGGCCGGCACTTGCGTGGGCCGGCTATTGCTTTTGGTAACAATTTATTGTGCTTTTCCCATACTTTGTTACACCGTTTTTTCTGCGGATGGTTACACTGGCATCAGTTGTCATGTCGATCATGCATTTGTCTTGATCGACCTTGGAAAGCGCCGGCGACCTTCCGCGCGGGTGAGCACTTGTTACAATGGCATCCTGGCGTTTTGGCCAGGCAAATCATCACCAAAGAATGAAGAATGGAGTTAATCATGACGGGCCCTTTCAAACACACGCTGGCATGCGCGGCGACCTTGCTGCTGTCGCTGGGGGCCCATGCGGCCGCCCATGCGGGCGATATCACCTTGTTCGAAGACGTTGATTTCCGTGGCCGCGCGGTGAACCTGCGCGAGACGACGGACGAGCTGACGCGCTTTGGCTTCAATGACAAGGTGTCGAGCATCCTGGTGCGTTCAGGGACCTGGGATGTGTGTACCGATGCCGGCTTTCGCGGCAGATGCAAGACCCTGGGGCCGGGCGAATACCGCTCGATGCCGGACATGAACGACGCCATCAGCTCGGTGCGTGAGTCGGGCCGCGGCGATGGCTACAATCCGGGACGTCCGGGACGCGATCCGGATCGTGGCCATGGCGGCTATGGCCGTGGCGGCAGCCTGGAGGTGTATTCGGGCGCGGGACAGAATGGCGGCTCGGCGCGCCTGAACCGCGATACGGACGATTTCGTCAGCATCGGTTTCAACGACCGCACCACCAGCATCGTCATCCACAACGGCTACTGGCAGCTGTGCAGCGACGCGAACTATAACGGCGTGTGCCACATCTTCGGGCCCGGCCGCCACGACGACCTGGGACGCGGCCTCGATGGGCGCGTCTCGTCGGCACGCATGGTTGACGAGCGCGAAGCGCGGCGCCAGCAGCAGTACGATCAGCCATACCAGCAGCCGCAATATCCGCAGTACCAGCAGCCGCAGTACCAGCAACGCGGCGCTGTCCTGCTGTTCCCCGAAGCAGGCATGCGCGGCGAGCCGCTGGCGCTGGACCGCAATGCGGAAGACCTGGTGCGCTACAACTTCAATGACCGCGCCTCGTCCATCGTCGTCAACGAAGGCCAATGGGAAGTGTGCAGCGATTCGAACTTCCGTGGCCGCTGCGAAGTGATCGGACCGGGCGAATACGGTCGCCTGAACAGCATGGAAAACCAGATTTCCTCGCTGCGCCGCGTGCGCTGATTTTCTCCAGCACACATGCTGACAGGCCGCCTGCCGGGTTGATCCCGCCAGGCGGTTTTTACATTCGCGGCCGTGCGCTGACATTTGCTTGCCCTTTGTTACACTCGCCGCCTGCCGCCTGCACTACACTGGCGAAAATGTTATCAGTATTGGAGTTGTCATGGTTCGATCTTTCCGGCCAGCGCTGCTGTGCGCCGCCACCTTCCTCGCCCCCCTTGCCGCATCCGCGGGCGAAATCACCTTGTTCCAGGACGCCGGTTTCCGCGGTCGCCCGGTCGCCCTGCGTTCCGACACGGGCGACTTGTCGCGCATGGGATTTAACGACAAGACCTCCAGCATCATCGTGCGCGCGGGCACCTGGGAAGTGTGCAAGGACGCCAATTACCGGGGCAACTGCCGCGTGCTGCAGCCTGGCCGCTACGACAGCATGCCGGGCATGAACGACGCCGTTTCCTCGGTGCGCGAAGTGGGCCGCCCGGGCCATGGCGGTGGCGACCACCGCCCCGATCACCGTCCCTACCCGCCGCGTCCGGAGCGTCCTCATCCCGGTTATCCAGGCCATGGCGGCGGTCACCGGCCCGACATGAATGGCGCCGTGCTGATGTTTCCTGACGCCGGCATGCGCGGCCGACCCGTGCGCCTGGACCGCGAAGTGCATGACTTGAGCCGCTATGGCTTCAACGACCGCGCCGAGTCGCTCATCGTCAATTACGGCCGCTGGGAATTTTGCGTCGATGCCAACTTCCGTGGCCGCTGCGTGGTGATGGGGCCAGGCAGCTACGACCGCCTGCACGGTGGCCTCGACCGTCGCATTTCCTCGCTGCGCCGCGTGCGCTGATTCTGCCGCCAGGCAGCGTTGTATTGTGCATACGCTGTCCACCGCCTAATTCGTGTACTCTTCCCATAGGCAGTTCAACCATGGGGAGCAAGCACGGTGGAATACAAGGACTACTACAAGGAGCTTGGCGTCGAAAAGACGGCGACCGAGGCCGAGATCAAGAAGGCGTACCGCAAGCTGGTACGCAAATACCACCCCGACGTGAGCAAGGAAGCGGACGCCGACAAGCGCACCAAGGCCCTGAATGAGGCCTACGGCGTGCTGGGCGACGCGGAGAAGCGCGCCGCTTACGATGAACTTGGGCGTAACCAGGGCGCCCAAGGGCAGCCGTTCCGGCCGCCGCCGGACTGGGGTTCGGGCTACGAATCGTCGGGCGCCGACGACAGCGACTTCTTTGCCGACCTGTTTGCCCACGTGGGCGGGCGCCGCCGCGCCGGCGGCAGTTTCCAGATGCAGGGCGAGGACAGCCACGCCGCCATCACCATCGATTTGCACGACAGCTACCAGGGCGCCAAGCGCCACATCGTCATGCGCGTGCCCGAAGCGGATGCGCGAGGCCATGTGGTGACGCGCGAGCGCACCCTGGAAGTGACGATACCGAAAGGCGTCACGGAGGGGCAGCAGCTGCGCATGAAGGGCCAGGGCCATCCTGGCAGCGGCGGCGCGCCAGCCGGCGACCTGTATCTGGAAATACGCTTCCAGCCCGATGTACGCTACAAGGTGGAAGGGCGCGACGTGTTCGAGACGGTGCCCGTCACGCCATGGGAGGCGGCGCTGGGCGGCGAAATTGCCGTGCCTACGCCATCGGGCACGGTGGCAGTCAGCGTGCCGCCCAATTCGCAGACGGGGCGCAAGCTGCGCCTGAAGGGGCGTGGCATTCCCGCCGCCCAGCCGGGCGACCTGTATCTGCTGCTGGAAGTGGTGCTGCCGCCGGCAAACGACGACAAGGCGCGCGAACTGTATGCAACCATGGCGCGCGAGATGGCTTTCAATCCGCGCCAGAAGCTGGGAGGGTAAATCATGACAAACAAGGTAATTGGCGAATTGCTCGAAGATCGTGCCCTGAGCCTGGAGGAACTGGCGCGCGCCTGCGCCGTGGAGCCGGACTGGGTGGTGCAGCACGTGCAGACGGGCGTGTTGCTGCAGGATGGCCCGCCAGCGGGGCAATTGACGGCCTGGCGCTTCACCAGCCTGGACCTGGTGCGCGCGCGCCGCCTGCACGAAATCGAATCCGTGTTCGACGCGAATGCCGAACTGGCCGCGCTGGTGGTTGATTTGTCGGAAGAAGTGGTGCGCCTGCGCCGGCGCCTGCACGTGCTGGGCGTCGATTAGACCACTAGCCCTTAGGCCGGCTCGCCGTGCCGCTGCACGGTGATCCGGCCGATATAAAACTGCCCGTCGACGACCACCCGGTGCGGGATGCCTGCCACGTCGAAGCCGGGGCCGCCGTCTTCCATCCATTCCTGCGCCAGCGAGTCGAACTGCTGCGGCGTCATGCGCAGCATCTGCGCCGTGATGACGAAGCGCGCGCCAGGTTTTTGTTTGTTGACGAAGTCGTCGATGCCGGCCATGGTGGTTCCTTATCAATGTATGCGCGCATGATACCTGCCCGCGCGCGCTTCTAGAAGACCTGTTCCAGCAGCGGTAACTGCTCCCCAAAGCGCTCCGTCAGCCACTTGCCCGCCTGGCCCGGCGGCGTGTCGGCGCGCTGGATCAGGTAAATCGGATAATTCTCGCCCTTGTCGACGGCCAGCGGCAGGTGCACCAGCCGTCCTGCCGCCAGATCCTCGCGCACCATCGCTTCTGGCATGTTGCCCCAGCCCAGGCCCGCACGCAGCAAGGCGTGCTTGGAACCGAGGTCGCCCAGGCGCCAGTTGCGCAATCCCAGCACGCCGAAATCCTGGCCTTGCGTCAGGTCGCTGCGGTCGCTGAGCACCAGCTGCACGTGTTCGCGCGCCACGCTCGAGGCAATCGGCCCTGCCAGCTGCGCCAGCGCGTGGCTGGGCGCGGCCACGGGAATCAGGCGCACGTGGCCCACGGCCAGGCGCTCGAAGACGCTGGCCGTGGCCGTCATCCAGCCACCGAGGCCGATGTGGCAGCTGCCATCCATCACCAGCTGCGCCACGGCGCCCATGGCTTCGATGCGCAGACGCAGGGCGACGGTGGGGAACTGCGCCTGGAACGCCTCCAGAACGCGCACCAGCACACAGGTGGGAAACATCACATCGACCACCACCGATACCTCCGCTTCCAGCCCGCCAGCCAGCGCCTTGGCGCGCGCGCGCATGCCGTCCACCTTCAGGGCCACGGCGCGCGCATCGGCCAGCAGGGCCTTGCCCGCATCCGTCAGGGTGGGCTTGCGCTTGCCGCGGTCGAGCAGCACCACATTCAGTTGTTCTTCCAGGTTGGCGATGGTGTAGCTGATCACTGACTGCGTGCGGTGCAGCTGGCGCGCCGCGTGGGCAAAGCCGCCTGCGTCGATGACGGCGACGAACACGCGCAATTGGTCGAGCGAAGGCTGGCCCGGTTCTCTCATGGCAACTCCTTATCTAAAAATTCGATGCTAACCATTGATATTTATACGGTTTTATCGATGATAGAACCGAACTATGCTGTGTGCAAGGGCTGCAACGTGGCCCATCCCCTCATCCATTTCCACAGGAGTACTTCATGAGCAAGGTCTTGTACATCAATAGCAGCGTGCGCAACAGCGGTTCCCTGTCGCGCCAATTGTCCGGCGAATTCGTGACGAAACTGGCCGCGCAAGGCGCCAGCGTCGTCGAACGCGACCTGGCCGCGCAACCGGTGCCGCACTTGACGGAAGAGGTGATGGCCGCCTTCTTCACGCCGGCCGAACAGCGCAGCGCGCAGGCGGCAGCTGCCGTGCAATTGTCCGATACCCTGGTCGATGAATTGCTGGCCGCCGACGTGCTGGTGCTGGCCGCGCCCATGTACAACTTTTCCGTGCCATCGACCCTGAAGGCGTGGATTGACCACGTGGCGCGCGCAGGTCGTACTTTCCAGTACACGGCCACCGGCCCCGTCGGCCTGGCCACGGGCAAGAAAGCGCTTATTTTCACGGCCAGCGGTGGCGTCTACAGCACAGGTCCGGGCGCCGCGTATGACTACCTGAGCACCTATCTGCGCACGGCGCTGGGCTTCATCGGCATCACCGACATCGCGTTTGTGCAAGCCGAAGGCGTGGCCATGGGTGAGGAGGCCGTCGCCAGCGCGATCGCCAAGGGCCGCGCTTCGATCGAGGCCCTGGCTGCCTGAGTTTGCTGCTATCTAGTTCCAATGGGGGATTGCCAATTTGCCATGGTTGACATAAGCTTGCCGGCGGCACGCCCCGTGTCAGCCCGGCGAGCGGTTCGCCATGAAAGTCCCCCATGCACAAGTTGGCAAGCGCAATATTGTTCGGATGTTCCCTGTTTTCAGCGGGCATGGCGCAAGCGCAAACTGCGCCAGTGGCGCCGCCCCACGTGGGGCGCCACGCCTCCACGCCCGACGATATCGGCGCCATCGAAAAAGTCGTCGCCGACTTCCAGGCGGCCCTGATCGCCAAGGATGTCAAGCTGTTGTCGTCGCTGATGTTGCACACAAACATACTGTTCGCCGCACCGGCCGACGACGGTTTCATCAAGAAAATGCGCGATACGACGGATGTCCACTTCGACGGCGTCGCGGTGGGCGGCTATGTCGCATTCGCCAACTTCATCAAGCGCGAACCGCAGCGCACGGAAGAAAAATTCTACAACGTCAAGATTACCCAGGACCGCCATGTGGCGTGGGTCAACTTCGACTATGAGTTTCTCGTCGGCGACAAATTGTCGAACTATGGCGTGGAAGCGTGGCAGATGGTCAAGCGCGACGGTCAATGGAAAATCCTCAGCGTCGTCTGGTCCATGCATCCCGCCGCCGAGGCGGGCAAATAGGCGCCAGCCATGCCGCGTCAATTGCGCGGCAACTCGCGGATTTCCACCGTGCCACCTGCGTTCAGTACAGGGTTGCCCAGCAAGAATTTTTTCGCATCGTCTATACTTTCAGCTTGCACAGTAGATAGCCTGACAAGTGTGGCTGCACCGGCCTGGCCGGTGCAAGCAGATGCTTGTGTGTCGTCATGCATGCAGATGATGTAGTCATTCATCTTTTTCTCCTGTGCCGCGTGATAAAAAGAGAGCTCAATTGAGTATCCAGAGCAATCGCGAGCGCATGGTTTTACCCTCACCGCGTCAGTCCTTAGAGACAAGCTGTCCGGCCATGTCATTTTGGAGCGCACATCGTGCCGATAAAGTATGTTGATTTTTATGAAGTGAATTACACGGCAGAGCGTTTGCGGGGCTGCAAGCTATGGGGCGCCTACGTCGCCATCTATGCCCCTTCGCCCAACCCCATGCACCGGGTGAATCTGCTGCACAAGCGCCGGGTGTCGGCCGACCACCAGTTTGCAACGGAAGCGGACGCCAAGGCGGAAGCGGGCGAGGTGGCCGTCAAGCTGGTCGAGCGGCGCCGGCGCCGCTATGTCTTCCACCCCTGATGCCATTGCGCCGCATCCTGCAGCGCGCGCCATGGCAGGATTTGCACGCGGCCGGAATGCACGGCTTCCAGCTCTACGTGTGTGACGGGCTCATCGGGCGTGGCCGTTGCGCATAGCTTGATGACGAGGAAGTGTTTTTCCTTGTTGGCAGGCGTGACGGCCGTCCACTTGCTGTTGAGTAATTTGTTCGGACGTACGTTGTTGCGCTTTAGAAGGTTCATGGCGGCTCCCGGATTGGCGTGATGGTGATGTTGCCATTATCATGCAATACCCGCCACGCACGAGGAACGCCATGAAACGCCAGTTGCACCTGCTTGTCATCGATCCGCAAAACGATTTTTGCGATTTACCTCCCGCCTGGCTGCCGCAGGATGCAGCGCCGGCCCTGCCCGTGCCCGGCGCCCACGCCGACATGCTGCGCGTGGCGCAGCTGATCCGTGAAGGGGGCGGCGGCTTGACGCAGATCAGCGTGACGCTCGACGCCCACCACCGCTACGACATCGCCCACCCCGCCTTCTGGCGCACGGGCGATGGCGGCCCCGTTGCGCCGTTTACGCAGATCAGTGCGCAGCAGGTGCGCGACCGCCTGTTCCTGCCCGCTGCCAGCGACGCCTTGCCGCGCGCACTGGCCTACCTCGATGCCTTGCAGCAAGCGGGGCGCTATCAATTGATGGTGTGGCCCGTGCATTGCGAGATCGGCAGCTGGGGGCAGAATATCCACGCGGCCGTGCGCGCCGCCTATAACGCCTGGGAGGTGGCCAACCTGCAAGTAGTGGCCAAGCTGAGCAAGGGTTCCAACCCGTGGACCGAGCATTACTCGGCCGTCATGGCGGAAGTGCCCGATGCGCAGGATGCGGCCACCCAGCTGAACCTGGATTTCCTCGCTACCCTGCTGCCGGCGCAGCAGATTTATGTCACCGGCGAAGCGGGCAGCCATTGCGTAAAAGCCAGCACCGAGCACATCGCCGATTATCTGGAGGCGCAGCAAGGCAAGGCGGCCCTGGCGCGGCTGGTGCTGCTGACGGATTGCATGAGCCCCGTCACGGGTTTTGCAGCACAGCAGCGCGACTTCCTGGCCGCCATGCAAGAGCGCGGCGTGCGGCTGGCTACCTGCGCCGACGTCTTGCCCGAATTGTTGGCCAACGCGGCTGCCTGAGCCACTGTCGAGCGTGCGCTGCTGAAATGCTTGCAGTGGCGTACTATTCTGGCTTCAGGAAGTTGGAGAAAACACACATGACCCCGATAGTGCGCAGTTTGCTGGAAACCGATCTGTATAAATTTACAATGTGGCAAGCATTGCTGCACGGTCATCCGAATACCCATACCGAATACGAATTTGTCTGCCGCAATGCCACCGCCTTTCCCCTGGCCGAGCTGAAGGTCGAGCTGGAAGAACAGCTCGACCACCTGTGCTCGATGTCGTTTGCCGACGACGAGCTGGCTTATTTGCGCACGTTGCGCTTCATGAAGAGTGATTTCGTCGACTTTTTGACGGTGTTTCGCTTCCAGCGCAAATTCATCGACGTCAGCACGGATGGCGACACCTTGCTGGTGCACGCGGCCGGGCCGCAAGTGCACGTGATGGGCTTCGAGATTTTCGTGCTGTACATCATCAACGAACTGTATTTCCGCCGCTTCGACCTCGATGCGGCCATGCGCGAAGGGCGCCACCGCCTGGGCTTGAAAGTGGAAGCCGTCAAGGAATTCGGCAAGCTGCCGCAGCGCAAGCATCCATTTGAATTCTCCGATTTCGGCGTGCGCCGGCGTTTTTCCGGCGCCTGGCACGACGAAGTGGTGCAACGGCTGGCGCGCGACGTGCCCGACTATTTCAAGGGCACGTCGAATGTGTATCTGGCGAAAAAGCTCGGTATCGTGCCAATCGGTACCATGGCGCATGAATACATGCAGTCGTTCCAGTCGTTCGGCGTACGCCTGCGCGACTTTCAAAAGGCGGCACTGGAAGACTGGGTGCAGGAATACCGTGGCGACCTGGGCATTGCCCTGACCG
This sequence comes from Janthinobacterium kochi, assembly GCF_051380715.1. Taxonomy (NCBI): domain Bacteria; kingdom Pseudomonadati; phylum Pseudomonadota; class Betaproteobacteria; order Burkholderiales; family Oxalobacteraceae; genus Janthinobacterium; species Janthinobacterium kochi. Next base: position 113,895 of record NZ_JBNYXO010000013.1, read on the forward strand.
ACGTGGTGGGCATGGATGCCTTTTTGGCCGACTTCGACCTGTATTTCGCCAAGCTGTTCGACGGCTTGCGCCACGATTCGGGTGACCCCGTCGAGTGGGGCGAGAAGGCACTGGCCCACTATGCGGCCCTGCGCATCGACGCCAATACCAAGCGCCTGGTGTTTTCCGACGGCCTGGACCTGGACAAGGCATTTGCCCTGTACCAGCACTTTGCCGACCGCATCATGACGGGCTTTGGCATCGGCACCAATCTGACCAACGACGTGGGTTTGACGCCGCTCAACATCGTCATGAAACTGGTGCGCTGCAATGGCCAGTCGGTGGCGAAATTGTCGGATTCGCCGGGCAAGACCCTGTGCAAGGATGAAACCTTCCTCGCATATTTGCGGCAAGTGTTTCACCATCCTGCCGCATAAGGTGCCGGCGCGGGCGTTCACCACCCGTGCTGCCAGCCTGTATTAAAAGCCCGTCAGAAGCCCGTCACCACCGTGCTCATGTGCTCGACCTGGGGCGGCGCGGCGAAAAATTCGCCGACGAGGCCGCGCCAGGCCTGGAAGTCGTCGCTGCCGCGGAAATGCACGGTATGGTCTTCCAGCGTCGTCCAGCCGACCACCAGGCGGTAGGCATCGCCATTTTCGATCGAGCGCTCCAGGCGCATCGACTCGCAGCCGCGCGCGCGCTGGAACAGGGGCACGGCTTTCGTCACGGCCGCCTCGAAGGCAGCGTGCGTGGCCGATTTGATCTGGATGTGGGCAATTTCAAAAATCATGACAAGTTCCACTGAGGAATGAAGGAAGCTTGATCTTGCCATAATTTGGCCGCGCACGGGAGGGCCGCGCCCAGTGCGCGACCGCTTGTACGCTACCATCCGCCTTGCCATCACCCTTGCCATCGCTTGCTGCCCGCGTGACTGGCCGTGCGCTGTTCGATGTCGCTGCCGCCATGCGCCTGCGCGATGGCGGCGGCCCGTTCGCTGTCCCCGGCCTGGTGCACGGCGACGACAAGGCGGAACATGCCGCGCCACGTCGCCTTGCCCTGCACGGGGACGGCCTCGTCATCAACCGTGTCGAGCTCGACTGCGTGCGCGGGGAAACCCTGCTCCAGCAGGGCGTTGCGGGCCAGTTGCGCATCGCCAAGCTGGTCGAAGATGCGGATCAGGGCAGGCGAAACAAGGGGGCTGGTGGAGGTGTTCATGGCCAGGCTTTCCAGTAGGGGTGTCCGAATTTGACCTGCCAGCCTGTAAATAATTCTGTCGCAGCCTGTAAAATCATCGATCAAGGCGCGAAAGTTTGATAAATATCCAGTATGGCTGCGAAGTCGCGCTAAGATACGCCTTGTGGTATCAATCTTTCATAGGAGAACTAAATGGCAGCGAAGAAAATTCTGTTTTTGACCGGCGATTTTGCAGAAGATTATGAAACGATGGTGCCGTTCCAGGCCTTGCTGATGCTGGGCCATACCGTGCATGCCGTTTGTCCTGGCAAGAAAAGCGGCGAGACGATCAAGACGGCCATCCACGATTTCGAGGGCGACCAGACCTACACGGAAAAGCCGGGTCATTTGTTCACCCTGAACGCCAGCTTCGACGAGATCGATCCGGCCGACTATGACGCCGTGATGATCGCCGGCGGCCGCGCGCCAGAATACCTGCGCCTGAACGAGAAAGTCATCGCCGCCGTGCGCCATTTCGCCGACGCGGGCAAGCCTGTCGCGGCCGTCTGCCACGGCGCGCAATTGCTGGCCGCCGCCGATGTCATCCGCGGCAAGCGCATTTCCGCCTATCCCGCCTGTGCGCCGGAAGTGAAACTGGCGGGCGGCACGTATGCCGACATCGCCGTCACGGACGCCGTCACCGATGGCCAGTTCGTCACGGCGCCCGCCTGGCCCGCGCATCCGGCCTGGCTGGCGCAGTTCGTCAAGCTGCTCGGTACCGAGATCCATTTGTAACCTTCATCAGCCCGGCAGGCCGCAGCGCTTGCCGGGCGCACCACTTTTCAGATTCGAGTTCTTCATGCATGCGCCGCGCAGTCAACCTTCCCGCAAACAACTTCCAGCGTCGCGCTGGCGCCAGCGCCGCCTGGCGCAAGCCGAATCGGGCCTGAGCGCCGCGCAGGAACGCCAGCTGGCCACCCTGCATGAGATTTCCACCCTGCTGGCAGGCCAGCACGCCATCGATGCGCTATGCCGTGGCTTCCTGCATCATGTGATGCAATTTGCGCAGGCCGAAGGCGGCACCGTGCGCATCCTCGATCCGCAGCACGATACCGTGCACATCATCGTGCATGAGGGCATTTCGGACGCCATGGTGGAAGAAGAGCATTGCATCCGCAACAACGATTGTCTGTGCGGCGCTGCCGTGGCGCAGGGCGTGATCCAGATCCGCGATTTCCGCCAGGTCGAAGCGCTGCAGCGCTTCCGCTGCCAGGACGAAGGTTTTGTTGCCATCGCCGTCTTTCCCATCCTCGCGCGCGAGCAGGTGGTGGGCAGTTTTTCGCTGCACTTTGCGGGCCCGCAAGCCGTGCATGCGCAGCAGCAGGGCTGGCTGGAAACGCTGGGCCAGAGCCTGGGCATCGCCATCGAAAACCAGCGCCTGATCGCGCGCGAGAAGGAATTTGCCGTCGCGCGCGAACGCAGCCTGCTGGCCGAAGGCTTGCATGACAGCATCGCGCAAAGCTTGAACTTCATCAGCCTGCAAGTACAGATGCTCGACGATTCCGTGCGCCGGGGCCAGCTCGACGAAGCGGCCGAAGTGCTGCCGCTGATGCGCATGGGCGTCGAACAAAGCTACCAGGATGTGCGCGAATTGCTGGTCAATTTCCGCACGCGCTGGCATGGCAGCGACCTGGAAAGCAAGCTCAGCGAAGTGCTGGCCAAGTTCGAGCTGCAGACGGGCGTCGTCGGCACCCTGGACATGAGCGGCAACGGCGCGCCGCTGGCGCCGGAGCAGCAGCTGCAGATCCTGTTCATCGTGCAGGAAGCGCTGTCGAATATCCGCAAGCACGCGCAGGCGAGCAACGTGGCCCTGCGCGTGGTAAACGGGCGCGATTTTGCGCTGCAGGTGCGCGACGATGGCGAAGGCTTCGCCGCCAACCTGCGCGACAAGAAAACGGAATTGCAGATCGGTTTGCGTATCATGCAGGAAAGAGCCGAGCGGCTGGGTGCGCAATTTGCCATCGATAGCACGCCCGGCGGCGGCACGACGATCTCGCTGGCCTTGCCGGCAGCCCGGCGCCAGGCGGCGTAACAGACGATTCATTCCTACCAGTTAGAAGATACAAATACGTGAACGCTCCAATCAAAATCCTGCTGGTCGACGACCACACCTTGCTGCGCAGCGGCGTCAAGCTGCTGCTGCAGCGCAATCCTCTATTCCAGGTGGTGGGCGAGGCATCGAACGGACTCGACGGCGTGCGCCTGACGGCCGAACTGCAGCCCGATGTGGTGCTGATGGACTTGAACATGCCCGGCGTGAACGGTGTGGAAGCGCTGCAGCTGATCTTGCAGGACATGCCGCAGATGGTGGTGCTGATGCTGACTGTATCGGAAAACGCGGCCGACCTGGGCGCGGCTCTGCGCGCTGGTGCACGCGGCTACTTGCTGAAAAATATAGAAGCCGAGCAGCTGGGCCAGGCCATCTGCCGCGCCGCCGCCGGCGAATCCGTGATCGCCGACGCCATGACGGCCAAGCTGGTGTCGCAATTTCGCGCGGGACAGAACGCGCCCCAGGCCGACTACGACAAACTGACGCCGCGCGAACGCGAAGCCATGGCGTGCCTGGCGCGTGGCCAGAGCAACAAGGAAATCGCGCGCCAGCTGGACGTGGCCGAAAGCACGGTGAAAATCCACGTGCAAAACATCCTCAAAAAGCTTAAGCTCAGCAGCCGTGTGCAGATCGCTGTGTATGCGGTCGAGCGCGAACTCGGCAAATAAAGATCAAGCAAAGCGCAAATAAATCCCAAGGAATGCGCGATTGTTTGATCTGCATGGCGTTCCGGCCTAGACAACCCTAGTTCCTTTGACGTATGGCCTTGACCGTGCCTGCGCATTACACTCTTAGTCATTCGCTAATCTAATAAGAGAGTGTCATGCATAAGGTCAACGTCGATGGCTTGCTATCGAGCCAGGCTCTGTTCCGCCATATTTCCCCTTCGCAATTAGAGCAATTGCGCCAGGATGTCGTGCGTGTCGAAGTGGAAAAAGGCAAAGTGCTGTTCCGCAAGGGCGAAGTGGCGGAAGGCGCCTATGTGGTGGTCTTCGGCCTCGTCAAGCTGAGCGTGTTTTCCATGGAAGGTACCGATAAGGTACTGGAACTGATCCGCCCGGGCCAAAGCTTCGGCGAAGCCATGATTTTCCTCGATGAACCGTACCCGTTCTGCGCCGAAGCGCTCGAGCACTGCCTGCTGCTGCGCATCCCGCCGCACGCGCTGCTGCGCCTGCTGGATCAGTCGCCGCGTATCGCGCGCCAGATGATGAACAGCCTGTCGCACCACCTGATGGGTTTTATTCGCAACGTGGAACGCTGCTCCGTGCAGAATGCCACCCAGCGCGTGGTCGAGTACCTGCTGCAGGCGTCGGACCAGCAGCGTTCGAACGAGGTCAAGCTGGACCTGAAGAAAAGTCTGCTGGCATCGTTCCTGAACCTGGCGCCCGCCACCCTGTCGCGCGTGCTGCACCAGTTGACGGACTTGCATTTGATTAAAGTCAGCGGTTCGCTGATCCAGATCCAGCCCGATGCCTTGAAAACCTACCGCCATGGTTCCGCCACGGCGCTCTTGAACTAAGCTTTTTCAGTAGGCAAGGTCAGCCGCCAGAACAACAGGGCGAGCAAGCTGACCGCCGCGCCCAGCGCGCATACCCCATGCCAGCCCGCCAGCGCATACACGCTGGTGGCGGCAATCGCTCCGACACCGCTTCCCACCGCATAAAACAGCATATAGCACGCCACCAGGCGGCTGTGCGCGTCGCTGTCCTGCCTGAAGATCAGGCTCTGGTTGGTTACGTGGATAGCCTGGCCGGCCAGGTCCAGCGCGATGATGCCGACGACCAGGGGCCACAGGGCCGTGCCGGCAAAGCCGAGCGGCAGCCACGCGGCCAGCAGCAACAGCAGGGCCGCGCCCGTCGTCCACTGTGCCCGGCCCTTGTCGGCCAGCGCACCGGCCCGCGCCGCGCCCAGCGCGCCGATCACGCCCACCAGGCCGAAGGCGCCGATGGCTGCATGGCTATAGCCTTGCGCCGTCAAGGGCAGCACCAGGGCACTCCAGAAAATATTGAAGACGGCAAACATCAGCAGGGCCAGCATGCCGCGCACGCGCAGCACCTTGTTGTGCAGCAGCATGTCCAGCATCGAGGCGAGCAGGGCGCCGTAGGCCAGCTTCTGATTGGATGCCTGCGCGGGCGGCAGCTTGCGCCACAGCAGCAACAGCAGGGCACAAGCCATGGCCGCCGAGACAAAATACACGGCGCGCCAGTCGGCGAGATCGGCCACCACGCCGGACAGGGTGCGCGCCAGCAGCAAGCCGATCACCACGCCACCCTGCGCCATGCCGACGAACCGGCCCCGCTCGTGGCTGGCCGCCGCACTGGCCGCGTAGGCGATCAAGCCCTGCGTCATGGCCGTGCCCAGCAAGCCCACCAGCAGCATGCCACCCAGCAAGGCAGCCGTGGAACGGACGCAGCCCAGCGCCGCCAGGGTGAGGGCCAGCAAGCCCAGCTGGAACAGGGTCAGGCGGCGCCGGTTCAGCATGTCGCCCAGGGGAACCAGCAGCAGCAGGGCCAGCGCGCAGCCGAGCTGCGTGGCCGTGATGACCATGCCGCTGGCGGCGTCCGTCATGCCGAATTCGTGCGCCAGGGTGGCCAGCAAGGGTTGGGCGTAATACACATTGGCCACGCTGAGGCCGGCCGCGCAGGCATACAGCCAGACGAGGGAAGGGGGAAGTGCTGTCGTGATGGGAGGGTTGGTGTCGCGCATGGGTTTGTGGGTAAGTGGTTTTAAATTAAAACCAGTTGGAGTCTACGCCGAGAAGTTTTAAAATGCAACCACTCAATCCTGGAGCATGCCCGTGGCCAAGCGCAAGAGCCTGAAAACCGACCCCTGTCCCGTGGCGCGCGCGCTCGACGTGATCGGCGAGCGCTGGTCGCTCTTGATCGTGCGCGACGCCTTCGACGGCATGCGCCGGTTTGGGGAATTCCAGAAAAGCCTGGGCGTGGCGAAGAACATCCTCGCCGACCGCCTGCACACTTTGGTGGAAGAGGGCATTTTTACGGTCGCGCCCGCCTCGGACGGCACGGCGTACCAGGAATACGTGCTGACGGCCAAGGGGCTGGGCCTGTTCCCCGTCGTGGTCGGCTTGCGCCAGTGGAGCGAGGCGCAATTGTTCGAGCAAGGCGAGGCGCACTCCACCTTGCTGCAGCGCGGTTCAGGCTTGCCCGTGCGCCGGATGGACGTGCTGGCGCTAGACGGCCGCGTGTTGCAGGCGGACGATACCGTCGTGCATAAGGTGTTGCCGCAATGACGCGCGTGGCCGTGCTCGGTGCCGGCATCACGGGCGTCACGACCGCTTATGCGCTGGCCAAGCGGGGCGTCAATGTCACCCTGATCGAGCGCCACCGCTACGCGGCCATGGAAACGTCGTATGCGAATGGCGGGCAATTGTCGGCCTCGCACGCGGAAGTGTGGAACCACAAGGCGACGATATGGAACGCGCTGAAATGGATGGCGCGGCGCGATGCACCGTTGCTGCTCCATCCCTGGCCCAGTTGGCACAAGCTGAGCTGGTTTGCACAATTTCTTGCCGCCATGCCGGACTACGAGCGCAACACCATCGCCACGGCGCGCATGGCGATCGCCGCGCGCGAACACTTGTTTGCGTGGGCGCAAGCAGAAAATATCGCTTTCGATCACCGCCGCGCCGGCATCCTGCACGTGTATCGGGACCAGCGCGGCTTCGAGCGGGCGGCCGGCGTATCGCGCCTGCTGGCCAAGGGCGGCTTGCAGCGGCGTGCCGTGAGCTTGGCGGAAATGCGCGCCATCGAACCGAGCTTGCAGGGCGACTTTTACGGCGGCTACTACACGGACAGCGATTCCACGGGCGACATCCACAAATTCACAAGCGGCCTGGCCGACGCCTGCGCCCGTTTGGGCGTGACATGCCGCTATGGCCAGGAAGTTACCGCGCTGGTGCGCGAACACGGCAAGGTGCGCGTCACGACAGGGCGGGATAGCACCGTGTTCGACGCCGTCGTCATCTGCGCGGGCACGGCCAGCCGCGCCATGGCAGCATCCCTGGGCGACCATGTGAATGTGTATCCCGTGAAAGGCTATTCGATCACCGTGCAGCTCGATGACGCCGCCAGCCGGGCGGCGGCGCCCAAGGTCAGCCTGCTTGACGATGCCACCAAGCTGGTCAGCAGCCGGCTGGGCGAAGACCGGCTGCGCGTGGCGGGCACGGCAGAATTCAATGGCGTCAACCATGACATTCGTGCCGACCGCATCCGCCCGCTATTGCAGTGGGTGGAGCAGTGTTTTCCCGGCATCAATACGCGCAAGGTGATCCCGTGGGCGGGCTTGCGTCCCATGCTGCCCGCCATGCTGCCGAAAGTGGGGCCGGGCAAGGCCCCTGGCGTGTACTACAACACGGGCCACGGCCACCTGGGCTGGACCCTGGCGGCCGCGACGGCGGAGATGGTCGCAGAGGTGGTGGTTAGTTCTTCGGCAGCAAATCGCTGAGCGCGGCGCGGCCCTTGACGGTGAGGAAGGGGCCAACCTTGCTGTAGGGTAGTAAAAAATCGTTTTCGCAGCCGCTGCCGTTGGAGTCTTCCCAGAACGACACGCCTTCCGACTTCAATGACAGGTGGAAGCGGCCGCGGCCGTCGTAATCCGTGTCCTTGCACTCGGCGTCGATTGTCACATTCTTGAAGAGGGCCTGGCGCAGGCGGTCCGGCAATTCGGCCTTGTCGTCGCCATCGCTGGCGCTGGCGCCAAACCAGTTCCACACGTCCGTTTCCTGGCCCATTTTCACGTCCCAGGTGCGGAACCGGATGGAGATGCCGCTGGCGCCATAGCCGGCCGGCCAGCGGTAAAACTTGATCGTCACCCAGCGCGGCGACCAGTAGGTCGGCTCCGCATACACTTCGTCTTCCGTCGTGAAACCGCTGCGGCCCAGATATTCGCGGCGCGTGGCATAGAAATCGGCCAGATCCTTTTTGTTCTTGGCCAGCACGGCGCGCAGTTGCGTGTTGATTTTCGCCACGCCATCGCCAGGCGCCATCAATTCCACCGTGATGGTGTCGCCCACTTGCAGGTTGCGGTATTGCTTGCCTTCGAAGGCGATGGGTTTGCTGACCTTGGTGCCGGGGAAGTCTTCCAGCGCCAGGTTGTAGGCGTCACTGGCGCAGGACGGATGTTCGCGGTCGCCCGCCGCTTCCAGCATGGTCAAGGCCAAGGGCAGGGTCTTGCCGCTTTTCGGCTCCGTCCAAGTGCCGATGAGCTTGCCACCCTGCGGTGCATTGAGTTTCCACGTGCCCGTGGTATCGCCCTTGGCATCGGATTCGCTCCAGTCGCTCTTGCCGTTGGGCATGGCCAGCATGATGGGCGTCTTGTAGCGCGTGTAGTAGTAATTGCCGCTGCGGTCAGATCCTTGCGTGGGGCTGGGCTGGTTGAAGCAGGCCACGATATTGGCCTTGCCCAGAGTGCCCTGCCACACCCCTTGCACGGGTGGCTCGGCCGCTATGGCGGCATTTAGGGCGGGCAGGGTCAGGCAAGCAAGCAGAAAGCGGCGCATCGGTTGGTCCTCTCGTGGGCGAAGGCCGATTCTACATGCGCCCGCCCACGAGATGCCACACGTCAACTATGTTCTGGGACGCTCCTGCGCCACCACGGCCATCGCCGCACCCAGGTATTGCAGCATGGCCCCATCGACAAAGCTGCCTTCCATCAGGCGCGGTTCCTGCTGGTGCGCCTGGCGAAATTTCAGCTGCGTGGCGGGGTTTGTGCCTGCATACGAACGGAACAGCTCCAGCCACTGCCGCGCCAGTTGCAGCACGGCCGGGTCGGTGGGCGGCGTGCGCGCATCGATGGCGGCGCGCAAGGCGGCGATCAGGGCTGGCCATTCGTCCGAACGCTTGCCGTAGTTGGCGGCCAGGTGCGCATATTCCTGCGCATCGAGGAAAGGGCGATACAGCGCAATGCGCGAGGCATTGAAGGCGGCGATGATGAATTGCATCAAGTCCGCATCGATGCTGGTCGTCGCTTGCATGGAAGGTTCCTGCGCGTGCATGCTGTTCAGGCGCGCGAACAGGCCAGGGTGGGCGCCCGTGTCGCGCACCAGCTTGACCATCCATTGCGTGGCCAGCGCTTGCGCTTGGGCATCATCGGCGCCGGCGCCCGCGTCCTTGACGGCGCGCACGCTTGCCACCAGTGCCTTCCACTCCTGTTCCACGGCTGCGTCCGACAACAGCGGCATTTGTTGCAGTTCTTCAAGGCTAAAGTATTTGTCGTACATGGTCATCAACTCCATCGTGGTGAGCCACTCGGCCAGTTCCGGCGCCTGCCCTTGCGCCAGTTGCGCCTGCAAGCTGCACAGTCGTACACGCAGGGTGGACGCCTGCGCGATCTGGCGCTCCAGCATGGCGATCTGCCGCGCCACGATGGAATGCAAAGGAAGATCCGGGCCGGCGAGTGCGTTGGCAATATCGGCCAGCGACAGCCCGAACTTGCGCAGCGCCATGATCCGGTGCAGCCGGTCCATGTCGCCGTGCTGGTACAGGCGGTAGCCAGCGGGTGTGCGCGCCGAAGGCGAGAGCAGGCCGATGCTGTCGTAGTGGTGCAGGGTGCGGATGGTCAGGCCCGTGAGCCTGGCCAGTTCACCGATTTTCAACAGCATCGTCTTCTCCTTGTCTTCAGTGCGTGCCACCACGATGGCGCCTGACGCTACGTCAGGGTCAAGCAGGAATGTAGCAGAGGACCTGAAAAAACCGGAAAAAGAATCCGTTGACCTTCATTTTTTTGTACGGTATATTTATAAAACCGAATGGCAGCTTCAGCAAAAATACGGAGTTAGGGCCAGGTGCCAGGACGGAATAATCGTTGTGCGGCGCAGCAAAATGCGCCCTTGGCAGGGCTGGAAAGACAATCCGCGCAGACGGATTTTTTTCACAGTTGGTTTGTACGTTAAATATAATATGCCGCCGGCAAGAGCCGGCGGCGAGAGAGACGACCATGATGAAAAGTATCGTTTGCGATACACCCGGCAGTTTGCGCATGGAGCAGCGCCCCGTGCCCGTGCCCGGCGATGGCGAAGTGCTGCTGCGCATACGCCGCGTCGGCATCTGCGGCACCGACATGCACATCTTCCGTGGCACCCAGCCTTTCCTCAGCTATCCGCGCGTGATGGGCCATGAATTGTCCGGCCATATCGACCGCGCGCCAGTCGGCTCGCGCCTGGCCGTGGGCGACCAGGTCTACGTGATGCCCTACCTGTCGTGTGGCAGCTGCGTGGCCTGCCGCCAGGGCAAGACCAACTGCTGCACCCGCATCGAAGTGCTGGGCGTGCACCGCGACGGCGGCATGACCGAATACCTGGCGCTGCCCGAGCGCTTTGTCTTCAAGACCGAAGGCATCTCGCTCGACGACGCGGCCATGATCGAATTTCTCGCCATCGGCGCGCATGCCGTCAAGCGCGGCGCGGTCGATGCGGCCAAGCGCGTGCTGGTGGTGGGCGCCGGCCCGATCGGCATGGCCGTGATGCTGTTCGCCTCGTTGAAAGGCGCCGACGTGACGGTGCTCGATGGCCGCGCCGACCGCCTGCAGTTCTGCCGCGAGGCGCTCGGCATCGCCCGCACGGTGGCGCTGGGCGAGGGCGACAAGGAGCAGTTGTCGGAGGCCACCGGCGGCGAATTTTTCGACGTGGTCTTTGACGCCACCGGCAATATCGCCGCCATGGAGCGGGGCCTGGATTTTGTCGCCCACGGCGGATCCTATGTGCTGGTGTCCATCGTGCGCGACCGCCTGTCCTTTTCCGACCCTGAATTCCACAAGCGCGAAACGACCTTGCTGGGCAGCCGTAACGCCACCGTCGACGATTTCGAGGAAGTGGTGGCGGCCATGAAGGCAGGCCTGGTGCCGACCGCGCTGCTCAATACCCACCGCACCACGCTCGACGAATTTACCGGCGTGCTCGATCGCTGGATGCAGCCCGAGGCGGGCGTCATCAAGGCCATCGTCGAGGTCTGAGATGGCGCATTCCAACCCCATCCTTCAATTTGGCACCAGCCGCTTCCTGCAGGCGCACGCCGATCTGTTCGTCAGCGAAGCGGCAGAAGCCGGCCAGGCGCTGGGCCATATCACCATCGTGCAAACGACCGGCAGCGCGCAGGGCGCGGCGCGCGTGGCGGCGTTTCGCCGCAGCGGCGGCTATCCCGTGCGCGTCCGCGGCTGGCAGGACGGCGCGCAAGTCGATGAAGAGCGCCGTGTCCACGTCGTCACGCAAGCGTGGCAAGCCGGCAGCGACTGGCGGCAGGTGCGCGATGCGGCCGTGGCCGCGCGCGTGATCGTCTCGAATACAGGCGACACGGGTTACCAGTTGGATGCATCCGACCATGCCGGCATGCTCGATGGCGCGGCCGTTCCCGCCAGCTTTCCCGCCAAGCTGCTGGTGCTGCTGCACGGGCGCTTCCTGGCTGGCGCCGCGCCCATCTCGATTTTCCCTTGCGAACTGGTGGCGGACAACGGAAGCGTGCTGCGCCAGCTGATCGTGACATTGGCGCGGCAGTGGCAGCTCTCGCCAGACGCCATCGCCTATCTGGAAACGGGCTGCCTGTGGATCAATTCCCTGGTCGACCGCATCGTCTCCGAACCGATCGACCCGATAGGCGCGGTGGCCGAACCCTATGCCCTGTGGGCCATCGAGGCGCAGGAAGGCATGCTGCTGCCGTGCCGCCACCCGCAACTGGTGGTGACGGGCAGCCTGCGCGAGTATGAACAGCGCAAACTGTTCCTGCTTAACCTGGGCCACACTTATCTGGCGCAGCTGTGGATGGAACGGGGCAGCCCGGCCGGCATGACGGTGCGCGAGGCGATGCACGACGGCGCCATGCGCGCCGCGCTGGAAGCCTTGTGGCGTGAGGAAGTGCTGCCCGTGTTTGCCGCCATGGGAGCGCCGCACGGTGATGCTGCCCAAGCCTATGTGGCGCAGGTCAGGGAACGCTTCGGCAATCCCTTCCTCGCGCACCGCCTGGCCGACATTGCCCAGCACCACGCCGGAAAAATCGAGCGCCGCATGGCGCCCGTGGCGGCGCTGGCGCAGCAGCTCTGTCCCGCCTTGGCGCAGCCGCGGCTGCGCGCCATGCTGGCGCCGGGAGCGCAGCCGTGAACGCCCCGCTCACCGCAGTTGTTTCTTTTTCGGCATGCCGATCCAATCCGATATCGACTAAAATGGCCCACTCATCCACTTTCCCTTTCGCTGGCATAGCGCGTTCATTCATCCATGTCCAAACCCGCCACCGTCTTCAAGCGCAGCACCAATCTGCTGTTGCAATTTCTCGCCGAGAATGTCGCAGTGGGCGAGATGCTGCCGACGGAGCAGTTCCTGACCACCATCTGCCAGGGCAGCCGCACGGCGATCCGCAGCGCGATCGCCTATCTGTCGACGCGGCGGCTGATCGCCAGCCCGGCGGACCGGCGCTTGCTGAGGAAGCCGATACCGGGCGACTACTTCGATATCTCCGAATTGCAGTCGGGGGCCGAGCGCATCCAGCAAGTGCTGATGGAACGCGTGTACCAGCGCGACATGCCGCCCGGCGCGGAATTCTCGGAAGCGGAGCTGGCGCGCGAGGCGGGCGCCAGTACCGTCAGCGTGCGCGAATTTTTGATCGGCTTTTCGCGCTTCGGCCTGATCGAAAAGAAGCCGCGCGGCGGCTGGCGCCTGTGCGCGTTCGACCGCTCGTTCGCGACCGAACTGGCGGACATGCGGCGCATGTTCGAGATGGCGGCCGTGGAGCAGTTTGCGCACCTACCGCATGGCGATCCGGCGTATGCGGAACTGGCGCGGCTGATCAAGCAGCACGAGAAGCTGGCGGCCAGGATAGCCACGCGCCACAATGCGTTTCCGGCGCTGGACCGCGAGTTCCATACCTTTTTGATCGGCCTCTTGAACAACCGCTTCGCGCAGGGCTTTTACGATATCGTCTCGTTTGTCTTCCACTATCACTACCAGTGGGACAAGGGCGAGGAAAAGGGCCGCAACCAGTATGCGGTGCAAGAGCACCTGGCGATCTTGCACGCGCTGGCGGAGCACGATATACCGAAAGCACTCGAGGCCATGCGCTCGCACCTCGATTCCTCGCGCAGCACCATGCTGTCCTCGATCGGCACGCGCGAAAAACTGAGCCAGCCAGGCGCCTAGCCGTCTTTGCCGGGGAGGTTGCGCCATGAGCCTCGCTTCCCGGCCTGCCAGCCTGCTCCTGATGTCGCCCGAGGATAACTGCCTGATCGCCAGGACAGCATTGGCCTGCGGCGACGTCGTCGCCATCGATGGCCAGCCCGTCACCCTGACGCAAAATATCCTGATCGGCCACAAGGTGGCGCGCCGCGCGCTGGCCGTGGGCGACAAGGTGCTGCGCTATGGCGCCCTGATCGGCAGCATCACGGCTCCCGTCGCCATCGGCGAGCATATCCATACGCACAACCTGGCAAGCGATTACATCCCCACGTTTACCCTGGGCCAGGACGGCCACCATTTCCTGGACAAGGACGACCAAGCATGAACGCTCCCGTAACGAGACCCGCCCTGTCGGGCTACCTGCGCGCCGATGGCCGCAAGGGCATCCGCAATATCGTGGTGGTGGCCTATATGGTCGAATGCGCGCACCACGTGGCGCGCCTGATGGTCAACGCCTTTCCCGGCCAGCCCGTGCACCTGATCGGCTTTACGGGCTGCTTCCCCAACGAGTACGCGGACCAGGTGATGCGCCGCCTGCTGACGCACCCTAATGTGGGCGCCGTGCTGCTGGTCTCCTTGGGCTGCGAAGGTTTCAACAAATATGGCCTCTCCAGCGCCGTGGCCGACAGCGATCGTCCCGTCCATACAATTACCATCCAGGAAAACAGCGGCACGCGCCCCAGCGTGAGCAGCGGCGTCGAGTGGATCAGCTGGGCGCTGGAACACCTGGCGCAGCAAGAGCGCGTGCCGATGGGGATAGCTGAACTGGTCGTCGCCACCATCTGCGGCGGCTCCGACAGTACCAGCGGCATCAGCGCCAATCCGGCCGTTGGCATCGCCTTCGACACCCTGATCGCGGCTGGCAGCCCTTGCATCTTCGAAGAGACGGGCGAACTGGTGGGCTGCGAATACCACATGCAGCGGCGCGCCGTCAGCCCGGAACTGGGCAATGCCATCGTCGAAACCGTGGCCAAGGCGGCCCGCTACTACACCATCATGGGCCATGGCAGCTTCTCGCCGGGGAACGCTGATGGCGGCCTGACTACGCAGGAAGAAAAGTCGCTGGGCGCCTACGCCAAGAGCGGTTCCTCGCCCATCGTCGGCATTCTGAAACCGGGCGACCAGCCTGCCGGCGGGGGCCTGTATCTGCTCGACGTGGTGCCGGACGGCGAACCGCGCTTCGGTTTCCCGAACGTCTCGGACAACGCGGAAATCGTCGAACTCATTTCCTGCGGTGCCCACATCACCTTGTTTACCACGGGCCGCGGCTCCGTGGTGGGCTCGGCGATTTCGCCCGTCATCAAGGTGTGCGCCAATCCGCAAACCTTCGAGCGCCTGGCTGACGACATGGATATCAACGCCGGCAAGATCCTCACGGGCGTAGCCACCCTGGAAGAAGTGGGCGCCGAGATTGTCGCCGCCGTGCTGAACGTGGCCAATGGAGAACTGAGCCGCTCGGAAGACCTGGGCCACCAGGAATTCGTGCTGACCTATAAACAATTCGACGCGGTGGGGCCAGGCTGCTTCCCGCTGCGCGCAGCATGAGGGCCACGGCGATGGATGGCATGGATACCGCGCGACGCCGTACCCTGCCGCGCGGCGGCTTGTCGCTGCCCTGCATCGGCATGGGCTGCGCGCCGCTGGGCGGCTTGTACCAGCCGGTCAGCGACGCGCAGGCGCGCGCCACGCTCGATGGCGCCTGGGATGCCGGCGTGCGTTTCTTCGACACGGCGCCGTTCTATGGCTATACCCAGTCCGAACACCGGCTGGGCGCGGCGCTGCGCGAGCGGCCCCGCAATCATTTTGTTGTCAGCACCAAGGTGGGACGGCTGATGCGGCCCGACGCCTCCGTGTGCCCTGGCGACGACGGCTTTGCCGCACCGCTGCCGTTCCGCCCCCACTACGACTACACGTATGACGGTGTGCTGCGTTCACACGACGACAGCCTGCAGCGACTGGGACTGGAGCGTATCGACATCCTGTTCGTGCACGATATCGGCAAGGTCACGCATGGCGAACACGATCAGCACTACTGGCGCCAGCTGACGACCGGTGGCGGCTTTCGCGCCCTCGATGAACTGCGCGCCAGCGGCCAGGTGAAAGCCGTGGGCCTGGGCGTCAACGAATGCGAGGCCGTGCTGCGGGCGATGGCGGAATTCGATCTCGATTGCACCCTGCTGGCCGGCCGCTACACCTTGCTGGAACAGGCCTCGCTGTCGCCATTGCTGGACCTGTGCGTGGAACGCGGCAACGCCATCGTGATCGGCGGCCCGTTCAACTCGGGCGTGCTGGCCGGAAACGGAAAATTCAATTACGCCGATGCGCCAGCCGCGATACTCAAGCGCGTGGCGCGCCTCGATGCCGTCTGCCGTGAATTCGGCGTGCCCTTGCAGGCTGCGGCACTGCAGTTTCCGCTCGCCCATCCTGCCGTCGCTTCCTGCATCCCGGGTGGCCAGGACCTGGCCCAGCTGCGGCAAAACCTGAACTGGTTTGCCACGCCGCTGCCCGACGCCCTGTGGCTGGCGCTGCGGGACGCGGACTTGCTCGATGCGCGCGCGCCGCTGCCTGCGGGAGTGACCGCATGATGCGCATCGACGCCCACCAGCACTTCTGGCAGCTGGCCGCGCGTGCCGGCAGCTGGCCGCCGCCGTCCTTGGCCGCCATCCACCGCGATTTTGCGCCTGCCGACCTGGCGCCCTTGCTGGCTGCGCACGGCATCGCCGGCACTGTGCTGGTGCAGTCCCTGCCGTTCGAAGACGATACGCACTGGCTGCTGGCGCTCGCCGAAAAAAGCAGCTTCATTCGCGCCGTCGTGGGTTGGACAGATTTGCTGGCACCTGACGCACCGGCGGCGATAGCGCGCCTGGCGTCGAACGGCACGCTCAAGGGCTTGCGGCCCATGCTGCAGGACCTCGATGACGATCGGTGGATCGTCAATCCCGTACTGGCGCCGGCTTTGAGGGCCATGGTGGAACACGGCTTGCGGCTGGACGCGCTGGTGCTGCCGCGTCACTTGCCCGCGCTGCTGCATTGCGCGCGCGACTATCCGCTGCTTCCCATCGTGATCGACCATGCGGCCAAGCCGCCGATAGCCGATGCCGCCTTCGGCACCTGGGGCGAAGATATGGCGCAACTGGCCGCGCTGCCGAACGTGCACTGCAAGCTGTCCGGGCTGGTGACGGAAGCGCGGTCCGCATGGCGTGTGGACGATTTGCAGCCCTACGTACGGCACGTGCTGGACGTATTCGGCCCCCGGCGCGTGATCTGGGGCAGCGACTGGCCTGTGGTGGACCTGGCCGGCGGCTATGCGGCGTGGCTGGCCGCCAGCCTAGCGCTGCTGGCGCACCTGGGCCAGCAGGACAGGAACGATATTTTCGGACTCAACGCACTGCGCTTTTACGGCATCAGCCAGGAGACGCCATGAAAAGAATGGGCATGGTCATCGGTATCGCGCCGGAGCGCATCGCTGAATACAAAACCCTGCACGCCGCCGTCTGGCCGCAGGTGCTGGCAAGGCTGGCGGCCGCGCATGTCAGCAATTACTCGATCTTCCTGCGCGAGCCGGAAAACCTGCTGTTCGGCTACTGGGAATACCACGGCGAGGATTTTGAAGCCGACATGGCGGCCATTGCCGATGACCCGGAAACGCAGCGCTGGTGGACTTTTTGCGCCCCATGCCAGCTGCCCCTGGCCTCACGCGCCGAGGGCGAGCATTGGGCGATGATGGAACAGGTCTTCCACGTGAGTTAGCAAAAATCCGGGGTCAGACCCGCCGGGTCTGACCCCAGCATTTAAGGTGTTGGGTGAAAAGCTTCCCGGCACAAAAAATAAAAGGAGACAAAAACATGACCGCCAGACTACAAGGCAAAATCGCCCTGCTCACCGCCGCAGGCCAGGGCATCGGCCGCGCCACGGCCGAAGCGTTCGTGCGCGAAGGCGCCACCGTGATCGCCACCGATATCAACCAGGCGCAGCTCGACGCGCTGAAGGAAGCGACGGGCTGCGCCATCCGCCTGCTCGACGTGACCGATGGCGCGGCGATTACCGCGCTGGCCGGCGAGATCGGCCCCGTCGATATCCTGTTCAACTGCGCCGGCTTCGTCGACGGCGGCACCATCCTCGAGTGCGACGACGCGGCCTGGGACCGTTCCTTCGACATCAACGCCCGCTCCATGTACCGGCTGATGCGCGCCGTCCTGCCCGGCATGCTGGCCAGGGGCGCCGGCTCCATTGTCAATATGTCGTCTGTGGCGTCCAGCGTGAAGGGCGCGCCGAACCGCTTTATCTACGGCACCTCGAAGGCGGCCGTAGTGGGCATGACGAAATCGGTGGCGGCGGACTTCGTCACGCGCGGCATCCGCTGCAATGCGATCTGTCCCGGCACCATCGAGTCGCCCTCGCTGAAGGAACGCATTGCCGCCCAGGCGGCAGCGACGGGCATGAGCATCGATGAAGTGCAGGCGGCGTTTGTCGCGCGCCAGCCGATGGGCAGAGTGGGCAGGGCCGAGGAAATCGCCGCGCTGGCCGTCTATCTGGCTTCCGATGAATCCGCCTTCACCACAGGTATGACTCACGTCATTGACGGCGGCTGGTCCAATTAATTACAACAACGAGAGACACACATGAAACTGATGCGTTATGGCGCCAAGGGCGCTGAAAAACCTGCACTGATCGATGCCGACGGCGTCGTGCGCGACCTGTCTGGCGTGTTGTCCGATATCACGGGCGCGACCCTGGGCAAGGATGGCCTGGCGACCCTGGCCGCCCTCGATATTGCCAGCCTGCCGGTGGTGGCCAACCCTGGCCGCATCGCGCCGCCATGGAAGGGCGTGGGCAAGTTTTTGTGCGTGGGCCTGAACTATGCCGACCATGCGGCCGAATCGGGCATGGCCGTGCCGCCGGAACCGGTGCTGTTCATGAAGGCTACCAGCGCCATCATCGGCGCCAACGACGCCGTGGTGATGCCGCAGGCCTCGACGAAAAGCGACTGGGAAGTGGAACTGGGCGTGGTGATCGGTACCACCGCACGCTATGTGAGCGAAGCCGATGCGCTGTCGCACGTGGCCGGCTACTGCGTCGTCAACGACCTGTCCGAACGCGAATACCAGCTCGAGCGCGGCGGCCAGTGGGACAAGGGCAAGGGCTGCGATACCTTCGGCCCGATCGGCCCCTGGCTGGTCACAAGTGATGAAGTGGCTGACCCGCAAAACCTGGGCCTGTGGCTGGAAGTAAACGGCAAGCGCGTCCAGGACGGCAATACCAGGACCATGGTCTTCGGCGTGGCCAACCTGGTCAGCTACATCAGCCGTTTCATGACCTTGTACCCGGGCGACATCATCAGCACCGGCACGCCACCGGGCGTGGGCATGGGGCAGAAGCCGTCGGCCGTGTACCTGAAACCGGGCGACACCATGCGCCTGGGGATCGAAGGCCTGGGTGAACAGCGGCAGACCGTGCATGCCTGGAATCCGCAACTGATCGACAGTTAAACGAGTGACAGACCGACACGCCGCCAAGATGCTCAGACATCGGCGTGCCGGCCTATGGCAGTGGAGTGGAGGAGACACACCATGAATCAATCCGAAGAGATACTGGCACTGAACAAGGTCAGCAAGCGTTTCCCCGGCGTGCTGGCGCTCGATAACGTCAGTTTCAGCCTGCGCCGCGGCGAGGCGCATGCGCTGTGCGGCGAAAACGGCGCCGGCAAGTCCACCCTGATGAAGGTGATGAGTGGCGTATACCAGGCCGATGAGGGCGAACTGGTCTACAAGGGCAAGGTATGCAGTTTTGCCAGCAGCGTGGATGCGGAGGCGGCCGGCATCGCCATCATCCACCAGGAACTGAATTTGATCCCGCACCTGAGCGTGGCGGAGAATATTTTCCTGGCGCGCGAACCGGTGCGCGGCCTCTTTATCGACCGCAAGAAGATGCGCTTTGATGCACAGGCGCTGCTGGACCGTTTAAAACTGCGCATCGACCCGCGCCAGCTGGTCAAGAACCTGTCCTGTGCGCAGCAGCAGATGGTGGAAATCGCCAAGGCGCTGTCGCTTAATACGGAAGTGCTGATCATGGACGAGCCCACGTCCTCGCTGACGGAAAGCGAGACGGGCCAGCTGTTCGACATCATCAATGAACTCAAGCGCAACGGCGTAAGCGTGGTGTATATCTCGCACCGCCTCGAGGAGATGCAGCACATCATCGACAGGGTGACGGTGCTGCGCGACGGAAAATTCGTCTGCACCGACGATTTTGCCGCCACCACGCTGGACGCCATCGTGGCAAAGATGGTGGGCCGTACCCTCGACGAAAAATTTCCCGACCGCGTATCAACGCCGACCGATGAAGTGCTGCTGCGCGTGACCGACTTACACCGCAAGGATGTCTTCGGCCCGCTGAGCTTTGATTTGCGGCGCGGCGAGATCCTCGGCTTTTCGGGACTGATGGGGGCAGGGCGCACGGAAGTGGCGCGCGCCATCTTCGGCGCCGATCCGCTCACCAGCGGCGCGATCCATCTGGGCGATATGGCCGTGACGATAGCCAGCCCCATCGACGCCATAGGACACGGTATCGCCTACCTGTCGGAAGACCGCAAGAGCCACGGCCTGGCGATCCGCATGTCGGTGGCGGCCAACCTGACCTTGACCAATGTATCGGGGCTGGCCAACCGTTTTGGCTTCATCGATTTCGCCAGGGAAGAGGCGGTGGCGCAGCAGTACATCGCGGCGCTGGGCATCAAGACGCCGACCTCGAAACAGATCACGCGCAACCTCTCCGGCGGCAACCAGCAAAAGATCGTCATCAGCAAATGGCTGTACCGCGAATCGAAAATCATCTTCTTCGACGAACCCACGCGCGGCATCGACGTTGGGGCCAAGTTCGCCATCTACCAACTGCTCGACAAGCTCGCGTCGGAAGGTATCGGCGTAGTGCTCATCACGTCCGAACTGCCCGAGATCATGGGCATGACCGACCGGGTGGCCGTGTTCCATGAAGGGCGCATCAGCGGCATCGTCAATACGCGCGAGTCATCGCAGGAAGAGATCATGCACCTCGCATCGGGCCGCCAGGCAGCAATGCATTAACATCAGAAAGTCACAATAAAATGAATAAAGAACTGATACAAAAATTCGCCGCGCTGGGAAGCCTGTCGCTGTTGCTGCTGGTGTTTTCCCTGACCAGCAACGCCTTTTTCTCCGTCAGCAACGGCATGAGCGTGGCCTTGCAGGTGACGTCGATCGCCTACCTGGGCATTGCCGCCACCTGCGTCATCATCACGGGCGGCATCGATCTGAGTTCCGGCTCCGTGCTGGCGCTGGCCGGCGTGGCCGCCGCGCTGCTGGTCAAGAGCGGCGTGCCCGTGCCGGTCGCCATGCTGGGCGGCGTCGTGGTGGGCGCCATGTGCGGCGCCGTCAACGGCTTTTGCATCACGCAGTTGAAACTGCCGCCCTTCATCGCCACGCTCGGCATGATGCTGATTGCGCGCGGCCTGGCGCTGCAGGTGACGGGCGCGCGCGCCATTTCCGGCCTGGGCGATTCGTTCGGCGAACTGGGCAACGGCGTGCTGTGGCGCATCGAGCGCGACACGGGCGGCACCTTTCCCGAAGTCGTCTTCCCTGGCATTCCGTATCCGGTGGTACTGATGGTGGTGATCGCCGTGGCCGTCTCCATCATGCTCAGCCGCACCACCTTTGGCCGGCATATCTATGCGGTGGGTTCGAATGCGGAGGCGGCGCGCCTGTCGGGCGTGAAGGTGGGCCGCGTGACCCTGCTGGTGTACACCTTGTCCGGCGCCTTGTCTGGCCTGACGGGCTGCGTGCTGATGTCGCGCCTGGTGACGGCGCAGCCGAACGAGGGTGTGATGTACGAACTCGATGCGATCGCCAGCGCCGTGATCGGCGGCGCCTCGCTGATCGGCGGCATCGGCACCATTTCCGGCACCGTCATCGGTTCCTTCGTCATCGGCATCCTGCGCAACGGCTTGAACATGAACGGGGTATCGAGCTTTATCCAGCAAATCATTATCGGACTGGTCATCTTGCTGACCGTCTGGATCGATCAGAAGCGCAATCGCGCCTGAAGCAGTAGCTGAAAGTAGTCACACCCATAAATCTATAATTAAATGAGGACGACAATGAAAACCTTCAAAGCCTTCAACACCATCTTGCTCGGTCTGTTGACCGCAGCATTTGCACTAAGCTCCAGCGCTGCCTTCGCCGCGCCGGGCGAGATCGCCGTGATCGTCAAGACGACCAATTCCAACTACTGGCAAAACGTCAAGAAGGGCGCCACGGCCAGCGCCGCCGATGCCAAGGGCTACAGCCTGACTTTCCAGGGGCCCGCTTCGGAATCGGCGATTGCCGACCAGGTCAGCATGGTGGAAAACGCCGTCACGCGCAAAGTGGCCGGCATCGTGCTGGCCGCGTCGGATCCGGATGCGCTGGTGCCGGCCCTGAAGAAGGCGTGGGAAGCGAAGATTCCCGTGGTGCTGATCGACTCAATGGTGGCCGACAGCGGCAAGCGCTACTACCAGTCCTTCCTGTCGACTGACAATGAAGCGGCCGGCGAGCAAAGCGCCAAGGCCCTCATTTCGCAGGTCGGCAAGACGGGCAAGATCGCCGTGATGTCGTATGTGGCAGGCGCCGGTTCCGAGACGGGCAGGGTGGGCGGCTTCAAGCGCTATATCGAAAAGAACTCGCAGCTGCAGATCGTCGGCACGTATTACTCGCAGTCGCAGATGGCCACGGCGCTGAACCAGACGACCGACGTGCTGGCCTCGAATCCCGACCTGAAGGGCATCTTCGGCGCGAACGAGCCGACGGCCGTGGGCATGGGCCGCGCCATCGCGCAGGCGGGCAAGGCCGGCAAGGTGGTCGCCGTGGGTTTCGACGGCAATGAAGACTTGAAAAACTTCGTCAAGGACGGCACCCTGTATGCGACCGCAGTGCAGGGTTCCTACTCGATGGGCGCGCTGGGCGTGAAAACCCTGGTCAGCCTGATCGAAGGCAAGAAGGTCGCACCGTTCGTCAACACGGGCGTGGTGATCGTCACCAAGGCCAATGTCGACCTGCCGGAAGCGAAGAACGTTTTATATTAGGCTTCAGCAGATCGTCAGGCGCTGCTTCAATTCATTGAGCAGCGTGCCGGTCTTCGCGGTCAGCTGGCGCGCCAGCGGCCACGCCAGGGAGAGCGGCAAGCCTGGCGTGGCGCAGGCAGGCAGTACTTCGACGATGGCGCCGTTGGCCAGGTGCTCCTGCACCAGCCAGGTCGCCTGCTGCGCGATGCCCAGACCGGCCAGCACGGCGGCCGTCTGCGCTTCGGCATCACCCACCGTCAGGCGTGGATGGACCGCGTGCCGCTCCATCCCGTCCTCGCCTGCAAACAGCCACGGCGCCGCCGTGCCGTCGCCTCTGCCGTAGGCGATGCAGTCGTGGCCATCGAGATCCGCGAGATCGGCCGGCGTGCCGCGCCGTGCCAGGTAGGCCGGCGCCGCGCAAAAAATCAGGCGCTCTTCTCCCAACGGCATCTGTCCCAGCGTTTGCGGCCAGCTGCCTGGCGCACCGATGCGCACGGCGATATCGATGCGCTCTTCGAACAGGTCGGCAAAGCGGTCGCTGAAGGCGATCGATGGCTGCAGCCGCGGATATTTTTTGCACAGATCAATCAGCGCCGGCATCACGCGCAGGCGGCCATACGATGCCGGCACGCCGATGCGCACCTTGCCCGCCAGTTCCGTCGCATGCTCGCCCAGCACGTCTTCCGCGTCCGCCAGTTCCTGCAGCACGCGCTTGCAGGTGGCATAGTAGGCGCGGCCAGCGTCGCTCAGTTTCAAACGGCGCGTGCTGCGCTCGAACAGCAGCACGCCCAGCCGTTCTTCGAGCCGTGCCACGCTCTTGCTGACGGCCGAGCTGCTCAGGTGCAGGTGCTCGGCCGCCTTCGTAAAACTGCCCGCGTCGGCCGTGGCGAGGAAGGGTGTGAGGCCTTTCAAATGTTCTGATGAAAACATGATCCGCGAATTCTATTCATGAATAAGGTGAAATAGTATCGCGGATAAGAATTGGTGTCGCGGATATGATGGTTTTTTCTTTCGGAGGCACTCTCTCATGCAAAAACACGCCCTCATCATCGGCGCCAGCGGCGTCATCGGCAGCAATCTGGCCACGCATCTGTTGGCGCAAGGCTGGCAGGTGACGGGCGTCTCGCGCGGCCGCACGCCCGTGCCCGCCGGCTGCATCGCGCTGCCGCTCGATGCGACGGATGGTGCTGCCGTGGCATCGGCGCTGGCGGGCCTGGACGCCAGCCACGTCTTCTTCACGGCCTGGGCGCGCCAGGCCAACGAGCAGGAAAATATCCGCGTCAATGGCGCCATGGTGGCCAATGTGCTGGCCGCGCTGGGGCCAAGCGGCCACCTGCGCCACGCGGCGCTGGTGACGGGCCTCAAGCATTATCTGGGGCCGTTCGATGCGTATGGTCAGGGCAGCGAGCCCGTCACGCCATTTCGCGAAGAGCAGGGCCGCCAGGACGTCGAGAATTTTTATTACGCGCAGGAAGACCGCCTGTTCGCGGCGGCCGAACGCGATGGTTTTACGTGGAGCGTGCACCGCCCGCACACCATCATCGGCTATGCGCTGGGCAATGCCATGAACATGGGCCTGACCCTGGCCGTGTATGCGAATTTGTGCAAGGCCAGCGGCCAGCCTTTCGTCTTTCCCGGTTCGCCCGCGCAGTGGCATGGCTTGTCCGACATGACGGACGCGGGCCAGATTGCGCGCCACCTGGCGTGGGCGGCCGACAGCCCCGCCGCGCGCAACGAGGATTTTAATATCGTCAATGGCGACGTGTTCCGCTGGAAGTGGTTGTGGCCGCGTCTGGCTGCGTATTTCGGCGTGGTAGCGGCAGACTTGCCCGAGACCATGGCGCCGCTGGCCGGGCGCATGCAGGATGCGCCCGCGCAATGGCGTGCCATCGCGCGGCAGCATGATCTGGCGGAGCTTGATGTCGGCCGCCTCGCTTCCTGGTGGCATACGGATGCCGACCTGGGACGGCCGATGGAAGTGATGACGGACATGGGCAAGAGCCGCAAGGCGGGCTTTCTGGATTACCAGGATACGCAGGATGCCTTCATCGCCCTGTTCGAGCGCCTGAAGGCGGAGCGCGTCATTCCGCGCTGACCTGCTCCGCTGCGGCCGGTGGCGGGGCTGCCGCTGCCGCCGCATTGCTCTTGTGTTGCTGCGCCCGCTGCCACTCCAGGCCCGGGCGGTCGACGCGGAATTGCAGCAAGCGTCCCTGCACCACTTCCGTCACATACGCCGTGCGGCCGTCGGGGCCGCCGAAGGTGATGTTGCTGGGCTTGGCGCCGGGCACGCTGATTTCGCGCAAAATGCGCCCTTGCGGCGACAATTTGACCACTGTACCCTTGCCATAGCGCGTCACGTACAGGTTGCCATCGACATCGACGCGCATGCCGTCCATGCCGGAATCGTCGAACTTGATCAGCAATCGCTTGCCGCTCAGGCTGCCGTCGGCGGCGATGTCATATATCCAGATATTGCGCTGCACGCTTTCATTCACATACAAAATCTTGCCGTCCGGGCTTACTTCAATGCCGTTGGCCGTGCCCATGGTGTCGAGCGCCAGCGTCACTGTGCCGTCTTGCGCGATGCGCCACACGCGGCCCGTGTTTTCCTTCCAGTTCGGGTCGCTCGCATACAGCACGTCGTCCCGCGTGATGGCGATATCGTTCGGTTGCGTCATGCGCGGCTCGCGCGCGTGGATGGACAGCGCGCGCGTGGCCGGGTCGACCAGGTAAATCGTGTGCTCCATATAGTCGGCCAAATACATCTGGCCCCGGCTGCCGAAGCGGATGCCGTTGGCGATGCTGGTGCCGGGCAGGCTCAGCCACACTTCGCCGCTGCCATCGGGACGCACCTTGCCGATGGTTTGCTGGCGCGCGAAGTTGACGGCGTAAATATTGCCATCCGCATCGACGGCCGGGCCTTCGATGCCCTTGGTGAAGGAACGCGCGGGCGTAAGGGTGGTGGCGAGGAACAAGGTCTCGTGCGCGGGCGGGCTGGCGCAGGCGGACAGGTTGGCCAGCGCGGCGGCCAGCACGGCGGTGCGCAGCAAGGGCAGGGCGGTGCGGGAATCGGGCAAGGAGGAGGATTGATGCATGGAGCGATCTCTGTATGGCAAAGGTGGCGTATGTTACCCGAGGTGCGCCAGCCGGGGCGCCACCCTAGGCCGCCACGACCACGAGGTCGGGGAAGTCATCTTGCCAGTCGGCCCATGCATCCTGCAGGTGCGCGTGCATGCCGGTGCATTCTTGCGCCAGATCAAAGGTGTCCGCGCTGGCCAGCAGAAAATGGGCAATGGCGCGCAGGGTGGCCGGGTCGGCGTGGATGGTGACGTCGGAGCAGGGCAGGGGGCGTTCGGTGGCCTGGTCTTGCAGATAGCAGTGCAGCGATAAATGTGGGGTCATGGGTGTCAATTGTCGATGTGGGAACCCAGCATGGCGTGCGCCAGCAGGTCGGCGCGGGCGGCTGCCTGTTCTTCGCCGCTTAAAAACCAGCGTGTCTTGCCGTCGTGCGCAGTGAAGCGGCCATATGCTTGCATCGTCTTGCGCAATGCTTGCTGGCGCGCATCGCCAGCAGCAGCGAAACGGCGGGCTGATACACGGCCAGCGCGTCGCAGTTCGTGATGTCGTCGGCCTCGTCGGGCGGCACGATGCGCGGTGAAAACAATGCGATGCTGTCGGCATCGGGCGCAAACAGCATCTTCTCGTAGTTTCTCTGCGAGAACTTGACGACCTTGCCGCGCCGGCTGCCGTAGCGCTCGACGGGTTCGCCTATCTGCGCGAACCAGGCAAACAGCTGCGCGCTGGCCGCGGCGGGAATGAAGGGGCTATTCTTGCTGAATTCGCCGACGAGGAAATGGTATTGGTCCATATGACAATGCGGGGGAGGGTTGCGACAGGCGAATTTTTGCACGGAATGCAACATATTGCCAATGCACGCGCGTGACCATTCCATCAGGCGGCCTGATGCGTATGTATTTGATTTAAATGAAATTTGAGCCGTATTGCGCTTACTTCGAGCCGCATTGCGGTTACACTAAGTCTGACTATACTGGAATGACGACCGTGGTGCTTGTTCTCTACGTCGCTGGCAATCCTACGGAGGCCTCATGTCTTATGCGAATCCCACCACCCATAATGGGTTCCTGATCTCGGCCTACGCCTGCGAACTGCCCGAGGGGTGCTGGCAGGGACAGTTGGTGCTGAGCAAGTGCGGCTTTGAAGATGTCCGGCAAGCCAATCTGGAAAATCGCAGCACGCAGCACGAAGCGGAGCAATCGGCCCTGGCCATGGGCTGGCAGCTCGCCAATTACGTGCTACCCCTGCGCACTGTTGACGATAAGTAAAGTAATGCTTTCATTTCGTAAGGTAAATAGAGTATCGTGTTTGGCTAGAGAGAAATACACTGTATGCAGCAATAGAGCTGGCGTGCGCGGCGATGTCTGAGTGAACGCCGCGGAGCGAAGAGTTGTCCTTGAGGCCGGCCCCCACAGGCCGCACACCGTCACCATGTACCACAAAGCACTCTCGCCGGATCCTGAGGATGCGCCCGCCCAGCAGTTGCCCGCCGAGCAAAATCTGCAGGCCTTGCATAACCGCGAAGTCAAGCTGCTGCGCGAGACGATCAATCAACTGTTGATCATGGCCAAGATGCAGTTGCAGGAAAAGGATAAATCCGACGCCTTTGGCCTGTTGATCATGCAGTTGCGCGAAGCCAACCAAAATCTCGTGCTGGCGACGTTTGGCGCGCAGGATATGCAGGCGTCCGCCGAAGCGACAACCTTGCGCCAGACGGAATTCCTGGCCATGCTTGCGCATGAGTTGCGCAACCCTTTGCAGCCGCTGGCGATGGCCAATGACTTGCTGGCCAAGAAGGTCGACCTGGATCCCCAACTCGTGGATGTGCATGGCGTGATCGGTCGCCAGGTGGCGCATATGGCGCGCCTGATCGACGACTTGCTCGACGCTTCGCGCGTCAGCAGCGGGAAGATCACTTTGCAGCTGGCACCCATCTTGCTGAGCGACATCCTCGCCAGTGCCGTGGAAGTTGGCCAGGTCAGCATCAGCCAACGCCAGCAAGTGCTGAGCGTGAGCCTGCCGGACGAACCCTTGGTCATCGAAGGGGATCTGGTGCGCCTGACGCAAGTGTTTGCCAACTTGCTCATCAATGCCAGCAAATTTACGCACGAGTTTGGCCACATCGACATCGTCGTCAGACGCCACGATGATTTGGTGGAAATTGCCGTCAGCGACGATGGCGCCGGCATTGCCCTCGATATCCAGCCCTTCATCTTCGACCTGTTTACCCAGGGCTTCCGTTCGCTGGAACGGGCGCAGGGCGGCCTGGGCATCGGCCTGTCGCTGGTGCGCATCATTACCCAGTTGCATGGCGGCACCGTGGATGTGTTCAGCGCAGGGGTCGGCTTTGGCAGCCAGTTTGTCTTGCAGCTGCCCTTGTCGTCGCTGGCGCCGCCATCGCAGGGCATGCAGGCGGTACCTGCGGCGTGCGCATCGCCACGCCGCATATTGCTGATCGAGGATAATGCCGATGCGGCGGAAATGCTGGCGCTGCTGCTGACGCAGGACGGCCACCATGTCGACGTGTGCAATGACGGCCCCAGCGGCTTGCGCGCCGCGCTCGATGCGCCTTACGATGTGATCGTGTGCGATATTGGCTTGCCGGGCATGGATGGCTACCAGGTCATCAGTTCGGCGCGTGCGGCCCTGGCGGCACCGCTGCCGTGCTTTGTCGCCGCGTCAGGGTACAGCCAGCTTGGTGAGTTTGACCGCGCTGGCCAGGCAGGGTTTGACCATTACCTGGTAAAACCCATCAATATCGACGCTTTGTCGAGAATAATCACGGCAACGGTTCCGCGCTGATGGGCAAGGAAACCCTGATGCTTTTGTTTAACATGGTCCATGCACCGAAAACCGCAGAGAAAAGATCCGATGATGGCCTTAGTCCATGAACAGCGGCAGCGCAGGATAGAGCACGCGCTGTTACGCGAACCAGGTCCGGTGGTAGACGTCAGTATTCGCCTGTGGGAGCAACTGGCCACTGAATTGAATCAGATCGTTGGTGAGCGGGGCGTGGAGTCGATGTATTCCCGCAGCCTGCACCAGAGTCAGAAGCAGTTCAACTGGTTGTCGCCCCATCCACCGCAAGCGCTGGCAGCTGCCATGACCGCCTTGCGCGCCAGCTTGCAGGAACAGACGGACGCAGTCGTCTGCGCGGCAAGCACGGCGATGTTGATGCACTTCATCAATACCCTTATTTTATTAATTGGCGAACTCTTAACGAATAGCATCCTCCTCAGAGCCTGGGGTGATGACGTTGTGAATAATGCTGGAACGGAGCCGAACGAATGAAAAAAGTCACCATCCACCGCCTGGCAACTGGCGTGCCGGGGTTGGACGAACTGCTGGGCGGCGGAATACCCGAGTTTTCCTTCAACCTGGTGGCGGGCACGCCCGGCAGCGGCAAGACGACGCTGGCCCACCAGATCATGTTTTCCCTCGCCTCGCCGGAGCGCCGGGCGCTGTTTTTTACAGTCCTGGGCGAGCCACCGCTGAAGATGCTGCGCTATCAACAGCAGTTTCCCTTCTTCGATGTGGAAAAGATCAACCAGTCGATCAAGTTCGTCAATCTGTCGGCTGACTTGCTGGAAGGCGATTTCGACCGCGTGCTGGCGCGCATCGCTGAAGAGGTGGAGGCGTTCTCGCCCAGCCTGGTCTTCGTCGATTCCTTCCGCTCCGTGGTGCAGTCGGCCAAGGCCATGGACGCGGGCCCGGCCGGCCTGCAGAATTTCGTGCAGAAATTGGGCGCGCAAATGACCAGCTGGCTGGCCACGACCTTCCTGATCGGCGAATACCTGGCGCCCGAGGCCGAGTCCAGCGCCGTGTTCACGGTGGCCGACGGCATCCTGTGGCTGTCGCAGCTCGTGCACCGCGATGCCATGGTGCGCAAGATCCAGGTGGTCAAGATGCGCGGACAGGCGCAAAGCCTGGGCGTGCATACCTTCCGCATCAATGACGATGGCGTGGAAATCTTTCCCCGCGCCGTGCTGAAGACCAGCGGCATGGGAACGGTCAGCATTTCCGGCAATGAGCGCCTGTCGCTGGGCGTGCCCGAGCTCGACGCCATGATGGGCGGCGGCTTGCCGGCAGGTTACTCACTGCTGCTGGTGGGACCATCCGGTTCCGGCAAGACCGTGCTGGCCACGCAATTCCTGACGGAAGGCGTGCGCTGCGGCGAGCCCGGCGTGATTGCCGCCTTCGAGAAAAGCCCGAACCAGCTGCTCAGCCATCAATTGAATGCCCTCGTCGATTCCGGCCAGATCGGCGTGATCAATACCCGCACGCTCGACCTGTCACTGGATGAAATCCTGCATGACCTGGTGAGCATGATCACGCGCATGAAGGCCAAGCGGGTGGTCATCGATTCGCTGTCCGGCTTTGAAATGGCGCTGGCCTCCATGTTTCGCGAGGATTTCCGCGAATCGCTGTACCGCCTGGTGGCGGCTTTGACGGACATGGGCGTGTCGGTGCTGATGACGGCCGAGCTGGAAGACCAGTACACCGTGCTGCGCTTCAGTTCCTACGGCAATGCCTTCCTGGCCGACGCCATCGTCATGCAGCGCTACATCGAGCTCGAAGGCCAGTTCAAGCGCGTGGTATCGGTGGTGAAGGTGCGCGGTAGCGGCCACAGCAAGGATATCCGCTTCTACGATATCGACGCCGGCGGCTTCAAGATCGGTGCCGCCCTCAGCCAGTACCAGGGCATACTGTCGGGCGACCCTTACCGGGTCTAGGCGTTGAAGCGTATGATGGAAGTGCGGCCATGCCGACGGAGATGGCCGTGCGCACAGGGGACCAATGCGTCGTCTGTGTTTCCGAGCTGATCAAGAGGAGATATGATGGACAAACCCGAATTCATCCTGGCCGCGAAAGCCATGGAAACGCTGGAAATGTATCAGACCTTCTACGGCCATGCGCAGGAATACCAGGCGCACCAGCAGGAAGTGTTGAGGTTGCTGCGCCACAAGGGAGCCTCCCTGCTGGTGTCGGACCATGGCCCGGCGAAGTTCTTGCTGGCCTTTGCCGATGCGCTGGAAGCGGCCAGCTTGCCGGGCGAGTATGTGCCGCTCAGCCGCAGGTAGGGCGAGCCTGTCCCGGCAGGGGCGCCAGCAGGAGATGCCGTCTTTTGCCGGGATCGGCCCCTAGCCGCCGTTCGCTCCCGCGTTCAGCGACACCCTGGGCAGGCGCACGGTAAACACCGTGCCGCATTCCAGGCTCGACTCGGCGCCGATGGTGCCGCCGTGCGCGCAGGCGATTTCACGCGCGATAAACAGACCCAATCCGATACTGGTGGCATTTGGCGACTTGTACTCGTCAGAAATGGCCAGCTGTACCAGGGGATCGAATATGGTCTTCAGCGAGGCATGCGGTATCTGGCGGCCAAAATTCTTGACCTGCACCACGGCCGTATCGGCATCGCCGCAGGCCGTGATGCTCACTGGCTGGTCGTCGGTGCGATATTGCGCAGCATTGTTGAGCAAATTGGAAAACAGCTGGGCCAGGCGGGGCGCATCGAAGTCGCCGATCATCTCGCCCGTGGTGCTCAGTTCAAACTTGCATTTCGGGTGAGCGGCCGAGGCATCCTCGACGGCCGTCTTGCAGATTTCCCCGATATCGCCCAAGGAGGGGGAGACGGGCATGTGTCCGCCCAGCTGCGTCCTGGCAAATTCCAGCAGATCGTTCACCATGGTTGTCATGGCAGCCGCGCTGCGAGCAACCCGTGCACCGATCTCTACCGTGGAAGAGGGATTCGCGCTCGGCCTGCTCAGCAGCGCGCCTGCCATCGTCATGGTGGTCAGCGGACTGCGCAGATCGTGGCTGAGGATGGCGAGAAAGGTATTGCGGGTGCGGTCGCTCTGCTGCGAATAGCGTATGGCCGATTCCTGCAACGCCTTGTCTATCGCTTCATTGAAGCGCAGGATGTCTTCTGTCGCCGTTTTTGACGCCACTGACACCTGTGCCATCCACAGTCGCAGAACGCTGGCCCGCATCGCGCGAAATTCCGCCGTCAGCTGCGGCAGCGTGAAGCCAATCTGCTGGCGCAGGGAACCATGCGTCGCGGCGGCCGTTTCCTTGCCCGCTATTTCCGACACGCCTGTGGTTGATTTCTTTTTTCGCTGCGCCGCGTTCTCGATGACGTCCATGTCGCGCACGATGGTTTCCAGCATCTGCTTTGCATGATCGCGTAATTCTGCTTTCGAGATGGCGGCTCCAGGAATGGGAAGCGAGCTGGCGAAGAGTTCCCACTCCACCAGGATCTGCTCCAGATGGTCGGTAATAAAGCACGATAGTTTCACGGTAGACCAATGCGTTGATGGAAGATGAGCCAGTGTACGCCGTTGACGCGATGGATGGGGGATTGGGTTCTGCTCCGGGTGTCATATGCAGGTAGAGTCGCTCAGGCGGAAGAATTCGGCTGGATGTGCGCCAGTACAGGGCGGCGAGCCCTGGTTTTAGCTGTGCCAGGCAGCTCCCAGGCTAGCAGATTGCTCCATACATCCCTTTTCCCGTACGCAGGTCGAGTCCGAAATAGCATTCGTATGCTGCCCCTTTTGTATGAACGCAGGTAATATCCCCCCTGCGCCGCTCACGGTAGTCCGCCGAGGAACTGCATGCCTGCTCCTGTTTCACATCGGGGCCGAGCTGGGCAAACAGTTCGCGTGCCAATTCCCCTTTGACCATGATTGCCACTTTCCGGTCGTTTCGCGTGGGCGGCAGCATTTCGGACAGCGTTCCGCCATAGATCTGATAGTCACCCCGCAAGGGGCGTGGTTCGCCAGTCCATGCCGGCGGCTTGTCCGCGGCTTGCGACGGCGAGAATAGAGCGAGCGCCATGGCGCAGCATGCAAGGCGAATATTCATCAGTGCTCTCTGATTTCAATGTGAAGATGGTCGTCGTGTCCTTGCAGAGACCGGACGCGCCCACCGGCAGTCGCCTTTTGTACCTCACCGTCGTTAAAGAAGACCTTGGTGACCATGGGATGGCGCAAAAACAGCCGTATCAATTTGATGGTGGCATCCCGGTCATATACGTCATCAAAGCGCGACACGCGTGCGCACTGGCCTTCCAGATTGTCCTTCCGCAGGGGGCGCAGATCCATTTCAATGCCCTTTCTGTGGCTGACATGCTTGTCGTACGCCAATCCTTCCGCGATGCTGATATTGCCGATGCCAAATTTCCGATCATCAATTGCCTGCCATTCACGTTCGATGTAAAAGATCAGGGATAGCAAGCTGGGGTGCGCATATTGGGCCATATGGCCGGAATGTGGCATCCGGTGCAGATTGCCATAGACGTAATACCCGGCACCTTCCGGAGCCTGGGGCAGGATAAAAAAACCGCGCTTATCCCTGGGCTGGACTTCAAGCATGCTCGACTCCGCTAGGCGCAAAGGTGGGGGAACTGGCATTGTTTCGCAGTCCGTTCCAGCTGGAATTGCGGTATCGCAAACAATGGCGGGCTGGAGCCGGATTTGTCCATTGCTCTCGGCGGCACGTGCGCCAGCCTTGTCCATGTAGAATCGGCAACATACGGATCGATGTATCCGCCCCTTCATTGCGGAGTACGCTTGAGCGTGACACAAACATTGCAAACCTGGCTGCTGGCCTGGCGGGAAGCCTTCACGTGTATCGGCCTGGGACTGCGCGATGCGCGTCATGCGGGGCTGTGGTGGCGTTCCGCGCTGTGGTGCATGGCGGTCGTGGCGCTGTGGCTGGGACTGTATGGCTATTTCGGCCGCTTCTTCGTCGAGCTGAGCGCCATGCTGGCGCTGGTGTCGGTCACCGGTTTGCTGGGCCTGGGCGTGATGGATGGCGTCGGGACACTGGCCAACGGGCCTGTCACGCTCTCGCAGATGGGTAATATCGCCGGCGGCCTGGGCAGCGCCGCCAAGGCCCTGCTGTCGATCGGTCAGATCGCCCTGGCGCTGGCAGCTTTTTTCTACGTGATGGTCTTTATCGTCGGCGCCATCGGCACGGCGCGCTTGCCGCTGCGCTGGCTGTTGCTGGGGCGCGCCAAGACCGTGGCGGCGCCTGTTGCTGCTGCTTTCCCTGCTGATTCCCGTGTGGGTCCTGTGCGTGCTGATCTCGTACTTGCTGGCCTGGAATGTGCAAATGATCTACGGCGCGCCGTACATACTGCACCCCCTGCGCGTGATGCTGCGCGTCGCCCCCGGCACCCAGCAGATTGTCGCCGTGCTGCATGATGTGGTGGAAGACAGCGACGGAAAAGTCAGCTTCGACGACCTGGCACGCGAAGGATTTTCCCAGGAAGTCATCGACGGCGTGCATGGCGTGACCAACCTAGATGTCAAGACCCGTCTGGTTATAAACACGCTTAACAAATAAATCCGGCTTCTTTGCCTGCCACTCTTTGAGCGCCTGGATGGGAGTTTGATGGTTTAAGGCGCGCTGCGGAATGTTGTGGTTGTAGAGTTTCAAATAGCTTTGCAGCGTCGATGCGAGTTCTGCCGCAGACCCGAATCGCGTCTGGCCGACGATCTCGCTGCTGCGCCCGTTGAAGCGTTCAACCATGCCGTTCGTTTGTGGATGGCGTGGCGGAATCAGCCGATGCTCAATGCCACACTGCTTGCAGAGGCGATCAAAGACATGGTGGCCACT
>NZ_JBNYXO010000014.1:0-144453 GCF_051380715.1 Janthinobacterium kochi
GTAATTCGCACCCTGGCGCGTCCGCCGCAACAGGCTGGCCATCGCAGGATGCAAGCTAAAATCGTCGGCCAGCATCAAGGCCAGGGCGCTGAAATGCTGACGCTGACCCGCCGCCTCAATTCCGCTGGCGTTTGCCACAAGCAAATGACGCGCCACGCGCGCGTGACACTCGGCCGGAGTGCCGGAATGAAACAGGTCCGGCTGCACATCATGCAGATTGGCCAGGATGGCGTCGGCCTCGGCGATATCCACCAGGGCGGCAAAGGCGCTGTCGCTTAGGGGAAATTTATCGAACTCCGCAGGGACGGGACTAGGCTGCGCCTCGCCCTGCCAACTGATCAGGGAACCATCGCGCCGCAGCGACCACCAGCGGTAGATGGGGCTCAGCAAATGCGCAGACTGCGTTTGAGTCAAGGCTGCCAGCAAGGCCGGCAAGGTGCGGCTATCGGCCCAGCGCACGGGCCATTCGACGGTATCTGGCGTGATGGCAATCAAATAGGGGCGCAGATGCTGCTCCAACTGGTCGATATCGAGCGTGCTGGCGATGATGCTGAGCATGGGCTTGCCTGCGCACAGCGAAAACAGGCGCTGCAGCCACGCGGCCTGCTCGCTGCTTGCCAATGGCGCCGCCATTAAATGCGGTGCGGCACTCTTGAAGTTTTGCAGCGAGGTGTGCGCATACAGCGACTGGCGCCGCAAACGGCTCGGGTAGCGCTTGGTGAAAAACTCCTCATCGCAGGCGCCGTCGAGCAGCGCCAACAGATACAAGGGCTGGCTGCCGTTCGCCACTGCCGCCTCCGCGCGCAAAGCCTGCAGTTGCTGCGCGATCAAGTCGGGTACTGCCGCGTCAGGAATATCGATGGCAAAGTACATCAGGGCTCCTTTTCTAGGCTGCCGTGGGTGCAACAAACGGACTACCGCTACGCAACGCTGCCAGCAGACACGCTTTGCAGACGCTGGCAGGCAGCGCCGGCAATGGATAAGCGAGCCGTGTCGGCCCGATAAAACTCTTCCTTCCGGCAAACACGGTGATCTTGCCCGGACATTGAATGGTGATGTTGCCGCCCTCGATCGTGATATTCGCGCCGCCCGCCGTCGACAGGCGGATGCTTTTCGCCGCCGCCCAATCGATGTGCGCGGCGGCGCTGACGATATTGACTTCCTCGCGCGCCTGCACGTTGAGCACGTCGGCCTGCGCCTGCAGGTCGATGGCTTGCTTGGCGGCGATCAGTTGCAGGCCGATATTGTTCTCGCCCGCCTTGACGACGCCGGCCAGCGCACCGATGGCCTGGCCGCTGTGCACGCGCAGCTGGCCGCCGCCGACGAACTGGGTGTCCAGCCCGCTCATCAGGGAGGTTGTTTCGCCATTCGCCAGCTGGATATCCTGGCTCGCCAGCACGCCCAGGCCGGCACGGGCGGCGATGGCGATGATGGCGTCGCTGCTGTGCGGCAGCTTGTCGTCGCCGGGGCTGGTCGGCTTGCCCGCCGCGTCGCGCCGGGCGGCGGCCGTATCGTCCTGGCTCAGCATGCCGGAGACGCTGGTCAGGAACGCTGGCAAGGGCGCCGCATTTTCGTCCAGCACGCTGGCATTCGCCTTGGCCGGGCCCAGGTGGCTGGCATACGCGACCGTCTTGTGCGTGACGGCGGCGGCGCTGAAGGTTGCACCCAGCTTGACGGCCTGCTTGAGCAAGACCATGCCCGGCGCATTGTCGCCGGCCGGATCGCGCGCCTGCGCGTCATGGTTGACGAGGTAGCTGGAAATCAGGAGCCCGGCACCGGCCCGCACGGCGCCGTAAGCGTCGGTGCGCAGCTCGGCGCCCGTGCCGCGCAGGCTGCCCCGGTAATTGTCGGCCGTATGGATCAGGTGGCCAAGATTGAGTTCGCTTGCCGCATGGCTGCTCTTGAGCTGGATGCGCCCCTGCTGGTCGGTATCGTCGAACAGCAGTTGGTTGTAACCAGCGGCGCCAAATTCCTTGCTGCGGATACCCCATTGCGCCGCACCGTTGCGATGGCCGGCGCTGCCGCCAGCCGCGCCATGCCAGACCGGGCTATTGCCGCCGGCCACGTTGCCCTGCGCCGACGGCGCATGGTCGCGCGCCGGGTCGAATACGCTGGCGTCCGCGGGCTTGTCCGTGATGCCGCCCGGCGTGGGTGCGATGCCGCCCTCGCCCTGCCCGTTATACAGGGCGCCGACGATGAGGGGGCGGTCGATATCGTTTTCCAGGAATTGCACCAGCACTTCCTGGCCGATGCGCGGCAGGAACTGGCTGCCCATGCCGCCGCCGGCCGAGCGCTGCGCCACGCGCACCCAGCAGGTGGCGCTGCCTTCCTGCTGCCAGTGAAAACGGATGCGCACCCGGCCCAGCTTGTCGCAATGGATCTCGCTGCCGCCGCTGGCGCTGGCGCCGCCGTCGGCACCGACCACGATGGCGCTCTGGCTGCCGCAGGCCGTCGGTTTCGGATGGTGGCGCGCATCGTTGCCGTCATGCACAGGACGCCATGGCGTTGCCGCGGCAATCATCTCGATGCAGTTGGCGTAACCGCTGGCTTGCGCCTGGGCGATCGCGGCGGCAAAGTCGGAAAAGCCGTCTCCCAGCCCGGGCATGGCTTCGTCCAGCAGTTCGGGTACCGGGCCGAACAGTTCAGCCAGCGCCTGCGACGCGGGCGCCGGCAGGTTGTTGATGCCGATACTGGCCACCCGGAGCACGACATAGTCGGACGCGGTACCATCGGCCTGCGGCAACGGTCCCTGCGTCAGGGTAAACCGCGTGCCGGCGCGCAAGGTGCGTACTGTCGAGCGCGCCTGCCACAACTGGGCGCGCGCTTCGCGGGCCTGCATCTGCAAGGCGGCATAGTGCTGCGCCTGCGCGCCATTCGCATACCAGTACTGGCCCGGCGTATCGTAACTTTCCAGCACGGGGGCATGCTTGCCGCCGACGGCCATATTCGTCGGCACGCTTGCGGCGACCGCCTTCTTGGCCTTGTAATCGTAGCTCAGCACGCTACTCAGCCCGACGTGCAGGCTGCGCCGCGCGCACAGCGCCTGCACGCTGTCGCTCGCTTCGCCGGCCCTGGCGCCATGAAAGCGCAAGCCGCCGCCTTGCGCGCTGCTGGCATCCTCGGGCGTGGCGCACGGCTGGCTGCTGTCGGCGAACAAAATCAGTGTGTGCGCCTCGAAGCGCCAGGCGATGCCCTCTTCCGTCAGCAGCCGGCGCACGAAATCGTAGTCCGATTCCCGGTATTGGCAGCAATAGCTGCGCTCGCCCGCCTGCTGCATGCACTGCGCCACCTCGTCGCTCCATTGCCACAGGGCATGCGGCGCATAGGCTTGCAATACCTCGTCGACGATGGCCGTCACGCTCCGATCTTGCCAGACGCGGCTGTTACGCACTTGCGTCAGCAACCACAGCCAAGGCGTGATGCGCAGCCGGTAGCGCGCCAGGCCGCCATTGCTGCCCAGCATGGCCGCTACGCTGATATAACCGGAAAACTGCGTGCGCGTGCCGTCGGCCAGGCTGATATGCAGGCTGGCCGGCTGGCCCAGCAGGGACGCCAGCGCAACATCGGCGCTGGTGGACAAGGCAATAATCTCGCGCGCGCCAACCTCCTGCAGCCGTTCATCTGCGGCAAAGGCTTCGACCAGCAAGCCGCTGTCCTGGCCGTCGTCGCCGATGGACAATGCATACAGGCGTGTCGCGCCATTGAAGGCGGCTACCGCACTAACGATATCTTGTGTCAAAGGATGCTCTTCATCTGGAAAGTGGCATCGCACATTGCTTATCAAAACACTGTGCAAAATAAACAAGTCCAGGCAATTATGCGTGAGTTCTCAAAAAAGCAAGATTCAATTGAGCAAGTAGTGCGCGGGAAGACAATAGTCGAGGCTACATGCAAGGGATTCGGTACAATACTCCGGCAAGCCCATTCACTCTTTCCCGTGCAGCCATGAACCAACTCGAACAACTGAAGCAATTTACTACCGTGGTGGCCGACACCGGCGACTTCCAATCGATCCAGGCTTACACGCCGCGCGATGCGACGACGAATCCGTCGCTGATCCTGAAGGCCGTGCAAAAGGATGAATACAAGCCGTTGCTGGAAAAGGCCGTGCGCGACCATCCGCATGCCTCCACCGCCGAAATCATCGACCGCCTGCTGATCGCGTTTGGCGTGGAAATCCTGCAGACCATCCCCGGCCGCGTCTCCACCGAAGTCGATGCGCGCCTGTCGTTCGACACGGAAGGCACGGTGGCCAAGGGCCGCGACCTGATCGCCCTGTATTCGAACGCCGGCATTGCCCGCGAACGCGTGCTGATCAAGATCGCCTCCACCTGGGAAGGCATCCGCGCCGCCGCCATCCTGGAAAAGGAAGGCATCCGCTGCAATATGACCCTGCTGTTCTCTCTGGCCCAGGCCATCGCTTGCGCCGAAGCGGGCGCGCAGCTGATTTCTCCGTTCGTCGGCCGCATCTACGACTGGTACAAGAAATCGACGGGTATCGACTACATGGGCGCGGAAGACCCGGGCGTGCAATCGGTACGCCGCATCTACAATTACTACCGCAAGTTCGGCTACAAGACCGAGGTGATGGGCGCGAGCTTCCGCAATACGTCGCAAATCCTCGAACTGGCCGGCTGCGACCTGCTCACCATCAGCCCCGACCTGCTGCAAAAGCTGGCCGACAGCGATGCGCCGGTGGAGCGCAAGTTGAGCGCCGAAGCGGCGCCATCGACCAACATCGTGCACATGTCGCTGAACGAAGAAGCCTTCCGCTTCATGATGAATGAAGATGCCATGGCGACGGAAAAACTGGCCGAAGGCATCCGCGCCTTCTGCGTCGATTCCGGCAAGCTGAAACAGATGATCTCGGCACTGCGCTAATCACGACGTGCGTAAAAAAAGCGGCGTCCGTGCAGTGCACGGCGCCGCTTTTTTTCGTCCCGCCCTCGCCCGCCCGCGTGGAAGCGAGCGCATGGCGGCCGCCTTCGCCCGCTGGACAGAGCGGCCGGACTGGCGCCAGGCGGGCGATCTGTAGCACGGGCGTGGCTGCAACAGTCAGCAAGACAGGCCGCTTTTTTCGCTTACCTCTTGGTCACTTATCAGTGCATACTATGTCGCACAGGCAACCTTAATCCCTCTGCGACAGGAGTCCGACCATGCACGCCCTCTCCCACCTTCGTATCGGCACCCGCCTGGCTGCAGGCTTCGCGCTGGTGCTGCTGCTGTCCATAATCTCCACCTCGTACGCGCTGTACAGTGCCCGCGTGAATGCCGAAGCGACGCGGCAAATGATGGAAAAACCGCTGGCCAAGGAACGCCTGGTTTCGGACTGGTATGTGCTGATTTACTCGGCCATCGCGCGCACCTCGATGATCGCCCGGAGCACGGATGAAACCCTGTCGAGCGTGTTTGCCGAGACCATCGCCGACAGCACCAAACAAGGCAGCGAGCTGCTGAAGAAAATCGAAACCCTGCTCGTCAGCGAGGAAGAAAAGGCCATCTTCAAGGCCTCCATCGCGGAGCGCGTCAAATACCAGGATGCCAAGACCCTGGTGATGAATGCGCGCAAGGCCGGCAATGCGGCGCAGGCGGAAAGCACCTACCGCGACAGCTTCGCGCCGGCCGCCACCAAGTACCAGAACAACGTCAAGGCCCTGCTGGCGCAGCAGCGCAAAGCCATCGACGCCACGGCGCAAGCGATCGAGGCGGCTAACGGGCGCAGCTTCACCTTGCTGCTGATCCTGTGCGCGCTGGTGGTGGCGCTGGGCAGCATCTGCGCCTGGCTGATCACGCGCTCGATCACGCAGCCATTGAAGGCCGCCGTCAAGGTGGCCGAGACGGTCGCAGCGGGCGACTTGCGCACGCATTTCGGCACACCTGCCAGCGATGAAATCGGCGACCTGATGCGGGCGCTGCACGGCATGAACGAGGCGCTGCGCAAAGTGGTGTCGGAAGTGCAGACGGGCACCAACGCGATTGCCACGGCATCGGGTGAAATCGCCGCCGGCAACCAGGATTTGTCGGCGCGCACGGAGCAGCAAGCCAGTTCGCTGGAAGAGACGGCATCGTCGATGGAAGAATTGACCAGCACCGTGAAGCAGAATGCGGACAATGCGCGGCAGGCCAACCAGATGGCGGTCGCCGCTTCGGGTGTGGCCGAGCGGGGCGGCAGCATCGTCAGCCAGGTGGTCGACACCATGGGTGCGATCGACACGGCGTCGACGAAAATCGTCGACATCATCGGCGTCATCGACGGCATCGCCTTCCAGACGAATATCCTGGCGTTGAACGCGGCCGTCGAAGCGGCGCGCGCAGGCGAACAGGGGCGCGGCTTTGCCGTCGTCGCCACGGAAGTACGCAGCCTGGCACAACGCTCGGCGGCGGCGGCGCGCGAAATCAAGACCCTGATCGGCGACTCGGTGGAACAGGTCAACAACGGCACGCGGCTGGTACAGCAGGCTGGCAGCACCATGAGCGAAGTGGTCGACAGCGTGCGCCGAGTCACCGACATCATGGCCGAGATCACTGCCGCCAGCGCCGAGCAAAGCATGGGCATCGATCAGGTCAACCAGGCCATCACGCAGATGGATCAGGTGACGCAGCAAAATGCGGCCCTGGTGGAAGAAGCGGCGGCCGCCGCCGAGAGCATGCAGGACCAGTCGGCGCGCCTGGCGCAAGTGGCAGCCGGCTTCCAGCTCGAACACGTGGCCACGGCAGCGCCGGTACGCACCGCGCGCCCGGCAGCCACCCAGCTGTCCAAGCCAGTTGCCAGGAGCGCCACCACTACCACAGCCGCCAGGCAGCCGACAATCGCGGCCAGGAGCGCGATCCCTGCGCGCAAGCCCCAGGCGCATGTGGCTGGCGAGCAGGATTGGGAAGAATTTTAAGGCTGGCAACAGAGCCAGTCGAAAGGGTTTGACAGCGCCGTGACGCGCGAGGATACTTGTTTCAGGTGGCGTGGCGCACCACCGGCAGCAATACGTGTTGCGCCTGACATCGTTCTGCGGGAGCACGAACATGAAATGTATCAGCGGCATCAGCGAACAGCTGCGCCTGGGCCTCCTGTCCCCCTTGCTGCTGTGTGCAGCCCTTGCCGGCTGCGCCACGGCGCCCGCCACCCCGCCTCCGCCCGACCTGTTCAACGATGCCAGCTTTGCCGCGCCCACCGTGCCGGTCGACCCGCAGCAGGCGTTTGCCATGAGCGACGCCATGCGGCACTATGTGCGTGTCGATATCGCGCGCGAGGGGCGCGGCAAGAATCCCCGCCGCGCCCTTGCCGATGCCCTGCGCAACAGGGCCGGACTGCAGCTGGAATATGATGCCGCCATGACGCGCACGGCAGCACAGGCGTTCGACGCGCGCAGCGGCAATTGCCTGTCGCTGGTGCTGATGACGGCCGCACTGGCCAAGGAGATGGGACTCGATGTGCACTACCAGCTGGTCCTGGGAGAGGAAAGCTGGAGCCGCAGCGGCGGCATGTATTTCGTCGCCGGCCACGTCAATCTCGCACTGGAGCGCCGTGCCGCCAGCAATACCGTCGGCTACGACGCCGACGCCATCCTGCTCATCGACTTCCTGCCAGGCGAAGACCTCGCCGGCCAGCGCACGCTGCAAATCGGCGAGGCGACCATCCTGGCCATGTACCTCAACAATCGCGCCGCCGAAACCATGGCCAGCGGCGAGCTCGATCAAGCCTACTGGTATGCCCGCGCCGCCATTCTGCAAGACCCCACGTTTGCCGGCGCCTTCAATACCCTGGGCATCATCCAGCTGCGTCACGGCGACATCGAGCCGGCGCGGCGCACGCTCGCTTACGCACTGGAACGCTCGCCATCGAACACCGTGCTGCTGTCCAATCTGGCGCAGGCACTCGACGGCCTGGGACGCACGGACGAAGCGCAACTGCTGCGGCGCAAATTGCTGGCCCTGCAGCCAGAGCCGCCCTTCCACTTTTTCAACCTGGGCCAGCGCGCCATGGGAACCGCCGACTACCAGGAAGCGGTGCGCCTGTTCAAGCGCGAGATCGCGCGCGATCCCTACTACCATGAATTCCACTTCTGGCTGGCGCAGGCATACGCGCGCATGGGCCAGCTGACGCAGGCCGGACGCCAGCTGGAACTGGCGATGGACAACAGTACCACGCGCAGCGAGCACGGGCTGTATGCGGCCAAGCTGCAACGACTGCGCGGCGCCACCGCGCGCTAAGCGGCGTCAGTCTTCCAGGAACATCTGCTGCAGATCGTTCAGAAAGCGCAATCCCAGCTCCGTCGGGCGGATGACCTGGTGGTCGCGGTACAGCAAGCCTTTCGCTTCGGCCGCATCGAGGGGCTTGCCGATGGCGTTGATGGCCAGGCCCGTGCGTTCGGCGAACAGGTTGGGCGAAAAGCCCTGCGTCAGGCGCAGGGTATTGAGCATGAATTCAAAACCCATTTCCTCGCGCGCCAGTTCGCGCTCTTCCTGCACCGGGCTACCGGCCAGTACCGCGTCCATGTAGGCGCGCGGCTGCTTGTAGCGGGCCTGGCGCAGCACGCGGTGCGGGAACGAAATCTTCGAGTGCGCACCCGCGCCGATGCCCAGGTAGTCGCCGAATTCCCAGTAATTGCGGTTGTGCTTTGCCTGGCGGCCCGGCTGCGCGTAGGCCGACACTTCGTAGCGGCCGTAGCCGGCCTGCGCCGCGCGCGCGGCCACCATGTCGGCGATGTCGGCGCTTTCATCGTCGTCCGGCAGTACCGGCGGATACTTGGCGAACAGGGTGTTCGGCTCCAGGGTCAGGTGGTACAGCGACAGGTGCGGCGGCGCGAACGACAGCGCCGTTTCCAGGTCCTGCTGCGCTTCGGCCAGCGTTTGCGTGGGCAGCGCGTACATCAGGTCGAGGTTGAAATTGTCGAAGTTGGCGTGCGCGATGTCCACCGCGCGGCGCGCTTCATGGTCGTCATGGATGCGCCCCAGCGCCTGCAGGTGGCGGCCATTGAAGCTCTGGATGCCGATCGACAGGCGGTTGATGCCGCTGGCCCGGTAGGACTTGAATTTTTCTGCTTCGAAGGTGCCCGGATTGGCTTCCATGGTGATTTCGCAATCAGGCTCCAATGGCAGCAAGGTGCGCACGTCCGACATCAGGCGGTCCAGCCCGGCTGCCGACATCAGGCTGGGCGTGCCGCCGCCGATGAAGATGGTGTGGATCTTGCGGCCCCAGATCAGCGGCAGCGCCATTTC
The DNA here is from genome assembly GCF_051380715.1 of Janthinobacterium kochi. Classification (NCBI taxonomy): domain Bacteria; kingdom Pseudomonadati; phylum Pseudomonadota; class Betaproteobacteria; order Burkholderiales; family Oxalobacteraceae; genus Janthinobacterium; species Janthinobacterium kochi. The sequence continues at coordinate 9,214 of NZ_JBNYXO010000014.1, forward strand.
CAGGTCCAGCCGCAGGGCGGCCAGGTATTCATCTTCCGGGAAGCTGCCGCGTACCTCGTGCGAATTGAAGTCGCAATACGGGCATTTTTTCACGCACCACGGAAAATGGATGTACAGCGACAGCGGCGGCAGGGCCGTCAGGTTCAGCGCGCCCGGCTGCAGGTACTTCAGGGCCGCTCCGGCCGCGCCGGAAATGCCTTCCTGCGGCGCGGGCGAGGCTCCTGGCTTCGCTACAGATTTGGCGACAGCGCCCACCAGTTTGATCGGGATCATCGCAGGGTCCGCAGCTTGTCGACCAGCGCGCGCAGGGCCTGACCACGGTGCGACAGCGCGTTCTTTTCATCGGACGTCAGTTCGGCCGCGCACTTGCCCAGCGCGGGAATAAAGAAATGCGGATCGTAGCCGAAGCCGCCGTTGCCGCGCGCAATGGCGATCATCTCGCCATTCCAGCGGCCGTCGGCGATCACCGGCTGCGGATCGTCCGCATGGCGCACGTACACCAGCACGCAGTAGTAATACGCGGACTTGTCGGCATGCGCTTCCAGGTCGGCGATCAGCCTGGCGCTGTTGGCCGCGTCCGATTTCGGCTCGCCCGCATAGCGGGCCGAATACACGCCGGGCGCGCCGCCGAGCGCATTGACGCACACGCCCGAATCGTCGGCCAGCGCCGGCAAGCCCGTCAGGCGCGACGCGTGGCGCGCCTTTTGCAGGGCGTTTTCAACGAAGGTGTGGAACGGTTCGTCGCTTTCCGGTACGGCATACTCGCCCTGGGCGTGGACGGAAAAACCGATGCTCGAGAGCAGCTCGTTGAATTCCTTGAGCTTGCCGGCGTTATTCGAGGCGAGGATGAGGCGTTGGGTCATGTCAGTAGTCCAGTTGAAGTGCCGACATTGTAAACCTTTTGCGCTCCCCTCACCTTGGCCCGCCGCCTCGCTCAACGGTGGCAAGTGTAGGCTGCTTGCCCGGCGCGGCGGGCGACAGGATGTAAATCCATGTAAAGATTAAAGGCCGAGCGCCTGCTTCTGCAGGGCGATCAAGTCGGCGATGCCACCCTGCGCCAGGTCCAGCAAGCGGTTCATGCCGGCGCGGTCAAACGCGGCGCCTTCGGCCGTGCCCTGCACTTCGATGAAGTGGCCCGCTTCCGTCATCACTACATTCATGTCCGTATCGCAGCCCGAGTCTTCCACATAGTCCAGGTCCAGTACCGGCATGCCCTGGTAGACGCCCACCGAGATGGCGGCGACAAAGCTTTTCACGGGAATGGCGGCAATCGCGCCGCGTGCCTGCAGCTGGGAGAACGCGTCATACGCGGCCACCATGGCGCCCGTGATCGAGGCCGTGCGTGTGCCGCCATCGGCCTGGATGACGTCGCAATCGAGGTGCAGGGTGCGTTCGCCGAAGGCTTGCAAATCAAAGGCGGCGCGCAGCGAGCGGCCGATCAGGCGCTGGATTTCCTGCGTGCGGCCGGACTGCTTGCCGCGCGCCGCTTCGCGATCCATGCGCGTGTGCGTCGAGCGCGGCAGCATGCCGTACTCGGCCGTCAACCAGCCCTGGCCCTTGCCCTTCAGGAAACCCGGCACCTTGTCTTCGATGCTGGCGGTACAGATGACCTTGGTGTCGCCGCATTCGATCAGCACCGAGCCTTCGGCATGCTTGGTGTACTGGCGGGTGATGCGGATGGCGCGCAGCGCGTCGACGGCGCGGCCGCTCGGGCGGGATTCAAATGTCATGGGGGTGTCCTGTGTGATTGGGGTTGCGGCCGCGATTTTACCACCGCAGCGCCATGACCCGGCGCAGGGTGGCCTGCGCACAAGATCCCTACAATCCTGCCCCGCCAAACACAATTTTCTTTACAATGCCGTAAAACGCACACTATTCAGCAATTTTCAGGCCATCGCGCACTTCGGTCCTGTTTTGCGGCGCGGGCGGTATTGCCTGCGCTGGCTGATTAAGTGTATAAGTGACTGTATACAAGATCAAATCGGGGAATCCTTTGAGCATTTCAAGCATGACAGGCTACGCGGTTGCCACCAGCGAGGGTGCTGCAGGCACACTGACAATTGAAATCAAGAGCGTCAACTCGCGCTTTCTCGACCTGCAATTCCGCATCAACGACGATCTGCGGGCCCTGGAGCCTGACTTGCGCGCCGCCGTCATGTCTGCCATCACGCGCGGCAAAGTCGAGGTACGCCTGAGCTTTGGCCGCAAGGCCGCCACAAACGGCACGCAGGCGCTGAACCTGCCCCTGCTGGCCGAACTGGCGCGCCTGCAAAACGAAGTGGGCCAGCATTTTGTCTCCGCCCCCGTCATGACGGTGGCCGAACTGCTGCGCTGGCCTGGCGTCATCGAAGAAGCGCAAGTGGGCCAAGAGTCCTTGCAGGCAGACGTGGGCGCGCTGACCAAACGCACCGTGGCTGCCTTCGTCGACAGCCGCAAGCGCGAAGGCGCGGCACTCGAAGCGGTGCTGGTATCGCGCATCGAAGCGATGGAAGCCATCGTCAAGCGCATCACGCCCTTGATTCCGCAAGTAGTGGCGGCCTTCCAGCAAAAAGCCATCGAACGCATGCAGGATGCGCTGGGCCTGGCCAGCCAGGGTTCGAATTCGGCCCTGTCGCGCCAGGACGCCATGGAGCGCATCCGCCAGGAAGTCATTTTGTACGGCATCCGCATCGACGTCTCGGAAGAACTGGCGCGCCTGTCGGCACACCTGGGCGAAACGCGCCACATCCTCACCAAGGGAGGGCAAGTGGGCAAGCGCCTCGACTTCATGATGCAGGAACTCAATCGCGAAGCCAATACATTGGGCGCCAAGGCGTCCGTCAAGGAACTGGCCGACGCCTCGATGGACTTGAAGCTGCTGATCGAGCAAATGCGCGAACAGGTGCAGAACCTGGAATAATCCCTCCGGCTTCAGGCCAGGCGCGTTGCGACGCGCCCCCTGTCGCTGGCGGCGATGACGACGCAGGCCACAAACAGCACGATGCTGTATTCCACGCCACCGGCGCCATGTTCGCCCACGAACCATCCCTTGGCCGCATGCACGATGACGATGCCACCGACGCAGATCACCATCAGCCCGGCCGCCGCCCAGCGCGTGTATTTGCCGACGATGAGCAAACTGCCGCAAACGATCTCGACAACGGTAATTGCCCACACCACGGCCAGGCCGTAGAGGAATCCCTTGTCTTCCAGGAAACCGGCAAAACGCGGGATCGTGCCATTGGCGATGCGCGTGATGGCGTGCGCCATGAACATCACGGCAATGGCCACGCGCAGCAACAGCATGGCCTGGGCAGCACTGAGGAAGGGGAAATTTTTCATGCGCGTATCCTGTCGACAAAATAGTTATCAAGAAAAAACCATTCCAAATTAGATAACTATTTCCCCAAGATAACAAGCAAAATATGCGCAGGCGCGGCGGCAAGGCGCATCGCGGGACTGGCTGGCCGCCTTGCCTCTTGGTAAAATACTGAATTGGGCGGCGTGCACGCAAGCGCACACGCCGCCATCACACGCATATGGAAAGATCCGCATGAGCCACCCTACCGCCTTCTCCGGCAGCCTGTTCGTGGTCGCCGCGCCATCGGGCGCCGGCAAATCGACACTGGTCAATGCATTGCTGGCGCAAGAGCCCGGCATCAAATTGTCGATCTCGACCACCACGCGCGCGCCCCGTCCGGGCGAGCAGCACGGCCGCGAGTACTATTTCACGACGGCGGAAGACTTTGTCGCGCGCGCCGACCGGGGCGAATTCCTGGAATGGGCGGAAGTGCATGGCAACTACTACGGCACCTCGCGCATCATGGTGGAACAGCAAATGCTGGCCGGCACCGATATCCTGCTGGAAATCGACTGGCAGGGCGCGCGCCAGGTACGCAAGCAATTCCCCCGCGCGGCCGGCATTTTCATCCTGCCGCCATCGATCGATGCGCTCGAAGAGCGCCTGAACAAGCGCGGCCAGGACGAGCCGCATGTGATCACGCGCCGCCTGCTGGCGGCCGGCGGCGAAATCGCACACGCTCCCGAGTTCGAGTATGTTATTATCAATGAAGAGTTTACGGTCGCTTTGTCCGAACTGAGCGCGATCGTGAGAGCGGCCCGTTGCCGGTTTGCGCAACAAGCGGCCCGCAACGCATCGCTATTCGCCCAGCTGGGCCTGCACGCAGAGTAATTCGTCTGCACGCCAGTTCACACAGCGCCACGCACCACGCATAAAATTTAGGAGTTACTATGGCCCGTATCACAATCGAAGATTGCCTGAAGCAGATCCCTAACCGTTTCCAGCTGACCCTGGCTGCAACCTACCGCGCACGTCAGTTGTTGCAAGGCCACACCCCTAAGGTGGAAGCCAAGGACAAGCCTACCGTTGTCGCGCTGCGTGAAATCGCTGCCGGTAAAGTCGGTATCGAAATGCTGAAAAAGGTGCCGATGTAATTCGGAACCCGCGTGCCGGAACAGTGCTACCCCCTGGTTCTATCGTTTTCTTATTGACACTGTGAAGCAACGCGACGTTTTATGAGTCTGACCCCAGCCGACACGACTTCTGCAGCACTGCCGCCCCTGGCCACGCGCCAGGCGGCAAAACCACAGGGTGCTTCCGCACCCGGTGTTGGCACGTCCGGCAGCAACACCCCCGCAGTACCGCCAGCGCCCGCCTTGGGCGTGGCCTCCGTCAGCCACCTGGCCGACAAGCTGGCCGAATACCTGTCCCCCGCCGACCTGAAAAAAGTCAAGGAAGCCTACCGCTTCTCCGACGAAATGCACCTGGGCCAGATGCGCCGCTCGGGCGAGCCGTATATCTCGCATCCGATCGCCGTCGCTGAAATCTGCGCCGACTGGAAACTCGACGCGCAAGCCATCATGGCCGCCCTGCTGCACGACGTCATGGAAGACCAGGACGTCAAGAAGGATGAATTGATCGAGCGCTTCGGCGCACCGGTGGCGCACCTGGTCGACGGCCTGTCGAAGCTGGAAAAGATCGAATTCCAGAGCCAGATCGAAGCGCAGGCGGAAAACTTCCGCAAGATGCTGCTGGCCATGGCGTCCGACGTGCGCGTGATCCTGATCAAGCTGGCCGACCGCCTGCACAATATGCGCACGTTGGACTTCATGACGGCGGCAAAAAAACGCCGCATCGCCAGCGAGACCATGGAAGTGTACGTGCCGATCGCGCACCGCCTCGGCCTGAACAATATTTACCACGAGCTGCAGGACCTGTCGTTCTCGCACCTGTACCCGATGCGCTACCGCACCCTGGCGAAAGCCGTCAAGGCGGCGCGCGGCAACCGGCGCGAAGTGGTCAACAAGATCATGGAGGCGGTGAAAAGCACCCTGTCCATGGCCGAACTCGAGGCCGACGTCACGGGCCGCGAAAAGACCCTGTACGACATCTATAAAAAGATGCGCAGCAAACATTTGTCGTTCTCGCAAGTGCTGGACGTGTACGGCTTCCGCGTGGTGGTGGGCAGTTTTGCCGATTGTTACGTAACCCTGGGCACCCTGCACAGCCTGTACAAGCCCATGCCGGGCAAGTTCAAGGATTACATCGCGATCCGCAAGCTGAACGGCTACCAGTCGCTGCACACGACCGTCATCGGCCCCTACGGCACGCCCGTCGAATTCCAGATCCGCACGCAAGAAATGCACCGCACGGCCGAATCCGGCGTGGCGGCGCATTGGCTGTACAAGAGCGGCGAATCGAACCCGTCCGACCTGCAGCAGCGCACGCATGCGTGGCTGCAATCGCTGCTCGACATCCAGCAGCAGACGGGTGACTCGGCCGAATTCCTCGAACACGTCAAGGTCGACCTGTTCCCCGATTCCGTCTACGTGTTTACGCCGAAGTCGAAAATCATCGCCCTGCCGCGCGGCGCCACGGCCATCGACTTCGCCTACTCGATCCATACCGGCATCGGCGACCAGACCGTGGCCGTCAAGATCAACAACGAAACGTCGCCCCTGCGCACCGAGCTGCACAATGGCGACATCGTCGAAATCATCACCGATTCCTCGTCGCGCCCCAGCCCCACCTGGCTGTCGTTCGTGCGTACCGGCAAGGCCCGTTCGGCCATCCGCCACCATTTACGCACGATCAACCTGCCTGAATCGATCGCCCTGGGCCAGCAACTGCTGTCGCAGGCGCTGCAGACGCTAAATATCGACGCCGACCTGCCGGCGCTGCTGGTCGAACGCCTGCTCAACGAATCGAGCGCCAATTCCATGGATGAGCTGTATGCGGACATCGGCATCGGCAAGCGCATGGCCACCCTGGTGGCGCGCCACATTTTTGGTCTGATCGGCGGCGAAGCGGCCAGCATGCCGGTGGAGCACAACAGCGGCAGCGAACTCGACCCCGTCACCATCTGCGGCAGCGAAGGCGTCTCCGTGCAACTGGCGCCATGCTGTTTGCCGATTCCCGGCGACCAGATCATCGGCCAGTTGCGCCGCGACCAGGGTTTGCTGGTGCACACCAGCGACTGCTCGCAAGCCAAGCGCCAGCGCGCCAAGGAACCAGACCGCTGGATCGCCGTGCGCTGGGGAACCGAACTGAACCGCCGGTTCGACTGCCGCATCAAGGTGCTGATCAACAGCGAACGGGGCATCCTCGCCCGCGTGGCCGCCGAAATCGGCGAGTCCGACGCCAACATCATCTATGTGGGCATGGATGAAGACAAGGACAACGTCCTCGACCAACTGCGCTTCACCGTGCAAGTCAAGGATCGCGTCCACCTGGCCGCCCTGCTGCGCAATGTGCGCCGGGTCGCCGGGGTCAACCGCATCCTGCGCGAGCGCAACTGATCCACGCGGCAAAAAGCTGGGGTCAGACCCGGCGGGTCTGACCCCGGATCTCCGCTGCGGACTACCGGCTCAGTTCTGCAACTCGCCGTAAAAACGCCTGATCTCCTACCGCAAATTCAGCATTGACCGCTTCTCGCAGTTGCCCGATGCAACTCTCGCCTAATGCATCCTGGAATAACGACTGGTATGTTTTTTGCCGTTCAAACGCATCATGCCCAAGCATCAAATACAAGGAATGCGGGGACAGCAAATCATCATGCATGCCCTGTGCGTTGTTCCGATAGCTGGACCAACAATATTGCCCAGGTAATGCCACAATACCGGCCCTGACGGGATTCAATTCGATATAGCGCTGGCAAATCAATAAATAACGCTCGCCCTGCACCAGGCAAGATTTGTAGCGGCCGTCCCACAAGCTGCCAGTGCGACCATAACGCCAGTTGAAATACTGCACATAACGCTGGTTCAGTATTTTCATCATCGACGACAAGGAGTCTGTACTTTGCGTGGAAAGCAAAAGATGCACATGATTGCTCATGACCACATACGCGTGCAGATAGCACGGCGCAAGCGCTAAACAACTACGCAGATAGTCAAGATAGCGCTGCTTATCCTGCCCATCAAGAAAGCATGCTTGGCGATTCACTCCACGCTGCACCACATGCAGCGGAACGCCAGGCAAGACAAGCCGGAGGCGACGGGGCATGGCAACTCCTGATACCAACTAAATAATCAGTGTGCCAGCGCCCGCCTCAGGCGCCCTGCGTCACCGCAAACTACCCCTCTCCTGGCGCCGGATACGTCACTTCCAGCAATTCCAGTTCCTGCTCGCCCAGCGGCGTGTTGAGGGTGATGAGGTCGCCTTCGCGCGCCTTGGTGATGGTGCGGGCCATCGGCGAGACCCAGCTTATCTTGCCGTTCAGGGGGTCAAATTCATCGATGCCGACGATGGTGATGGTGTGCGTTTCGCCGTCGCTGGTGCGGTAGGTTACCGTGGCGCCGAAAAACACCTGGTCGTTGCCATGGTGCACGCTGGGGTCGACGATGGCGGCCAGATCCATGCGTTTGGTGAGAAAGCGGATGCGGCGGTCGATTTCGCGCAGGCGCCGCTTGCCGTAGATATAGTCGCCATTTTCCGAACGGTCGCCATTCGACGCCGCCCAATGCACGATACGCACCACTTCCGGACGGTCGACGTCGATCAGCTGCAGCAGCTCTTCCTTGATGCGCTGGTAGCCGGCCGGCGTGATGTAGTTCTTGGCGCCGGCGGGAATGGCCAGTGCCAGCGCGACCGCTTCTTCATCGTCGTCGTTGTCGGATTCTTTTACAAAGGCTTTATTCATCTGCCTATTGTAGCCCCGCCAGCGCGGCGCCGGCACACGGGATGCAGGGGCAAACGGGCTTTTTTGACGTATCATCGTGGCTATCGCGGCAAACCTGCGCCGCACACGGAGACGGATGAAAAAATTCTACAGAGTCAGGCGCTGGCTGTTCGCGCCGCTGGTCTACCTGGCCGCCATCTTCCTGCTGATCGAGGAATGGCTGTGGGCGACCGGGGCGCGCATCATGCAGGTGGTGGCACAATTTCCGCCCCTGCATGCGCTCGAAGCGTGGATCAAGCGGCTGCCGCCGTACTGGGCGCTGGCCATCTTCATGCTGCCGGCCGTGCTGCTGTTTCCCGTCAAGTTGCTGGCCCTGCTGGCGATCGCGCGCGGCCATGCATTTTCCGGCATCGGCGTGATCATCATCGCCAAGCTGGGCGGCGCGGCCGCCGTGGCCCGCCTGTACAGCCTGACGCGCCCTACCCTATTGAGTTTGCCGTGGTTTGCGCGCTGGCATGGCTGGTTCATGGACACCAAGGACCGCTGGATCGCCCGCCTGCGCGCCACGCGTCCGTGGCGCCGCGTCAGCCGCCTGTCGGCCGCGCTGGGCCGCGCCCGCCGCGCCTGGTGGCAGCGCTTGCGCAAGGGCACGCCAAGCCGTCAACATTCCCGCCCAGCCAGAGTGCTGCGCCGCTTCGCCGCCTTCTGGCGCGCCCGCCGCTGATGAAGAAAGGCAACTCCATGCACGACACTCCCCGTCTGGCTCCCGCCATGCGCACGGCGGCGCCGGAAATCTATCTGTACGACGCGGCCAGCTTGCAATTGCTGGACGCCAACGATACCGCCTGCGACAACTTGCAGTATGCGCGCGAGCAATTGCTGGCGATGACGCCCTTCACCCTGGCGCCGCAGCTCGACGCGCAGCAGCTGGCCGCCGTGCTGGCCACCCTGGACGACAGCATCGGCGCGCAAGCCCTGCTGCATGTGCAGCAGCGCCGCCGCGATGGCAGCCTGTATTCGCTCAGCCTGCACCTGTCGCGCGCCAGCCGCCAGGGCCGCACCCTGCTCCTGGCAGAGGGCGAAGACTTGCGCACGCCGCAGGCGACGGCGGCCGCCCTGGCGCAGGTGCAGTCGCGCTTCAACGCCATCGTCTCGAATACGCCGGGCCTGGTGTACCAGTTCTGCCTGCATACGGATGGGCGGGCGTCCTTTGCTTACCTGAGCGATGGCTGCCAGGCCTTGCTGGGCCTGAGCCCGGCACAGCTGCACGCGCGCCCGGAACTGTTCTATCAATTGATCCTGGCCGACGACCGCGCCTCGTATCTCGAGTCGATGCAGGCGTCAAAAAACGCCTTGTGGAGCTGGAACTGGGAAGGCCGGATCTGGATCGATGCATGGAAGGACGTCAAATGGATCAACCTGCGCTCCACGCCGCGCGCGCTGGCCGACGGCACGGTGCAGTGGGAAGGCATCATGACGAATATCACCGAAAGCCGGCTCGAACAGATCGAAGTGCGCCAGTCGCGCGCCCGCCTGGCCGAGCTGACGGCGCACATCGACAAGGTCAAGGAACACGAACGCACGCGCCTGGCGCGCGAACTGCACGATGACCTGGGCGGCAATTTGACGGCGATCAAGATGGCGCTGGCCATGCTGGCGCGCCGCTTGCCACCGGACGACCCGCTGCTGCAGGAAAAGGCTGACTATGTCGATGCCCTGGTCGACCGCAGCATCGACGCCGTACACCGCATTTCGCTGGACTTGCGCCCTTCCATGCTGGACCTGGGCCTGGTTGCCGCGCTGGACTGGCAAGTGAAGGAATTCGCGCGCCAGGCCGGCATCGAATGCCAGTTCATTTCGAACCGCCAGCATATTGAACTGGAACTGGACCTGGCGACCAGCCTGTTCCGCATCGCCCAGGAGGCGCTGACGAATATCGCCAAGCATGCGCAGGCAAGCAAGGTCAGCGTGCGCCTGGCCCGGCAGCGCCAGCATATCAGCCTGTCGATCGCCGACAATGGCGTCGGCATGCGCCTGTCCGACCGCGCCAAGCCGCAATCGTTCGGCATCCGCGGCATGGCCGAACGCGCCAGCGCGCTGGGCGGTACCCTGAGCCTGACGGATGGACCGGACGGCGGCACCATCCTGAGCATAAAAATCCGGCTGACCACAGCGCGAGAGGCGATAATAGCGGCTGCAGCCAGTGCGCCCGCGCACAGCGGGCCGCCGCCAGACACGGCCTAGTGGGTGAATAAGATAGGAAACAACGCAGTCATGAAAGAAAAAGCCACCATCCGGGTATTCATCGCCGACGATCACGCGATCGTGCGCGAGGGCTTGAAACAAATCCTCGCCGATACGAAGGACATCATCGTTGCCGGCGAGGCTGAAAATGGCCACGATGCCATCAAACTGTTCCGCGGCTCGAAATGCCAAGTGTTGCTGCTCGACATCTCCCTGCCCGACCGCAGCGGCATCGAGGTGCTCAAGCAGATCAAGAAGGAAAAGCCGGAACTGGCTGTGCTGATGCTCTCCATGCACCGCGAGGACCAGTACGCCATCCGTTCGCTCAGGGCGGGCGCGGCCGGCTACCTGACAAAACAGAGCGCGCCGCGCGAACTGGTGACGGCCATCCGCCAGGTGGCGCAAGGTTTGAAATACATCAGCGCCTCGCTGGCGCAGGAACTGGCCAACACGGTGGGGGAAGACCACGAAACGGCCTTGCACGACACGCTGTCGGACCGCGAATACCAGACGCTGGTCATGATCGCCTCGGGCAAGGCCGTGGGCGCCATCGCCGAAGAGCTCAAATTATCCGTGAAAACCGTCAGCGAATACCGCGCCCGCTTGCTGGTCAAGATGAAACTCAAGAACAGCGCCGAACTGACGCACTACGCCATCCGCAACCAGTTGGTGGATTGACTGCAAAGCGGCATGCCCGCTGGCATCGGGCGAATTGACAGGACTTATCCTTGCTTCTCGCACAATAAGTTCTTTGCCAACTCGCCTATCATGGGGATAATGAGAAATATCTGAAAAGGCTGCGCCTACATGTCCAGTAAATTGCCAACTCCACCAGCAAGCGCTCCCGCTGGCGCCACGAATACCGCCGCCGGTGCGGCGATGAACCCGGCCGATATCGCCCGCGAGGCGTTTCGCCGCCTGGCCACGCGCCGCATCGCCCCGACACCCAGCGCCTACCGCGACATCTATAATGAAATCGCCGGCATCAGCGAACCGGATGAGACGCCAGGTGCGCCTGCGGCGGTGCTGGCCGCCAGCGCACCGCTGGACGGCGGCGCGGAAAACGTCCTGACGCAATTTGCCGCCAGGATGAGCGAATCGGCGGGCGAACTGGGCGACTTTGGCCGGCGCTTCCAGCGTGCACTGAAAGCGCGCGACTGGGACAGCTATGCGCGCACGTTGGCGCAACTGGCGGAAAAACAGGTCAAGAAAGGCGGCGGCATCGAATTGCCGCCCCTGCCGGACGGCGAACAGACGCGCACCCTGCGTGAATTGCTGAGCCGCACCCTGGGCTTTGCCGTCGCCACCTTGCTGACGGGCACGCCCGCGCTGGTGGAAGAAGCCGAATCGCTGGGCGCGGCCATCAAGCTGGCGCATACGGAAGAGGCGCTGAACGAAGCAGCCGTGCGCCTGAAGCAGCTGTGCTACCAGATCGAACTGAAAAGCGGCGACACGGCCGAGCAGCAGGAATTGCTGCTGCGCCTGTTCAAGTTGCTGCTGGACAACGTCAGCCAATTGCTCGACGACGACAGCTGGCTGCGCGGCCAGGTCGATGCCGTGCAAAACCTGATCGCCGGCCCGCTGGACCAGCGCGCGCTGGAAGACGCCACGCGCAGCCTGAAGGAAGTCATCTACAAGCAAAGCCAGCTCAAGCACAGCCTGTCCGACGTCAAGCTGACGGTCAAGAACATGATGATGACCTTCATCGACCGCCTGGGGCAAGTGGCGGCCAGCACGGGTGACTTCCATGAAAAGATCGGCGGCTATTCGGAAAAGATCAGCCAGGCGGAAAATATCAGCGAATTGAACAGCGTTCTCGACGAAGTCTTGCGCGAAACGCGCATGGTGCAGAACGAAGCCCTGCGCGCACGCGACAAGATGGTGCTGGCGCGCCAGGAAGTGCAGGATGCGGAACAGCGCATCCACACCCTGGAAGCGAAGCTCCAGCATATGAGCGAACTGGTGCGGGAAGATCAGCTGACAGGCAGCCTGAACCGCCGTGGTCTGGACGATGTGTTCGAGCGCGAGACGGCCCGCTCCGACCGCCGCGGCACCCCGCTGTGCATCGCCATGCTGGACCTGGACGATTTCAAGCGCCTGAACGACACGTATGGCCACCTGGCTGGCGATGCCGCCTTGAAACACCTGGTGAAAATCGTCAAGGAAACCCTGCGCTCGATGGACGTCATCGCCCGTTTCGGCGGCGAGGAATTCCTCATCCTGCTGCCGGAAACCACGGTCGATGCGGCCGCCTCGACCATGACGCGATTGCAGCGCGAGCTGACCCGGCATTTCTTCCTGCACGACAACGAGAAAGTCTTGATCACCTTTTCCGCCGGCGTGGCCCTGCGCCTGCCCAACGAAGACCAGGCCGAGCTGGTCAAGCGCGCCGACCGCGCCATGTACCAGGCCAAGCAGACGGGCAAGAACCGCGTGGTGGTGGCCGACTGAGCCCGGTCCGCTGCACGACATGCCGTCCCGCTACCCAGCCGGACGGCATTTTTCATGGCAAAAACGACAACACTCTTACTCCCTTCAGCACTCCGATAGCGTCCGGGCGATATAAAAATAAAACTATTTTTACCCTCAAGTTTCCCTAAATCATGTCGTCTAACGCATGGCTAGCGACAAACTGAAGGGCTAAAAATTAAAATTTAAAGCGCTTTTCGCCATAAATTTTCCCGCAGAGCAACCGTTACCCTAAATAACAGCGGCTTGATTGTCCCGGAACAGCGGGGCAGGCCAAAGTGACTAGCACATAGCGCAATGTAGTACCTGTTTGGAGAAACATCATGGCTGCAGTAATTAATACCAACATCTCGTCCCTGAATTCGCAACGCAATCTGTCGACCTCGCAATCGGCCCTGAGCACCTCGCTGCAACGCTTGTCCTCCGGCTTGCGCATCAACAGTGCCAAGGATGATGCTGCTGGTCTGGCGATTTCCGACCGTATGACCTCGCAAATCCGCGGCATGACCCAAGCCACCCGCAATGCCAACGACGGCGTCTCGCTGGCGCAAACGGCTGAGGGTGCACTGTCGAGCTCGGGCGACATCTTGCAACGTATCCGCGAACTGGCAGTACAGTCGTCGAACTCGACCAACTCGTCGAGCGACCGTCAGGCGCTGCAAACCGAGGTGACGCAACTGAACTCAGAGCTGAACCGTATCGCAACGACCACCTCGTTCAACGGCCAGGCACTGCTCGATGGCACCATGGGTACGGCCAACTTCCAGGTCGGCGCCGATGCCAACCAGTTGATTTCCGCCAACGGCGCGAACTTCCTGACCAATACGTACGGCAATAACCGCATTGAAAATAACGCTGTTGCGGCCAAACTGACCACGAGCAACGTCGTTGCAACCAAAGATATCACCGTCAACGGCAAACTGGGTAACGACAAGTACACCACAGTCGCCGGCGATACCGCCAAATCGATCGCTGCCGCATTGAATGCCAAAACGGCAGCCACCGGCGTCACTGCCAGCGCAAAGACCGAAGCCAACCTGGGCCTGGGCGCGGAATCGTACTCGTTCAAATTGAACGGCGACAATGCTGCACCCGCTGACGCTGTGACTGTGTCGTTCACCGTCACCGGCGCCGCCAACCAGGCTACCGACTTTGCCGCCGGCATCAACGCGATCAATGCACAAACCGCCAAAACGGGGATCACGGCAAGTTTTGACGCCAAAAATCCAGGCATCAAGTTGAGCAATTCAAATGGTTCCGACATCCAAGTGACCAATGGCACCACGGCCGCCGCCAAGCTGGACGTGAAAACCTACAATCTGGATGGCACGACCTCGGCGGCGGCAGATGCCAAGGCCATAGCTGCCGTTGGCATCGCCAATGGCAGCGTGACGTTCGATTCGGACAGCAGCTTCTCGGTGACCGATGCAGGTTCCGGCCTGGGTCTGGGTGCAGCAGCTGCGGCAACCACGAATGCCGGTTCGGCGCTGAAATCCGTTGCATCGCTGGACGTCACGACGTTTGCGGGTGCTCAACTGGCCTTGAAGATCACCGATGCGGCACTGTCGACGGTCAATAGCCAACGCGCCCAATACGGTGCCTTGCAATCGCGCTTTTCTTCGGCCATTTCGAACCTGCAGTCGACGACGGAAAACCTGTCCGCTTCGCGCAGCCGCATCGTCGATACCGACTTTGCATCGGAAACGGCAAGCCTGACCCGTGGCCAGATCCTGCAACAAGCTGGTACGGCGATGTTGGCGCAAGCGAACTCGTTGCCTAACGGCGTGCTGAGCCTGCTGCGCGGCTAATCTTCGGTTAGTCTCGTGACATCGCGGGACTCAGGTTCCCCTGCCGAATTTTTTCGGCAGGGGAATTTTCACTAGGAGAGCAACCATGACTATTGACACGCTAGCGGCCGCCTCGGCCAGCCGCATCGACAAAAGTTACGCCCCGGCAGACATCACGCCTGCGCGTGCCACAGCATCTCGCAGCACCACTGGCGCCGCGCAAGCGCAGCAGAATGAGCAGGAACCCAGCCGCGCACAATTGGACCAGGCGGTATCGGAACTGAACCAGTCATCGCAAATCAAGACACAAGGCCTGGAATTTTCCATCGATGAAGACAGCCTGCGCACCGTGATCAAGGTGATCGACCAGGAAACCAAGGAAGTCTTGCGGCAGATCCCGACCAAGGAAGCCCTGGAGCTGGCCAAGACCTTTGCGACAGCCAAAGGCGCCCTGATCAGCCAGAGTGCCTGACGGATGAGAAGCGAGCCGTACGCGCCGCCATGTCTCGCCATGCTTCAGCACGACACCGGGGTCCGCCAGCCAGTCTGCCGGGCCCCGCATTGCATTACTCGGCGGCTTCTAATTTCAAGCACACCGGGCCGCATTTTTCGCCGAATTGAAAACAGCGCGGTAAATCCCCCTCTCAAGTCCTGATTGATTCTGCCGATAACAGCTTATATTAGTGTTTTCCTAGGAGCATGCAGTGGCCATCACACCAACCTTATCCTCGCCGGGCATCGGCAATAGTATGCTGGACGTCAATGCCATTATCGAGAAGCTGATGACGGCTGAGTCGGCGCCGCTGAATCTCTACGACAAAAAAACGGCATCCTACCAGTCCAAGCTAAGCGCTTTAGGTACACTGGGCGGATCGATAAGCACCTTCCAGAACTCGCTGTCGTCGCTGACCAATTCGAACAACTTCCGCGCCGTCAGCGCTACGCCGTCAGATCTGCTGGTGCTGTCAGCCAGCGCTGGCGCCAAGGCCGTGGCCGGCACTTACAATATCAATGTCTCGCAACTGGCACAGGCGCAGACCCTGACGTCAGGTGGCATGACCAGCAAGCTGTCGACCATCGGCCTGGGCGCCAAGACTACGATTTCCTTCCAGCTCGGCGCAGCCAGCGGCGGCACCTTTGGCAGCAAAGGCACGGCACTGAGCGGCGGCACACTGCTGACCGGCGTCAGCAACGGTTCACTGAGCATTAACGGCACGGCCATCCCCACCGATGCCAGCACAAAAAGCGCACGCACGCTGGCCGATGCCATCAATGCCAAGAGCAGCACCACGGGTGTCACGGCAACGGCCCAGCCAGCGAGCAGTGCTGCCGCCATGTTCGGCACGTACGGCAATGTTGCCACCAGTGGTAGCGGCAGCAGCTATTCCCTGTCCGTTGGCGACATTGAAATCATCTCGCAAGGCGAAAATGTGGCCGCAGGCGCGGGCATCACCGCCGCCAGCCTCGATACGACGCTGGAAGGACCAAATGCCGTTTCGAATGCGCTGGCCGCAGCCAATATCACGGTGACGGGCAAGGCTGCCAATGGCACCTTACAATTTACGCGTGCCGACGGCTCCAACATCAATATTGAAGAAGTCGTCACGGGCGGCGTCAGCGGCGGCATCGGCAAGGCCGCGGGCGCAAGCAACGCCGGCTCGAATGTGACGATTGCCAGCGCCATCACCCTGGTATCAGGCAACGCCAGCCCCATCATCATCGCCGGCAGCAATCCGGCCGCCGCAGGCCTGACCGCAGGCACCGTCGGTAGTTACATGGATGCCGGCTTCACACAGGACGCGACGCAAGCAACGGGGTCGATCGTTATTGATTCCACCAACAATACTTTGCAAGGCATACGCGACGCCATCAACAATGCCGGCCTGGGCGTCACGGCCAGCATCGTTTCCGACGGCACGGACAAACCGTTCCATCTGGTGCTCAGCTCAAGCAAGACGGGCGCCAATTCAGCCATGAAAATCTCGCTGAGCGGCAGTGATGGCCAGCCCGCAGACAGCGCCCTGGAGTCCTTGCTGGCCTACGATGTTGGCGGCGCGCAGAATCTGAAGCAGAACAGCGCCGCACAGAACACCATGTTCAGCGTCAACGGCATCCCCATCACCAGCAACTCGAATAGCGTCGACACGGCAATCGAAGGCATTACCCTGAACATCGCGAAGGTCGGCAGCAGCAGCCTGTCGGTTGCCAAGGATACCACCACCGTCAAGACCAGCATCAACTCCTTCGTCAAGGCATACAACGAACTGAACACGGCGATCGGTAAAATGACGGGGTACAATCCCGAGACCAAGAAAGGCGGCGTCCTGCTGGGCGACTCGACCGTCCAATCGATCCAGAGCCAGCTGCGCCGGCAGCTGGGGGCGCCGATCACCGGTTTGAACAGCGGCCTCAGTACCCTCAGCCAGGTCGGCATTTCTTTCCAGAAAGATGGTAGCCTGGCACTGGACACAAGCAAACTCGACAAAGCTATCAACGCCAACTTTTCCGATATCGCCGGCCTGTTCTCTGCCATCGGCAAGACCAGCGACAGCAACGTCGCTTTTACTAGCTCGACAACAGCCACCAAGCCCGGCACGTATGAACTGAGCATTACCACCATGGCCAGCCAAGGCTCGCTCACCTCGACTGGGGTGCTGGGTGCCAGTACGACCATCGCCAGCGATACTACTTGGAACGTGACCCTGAACGATACGGATCCTTCGGTCGCTAAAAACACGGCCCAGGTGACGATACCGGCAGGCACCTACTCACCGGCTCAGCTGGCGGCGCTGGTGCAATCGTCGATCAATGGCGTGAAATCCTTCTCGGATAATGGCGCAACCGTGTCAGCCTCAATCGATGGCGCGGGCAAGCTGGTCCTGGCATCGAGCCGCTATGGCTCCGTCTCGAATCTGGCCTTGAGCAACGGCACGGGAAGCGGCATTGAAACCTTGTTCGGCACCGCCCAGCCCGTCAAGGGCGCCGATGTGGCTGGCACCCTGGGTGGACAACCGGTCATCGGCTCAGGCCAGACGCTGACGGGCGCGCCAGGTTCGCCGTCGGAAGGCTTGAAAATTGAAGTAACAGGCGGCACGGCAGGCCCGCGCGGCACCGTCAGCTTTTCGCAAGGCTATGCCTACCAGTTGAACAACCTGGCCACCTCCTTCCTGGGGACGGACGGCATGATCACCGGCCGCACGAATGGCATCAACGAAACCCTGAAATCGGTGGCGGCGCAGCGCGACAAGTTCAGCGAAAAGCTGAGCACCGTCGAAGCGCGCTACCGCGCCCAGTTCTCGCGCCTGGACGTGTCCCTGAGCAAAATGCAGACCACGCAAACCTATTTGACACAGCAGCTGGCCGCCATCGCCGCCAACCGTTAAGCCCAATCATCAGGAGAATTAAATGTTTGGAACCCAACAACGCGGCGTCAATGCCTATGCCAAGGTCGGCCTGGAAACGGGTATCGTCTCGGCCTCGCCGCACAAGCTGATCGTGATGCTGTACGACGGCGCCCTGGTGGCCGTGCTCAGCGCGCAAGTGCACATGAAATCGGGCAATATTCCGGAAAAGGGCAAGTCCATCTCGAAAGCCATCCAGATCATCGACAATGGTTTGCGCGCCAGCCTGGACAAGGAAGCGGGCGGCCAGATCGCCGAGGGCCTCGACGCTCTGTACGAGTATATGAGCGCGCGCCTGCTGACGGCCAACCTGAACAACGATATTACCCTGCTGGAAGAAGTGCAGCGCCTGCTGACCGACTTGCGTGAAACCTGGAACGCCATAGGCACCATGCCCGCCGCCATCCCCGGCGACGATTTGAAACGTATGCCCAGCCTTGCGAGCGCCTGACCCATGATGACCCATCAAGAAGTTCTAACCACCTACGAAACCATGCAGTCCCTGACGGGCCGGATGGTGACCGCCGCCAGCAACGCCGACTGGGACGCGCTCGAAGCGCTGGAGCAGCAAGTGAGCGCGCATGTGGAAGCGCTGAAGGCGAATGAAGAAAAAGTCGTGCTGGAAAGCGCCGGCCGCCAGCGCAAGGTCGCCCTGATCAAGCAGATATTGGAAGATGACCGCAAGATCCGCGACCTGACCATGCCGTGGATGGCGCATTTGTCCAAGCTGATCAACAGCACCGGCACCGAACGGCGCTTGGCCAACGCCTACGGCGCGTAAGCGCCCACGGGGGCGCCATGTTGCCGAAGATGGAAGCCATCGGCATGACGCCCCTGACCCCGGTCAAGGGCGCGCGGGCGGCCGATGCCGTCGCCGACCCGCGCCAGGCCGAGTTCCAGCGCTCGCTGCAGGGACTGATCGGCAAATCCATGCAGGGCCAGGTGCTGGCCCGCATGGGCGATGGCAGCTACCTGGTGCGCGTCGCCGGCACGCCGGCCCGCATGCAATTGCCGGCCGGCGCCCAGCCAGGCTCGGAAATTCCGCTGACCTTGATCGGCATCAATCCCCGCCCCTCTTTTCAAATCGGTACTCACCGCGATCAGGCCGCCAGTCCACTGCTGACCTACGCCGACGCCGATGCAGAACCCGACGCAGCCGAAGCGCGCGGTCCCCAGGCCGGTGCCGCCCAGGCGGGCACGCGCGCCAGCAGCACGGCCGCCACCCAGCTCAGCCGCGCCCCCCTGACGCCAGCCAATTTGCTGCCCGCCCTGGCAGGCGATACGCCGGCACCGGAACTGAGCACCACCGCGCGGGCCATCAGCACTGTGCTCAGCCAGGCGGAAAGCGTGCCCGGCGCGCCCCTGGCGCTGGTCGGCAAGACGCCGCTGATGGCCACGCCGGGAGCCGATCCCGCGCAAGTGGCGCAAAAACTGCGCGACACTGTCGGCAGCAGCGGCTTGTTCTATGAATCGCATGTGGCCGAATGGGCAGAAGGCAAGCGGCCGCTGGCCTCGCTGCTGCTGGAACCGCAAATGCAAAAGGCCCCACCGGGCGAGACGCCCAGGACGGGCACCGACCTGGCCTCGGCGCAACTGATCAATTTGCAGCTGCATACGCACGAACAGGCACGCGTACAGTGGCAGGGCGAAGCCTGGCCCGGCCAGAAGATGCAGTGGGATATCAGCCAGGATGCGCCGGAAGGCCAGCAGCACGCTGGCACGCAGGCCGACGAGGACGCGACGGCCTGGCGCAGCAATGTGCGCTTCCAGTTCCCCCTGCTGGGCGACCTGGCCGCGCACGTAGTCTTGCAAGGCGGCCGCGTGGCGATCCAGCTGCAAGCGGGCAGCGAAGGCAGCGCCGAGACCTTGCGCCAGCATGCGGCGCGTCTGGAAGCGTCGCTCGAGGCGGCTGGCTGGCCCCTGTCGTCCCTGAGCATCGCCGGCAAGCCGGAGGTGATCGAAGCGCCAGCAGCGGAGATGACAGCAAGAGTCGCAGCAGGAGAAGGCGATGCTTGACGACACCAAGCGCAAGGTGCCGCAGACGGCCGTCGCCCTGGCTTACCAGAGCGGCACGCCGGCGCCCAAGGTGGTGGCCAAGGGCAGCGGCCTGATCGCGGATCAGATCATCAGCACGGCGCGCGAACACGGCGTCTTCGTGCATGAATCGAAGGAATTGGTGGCGCTGCTGATGGATGTCGACCTGGACCGCCAGATTCCGCCCGGCCTGTATCGGGCGATTGCGGAACTGCTGGCCTGGTTATATCATATTGAATCTGCGAAGGGCGGCCCCATCCCGCCGCCGCCCGACACCAGCGTCAATCTCACCGATACATAGACAGGCATCAATGCAAGCACATATTATGGATTCCGGCCTCGAAAACTGGCATGACTTTGAAGTGGAATCGCGGCGTGAAATCATCGCCTTGCTGCGCAGCATCAGCGAAAAGAACCAGCTGATACGCATGCTGATCCACGGAGAATCCGATGTGTGCGTCACCTCCATCCTGGACGTCGATGCAGGACACAATACCGTCATCCTCGACCGTTCCGTGAACGCCGACCAGAACCGGCGCATGGTGGCCGCCAAGAGCATCTCGTTTGAAACCTCGCTCGACAAGATCCGCATCCTGTTTGCCAGTGCCCAGGTGGAAGAGTGCAATTACGGCGGTACGCCCGCCCTGAAAATTGCCATTCCTGAAACATTGATCCGCTTGCAGCGGCGCGAGTATTACCGCATGAGCACGCCCGTGAGCAATCCCGTGCGCGTCTCGATTCCCCTGCCGCCCTCGCTGGGCGGCGCCGACACGCCGTTCCCGCTGGCCGACATCAGTTGCGGCGGCATCGCCATCCTCGACAATAAACTGATGCTGGGCGAGACCATCGGCAGGGACTATCCCGGCTGCCGCATCGACTTGCCCGACGTCGGCATCGTCACCGCGACTTTGCAAATTCGCAATTCGCTGGACATGACCTTGCTGAACAACAAGCTGAACCGCCGCCTCGGCTGCCAGTTCGTCGACCTGCCGCGCAGCATGCTGGCGCACGTGCAGCGCTATATCACGCGGCTGGAGCGGGAGCGCAACGCACGGATGGCTGGACTCAGCTGATAACCCAGCCGAAAGCTGGGGTCAGACCCGCCGGGTCTGACCCCGGAATTTGCCTTTGGGGTAAATTAAACTTAAACCTGCATATTCATGATCTCGTGATACGCCGATACGAGCTTGTTTCTCACCTGCACCGTCGCCTGGAATTCGATGCTGGACTTTTGCATCGACACCATCACATCCGACAGGCTGACCTTTTCGTCGCCCATGGTAAAGCGCTGGCCCAGCGCCGACGAGGCCTTTTGCGCGCCGCTCACGGAGTCCAGCGCGCTCTTGAAGGCATCGGCAAAATTCACCTTCGCCGCCGGTGCCTCGCTCTGGATCGCCGGTATTTTCGCCTCCGGCCGCGTGGCCGCCGACTTCAGTTGCGCGATCATCGCCTCGATCCTGCTGCTATCGATACCGCCTGTTTTCACTTTGCCTCCCGATTCTCGTCTAATCCTGCCTGTTGCTTCTGGAGAACAAAACTCCAGTCAGCAAGGCAACGACGGGTACAATAACTTCCGTCACCTGTTGCCAAGGTTCCACAATACCAGCGCCAACGCCAGCCGCTCGGCCGAGCAGGCGGCAAAAGCGCCTTCTGTTTGGACGATTGAAGCGCGTGACAGTGGCGGATAATTCTGCATATCGCCCCCTCCTCCTGAGGAAGCGGCCCCCACGCATCACCGAATACCCGTCAATAACACGCGCCCCGGAAGGCAATCATGGCTGTAGCCGAAGAAATCGATGTGAACCGCATACCGCAGGAACCGGCGCCTGCCCGTTCGCCCGTGGAGTCCGTGCAAGCCTTCGCCAAGACGCCGATGGGCAAGAATTTCCTGCGCGGCCTGGGCGTGGCGGCACTGATCGCCATCGGCGTGGCCCTGTACATGTGGAACCAGCCACCCGAGTACAAGGTCCTGTTTTCCAACTATACGGACCGCGACGGCGGCGCCATCACCGCGTCGCTGGACCAGCTGGGCATCAAGCACAAGTTTTCCGAAGGGGGCGGCGCCATTCTCGTGCCCACCGAGCAAGTCCACGATGCGCGCCTGAAACTGGCCGCGCAAGGCTTGCCGAAGGGCGGCAACGTCGGCTTCGAGCTGATGGAAAACCAGAAGCTGGGCGTCTCGCAATTTCTGGAACAGGTCAATTTCCAGCGCGCGCTCGAAGGCGAACTGGCGAAGTCGATCGAATCGGTGTCCGCCGTCGAAACGGCGCGCGTCCACCTGGCCTTGCCAAAGCCTTCCGTCTTCGTGCGCGAACAGCAAAAACCGACCGCCTCCGTGCTGCTGAACCTGCACCCGGGCCGCGGCCTGGACCAATTGCAGGTGAGCGCCATCGTGCACCTGGTGGCGTCCAGCGTGCCGGAATTGCTTCCAGTCAATGTCACCGTGGTCGACCAGGCCGGCAGCCTGCTATCGAACCAGGAAAAGGACAAGGACCGCGCCAACGGCATCAAGAGCCTGGACCCGAACCAATTAAAGTACGTGCAGCAGTTGCAACAAAGCGTGATCAAGCAAGTCGAATCGATCTTGCTGCCCATCGTCGGCGAAGGCAATGTGCGCGCCGAAGCGACGGCCGATGTGGATTTTTCGCAAAGCGAGCAGGCGGCAGAAACCTACAAGCCGAACTCGCCGCCGGAAGCGTCCACCATCCGCAGCCAGCAAACGAGCGAATCGACGGGCGCCGGCAATGCCAACCCGTCCGGCGTGCCGGGCGCCCTGTCGAACCAGCCCCCCGGCGTGGCCACGGCGCCATTGACGGCAGAGGCACCGGGCGCCGCAACTGGCGCACCGACGGCACCGACCCAGAAAGAATCGACGACAAATTACGAAGTTGACAAGACCGTGCGCTACGAACAGAAATCCATGGGCGGCTTGCGCCGCCTGTCGGTGGCCGTCGTCGTCAACTACCGCCGCAGCTTCGACAAGGATGGCAAGGTCACGGTCAAGCCGATTTCCCCTGCTGAAATGGTGCAGATCAATAATCTGGTCAAGGAAGCGATGGGCTACAACAAGGAGCGCGGCGACAGCTTCAGCGTGGCCAATTCGCCCTTCGACGGCATCGACCGCGCGCCGGAAGGCAAGCTGGAGTGGTGGCGCGACCCGGCCAACTTGCCGCTGGCCAAGGAACTGGCGAAATTCCTCATCACGGCCCTGATTCTGCTGTATATCTTCATCAAGATCGTGCGCCCGATGCTGCGCCCCGTGATGCGCAAGATCGACGATTTCGGCGCCCCACCGCCCGTCATCGAGCCGGAACTGGCCAAGGATGGCGAAGCAAACGAAGTCCTGCTCAGCGAAGCCGAGCTGGAAGAACTGGAAGAAGATACGGCCCGCGGTTATCGCGAAAACCTGGCCATGGCCAGGAAACTGGCACAGGAAGACCCGCGCGTGGTGGCCAATGTAATCAAAGCATGGATAGGCAATAATGACTGAGACAACGGGACTGCAAAAAGCATCCATCCTGATGCTGGCACTGGGCGAGAGCGAAGCGGCCGAGGTCATGAAATTCCTCGGCCCGCGCGAAGTGCTGAAACTGGGCGCCGCCATGGCCACCATGAAGGGCATCGCGCACGAGCAGGTGGTCGAGGTGCTCGACGACTTCCGCGCGCAGACGGAACTCAATTCCACGGTCGGCCTCGATTCGGACGAATACATCCGTCAAGTCCTCACCAAGGCGCTGGGCGACGACAAGGCATCCGTGCTGCTGTCGCGCATCCTGGGCGGCAAGGATGCGTCCGGCATCGAATCGCTGAAGTGGATGGATTCGCAATCCGTGTCCGAGCTGATCCGCAACGAACACCCGCAGATCATCGCCACCATCCTGGTCCACCTGGAGCGCGACCAGGCGTGCGAAATCCTCGGCCATTTCACGGATCGCCTGCGCAACGACGTCGTCTTGCGTATCGCCACCTTGGACGGCGTGCAGCCAGCCGCCTTGCGCGAACTCAACGATGTGCTGACGAAACTGCTGTCCGGTAACGAGAACATCAAGAAATCGTCGCTGGGCGGCGTGCGCGCGGCAGCCGAGATCCTCAACTTCATGAGCGGCGAGCAAGAAGGCTCCGTCATGGACAATATCAAGAACTACGATAACGACATGGCGCAAAAGATCATGGACGAAATGTTCGTGTTCGACAACGTGATCGACATCGACGACCGCGGCATTCAATTGCTGCTGCGCGAAGTGCAGTCGGAAATGCTGATCATCGCCCTGAAAGGCGCCTCGCAAGAGCTGCGCGACAAGATCTTCAAGAACATGTCGCAGCGTGCCGGCGAGATGATGCGCGAAGACCTGGAGTCGAAAGGCCCCGTGCGCCTGTCGGAAGTGGAATCGCAACAGAAACAGATCCTGCAAATCGTGCGCCGCCTGGCGGACGAAGGGCAGATAGTACTGGGTGGAAAAGGCGAGGATTCGTTTGTCTAATTTAATACCCAAAGAGCAACAAACCGCTTACCAGCGCTGGGAAATGACCTCGTTTGGCGACGAGCGTCCCAGCGTGGTGGCGGCGCGCAAGCTGCTCGAACCGGAGCCGGAAGCGGAATTCGACCCATTTGCCGAGCTGCAGGAAGAAGAGCTGGCCCCACCGCTCGAGTATCCAACGCAGGAAGAACTTGACGCCATCCGCGAGGAAGCGCGTGCCACGGCCTTCGATGAGGGCCGCGCCGCTGGCTATGCGGAAGGCCACGCGGCCGGGCATGCCGATGGCCATGCGCAATCGTATGCCGAAGGCAAGGCCGCCTCCGGCGTGGAACTGGCGCATCTGCAAACCATCGCCGTCGACTTCGGCACGGCCGTGCACCAGGCCGATGAACTGATCGCCAACGACGTCATGGAACTGGCCTTGCAACTGGCCAAGGGCATGCTGAAAGCGGCCTTGCCCGTGCGCCCCGAGCTGATACTGCCGATGGTGCGCGAAGCCATCGAATACTTGCCCGTGCTGCAACAACCGGCCTTGTTGATGCTCAACCCGGAAGACGCGCAAGTGGTACGCGACGGCATCGGCGATGAACTCGACAAAGGTGGCTGGCGTGTCATCGAAGACCCGAGCGTGGAACGCGGTGGTTGCAAGATCGACACGGCCAGCAACCAGATCGATGCACAAAGCTCCACCCGCTGGCAGCGCCTGACGCATGCGCTGGGCAAGGACCTGGACTGGCTGGCGCCGTGAGCGAGTCCGTCAAAGGCCCGGCTGCCCATGCGGCGCGCTGGCGCGCCTACCTGAGCGACTGTTCGGCCGTGGTCGGCTTTGTCGAACCGATGCAAATTTCGGGGCGGGTCACGCGAGTGGCCGGCCTGGTGATGGAAGCGGTGGGCCTGCGCCTGGCCGTCGGCGCCGCCTGCACCGTGCCGCTGCCCAATGGCGGCCGGGTCGAGGCGGAAGTGGTGGGCTTTGAAGGCGAGCGCCTGTTCTTGATGCCGCAAAGCGATGTCGAGGGCATCGTGCCAGGCACGCGCGTGTTTTCCGTCGAACCGGCCATTCCCCGCCCCGGCAGCGTGGCGCACCCGCGCCGCCGCCCCAGCGACCGCGCGCGCCACCTGCCGGTGGGCCCGCAACTGCTGGGCCGCGTGCTCGATGGCGCGGGCCGCCCGCTCGACCAGCTTGGCCCCCTGCTCACGACGGACAGCGCGCCGATCAATGTGCGCCCCGCCAATCCGCTGGGCCGCGCGCCCATCGTGACCACGCTGGACGTGGGCGTGCGCTCGATCAATGCCATGCTGACCGTAGGCCGGGGCCAGCGCATGGGCCTGTTTGCCGGTTCCGGCGTGGGCAAGAGCGTGCTGCTGGGCATGATGGCCCGCTATACGGAGGCGGACGTGATCGTCGTCGGCCTGATCGGCGAACGGGGTCGCGAAGTGAAGGAATTCATCGAGCAAATCCTTGGCCCCGAAGGCCTGGCCCGCTCCGTCGTCGTGGCGGCGCCAGCCGACACGCCACCCCTGATGCGCCTGCAGGGCGCCGCGTATGCGACGGCCATTGCCGAGTATTTCCGCGACCAGGGGCAAAATGTCCTGTTAATCATGGATTCGCTGACCCGCTACGCCATGGCGCAGCGCGAAATCGCCCTGGCCATCGGCGAACCGCCTGCCACCAAAGGTTATCCGCCGTCCGTCTTCGCCAAGCTGCCCGTGCTGGTGGAACGGGCCGGCAATGGCGAAGAAGGCGGCGGCTCGATCACCGCCTTCTACACCGTGCTGACCGAGGGCGACGACCAGCAGGACCCGATCGCCGACTCGGCGCGCGCGATTCTCGACGGGCATATCGTGCTCAACCGCCGCCTGGCCGAGGCGGGACACTATCCCGCCATCGACATCGAGCAATCGATTTCACGCGCTGCCCACTCGATCACCACGCATGAACACCAGCAGCAGGCGCGCAAGCTCAAGCAACTGTATTCGCGCTATGAACGCAGCCGCGACCTGATCAGCGTGGGCGCCTACAGTGCCGGCACCGATCCCGTGCTGGACCAGGCCATAGCCCTGCATGAAAAGATCGAGGCGTTTTTGCAGCAGCAAATCACGGAACGCGTCAGCATGGACGAGAGCTTGGGGCAACTTACCGCTCTATTCGACTGATTAGGGCTTGCATAGCGGGAATATAATCAAGCATGGCTTCTCCTTCCCAACTTGCAACCCTGATTGACCTTGCCCAGCGCGAAACGGATGATTGCGCCAAGCGCCTGGGCGCGGCCCTGAAAGCGCTCGACGATTGCCGCCAGAAGCTCGACATGCTGTCCGGCTACCGCGACGACTATGCCAAGCGCTTCGAGGCGAGCATGAGCAGCGGCATGACGCCCATGGCTTACCGCAATTTCCAGGCCTTCATGGTCAAGCTCGACAGCGCCATCCTGGGCCAGCAACAGGTGGTCGAGCATGCGCAAGCGCGCAGTGACAATGAGAAGATGCGCTGGCAGCTGGCCGAACGCAAGCGCATGTCGTACACCACCCTGAATAACCGGGCGCAGGAACAGGCGCTGAAGCTGGAAAACAAGCGCGACCAGAAAGCAATGGATGAGCACGCGGCGCGACAAGCCTATTACAAACGCTAAGCAACACTGAGGCAGCATCATGCAAACCCTGCAAAACCCGATTTCCCAGATTGTCTCGCCGAACGCCACGCCGGGCGCCGCCAACCGCAGCCAGCCGCCCACCAGCGGCACGGCGGGCGACTTCCAGCGCACCCTGAACCGCCAGATCGAGCAGCGCCAGGCCAGCCGCAATATGGCGCAAGCGGCAGCACCGGCGGCGGCCCGCCCCGCCAGCCCTGCCGCCACGCAGGCTCCCGCCCAGGCGCCGGCCAAGGAAGCGAAGCCGGCGCAAGCGGGCACTGAACCGGCCGCCAACAGCGAACAGCCACCCGCGCCGGCCAGCGAGGCGGCCACGCCGGCTACCAGCGATGGTTCCAGCACCACGGCCGAGGCAAGCGTGCCCGCCATCCCCACCGCGACAGCACCGCCGCCAGCCGATCCGGCCGCCGAAATGCTGGCCCTGGTGGGCAGCATCCAGTTCGCCATCCAGCCGCCAGCGGCAGCCGCCAAGGCCGTGCCGGAACTGCCCGCGCGCGCCAGCGTCAAGGCCGACGGCAAGGGCCTGACAACAGCGCCATTGCTGGCAGCCAGCCAGGGCAGCGGCAAGGCCGCCACCACCACCACCGCCACCGCGCAAGCCGACAGCGGCGACTTCGCCGACAGCCTGGGCCAGGCCCAAGGCAAAGCGGCCAGCACACCCGGCACCAGCGTGCCGACCGGCAAGGCCGAGCCTGGAAAACTGGCCATCGACGCCCAGCTGGCGGCCACCGCCAGGGCTGGCACCGCCGTGGCCGAACCGATTCTCAAGGAAGCGCCTGCCGACCTGAGCCGCCTGGCGGCCCAGTTGCAGCCAAGCGCGCTGCAGCAGGCTGCCGCCGCTGTTGCCGTGCCGGCAGACAAGCTGACGGGCCGGGTCGGCACGCCGGCCTGGGACCAGCAACTGGGGCAAAAAGTCGTGTGGATGGCGGCCGGTGGCGACCAGAGCGCCACCCTGACCCTGAATCCGCCCGACCTGGGACCCGTGCAAGTGGTCCTGACGGTCACCAATGACCAGGCCGATGCCGCCTTCATGTCGGCCCAACCCGAAGTGCGCCAGGCGCTGGAAGCGGCCATGCCGCGCCTGCGCGAGATGATGAGCGAAGCGGGCATCGCCTTCGGCAGTGCCACCGTCTCGGCCGGCACGCCGGAACAGCAAAACAATGGAGAACGGACCGCCTCGGGCGAACGCCGCGGCAATGGCCAGGGCGGCGGCGTAGCGGGTGGCGAGATCGCCATCGCGCCAGCGGCAGGCGGACGCAGCCGGCCCAGCCTGGGTGCCGTGGATACCTTTGCCTGAGGCCAATTCGTCGTCCTCGGGCCACAGGCGCGCCCCACAGCGTAACTTTTCGTATAAAAACAGAGAGTTGAGGGCGCTTCCGCCCTCTTTTCACTGCATCCTTCTGCGCAGAATTTGCCGATAATGACATAATGGCGTCGTGATCCACTTCCATGCACTCGAGTACCATTGAAAGCAAATCCAAAAATGAAAGCAGATCCGAAAGCAGATGCAGGCATGGCTCCCGCCGGCGCCTCGAAAAAGAAGCTTCTGATCATCGTGCTGGCTTCGGTGCTGGTGGCCGGCGGCATCGGTGGCGGTGCCGCCTGGTACTTCCTGCATGGCAAGGCCGATAAAGAAGAATCGGCGCCCAGCAAGAAGAAACATGCCGCTACCAAGGCAGGTCCGCCCGTCTTCGTGCCCATCGACTCCTTCACCGTCAACTTGCAGCCGGAAAATGGCGAGCAATACCTGCAAATCGCGTTTACCCTGCAGGCCAGCAGCCCGGAAGAAATGGACTTGATCAAGGTCAACATGCCGAAAGTGCGCAGCCGCTTGCTGCTGCTGCTGTCCGGCAAGAAGGCATCCGAACTCAATACCGTGGAAGGCAAGCAGCAACTGGCGGCCGAAATCATCAATCAGGTGAACCAGCCGTTCGAAGACAAAGGGCCGGAGCAGGACGTGACGGACGTATTATTTACCGCATTCATCATTCAATAAGCAGCCATGGCCGATAATTTCCTCTCCCAGGAAGAAGTCGATGCCCTTCTGAAGGGCGTCAACGGAGACCAGGACGACGCGCAGGCGCCGGAAGATGTCACGGGAGTTCGTACCTACAACTTGGCAACCCAGGAGCGCATCGTGCGCGGCCGGATGCCAACGTTGGAAATTATCAACGAGCGTTTCGCCCGTCTGCTGCGCGTGGGCCTGTTCAACTTCCTGCGCCGCAGCGCCGAAGTGTCGGTCGGTTCCGTGCGCGTGTCGAAGTACAGCGAGTTCATCCGCAACCTGGTGGTGCCGACCAATTTGAACCTGGTCCACATGAAGCCGCTGCGCGGCACGGCCCTGATGGTCTTCGATCCGGGCCTGGTCTTCCTGCTGGTCGATAATCTGTTTGGCGGCGACGGACGTTTTCATACGCGCGTCGAAGGGCGTGACTTTACGCAGACAGAGCAGCGCATCATTTTGCGCATCCTCGACATCGTCTTTGAAGCCTATACCAAGTCGTGGGAGCCGGTCTTCCCCGTCGAATTCGAATATATCCGTTCGGAAATGAACACGCAGTTCGCCAACATCGCCACGCCGAACGAAGTGGTGGTGGCGTCCACGTTTACGGTGGAATTGGGCTCCGTTTCCGGACAAATCCACTTCTGCATGCCGTATTCGATGATCGAGCCGATCCGCGATTCGCTGACCTCCAGCCTGCAGGGTGAAGCGCTGGAAGTGGACAAGCGCTGGATCCGCCTGATGACGCAGCAGATCCAGATCGCCGAAGTCGAACTGGTGGCCTCGCTGGGCACGGCGCGCGTCTCGTTCGACGAAATCCTGAACATGAAGGTGGGCGACATCATACCGCTCAACATTCCCGAATTGATCGCCGCCACCGTCGACGGCGTGCCCGTGATGGATTGCACGTACGGCGTGTTGAACGGACAATATGCGCTGAAGGTCGAAAAGTTGCTGGCTAATGCCGACAACATGAATAATCATTAAGTAATGCAATCGGGCCGCGCTGCGGTCCGCATCTGTACAACAGGAGAAACACATGTCTGACAACCAAGACGACCAAAGCGCGGAAGACGATTGGGGCGCGGCCATCGCCGAGCAGGCCAAGGCGGAAGCCGAAGCGCTGCAAAACCAGGCTGCCAATACGGCCAGCGCGGCCAGCGCCGCCGTGTTCAAGGACTTTTCCAAGCAGGCATCGAAGTCAGAAACGCACAACGATATCGATTTCATCCTCGATATTCCCGTGCAACTGACGGTCGAGCTGGGCCGTACCAAGATCGCCATCAAGAACTTGCTGCAACTGGCACAAGGTTCCGTGGTCGAGCTCGACGGCCTGGCGGGTGAACCGATGGACGTGCTGGTGAACGGCTGCCTGATCGCCCAGGGCGAAGTGGTGGTGGTGAATGACAAGTTTGGTATCCGCCTGACCGACATCATCACGCCTTCCGAACGTATCCGAAAATTGAATAAATGAAGCCTGGCCTGTTGATTTCCACCCTGCTGCCGCTGGCAGCGGCGTGCTGTATCGCCCAAGCTGCACCGGCGCCGGCCCCCGCGTCGGTGCCAGTTGCTGCAGCGGTGACGGCAGCAGCGCCGGCGGCCAACACCGCCCCCTCCCCTGCCGAAGTTGCAAGTGAAAAACCCGCTGCAGCCGCTGAAGCGGCGCCCGCGACAGCTGCTGCCATGCCCGCCGTACCGCCCGGCGCGCCCATGACGATGGCGCCGACGAGCTCGGCCGGCAGCTTGCTGCAAACCATCTTCGCGCTGGTGTTCGTGCTGGCCCTACTGATCGGCCTGGCCTGGTTCATGAAGCGCTATGGCCCCAAGGTCATGGGCGGCAACAACAAGATGCGCGTCGTCAGTTCGCTCAACCTGGGCGGACGCGAACGCATCGTCCTCGTCGAAGTGGCCGACCAGTGGATCGTCGTCGGCGCCTCGCCCGGCAGGATCAACGCGCTGGCCACCATGCCGCGCCAGGAAGGCGATTTGCCGCAACTGACGACGGCGCAAAACGGCCCCGCGGCCGCCAATTTTTCCGAGTGGCTGAAACAGACCATCGAAAAACGCAATGGGAAATAAGCAGCAGATGGAGTGGTCCAACGTGAAGACTCCCCTGACCTGGCTGCTGGCGGCCGTCGCGCTGGCCTTGCCGTTGTGGGCCATGGCCCAGCCGGGCATCCCGGCATTCAACAGCACGCCGGCGCCGGGCGGGGGACAAAATTACTCGCTGCCGGTGCAGACGCTCATCCTGATGACGTCGCTCACCTTCCTGCCGGCGGCCCTCTTGATGATGACCTGCTTTACGCGCATCATCATCGTGCTATCCCTGCTGCGCCAGGCCATCGGCACGCAATCGGCGCCGCCCAACCAGGTGCTGGTGGGACTGGCCCTGTTCCTGACCCTGTTCGTCATGGGCCCCGTGTTCGACAAGATTTATACGGATGCCTATCTGCCTTATCAGGAAAACAAAATCAGCATGCAGCAAGCGATGGACAAGGGCGTCGATCCCCTGAAAACCTTCATGCTCAAGCAGACCCGCCAGGCCGACCTGGCCCTGTTTGCCAAAATGTCGCGCTCGCCGGCCCTGCAAGGTCCGGAAGACGTGCCGCTGCGCATCCTCGTGCCCGCCTTCGTCACCAGTGAACTGAAGACGGCGTTCCAGATCGGCTTTGCCATCTTCATCCCGTTCCTGATCATCGACATGGTGGTCGCCAGCGTGCTGATGTCGATGGGGATGATGATGATGTCGCCGGCGACGATCTCGCTGCCGTTCAAACTGATGCTGTTCGTGCTGGTCGATGGCTGGCAACTGCTGCTGGGCTCGCTGTCACAGAGTTTTTACTAGGGGATTACGATGACACCCGAAAGCGTCATGACCCTGGGCCGCCATGCGATGGAAATCACCCTGATGGTGGCCGCGCCCATGCTGCTCGTCGCCCTCATCATCGGCTTGATCGTCAGCATCTTCCAGGCGGCCACGCAGATCAACGAGGCAACCCTGTCCTTCATCCCCAAGCTGGTCGGCATCTTTGTCGCCCTCGTCGTGGCGGGCCCGTGGATGCTGTCCGTCATGCTCGACTACATGCGCCAGGTCTTCACGGGCATCCCGAACCTGGTCGGTTAGTGCAGCCATCGCTGATCCTCCTATGCTGACCCTGTCGAGCATCGAACTGAACACCTGGATCGCAGCACTGCTGTGGCCACTTAGCCGCATCCTCGGCCTGATTGCGGCCGCGCCCCTGTTTGGCAACGCGGCCGTGCCAGCCAGCGTGAAGGTGACCCTGGGCGCGCTGCTGGCCATGATCATCGCCCCCACCGTACCGGCCCTGCCTGCCGTCAACCCGATGTCCTTGCCCGGCTTGCTGATCCTGACGCAAGAGATGCTGGTGGGCCTGGCCATGGGCTTTTCCATCCGCATCGTGTTTTCCGCCATCGAAATGGCCGGCGAACTCAGCAGTCTGACCATGGGCCTGGGCTTCGCCTCGTTCTTCGACCCGCAAACCAAGGGCAGGTCTTCCGCCATCAGCCAGTTCCTCGTCATGCTGGCCACCTTGATGTTTTTGACAGTCAACGGCCACCTGGTCTTGCTGGCGGCGTTGGCGGAAAGCTTTGTCAGCCTGCCCATTTCATCGAGTCCCGTCAGCGGCGGCGGCTTCCAGCAATTGGCGGCCTGGGGCGGGGAAATCTTCCGCTCCGGCCTGCAGATTTCGCTGCCCATCATCGCCGCCTTGCTGCTGACCAACGTGGCGCTGGGTATCTTGACGCGGGCCGCGCCGCAGCTGAACATTTTCGGTATCGGCTTCCCCGTCACCCTGGGCGTGGGCTTGCTGGTGATCAGCATGGTCCTGCCCTACCTGGCCACGCCCTTCCAGAACATGTTCCTGCGCGGCATAGAAACGGCGCGTTTGCTGCCGCGCGGCTTTGCCACGCGCGACCGGCCAGCGCCGCCCGCGCCGCCGAATCCCTTGCGTCCGGCGACACCGGCAACACCGGCACGCTAAGACCGGCGGTCAATGCTGGTCGGTGCTCAGCGCCACGCGCCAGCGCCGCACGTCGAGATTCAGGCGCAACTGATGATGCTTGACCAGGTAGCGCACGCCGACCAGCGCCGCCGCCACGCCCGACAGGGCGCCGATGCCCAGCGCCCAGCGCGGGCCGCAGGTATCGGCCACCCAGCCCACGATGGGCGCGCCCAGCGGCGTGCCGCCTGCCGAGATGGCCAGCAGGATGGCCATGACGCGGCCCCGCATGGCGGGCGCCGTCGACAGTTGCACACTGCTGTTGACGCTGGTGGTAAACGTTTGCGCGGCGATGCCGATGACCACCAGCATCATGCCGAACAGCCAGTAGTTGGGCATCACGGCGGCCAGCGCGCAGGCCAGGCCGAACAGCGCAGCGGCGCCCAGCAACAAGGCCAGGGTAGGCTGGCCGCGCCCCGCCGCCAGCAGGGCGCCGGCCACCGAGCCGCACGCCATCACGGAACTGAGCACGCCATATTGGTCGGCACCCGCATGGAAAGCCGTGACCGACATGGTCGACAGGAAAATCGGGAAATTCAAGCCAAAGGTGCCAATCAGGAACAGCATCAGCAGGATGGCCATCAGGTCGGGCCGCTGGCGCACGTAGCGGAAACCCTCGCCCAGGCTGGCGCGCGTGGCCTTCAGACGCGGCGCGCGGCGCAGCAATGCCACGCGCAGCAGCAACAGTGAACCGATCACGGCCGCAAACGAGATGGCGTTGATGATGAAGACCCAGCCGCTGCCGACGCTGCTGATCAGCAGCCCTGCTACCGCAGGGCCCAGCATGCGCGCCGCATTGAACGAGGTGGAATTGAGTGCCACGGCATTCGTCAGGTCTTCCTCACCGACAATTTCGGCAACAAACGTCTGGCGCACGGGCGAATCGAAGGCCGTCACGCAGCCCAGCAGGAAAGCAAACACATACACGTGCCACAGTGCTACCTGTCCACTGATGCACAATATCCCGAGTCCCAGCGCCAGCAAGCCCATGGCCGCCTGCGTACACAGCAACAATTTCCTGCGATCGAGCAAGTCGGCCGCCATGCCCGTCAGGGGCAGCAACAGCAGTTGCGGGCCGAATTGCAAGGCCATGACGATGCCGACGGCACTGGCTTTGTGCTGCGTCAATTCACTCAGCACCAGCCAATCTTGCGCCGTGCGCTGCATCCAGGTGCCGATATTCGACACCAGGGCGCCAGCGGCCCAGATACGGTAATTGGGAATGCGTAGCGAACGGAATGTGTTGTTCATCTGGCCGTGCGGGCTCCTTGCCGGGGTCGGGGTGGATGGTTCAGCAGATCACTCCGCCAAGCGTTTGAGTAGCGCCACCGCATGGTTCAGTTCGATGACTTCGTCCGGCGTGAGCCGGGTTTCAATGGTGCGCGCCAGCCAGTCCTCGCGCGCGGCACGGCTGGCCGCGATCCAGGCGCGGCAACTGTCCGTCAGGGTCAATAGCGTCTGCCGGCCATCAGCCGGGTCGGGCGAGCCCGTCACCAGCTGCGCCTCGCTCAGCGCCAGCACCGTAGCGGCCATCGACTGGGGCCGCATGCCTTCGGCGCGCGCCAGGCTGCTGGCGGTGGCCGGGCCGTCGCGCTCAAGGCGGCTTAGCACGGACGCCTGCGACATGCTGACATCCCCAAGATGCGCTTCCTCGCGCAGGCGGCGGCGCAATGTGCCAATGAGAATGCGCAAGTCGCCGGCCAGCTGCAATACGTGTTCGTGCTCTTCTTGTGGGGTGTGCATGGGAAGCAAGTAGTGGATCAACAGGCTCCACTATAACAGATATACAGGTAGACTGCACAGTTTGCCTGTATATATTATCAGGTGACCATCTTGCAGGCGCAAAAAAGCCGGGGTGGGAGATGCACTCCCTGCCCCGGCTTGCCGGTCATCTAGCCGATACCGAACGCTTAGCTGATGTAATTGAACAGCGACAGGCCCGAGATCGAGGTGAACGATTTTTGCGCCGCCTGCAGGGTGACTTGCTGCTGGCTGAAAGTGGAAATGGCTTTGACCATGTCCAGGTCCTGCAAGTCCGACAGGGTGGTGGCGTACTGGATGTCGAGGTCGTCGCCAGCACTGTCGAGATAATCGAGTTCCTTCATGCGCGAACCGACTTCCGCGCGCACGGACAGTACATTGTCGTAGGCCGTGTCGAGAATATTATGCGCGGCGTTCAAGCCGTTCGTCAGGCGCGCCTGGCCCGCATCGCCGCTGCCCGCCTGGCGCAGCACGCCGATCAGGTTTTTCACGGTGGTAAACAGCGATTCCTTGGCGCTCGGCTCCAGCGTAAAGCTGTCCTGGTCGGCTGGCTTGCCCGTGATGTTCACTTGCTGGCCGTCGAAGGTGATGGCGTCGCCCGCCTTGTAGGGGATGGGCACGGCGGGATTTGGCACCGTCTGGCCCAGCGTGGCGTCCGTGACGGTGTACGTGGTGACGGCGTCGGTGCCCGTACCCGTGACCTTGAAATCGATCGAATACTTGTGCCCCGTCAATACCGACGGGTCCGTCACCGTGCCGCCCGAAACGATGCCCGAGCCGCCGCGCGTAAAGTTGGCGGTGGCCGCCGCCGTGGTGAACTTGCCATTGCCGGTCAGGTTATTCTCGAACACGGTGGCGCCGGAATCGCTGGTGGCCAGATAGCGCGCCGAACCCACCTGCAATTCGCGCTGCCCCTGGTCGCCCACATAGGTGGCGCCCGTGGGTGTCTGGCTGAATGGCTGGGTGGTGGATTTATAGCCGGAAAACAGGTAGCCGCCGGCGCCGTCGGCCGTGTTGGCGATGCCCATCAAGTCGGTCAACCGGCCTTCCAGTTCCTTGGCCAGGGTATCGCGGTCGATATCCTTGAGGGAAGGATTACCGGCCTTCAGCACCAGGTCTTTCACGTCGGCGATCAACGAAGTGGTGCTGGCCAATGCCAGCTCTTCCTGCGACAGGAAATTCTTCGCGTTCGAGCGGTTCGTCACGAACTGGGTATTGATCGATTGCGACTGCGTCACTTCCAGCGCGCGCGCCGAGGCGATCGGATCGTCGGCCGGCGTCAGATTGCGACGGTTCGACGACAGCTGCATCTGCGTACGGTTCAGGGCGCCCTGCAGATTATTCAGCTGCGAGCTGCCCTGGTCATAAATCATTCGTGTGCTGATGCGCATGATGCTGCCCTTCCAGAAAGCCGCCGCGCACTACGCCGCGGCAAAAATTGATTAACGTCCCAGGCCGATCACCACGTCGAACAGGGTGCTGGCGATTTGCATGACCTTGCCGCACGCCTGGTAGGACTGCTGGTAACGCAGCAGGTTGGCCGCCTCTTCGTCGAGGTTGACGCCGGAAACAGCCTGCTGCTGGGTGCTGGTCTGCTGCAGCAAGGCCAGGCTGGCCAGGCCGCTGACCTGTACTTCACGTGTCTTGTTGCCCACGAAGCTGACGGTTTGCGCGTACGAGCCCTGGAACGTGGCATTGCCGCCATCGAGGATGTTCTTCGTCTGCAAGCCCGCCAGCAGCGCGGCGTTGCGGTTGTCGCCCACACCGCCCAAGTTCGGCGCAATGGTGAATTTATCGCCCTGCGCCGGCGCGCCCGTCATGCTGACATTGATGCCGCCAAAGCTGAGGCTATCGCCTTCCGTATACGGGATGTTCGCCGTGCCGGCCGGATAGGTCGTGGTGGCGCCATTCAAGCCCTTGACCGTCACCGCCTGGCCGGCCGGGAAACCCGTCAGCGAGGTGGTCGCCTTGTCGTAGGTCAAGGTCACGGGACCGGTCAGGGCATTGCCTGGTGTCAGGTAGGCCTTGTCGACGGAGCCTGCGCTGAGCTTGCCCGTGCCCGTATTGGCCACCGGCGCCGAGGTGGCGATGGGGGCGGCGGCGGCGATCTTGTTGCGGTCGGTGATCAGCACGGCCATACCGGCCGCGCCATTCGCCGTCGGCTTGATGACGTAGTTGTCGCCTTGGGCGGCCGCGCCCGAGATCGAGAAATCGACGCCGTCGATGGTTTGCGGCCCCGTTTGCGGATACGGATTGATGATGGTGTGCGCGCCGTCGGATTCGCGCGTCACCACATAGTTGCTGCCGTCGTATTTCAGGCTGTAATCGCTGGCCGTCAGCTTGGTGGGGTCGCTGACCTTGGCTGACAGCACGGTGGTGCTGCTGGCGTTGTTGCCGCGGTCGGCGCCGATCACGGGGTCGGGTATCTTGAAAAAGTCGCCGCCCATGGCGCTATTCAAGTCCTGCCCCAGCTTGTGCTGGTCGTTGAAAGTGCTGGCCAGCGCGATGGCCACCTTGCCCAGGGAGTTCTGGACATTGTCCAGGGTGCCGCTGCGAAATTCCAGCAAGCCGCCCAGCGAGCCGCCGGTCAGGGAACTGTCCGGCAGCACGGTGACAGTACTGCCCGTGACATAGCCCACCTCGATGCGGTTCGGGTCCGTTCGCGAAGGCGTGGCCGCCAGCTCGAAGCTGCGGTCCGCCACCACCAGCGGCTGGCCCGCGCCGATGGAAATGGTCACGGTATTGTTGGCTGCGGGTTGCACCGTCGCCTTGACATATTTGTTCAATTCCGTGATCAGCTGGTCGCGCTGGTCCAGCAGATCGTTGGGCTGGTTGCTGGCATCGACCGATAACTGGGAAATCGATTTGTTCAGCTCGGCGAGCTGCTTGGCATAGGTATTAATCACCGTCACATTCGACGTGATCTGCGAATTGACGCCGTCGCCGATCTCCGTCAGGCGCGCGCTCAAGCCCTGGAAACGGGAAGCGAGCGAGCCGGCGCTCGACAGCAGCGCCTGGCGCGAGGCGACCGAAGACGGATTGGCGCTGAAATCCTGCACGCCCTTGAAGAAATCTTGCAGGGCGGGCGACAAGCCCGCCGTGGGATCGGCCAGCAAGTTGTCGATCTGGCTGATCTGCGTGTAATAGGTGTCGAGTGCGCTGGTGGCGCTTTGCGCGGCATTGACCTGGGTGGCCATGAAGCTGTCGTACTGGCGCTTGATCTGTGACACCTCCGTGCCCGTGCCGACGAAGCCATAGCCGGCAAAGTTCGACTGCGAAGTCTGCTGCAGCACCGTCTGGCGATTGTACCCGGGTACATTCGCATTGGTGATGTTATGCCCGGTCGTCGACAGGCCCACCTGCGCTGCAAGCAAACCGCTCTTACCGATGCTGAGTAGATTCGAAGTCATGGTGTCTTATTGGTTACCGTCAAATGTATTTACGGCAGCCGCGGCGAAAACTTGAAGCGCGCGTCCTGCACAAGGGTAGGGAGGCGGATTAACCGACCAGAGAATGCTTGATGATTTTTGTCAATTTGGCAGCGTAATTCGGGTCCGTCGCGTAACCGGCCTTTTGCAAGCCCTGGGCGAACGTGCTGGCGTCGCCCGCGCTGGCCAGCACTTTTTCATAGCGCTTGTTGTTGGTAATCAACTGCGCATAATCCTTGAAACTGTCCGCGTAGCTGTCATAGGCGCGGAATTTTTCCACCTTGCGTTGCGCCTTGCCATTCACATATTCCGTGGTGACGGCTTCCGTGACCTTGCCTTTCCAGTCGCCCGTGGCCTTGATGCCAAACAGGTTGTGGCTGCTGCTGCCGTCGCGGCTGATGATTTCGCGCTTGCCCCAGCCCGTTTCCAGCGCCGCCTGGCCCAGCATGAACTTGGCCGGGATGCCGGTGGCGCGACTGGCTTCTTCCGCATGCACGCCCAGCTTTTCCTGGAAGGCGCGCACGTGCGGCGCCTGCGTGGCGTTGGCCTTGTCGCTCAATGTCTTGCCGGTGACGGTGGTGCTGGCCGCGCCATCGGTGAGCGCGCCCTGCTGCTGGCGGAACGCGGCCAGCGCCTGCGCCATGCTCGACGAACGGGGCGACGGCGCTTCGGCGCCATCGGCAGCCAGCGCCTGGTTCGAGGACGACAGTTGACGGATCAGCACGTCCGCCAGGCCCGTGCCGCGCTTGGCCAGGTTCTGGCTCGTCTGCTGATCCAGCATCGAGGTGTACATCTTGCTTTGCTGGCTATCCATGATGCCGTCCTGCGGCGAGGCTTCGCGCATGCTTTTCATCATCATGTTGATGAACATGGCTTCAAATTGCGTGGCGGCCTCTTTCAGGGCGGCAGGGTCCTTCGCCTTGGCGGACTGGCGCAAGCCATCCATGCCCTTGACGTCATAGGCGGCGGTATTGCTGAGGTCGGTTTGGCTGATCATGGCGTACCCATCAAATGATTTCAAGTTCGGCGCGCAGCGAACCGGCCGCCTTCATCGCCTGCAGAATGGCCAGCAAGTCTTGCGGCGAGGCGCCGATGGCATTCAAGGCTTTCACCACGTCGGACAGCGAAGCGCCGCCCTTGACCAGCATGACCTTGCCCGGTTCCTTCTTGATATCGATCTGCGCCGTCTGCGTGACCACCGTGCGCCCGCCCGACAAAGGTGCCGGCTGGCTCACCTGCGGCTCGACATTGATGGTGACGGACAGGTTGCCGTGCGAAATGGCGCACGTTTCCAGGGTCACGGACTGGTTCATCACGACAGAACCGGTGCGCGCATTCATGATGACCTTGGCCGCCAGGCGGGCCGGATTGACTTCGATGCTTTCCAGCTGGCCCAGGAAGGTCACGCGCTGGTCGCTGCCGCCCGGCGACTGCACCTGGATCACGCGTCCGTCCAGCGCGGCGGCCGTGCCGGCGCCGTAGCGGCTGTTGATGGCCTCGACCACCCGGCTGGCGGTGGCGAAATCGGTGGCATTCAATTCCAGGCGTATCGTATTGTTGGCGCCCAGCACCGAAGCGACGCTGCGCTCGACAGTGGCGCCACCCGAGATGCGTCCCACGCTCAAGTGATTGATGACGACGGAGCTGCCGGCCGCCTGCGCGCCCACGCCGCCCACCAGCACATTGCCCTGCGCCATGCCATACACCTGGCCATCGGCGCCCTTCAGTGGCGTCATCAATAACGTGCCGCCGCGCAAGCTCTTCGCATTGCCCATCGACGACACGGTCACGTCCAGCATCTGGCCCGGCTGGGCAAATGCGGGCAAGGATGTCGTCACCATCACGGCGGCCACGTTCTTCAATTGCAAACTGGTGCCTTGCGGCAAGTTAATGCCTTGCTGCTGCAGCATCGCCGCCACGCTCTGGATGGTAAATGGCGTTTGCGTGGTCTGGTCGCCGCTGCCGTCGAGGCCGACGACGAGACCATAGCCCATCAGCTGATTCTGGCGCACGCCGGCGATGCTGGCCAGGTCCTTGATGCGCTCGGCCTGGGCGACGGGCGCCAGCAGGGAGACGGCCAGGCCGAACATGGCTAAAAAGCGGGGGAAGGTCAAGGTCGCCATGATCAGAACGGCAGCAGGCTGAGGAAGAAGCGCGACGCCATCGACGCCATTTCGGCACGATCGATCTGGCTGTTGGTGCGGTACTCGACGCGCGCATCGGCCACCTGGGTCGAGGGCACGACGTTGCCGATGCCGATGGTGTCCGGATTGACCATGCCCGAGAAGCGGATGAATTCCGTGCCCTTGTTCATGGCGATCTGTTTTTCGCCGGCGACGATGAGATTTCCATTTGGCAATACCTCGATCACCGTCACGCCTATCGTGCCGCTAAAGGTGTTGCTGGCGGACTGGTTGTCGCCATCGGCAAATTTTGTTGCGCCATTCGCCGAGACGCTGCCGCCCAGGCGGCCCTGCAGCATGCCTGGCGTGCTGAAGCCCACGCTGCCGGACTTGTTGCCGGAACTGGCGCCCGCCTTGACGGCATTCGTGCGCTCGGTGATGGCGATCGTCATCATGTCGCCCACATGGCGCGCGCGGCGGTCTTCAAACGCGGGACGGTAAGTCGACGGCTGGTAGATGGAACCGTTGCTGACGACCACCGGTTCGGGCATGGGCGCGCGCGTGGTGGTCGGGTATTGCACGATCGAGGTGGGCGTGATGGCGCAGCCGGACAGCAGGACTGCGGACAACAGGGCGATGATGGGGTATTGCATGGCGAACCTCCGCTGCCATCCGGCGGCGGATGGCATGACGACTATGAAAATTAAAGTTGCGACAATTTCTGCAGCATTTGATCGGATGTGGTGATGGCCTTGCTGTTGATTTCGTAGGCGCGCTGCGTCTGGATCATGTTGACCATTTCCTCGGCCACGTTGACGTTCGAGCTCTCGATATAGCCCTGCATCAGCACGCCGGCGCCATTCGTGCCCGGGGTGTTGGTTTGCGCCACGCCGGAGGCCCCCGTTTCCATGTACAGGTTTTCACCCTTCGATTCCAGGCCGGCCGGATTGACGAAGGTAGTCAGTTGCAGCGAACCGATCTGCGATGGCGCCACGGTGTCGGGCAAGGTGACGGAGACGGTGCCGTCGCGCGCCACGGTCAGGCTCAGCGCATTGGTCGGTACGGTGATGGCAGGCTGGATCACAAAACCTTCGGACGTCACCAGCTGGCCATTGGCATCCGTCTGGAAGGAGCCGTCGCGCGTGTAGGCGGTGGCGCCATCGGGCAGCAACACCTGGAAGAAACCGGTGCCGTTGACCATCACGTCGCGCGAATTGCCCGACGCCTGGGGATTGCCCTGGGTATGGATGCGTTCGGTAGCCACGGTGCGCACGCCCGTGCCGATCTGCAAGCCCGACGGCAGCTGGGTTTGCTGCGACGATTGCGCACCCGGCTGGCGCACATTTTGATACAGCAAGTCTTCAAAGACGGCACGCGACTTCTTGAAGCCGGTGGTGCTGACGTTGGCCAGGTTATTGGCGATCACGTCCATCTGCGTCTGCTGCGCTTCCAGGCCGGTCTTGGCTATCCAAAGGGAACGAATCATGTTTTTTCTCCAATAACAGCGCTTGCCAGCCCTGTAGACTATTTCTATGTGACCATTATGCGACCGGCTCTATCAATTCAAAGCGAGGATCTGGGTGGCTTTCGCCGCGTTATTCTCGGCATTCTTCAACAAGCTCATTTGTGTTTCGAACTGGCGCGCCAGGGCGATCATGCTGACCATCGAGTCGACGGGGCTGACATTGCTGCCTTCCAGCGCGCCCGTGGTCAATTTGACGGCCTGGTCGGCTTGCGCCAGCGTGCCATCTTTCAGGCGGAACAGGCCGTCGTCGCCGCGCACCAGTTGCTGCTCGGGCGGGTTGACCAGCTTGATGCGTCCCAGCACCGTGGACGGGCCCGGCGGCACATCGGTGGAAATCGTGCCCACCGTGCCATCGCTGGCGATGGACACCGTCACGCCCGGCGGAATCGCCATGGGCCCCGTATCGCCCTGCACCATCAGCCCGCCCTGCGTTTGCAGCATGCCGTTTTCATTGAGCTTGAAGGCGCCGTTGCGCGTATAGG
This sequence comes from Janthinobacterium kochi, assembly GCF_051380715.1. Lineage (NCBI taxonomy): Bacteria > Pseudomonadati > Pseudomonadota > Betaproteobacteria > Burkholderiales > Oxalobacteraceae > Janthinobacterium > Janthinobacterium kochi. The sequence goes on from NZ_JBNYXO010000014.1 coordinate 51,732, forward strand.
CTTCGGATCCGTCGGCGGACTGCACCGCGATCCAGCCACCGTTTTCCACGGCCACGTCGAGCGCGCGGCCCGTGTGCTGCATGGGTCCTTGCGTGAAATCGGAACCGACCGTCGAATCTACGACGAAGGCGCGCGTCGGCATCATGCCATCGGCCACCACGGGCACGGCGCGAAACGAGTCGAGCTGGGCACGGAAACCCGTGCTGGTGGCGTTCGCCAGGTTATTCGCCGTGGTCGCCTGCTTGTCCAGGATGTGCTTGGCGCCCGAGCCGGCGGTGTAGATGAGACGGTCCATGTGTTTCTCCGTGCAAAACAAAAGCTGGGGTCAGACCCGGCGGGTCTGACCCCGGTACTATTAGCGCAGGTTGACCAGGGTCTGCAAGACCGAATCCTGCGTCTTGATGGTCTGCGCATTCGCCTGGTAGGCGCGCTGGGCGGTGATCATGTTGACCAGTTCGGCCGTCAGGTCCACGTTCGACACTTCTACGGCCGAGGCGCGCAAGTCGCCCAAGCCGGCCGAGCTCGGCTCACCCGTCATGGGACTGCCCGAGGTCGAACTCTCCGCCCAGGCATTGTTGCCCAGCGGCTCCAGGCCATTCGGATTGGCAAACTTGGTCAACACTACCTGGCCCAGGTCGCGTGTCTTGCCATTGTTGTACTGGCCCTGAATCACGCCATCGGTGCCCACGACGAAACGGCTCAGCTGACCGGCCGCATAACCATCGGCCACGGTGCGCTTTTCGCTGGTGGACGAACTGAGCTGGGTGGAATTGGTGAAGTCGACCTTGATCGCCAGGTTCGCGTTCGCGCCCGTAGCGGGGAAGACGGGCAGGTTGACCGTCACCGGCAAGGTTTGCGGCGGCGTCAGGCCCAGCATGGCGGCCTTGTCCAGGCTGCCGACGCTGTTGAACACCAGCGAAGCCGACCTCACGGCGGGCACTTCCGTCACGGAGGCGATATTCTTGTCGATCTGATCTGGCGTCAGGTTGGAATTGACGCCGTTGGGCACGGCGCTGCCATAGGTGGCGCTGATGGCATTCAACTGGGCGGTGCTGGCGCCGGCCAGCACGGCGGCGGCGCGCACGGCGGCGCCGGCCGCATTGCCATAGGCGACGGCGGCGGCCGTGATAGCTGCCGGTACCAGCGGCACGGCCGTGACGGCGGCCTGGTAGGCGCTGCGCGCGGTCAGCGAGGCGGCATCGGTCTGCGCCGCCGCAGCCACTTTCGCGCTGGTAATTTCCTTGCCGTCAGTAGCCGAGTAGACATCCCAGCTATTGGTGCCCGTCTTGACATAGAAATTGGACATGGTGTGGGCATTGCCCAGCGAATCGAAAACCGGCACGGGGAACTGCTTGGTCCACGACTTTTGCTCTCCCACGCTGAACGGCACCACGGTCGGCATGGCCGAGTTGGAATCGAGGTTGACCTGGGTATCGACCTTGGTGGTCGCCTGCGGCGCCATGTCGGACGGGTCGATCTGCAGCGGCACGACGGCGCCGGCCAGGATCTTGCCGTTCGCATCGGCCGGATAGCCCGTCAGCTGGGCTTTCTGGGCATTGATGATGAAGCCGCTCTTGTCGACCTGGAACTGGCCGTTGCGCGAATACTGGATGGCACCGTTCACGCTGGTGCGGAAGAAACCGCCGCCATTGATGGCGATGTCGAGCGGATTCGACGAACTCTCCAGGTTACCCTGGTTGAACAGCTGCGCCACTTGCGACACGGCCACGCCGATGCCGGGCTGGTTGCCGCCCACGCCATACAGCGAGTTGGCATAGATGTCGGCAAACTGCGCCTGCGACTGCTTGAAACCCACGGTGGCCGAGTTGGCGATGTTGTTGCCGATGACGTCCAGCGATTTGGCGGCGCCATTCAAGCCGCTCAGGCCTTGTTGGAAAGACATTGTGTTCTCCTGGTAGAAATTAGGGGTAGAGGGTCTACGCTACAAACGAGCGGCTTATAAAATCTGTTTTACATCGGCCATGGTGATGCTGCCCACGCCCGGCACATTCAATTTCACGCCACCGGCGCCAGTCGACACGCTGGCGACCGAACCGAACATCAGCGCCGCTACATCCGTGAGCTTGGCCCCGCCGCGCGTCGCTTCCACCGAAAAGGTATACGCGCCGTCGGCCAGCACGATCGGCTTGCCATCCTTGTCGAGCTCGGCGGTGGAACCGTTCCAGCCCAGCGGCAAGGTACCCGCATCCTGCGGGCCCAGGTCGATGGAATGGACTTCCTTGCCCGTGCTGTTGTAGATGATGACCTTGACGCTGTCGGCCGGCGTGGCCAGGTCCACGCCCAGCAGGGCCGCGCTCTTGCTCAGGGTGATGTTCTTGCCTTCCGTCAACACGCCGTGGCCGATGATATTGGCCGCCTGCATGGATTCGGCCTGCTGGTAACTGGTCTTCAGCGTTTCCAGGGTGGTATTGAGCTTGTTGACGCCCGTCACCGTGGACAGCTGGGCCAGCTGGCTGGTCAGCTGTGCATTGTCCAGCGGGTTCATCGGGTCCTGGTTTTGCAGCTGGGTCACCAGCAGGGTCAGGAATTTGTTCGTCTCTTCCTCGACGCTGCCCTTCGCGGCCGTCGTCTTCTTCGGATTCATCGTCGCCATCAGGTCGGTGACGGTGGCGGTGCTGGTATCGATGGTTGCCATAATAGTCAGTCAGCCTTATTGGCCGATGGTAAGGGTTTTCAGGAGCAGCGACTTGGCCGCGTTCATGGTTTCCACGTTGGTCTGGTAAGAGCGCGAAGCCGACAGCATGTTGACCATCTCGTCGACCGTATTCACGTTGGGCATGGTGACGTAGCCCTTCTCGTCGGCCAGCGGGTTCTTCGGGTCGTAGACCAGCTTCATCGGCGACGGGTCTTCGATCACCTTCTGCACCTTGACGGCCGTGGCGCCGTTGGCCATGGGCACGGCCTCGAACACCACCTGCTTGGCGCGGTAGGCTTCGCCCGTGGCGCTGGTGGCGCTGTCGGCATTGGCCAGGTTGCTGGCCACCGTGTTCAGGCGCTGCGCCTGGGCGCTCATGGCCGAACCGGACACATTGAAGATATTAAATAGCGACATGATTATTGTCCTCCCTGGATGGCCGTCAGCATGCCCTTGATCTGCGAGTTGAGGAACGTCACGGCCGCCTCGTAGCGGATGGCGTTGTCGGCAAAGGCGTTGCGTTCGAGATCCATATCCACCGTATTACCGTCGACGGCGCCCTGGGCCGGCGCGCGGTACAGCAACGGCGTGCCGTCGGCCAGGGTCTCGACCTTGCCGCCCGTGCTGCCACCCACTGCGGCGGCGACGCCCTTACCGGGAAGATGCTGCGGCGCCGTGCCCTTCAGGGCCGGCTGCACGCCATCCTTGCGCGCCATCGCGCCCTTCAGTGCGCTGGCAAAATCGACATCGCGCGCCTTGAAGTTGGGCGTATCGGCATTGGCGATATTCGAGGCGAGCAATTCCTGGCGCGTCGAGCGCAGGCTCAGCGCCGTCTCGTTGAAGCGCATGTAATCGTCGAGTTTCCCTATCATGTCAGGCTCCGGAAAGATCTGCCACTGGCGCCTGAGATGGCGAAAGGATGGCGATATAGTGATGACAGGAAACATAGTACGGCGCCCAACGGCAAGGCCATCGCCGGATCAGACTGCACTTTTACCCCTTAATCGGCGCTTCGATCAGGGCAGCGCGCACTATCATGGCAGTATTCCAGAGGCCTATCACCATGAAAACACCGCTCGCACTCCTTCTCGCTCTTGCCGCCCTGCCACTGCTGGCGCAGGCGCAAAACGCCGGCCGGCAGACGCCGGAAGCGTTGCGCAACAGCGTGGAACAATTCCTGCAAGTTCAAAGCAATGGCTTGCCGGGCAAGGTGACGGTCAGCGTCGGCGCCGTCGATCCGCGCCTGAACCTGGCGGCTTGCCCCGCACCGCAAGCATTCATGGCGCCGGGCGCCCGCGCCTGGGGCAAGACCACCGTGGGCGTGCGCTGCACGGCGCCAAGCAACTGGACCATCTATTTGCAAGCCAACGTGGCCGTCGTGGGCGACTACGTGGCCAGCGCCGTACCGCTGGCGCAAGGGCAAGCCATCGATGCCAGCCAACTGGTGACGATGCAGGGCGACCTGGCCGCATTGCCGGCAGGCATCGCCACCGACATGGCCCAGGTCGTGGGCGCCAGCACGAATATTTCCTTACCACCAGGCACGCCGATGCGCCTCGACACCCTGCGCCGCAAGCCGGTGGTGATGCAGGGCCAGCTGGTGCGTGTCGTTTCCAGTGGCAACGGTTTCCAGGTAGCATCAGAAGGCCGCGCCATCGGCAGCGCCGGCGATGGCCAGACGGTGCAGGTACGTACGCAGAGCGGCCAGCAGATCAGCGGCGTGGCGCGCGCAGGCGGCATGGTGGAGGTCGCCTTTTAAACACGGATGGACAGCGATATTGTGGTCTGGCGCACTAAAGTTTCGGCAGAAGGTGCCGATAATGACACATATCCCGGAGTTTCTTGACTTCGACCAGACGAGGATCACGCTGTGAAAATTACCGACAACACCATTAAAAGCAATCCCGGCCTGCCGGTGGCGCCCGCGAATACCTCCGGCGCCCGGAATGCCGAGAAAGCCCAGGCAACACCGACGACGTCGGACAATGTACGCCTGTCGCCGCAAGGACAGGCATTAGCGGCCAGTGCAACTGCCGGCAGCGGCGCCGTGTTCGACACGAAAAAAGTCGAACGCATCAAGCTGGCGATCGCCGACGGCCAGTTCCAGGTCAACTCTGAAAAAGTGGCGGACGGTCTCCTCGACACAGTCAAGGACTTGCTGCACTCACGAAATAGATAGGTTCCCTCATGCAATCAGTGACTCCGTTTTCCAGCCTGCGCGACGAGCAACAGCTCATGACCACATTGCTGGCATTGATGAAAGAAGAACAACGGCATCTGGTTGCCGCTGACATCGATGCAATCACGGAGCTCACGGTGCGCAAGACGGCACTCGTAGGGCAATTGAGCCAGCTGGCGGCGCAACGCCACCAGGCGCTGGCGGCAGCCGGTTTCACGGCCGCCGAGGCGGGCATGGAAGACTGGCTGGTCGGCGCCAGTGAAGCCGAAGCGGCATCCCTGTGGAAAGCCCTGCTCGAGACCACGCGCGAAGCCAAGGAACAAAACCGGCTGAACAGCCTGCTGGTCAACAAGCACATGCTGCACACGCAAGGCGCCCTGAACGCCATGCGCCCCACGGCCCAGAGCGGCAATTTCTACGGCCCCAGTGGCCAACCGATGACGAACACAGCCAGCCGGCGCGTCGTCATCGGCTAATTTCCCTTCTTATTTCCCTTATTTAACAGCAATCCCTTGGCAAGGCGCAGCGCGCCTTGCCAGCTCAGCCATGCGCGGGTCGTCCCGCATGCTGGCGAAATTTCGCCGCGATGGCCCGCCCCTTCGCTGCGGCGGCAGCTTGCTGCTCCGGCGTCAGTTCCGCCTGCAGCCAATGCCAGTATTCGTCCTGATACGGATTGGTCACGCCGGGCGCCAGGATATCGTCGTAGACGAGGCGCAGCGCCAGCAGGTAGCCATACGCTTGCGTCGCATCCTTCTGCACCACCTCGCCATCGCGCAGATATGCCATCATCAGGGTAGCCACGCTGGTCAGTTCCGCCTCGTCCGCCTGCGCCGTCAGCTGGGCGATGGCTTGCCGCTTCCATGCCTGCACCAGCGGATCGTCGGGACGGTTGCGCAGTGCGCTGCGGTCGCCGAACGGGCCTTCCGACAGGAACAGGGTGGCGGCACCGGGCACGCCGGCCTTCGCGGCAGTGGCCAGGTAGCCGAGGCGGTCGTCGCGCTGGCGCTGCGTCAGGCCCGCGCACAGCTGCTGCTGGGCGACTTTTTCTTCCGCCGTCATCTCGCGGCCCAGCTCGAATTCCAGCCCCGGCAAGCGGCTTTCGCGCTGGAAAACGATGCAGTCGTCGATCAGGTTGAAGGCCGCATACGCGTCTTCCGCCCTGCCGCTGGCGCCCAGGCGTTCGAGCCGCTGCGCCAGGGACACGACGACGGGCGGCTGGGCCGCAGGGACGGAGGCATCGACAGAAAAATATGCTTCCAGGCTCCGGCCCGCTGGCGCGCTGGCGGCAGCGGTGGCGGCAGCTTCGGGCACGCCGTCGTCGGACGCGGGCCAGCAGGTCAGCGCCAGCGCTGCCGCGATGGCAGCGGCGATGGCGATGCCAGTAAATGTACTCTTCATCATGAAGTGGCGCACGTGGATGGGAAACGCACGTTACCACAGGCGCGCGGCACAGTTCCGCACACACGCGAGCCGGCTAGCCGCCGGCCTTTTTCGCCTGGTGGCCCAGCTTGGCCAGCGCGGCCAGGATGGCCTCCATGTGGTCACCCTGCACTTCGATCACGCCATCCTTGACGGTGCCGCCCGAACCGCACTGCGTGCGCAACTGCTTGCCCAGCAAGGCCAGCGCGATGGCGTCCAGCGGCAAGCCTTTCACCACGGTGACGCTCTTGCCGCCGCGGCCCTTGGTCTGGCGCGACACGCGCACCACGCCATCGCCCGCAGGCGCCGCCTTGGCTTGCGCCTTGCACACGCATTGCGCCAGCGGCTGGCGGCAGGCGGGACACATGCGGCCCGTTTCGGTGGAATAGACGAGACCGCCCAGGGAACTGCTTTTCATGATCGAGAGATAAAAAGGGAGAAGGCCGCGATTGTACCAAGCGCCGGGGTTCAGTTGGCGGGCGCAGGCGCAGGCGCCACCGGTGCCGTCGGCACTTCCGTCACCGTTTCGGGAATGCCGGACAAAATCGTCACGGCGACCCTGCGGTTGCGCGCGCGGCCTTCCGGCGTGGCGTTCGGCGCCACGGGAATGTTGTCGGCATGGCCCACGGCCGTCAGGCGCGACGCTTGCACGCCGCTGGCGATGAACAGGCGCACCACGGCGCTGGCGCGCGCGGCCGACAATTCCCAGTTCGAGGCAAAGGTCGAATTGCTGATCGGCTGGACATCCGTATGCCCTTCCACCTGCACGTCGTGCGTGTCATCCTTGAGCAGCACGGCCACAGCGCGCAAGGCCTGGTCCGACTCTGCCGTCAGCCCTGCGGCGCCCGGGTCGAACAGCACGCTGGCATTGATTTCCACGCTCACGCCGCGGCTCGTCTGCGTGACCCGCACTTTTCCTTCCTTGACCAGCGGCGCCAGGGTGGACGTCAAGTCCTGCGCCAGGCGCGTCATGTGTTCGCGCTCGCGGCGGATGGCTTCCGTGCGGCGTTTCAGGGCGGGGTTCGGCAGCGGGATCGCCTGCGGCGCTTCCATGATGATGGGCGGTGCACCCTTTTCCAGGCTGAAGGCCTGGCCGATGGCGTTCTGGAAGACGCGGTATTTACCTTCGTTGACTTGCGAAATCGCATACATGACGACAAAGAAGGCGAACAGCAAGGTGATGAAGTCGGCGTACGAGATCAGCCAGCGATCCTGGTTGTCCGGTTCCTCGTCATACTTCCTGCGCGCGCGCCGCATCATGCTCAGTGCTCGTGCAGCAGGCTGGCCACGCGCTCTTCGATGATGCGCGTATGGTCGCCCGTGGCGATGTCGTACAGCACGGCGGCCGTGATTTCATACTGCAGCACGCGGCGCGTGACGATGGCCTTGAGTTTATTGGCCACCGGCAGGAACAGCAGATTGGCCAGGCCGACACCATAAATCGTTGATACAAACGCCACGGCGATGCCGTTGCCCAATTTACTCGGGTCGGTGAGGTTTTCCATCACATGGATCAGGCCCAGCACGGCGCCCAGAATACCGATGGTGGGCGAATAGCCGGCCGCCGATTCCCACACCTTGACGGCCTGGCGCTCGGCCATTTCATAGGCGGAGATTTCCACGTCGAGCAACTGGCGCAGCTTGTCGGGGGCGATGCCGTCGACGATCATCCGCAAGCCCTTGGCGTTGAAGCGGTCGGCCGTGTTTTCCATCAGGCGCTCGAGCGCCAGCGTGCCATCGCGGCGCGCCGTCAAACTCCATTGTCCGATGTCGCGCGCCAGCGCGGCGCGCGTGTCGGCCGGTGGCAAAAACACCCAGCGCAGCATTTCCAGGCCGCGCACGAAGGTGCGCAGCCGCGTTTGCAGCAGCACGGCGCCGAAGGTGCCGACGATGACGATGGCAAAGGCGGCCGGCTGCAGCAGGGAGGCCATCTTGCCGCCTTCCAGTGCCTGGCCGACCAGGAGGCCCGCCAGCGCCAGCGCCAGCCCGATTACGCTGGACCAGTCCACGCCAGCTCCCTCAAGGTTGCGCGCAGGCGCGCGACGGCCTGGGTATGCAGTTGCGAGACGCGCGATTCGGAGACACCCATCACCGCGCCGATCTCCTTCAGGTTCAGCTCTTCTTCGTAATACAGGCCCATGAGTATTTTCTCGCGTGGCGGCAGCGCGTCGATGGCATCGATCACGGATTGCCGGAAATCGGTATCGAGCAAGGATCGCAAGGGGTCGCTGTCCTCGTCCACGCAATGGCGGTCGAGGAAGCTGTCATTGCCGTCCGGGTCATGAAAGTCTTCGTAGTACAGCAACTGGTGGCCGCCGCCGTCGCCCAGCATTTCCTGGTAGTCGGGCAGCGACATTTTCAGCAATTTCGCCACTTCCGACTCCGTCGGCGGGTGGCCCAGGCGCTGCTGCAGGGTGCTCATCGCCTCTTCGATCTTGCGCATGTTCTGGCGCATGCTGCGCGGCAGCCAGTCGCTGGTGCGCAATTCGTCGAGCATGGCGCCGCGGATGCGCAGCACGGCATACGTCTCGAACTGCGCGCCATGCGTCTCTTCATAGCGGGTAATGGCGTCGAGCAGGCCGATCATGCCGGCCTGGATCAGGTCATCGACCTCGACCGAAGGCGGCAATTTCGCCTTCATATGGTGCGCCAGACGCTTCACCAGCGGAATATGCTCCGTCAGCAAATAGTCCTTGTTCGATTTCCCTTTGACCGTGTACATAGGCTGCTTATTGTTTTAACTGCTATCGTGTGCTGATGATGGAATCAGGCGCTGAACTGGTGCAGGCTCCCCGTCTGGTACAAGGTGCCACCGAGCACCGGCGCCGCCGAACGGGCCAGCCGCTCGGCCAGTCCGCGAAACGCCACCGAGGCTCCCGCCAGCGGAAAGGCATCGACCACACTGCGCCCCAGACGCGCCGCGCGGTGCAGATACTCATCGGCAGGCACCGACCCCATCGAGGTCAATTTCACGGCCAGGTAGCGGCTCGCCGCCTGCGCCATATTATCGTACACCACTTTTGCCTCGGATTCGGAAGCGCCGGTGACCAGAATGCCAAACGGACGGCGTCCCAGTTCCTGGCTCAGGCGCTTGATCAGGCAATACGCGGCCTTGATCGAGGTGGCGCTGGTCGACACTTGCACCACGATGTCGGACGAGGCCATCAGCGGCACGGGGAAGCAATCGCCCTCGTCGGCCATGACGCCGTCGACCAGCACGATACCGCTCTGGCGCGCCAGCACTTCGAAGGTCTTGCCCAGGCGGCGCAGTTCTTCCTCGCCCGCATAGTCCATGCTGTCCATCAGGTAGTTGCGCGCGCCCAGGCTGGCCACGCCAAAGCCTTGCGGCACCTGGTGGATGACCTGGTTCAGGGCGCACTGCTGGCGCGCCACGTCGCGCAGGCTGGCGCCGTGCGCCAGTCCCAGGCGGGCAGCCACGCCATCGCTGCCGCCACTGGCATCGAGCAGCAGCACGTCATTGCCGCCGTAGACCAGCGAGGCGCCCAGGTTGACCAGCATGGCACCCTTGTCATCTTGCGGCGTGGCCGATAAAAATGTCATCACGCGCGGCTGCGGGCCGGCCAGCATGCGGCGCAGGCCTTCGGCCTGGTCGAAATCGAAATTAGCCAAGGCGCACCCCGCGCGCTTCATTGTTGCGGGCAGCTGCCTGCGCCATCAGCAGCGGCAATTCGGCATCGGAAAACTGCGTCGCCGCCGCATCGCGCTTGAGCTTGAAGGCGCGGTCGATCAGGTAGCCGCGGTCGGCCAGGTACAGATCTTCCGGCACGCGCTGGCCATTCGACACATAAAACAGGTTGAGCTTCTGGCGGATCACCACGTCGAGCACATTGCCGATCGAGGCCGCTTCATCGAGCTTGGTCATGATGCAACCGGCCAGGCCGCTGCCCTGGTAGGCGCGCACCACTTCATTGAGGGTTTCCTGCGTCGCCGTGGAATTGAGGCACAGCAGGCGTTTCACATCGGCGCCGGCGCCCGACAGCATGGCCACCTGTTCCGTCACCATCTGGTCGCGCTGGCTCACGCCCACCGTATCGATCAGCACCGTGTGCTTGTTTTTCAATTCCTTCAGGGCGATGCGCAAGTCCGCCTCATCCTTCACCGAATGCACCATCACGCCGAGGATCTTGCCATAGATGCGCAGCTGTTCGTGCGCGCCGATACGGTAGGCATCGGTGGTGATCAGGGCCAGCTTTTCCGGGCCGTGGCGCATTACGCAGCGGGCCGCCAGCTTGGCCGTGCTGGTGGTCTTGCCGACGCCGGTCGGGCCCACCAGGGCAAACACGCCGCCCTGCTCCAGCATGGCGTCTTCATTGGCCACCGTATTCAGGTTACGACTGAGGACGGTCTTGATCCAACGCATGCTTTGCGCGCCATCGAGGCCGGCGGGCAGCTTGTCGATCAGATAGCGCGCCAGGCTGGCCGAAAAACCGGCGGCCAGCATTTCGCGCAGCACCACGGCTTTTTGCGGCTCGCGCTGCTGCGTCGAGCCCCACGAGATTTCCGCCAGCTGGGTTTCCATCATGCCGCGCATGGCGCGGATTTCATTCATCATGCCGCTCATTTCGGCGGCGGCGTTCTCTTTGACGTGCGCCAGCGCGCTGGCCATCATCTGCTGCATGCGGGCCATGTCCACTGGCTCGGAAGAAGCCTGGCGCGGCGCGGCCGGGCGTGGCGCAGCCGGGCGCTGGGCCGGGGCGGCCTGACGCTGCGGCGTGGCGAACTGGGTCTGCAACTGGGGACGGGGCTGGGACATTTCGGACGCGGCCGGCGGCGAGGCCAGCGAAGCGGCATCGTCATTGGCCAGCGCGAGGATTTCCACCACGCCATCGGCCTGACGGTTCGACAGGATCACGGCATCGGGGCCCAGCGCTTCGCGCACCTTGCGCAGCGCATCGCGCGACGAGGCGCCCGTAAATTTCTTCACATTCATGACCGGCCTCCCAAGGCGGGGGTGGCGCAATATTGGCTGAACTGTGTGACCATCGTCGACTCCTGTTGCTTGGGTGCTGTCTTCCACATGGACACAGATCACCCGGACAGTCTCCATTATTAGCGATGCTTGGAGGAAATGATCGAAGGAACAGGACGGGAAAGTACCCGTTATTCAGTTTGCCAGCAGGAAATTGATGTTTATTTGACCAAAAGCAAGGGCTGGGGTCAGACCCCCACTGACGCTAACGCAAAGCTCCGCGCTAACGCTCGCGGGGGTCTGACCCCGATGCCAATGCTGTCAACTATTGCGCGCCCACCAGGCTGGTGACGCGAATGGTCTTGGTTTCCGGCACTTCCGCATGCGACAGCACTTTCAGTTGCGGCAAGGCGCGGCGCAGGAAGCGCGACAGCAAGGCGCGCAGCGGCGCCGGCACCAGCAGCACCGGCGTCAGGCCCAGCGCTTCCTGTTGCTGGGCAGCCAGGCCCGCCTGGTGCGCGATGGTATCGGCCAGGCCCGGTTCGATGCCGGCGCCATCGCCGCCATTGCCCATGGCTTGCATCAGCAGGCGCTCCAGGCGGCTGTCCAGGGTCATCACGGACAGTTCGGCCGCGCCGGGGAACAGCTGCTGCACGATGGCGCGGCCCAGGGAGACGCGCACCAGCGCCGTCAGGTCGTTCGGGTCTTGCGTATTGACCGTATGCTCGGCCAGGGTTTCGATGATGGTGCGCATGTCGCGGATATGCACGCCCTCGGCCAGCAGGTTCTGCAGCACCTTCTGCAGGGCCGACAGGGACAGCATCTTCGGCACCAGGTCTTCCACCAGGCGCGGTGCATCCTTGCCCAGGTGATCGAGCAGGGACTGTACTTCCGCGCGGCCCAGCAGCTCGGAAGCGTGCGATGAGATCAGATGATTCAGGTGCGTGGCCACCACGGTGCCCGCATCGACCACCGTATAGCCCATCGATTGCGCCTGGTCGCGCAAGCTGGCGTCGATCCAGGTGGCAGGCAAGCCGAATGCCGGGTCGCTGGTGGCCAGGCCCGGCAAGGTGCCACTGGCCATGCCGGGATTGATGGCCAGGAATTGGCCGTTGAACGCCTCGCCCACGCCCACTTCCACGCCCTTGAGGGTGATGCGGTAGGCGGACGGTTTCAATTCCAGGTTGTCGCGGATATGCACGGGCGGCGCCAGAAAGCCCACTTCCTGGGCAAATTTCTTGCGGATGCCCTTGATGCGCTTGAGCAATTCGCCGCCCTGCGTCTTGTCGACCAGGGGAATCAAACGATAGCCCACTTCCAGGCCCAGGGTATCGACGGGCATGATGTCTTGCCAGCTGGCTTCTTCCTGCTCGGGCGCCACGGTGGCTTGCGGCACTTCGGCCGGCGTCTGCGCCGCCTCTTTTTCCTGCGTGCGTTTCTTGCTGATCAGATAGGCGGAGCCGGCCAGCAGCGAGGCCAGCAGGAGGAAGACCATGTTCGGCATGCCAGGAATCAAGCCCATGCCGCCGATGATGGCGGCGGTAATATACAGCACTTGCGGTTTCGCAAACAATTGGCCCACCAGCTGGGTGCCGATGTCCTGATCGCTGGCCACGCGCGAAACGACGATACCGGCTGCCGTGGAAATGATCAGCGAAGGAATCTGCGCCACCAGGCCGTCACCGATGGCCAGCAGGGTGTAGTTCTTGAGTGCATCGGCAAAGCCCATGTCATGCTGCAACAAGCCCACCAGCAAGCCGCCGATGATGTTGATGACGGTGACCATGATGCCGGCGATGGCGTCGCCGCGCACGTATTTGCTGGCACCGTCCATGGCGCCATAGAATTCCGCTTCCTGCGCTACTTCCGTGCGGCGGCGGCGCGCTTCGTCTTCGCCGATCAGGCCGGCGTTCAGGTCGGCATCGATGGCCATCTGCTTGCCGGGCATGGCGTCGAGTGCGAAGCGGGCGCCCACCTCGGCGATACGGCCCGCACCCTTGGTCACGACAGTAAAGTTGATGATCGTCAAAATGATGAACACCACGATACCGACCGTGTAGTTGCCGCCAATCAGGAAGTGACCGAACGCCTCGATCACTTTACCGGCCGCGTCGGCGCCCGTATGACCTTCCGTCAGCACCACGCGCGTGGACGCCACGTTCAGCGACAGGCGCAGCATGGTCGACACCAGCAGGATGGTCGGGAACGCCATGAAGTCGAGCGGCTTGACCGTGTACAGCGCCGTCAGCAGCACGATGATGGACAGCGCGATATTGAAACTGAAGAAAATATCGAGGATGAAGGCCGGCAGCGGCAGCACCATCATCGCCAGCAGCATGATGATGATGATAGGCGCGGCGAGACCCTTGCTGGCATTGCTGCTCATTCCGCTGAGCCAGGCTGGCAATCTCAGGCCGTTCATGGTGTACTTCCTTTATTCTTGTCTGCTGCGTCTGCTGCGGCTTTGATCTGCGATGCTGGGTCGAGCGGATCGAGCTCCGGCGGCACGTCGAGTTTTTTCGGCTTGTCGGGCCGCTGTCCATGACCACTGCCATAGCTGCGCAGCTGGAACACATATGCCAGCACTTCGGCCACGGCGCCATATAGCGCCTCGGGAATCTCGTCGCCGATGTCCGTGTGCTTGTACAGCGCACGCGCCAGGGCCGGCGCTTCCAGGATGGCGACCTTGTGTTCGCCCGCCAGTTCGCGGATCTTCGCCGCCACCTCGTCGATACCCTTGGCCACCACCTGCGGCGCGCCGCGCGAATTCTCGCCATACTTCAAGGCCACCGCGTAGTGGGTAGGATTGGTCACCACCACGTCGGCCGTCGGTACGTCGGCCATCATGCGGCGGCGCGACATTTCATGCTGCATCTGGCGAATTTTTGCCTTGATCTGCGGATTGCCGTCCGATTCCTTCGACTCTTGCTTGACTTCCTGCAAGGACATTTTCATCTTGTTGGCGTAGTGCCACATCTGGTAGGGACCGTCGATGGCGGCGATCAGGCCCAGCGCGCCCACGATCATCAGGAAGGCCGTGATCAGCAGACTGATCAAATGAGCCGAACCGGCGCGCAAGGATTCGACCGACAGGCCCAGCACGGCGTCTTTCTGGTGCTGCATCACCATCCAGGCGACGACGCCGACAACGATGGTCTTGGCGATGGCCTTGAGCAATTCCACCAGCGCATTCTTCGAAAACATATTGCCCAGGCCGCGAATCGGGTTGAGCTTGCCAAAATTGGGGGTAAACGCCTTGGAACTGAACAGCCAGCCGCCCACCAGCACGGGCGACGCCAGGGCGACAAGCATGATGGCCAGCGCGTATGGCAGGCAAGTCAGCAAGACCGAACCCACGTCGTAGCCGATGCGCAACATCATCGCGTCGGGATTGAGGATTTGCTCCCGGTCCAGGGTTAGGCCGGACACCATGACGGCCGTCAGCCGCCGCACGATGGCGTCGCCGGCAAACCACAGGCAGCAGCCGGACGCCATCAACACCGTAAACGTTGCCACTTCACGCGATCGCGGAACGTCGCCTTCCTCACGCGCCTGCTCGAGGCGCTTCGGTGACGCGGCTTCGGTCTTTTCTGCGTCGCTGTCTTCCGACATCAATCAACTCCGGTGAAGTCCTGCCGCCTGGTTAGGCGCAATATGGACTGGGCATGACGCATTATCGGTTCAATGACGGCAACGCCATCAAGGGAAAAGGAGGGCGAATCCCCTGCTTTTCCTTTGCTATCCAGAAACCTTAGCGGGCCTTGCGCGCCTCCGCCTGTTTCACCGTCTGTTCAATCGCCCCAAACAGGGACTTACCGTCGTCACCCAGCATGTCCAATCGAACAACATCGCCAAACAGCAAATAGGGCGTACTGGCGACGCCATCGGCGATCATCTCCTGGTTACGTCGCTCAACGATACTGGAAAACCCCTTCTTGACTTCCTTGTTGGCGATGCCGCCCGCACTGACCACGCTGCCGGCACGCGCGTTGCGCGTCTGGCACAGATGGGCGAGCAATTGCGGATAATTAAACGCCATGTCGGCGCCCGCGTGGGGCTGGCCCGTCAATTTGCCGTTCAGGCTGCAACGCAGGGCATACTGCACCTTGCCGCCGCGCCAGGCGTCGCCCAGCTCGTCGGGCGTGATGGCCACGGGAGAGCAGGCCATGGCCGGCTTCGCCTGCAGGAAGCCATAGCCACTCGCCTGTTCGTCGGGCGCCAGGTTGCGCAAGCTAATGTCGTTGACCAGCATCAACAGCTTGATGTTCAGGTGCGCCTGATCGGGCGTCGAGCCCATGGCCACGTCGTCCGTGATGGCAGCGATGCCCGCTTCGTAATCGATGCCCCACTGCTCGTGCGCCAGGGTGATGTCGTCGTGGGCGCCGAGGAAATCGTCGCTGGCGCCCTGGTACAGGCGCGGCGCCTCGCGCAAGTTGGCGGGCGCCTCGCTGCCCGCCGCCTTGCAAGCCCGCTCGATCTGCTGCAGGTACGAGGCGCCAGCCACGCGCAGGCTGCAGCGCGGCAAGGGTGCCATGCAGTTGGCGGGATCGAACTCGAAGGCGCGATGACCGCGCCCGCTGTTGATGGTCTGGTACAGCAAGTCCAGCTGGGGCGCGATGAAACTCCAGTCGTCGAGCGCCTTTTGCAGGGTCGAGGCGATGCCATCGGCCAGATGGGCCGTTTTCAGGTCGCGCGAGACGACAGCCAGCTGGCCGTCGCGCGTGCCATCCTTCAGGGTAGCTAATTTCATGTAGGGGAAACTTCGTCAAATGCAGGCAATTAGGGACTAAAGACGCCAAAAAGCCGGGACATCCCCGGCTTTGGCGGTCACGAGGGATTTACGCCAGCAGCGCGATCTGCTCTGGCGTCAGATAGCACCACTCGCCTTCGGCAATGCCCAGCGATTCCAGCGTCAGGCTGCCGATGGCGGAACGGTGCAGCGCGCTGCAATGGTTGCCGGCGGCGGCCAGCATGCGCTTGACCTGGTGGTACTTGCCTTGCTCGAGCACGATTTCCAGCTGGAATTCTCCGCGCTGGACGCAGACCAGGGCTGCCAGTGGAGCCGGTTCGTCGTGCAATTGCACGCCAGCCAATAGCTGCGCCACCAGTTCATCGGTCACGGGGGCTTGCGTGGTAGCCTGGTAAATCTTTGGAACGTGACGCTTCGGCGACGATTGTGCATGGATAAAGGGACCATCGTCGGACATCAACAACATGCCGGTCGTATCGTGGTCGAGCCGGCCGACGGGCTGGACTTCGCGCCAGGTGAACTGTTCCGGCAGCAGGGTCAGCACGCCAGGGTGATGGCTGGGCTTGCGCGAGCATTCGAAGTTGGCGGGCTTGTTCAGCGCCAGGTACAGGTGCGCACGGACCACCCACTCTTCTTCAAAAACGTGCAGCACCAAGCCTTCGGTCTCGACGGTGGTGCGGTAATTGGTCTGGGTGACGCCATCGATGACGACATCGCCATCCTCGATGAGGGAACGACAATATTTACGGGTGCCAAAACCCTGCGATTGCAGGATGCGGTCTAGGGATAATTTACTCATGGGCGTGACTTTACCAGAAGCAGCTGGCAGCGTGAAGCGGCGCCGCGCGCCGCCTGCGCCTGGCGGTGGAGCGCGCGCCAGCCTAGCGCAGGCACAGATAAGGCGAAGCACAAGGTGAGATTTCGATATAAATGGCCCACTCCTTTGAGATATATCAAGCGCTCGGAATATCGCATTGATAGACTGAAACTTCGTTAGGAATCCGCCTAATGCACTTTAGGAATTGTGGCAGTCGCCACCCCTCATAAGGACATCGTATGAAGCATACCGATACCATCGCCTTACAAGGCAGCATCGCCGACATGCGCAAGCGCATCGCTGCGGAACAGGCGGCCATGCACAAGGTCAGACTCGGCGTGGCGCGCTGGCGCAACGCCTCTGCGCCGCAGGATGCGGACGCGCCGCCAGCACCAACCCGCCAGACGCACTGGCATGCCGAGGCACAATGCCATTTCATGTGCTGGCTGGAACAGGGCGGCTTTGCGCATGCGGATGCAGATGCAGCAGCCGACAACGTGAGCGCACCCGCCATGACGGACACGCTGCCCGATACCAGCAGCAGCACAGCAACGGCGCCGGCCCGGCAAGCCGCCACCCCGCCGCTGCCAGCGCACTGTAACGGCTGCGCCGCCTGAGCGCACCATCGAACCAGCCATGCCCTGCCCTCGCATGCCTACCTTGCCAGCTCGCCCAGACAACGCAACAACATCGATTCGCGCCAGCACATCGAGCACGAACGACGATCAAAAGGAAACGGCGGCATTGCGCCGCCGTTCCCAAGCCCCAACGGGACTTTAGTGAGGAATGTGAATTCACTCAAAACCACATCTGCGATGCGGCGAGTAGTTCCAAGACTTACCAATCAAGTTAGTACTGACAACATAGTTGATATATCGCCCCTCCTTGAAAAGAACTACGCCTTCACTATAGCCCAAGCAGCCCGTTTTTCAAGCCAAAATACCACCTTATTGAAAATCATTCTCGACTGACTTGCCTGCCTGCCAAGAGTGATGTCCTCAATGCAATGCCGGCTGTGACTGCTGCACGGCTGCCTTCATGGCACCGGCTCCCATGGCGGCGCCAAACTTCTTCAGTACCCGTTCCGGCAAGCCTTCATGCTGCGTGTAGTCGACGATGTCTTCCGCCTTGACGACGTCGCGCGCCACGCTGTCGACGGTGCCGAAATCATCGGCCAGGCCCATTTCCACGGCTTTCGCACCCGTCCAGTACAAGCCGGAGAACGTGTCCGCTGTTTCCTTCAGGCGCTTGCCCCGACCCGTGCGCACCACGTCGATGAATTGCTGATGGATTTCATTGAGCATGCCTTGCGCATACGCCTTGTGTTTTTCGCTCAGGGGGCTGAACGGGTCCATGAAACCCTTGTTCTCGCCCGCCGTCAGCAGGCGCCGCTCGACGCCCACCTTTTCCATCACGCCCGTAAAGCCGAAGCCATCCATCAGCACGCCGATGGAGCCCACCACGCTGGCCTTGTTGACGTAGATGCGGTCGGCGGCGGCAGCGATGTAATAGCCGCCCGAGGCGCACATTTCATCGACCACCACATACAAGGGCTTGTCCGGATAGCCCTTGCGCAGGCGCTGCATCTCGTCGACGATCATGCCGGCCTGCACGGGACTGCCGCCCGGACTATTAATATGCAGCACCACGGCGACGGAACCGGCATCGGAAAATGCCTTGTCCAGCGCAGGGATGACGACGGCGGCCGAGCCGCTGCCTTCGGTGTCGATGGCGCCGCTGATGTCGATCAGGGCCGTGTGGCGGCCCAGGGTTTCGCTGTCATCGGCCGTGTTGTAGTCATAAAACACCCACAGGGCGAACAGCACGATCAGCAGGCTGAAAACCTTGAAAAAGATGCTCCAGCGGCGGTGCGCGCGTTGCTCTTGCAAAGTGGCAAATACCAGCTTTTCGAGCACGTCGCGCTCCCAGTTCCCCGCAGGGGCGCCGTGGCCGGCGGCTGGCGCACTGCTGTCCAGCTTGTCATTCGTGTTATCGCTCATGGTTCACTTTGCTTAAATTACAAAAGGCCTGCCCCGGCCTCAGGTCGGCAGTGGCTGCACATACTCATCGGGTTGCCAATACAGCTGGCCATCGCGCTCGCTCACGGGAATCGGGCGCAAGCGGCCGCCTTTGCAGGGACCGCCCGCGCACAGGCCACTCTCCGGCACATAGATGGCGCCATGCGTCGAACACATCAGGTACAAGCCGCTGGACTCGAAAAACTCGCCCTCGGCCCAGTCCAGTTCAATCGGCACGTGGGCGCAGCGGTTCAGGTAACCATACGCCTTGCCGCCGTGGCGCACGACAAAGCCGGTGCTCGTTTCGCCACCGGCCGAGACGGGAAAGCGCACGCCCTTGCCGCCATCGGCGACCGCATCGGCGGCACAAATGAATACGTCGACAACATCGTTCATCATGCGTGCTCGCTCAGCCATTGGTGCAGGTCGGCCACCGTGGCGGCCGAATACTGGGGATTGCATGCCTGCAATTGCTCTACAGGGTGCGCCCCATACTCTACGGCAATACCGGCCGCGCCTGCATTGCTTGCCATCAACAAATCATGACTGGTGTCGCCGATCATCACGGTGCGGCGCATATCCTGCCCCAGTTCGCGCGTCAGCTCCTGCAGCATGGCCGGATGGGGCTTGGAAAACGTTTCATCGGCGCAGCGCGTCGCATCGAACAGCGACAGCAGCTTGACGGCATTCAAGGAACGGTTCAGGCCAACACGGCTCTTGCCCGTGGCGACGGCCAGAAAGTACGCTTGCTGCGACAAGTCCTGCAGCATTTCTTGCACGCCGGGAAACAGGGTCAACTCATGGTCGCGCGACAGATAGTGATAACGGTAGCGCTCGGCCATGCGCGCGTGGTATTTCGGCTCGACATCAGGCATCACCAGTTGCATCGCTTCCTGCAAGCCCAGGCCGATCACATGCGAGGCCAGCAACTCGGTGGGAATTGGCAAGCCCAGGTCTTTGGCCGACGCCTGGATGCACTTGACGATGGTCGAGGTACTGTCTATCAGGGTACCGTCCCAATCGAAGACGATCAGATCAAATTGCTTTCTTGCCATGTTTCCCGACGGCAAAGCCGCCGGCTCCTTGAGAATGAATGATGGCGACTGACTACCTTGTGAGTAGTGTCGCGCACGCGCGGTGGGTAGCTATCGTCCAGCAACGGCCAATGGTTTGCCCAAGCTTACCAAGAAACGCTCGCATTCGGCAGCCAGCGGCGCGTTCAGGGTCATACTCTTGCCTGTCTCCGGATGCGTAAACGTGATCTGGTGCGCGTGCAGGAACATGCGCTTAAGGGCGCCGCGCGTGCTGTCGGCTTTCAAGAGGGCACGGTTGAGGGCAAAGTCGCCATATTTATCGTCGCCGGCAATGGGAAAACCGGAGGAGGACAGGTGCACGCGGATCTGGTGCGTGCGTCCCGTCTTCAATTCCGCTTCCAGCAAGGCGAAGTTGTGATATTTATGCAACAGTGAAAACACCGTGTGCGACGCCAGACCATCGGCCTGCACGGCCACCCGGCGCTCGCCTTCGGCCGTCGTATATTTATGCAGCGGCAGCTTGATATGCTGGCGCGCATTCTTCCAGTCGCCCGCCACCAGCACGAGGTAGCGCTTGTCGGTGACGCCGTCGCGCATCTGTTCGTGCAAATTCGTCAATGCCGTGCGTTTCTTTGCCAGCAACAACAAACCGGACGTGTCGCGGTCCAGGCGGTGCACCAGTTCCAAAAACTTGGCGTCGGGGCGCGAAGCGCGCAATTGCTCGATCACGCCGAACGAGACGCCCGAGCCGCCATGCACGGCCACGCCGGCCGGCTTGTCGATGACGAGCAGCTGCGCATCTTCAAAGATGATCTTGAATTCGGCGGCCGGCGCGCCCGTGGGCGCCTTTTCGGCCACGCGCACGGGTGGGATGCGCACCACGTCGCCGGCGGCGAGACGGTACAGCTGATCGATACGGCCTTTATTCACCCGCACTTCTCCCGATCGCAAGATCCGGTAGATGTGGCTTTTAGGCACTCCCTTGCACACTCTTAATAAGTAGTTGTCGATGCGCTGGCCTGCTTCTTCCTCGGCGATCGTTACGAATTGGGCTTGCGGCTGAACCGGGGGTGTTGAAGGGGGAACAACATCATTTTGACTCTTCATTTACTATGTCTTCCCAGAAATCTCTCTAAGTCCTTCATTTTGAATATATAATTGTTTTTGCTGCGGCCCTGGCTGCTGCGAGTGTAAGAATAAAAGCACATTTTACACAGGGGCGTCTCCACCGGCCTCGCCAAATTGCAAATTCGGTGGAAAAAAATGTATATGCACCATCCCTGCGCGAATCAAGGTTGCACCGTAGTTGTAATCGGATAACGCGTGGAGATGCTGAAGTGAGTGTGGGATTATAAGGATAAGTACCCGTTAGCGCGACTTATCGAGTCGGGCTCGCGGGTTGATGAAGTTGATAACGCTTGCCGTTTTCGCCAAACCCCGTATGCGGCCACCTGAGGTTGTCGATGAATAGGCTGAGGCCAAGCCTCGCCATCGCGATCCCTGGAATGAGCCGGCTGACGATTTGGCTCTGAATTTGCTGACCACTTGCATTCTCTGCCCCCGATATAGTTCATTCTCGTTCGGGCTGTTTCAGATGAGTTGCAAGTGTCCTGTGCACTCGGCATGACGATCGACCTCACCGCGCCTGTTGCGGCCGTAACGTATACCTCGTACGCGTTGTTGCTCCGCACGCTAAGGCATTTCCCCCGCCAACACTCCCGTTCTCGCATATATCCCTGTACTTCGCCGCTTCCCCGGAAGCGGCTTTGAGATGGCCTACGGGTCGCGGAGTTATAAAAATGAAACGCATGTTGTTTAATGCCACGCAGCAAGAAGAACTGCGCGTAGCGATTGTCGACGGACAAAAACTGATCGACATCGATATCGAGACAGCCGGGCGCGAACAGCGCAAATCCAACATCTACAAGGGCGTGATCACGCGCATCGAGCCATCGCTCGAAGCGTGCTTCGTCAGCTATGGCGAAGACCGCCACGGCTTCCTGCCTTTCAAGGAAGTTGCCCGCACGTATTTCCGCGAAGGCGTCGATGTGCGTAACGCTTCCGTCAAGGAAGCGCTGCGCGAAGGCCAGGAAATCATGGTCCAGGTCGAAAAGGAAGAGCGCGGCAACAAGGGCGCTGCCCTGACCTCGTTCGTTTCGCTGGCCGGTCGTTACCTGGTATTGATGCCAAACAACCCGCGTGGCGGTGGCGTATCGCGCCGCGTGGAAGGTGAAGAGCGCCAGGAATTGCGCGAAACCATGGATAAACTGGACTTGCCTACTGGCATGTCCGTCATTGCCCGCACCGCCGGCATCGGCCGCAACGTCGATGAACTGCAGTGGGACTTGAATTACCTGATGCAACTGTGGCGCGCCATCGAAGGTGCCGGCAAGTCGGCCAATGGCGCCTTCCTGATCTACCAGGAATCGTCGCTCGTCATCCGCGCCATCCGCGACTACTTCCAGCCCGACATCGGCGAGATCCTGATCGACACCGACGAGATCTACGACCAGGCGCACCAGTTCATGAGCCACGTGATGCCCGACATGGTGCACCGCGTCAAGCGCTACAGCGACGACGTGCCGCTGTTCTCGCGCTTCCAGATCGAACATCAGATCGAAACGGCGTACAGCCGCACCGTGCCGTTGCCATCGGGCGGCGCCATCGTGATCGACCATACCGAAGCGCTGGTCTCCGTCGACGTCAACTCGGCCCGCGCCACGCGCGGCTCGGACATCGAGACGACCGCCTTCAACACCAACTGCGAAGCGGCCGAAGAAGTGGCCCGCCAGTTGCGTCTGCGCGACCTGGGTGGCTTGATCGTCATCGACTTCATCGACATGGAAGTGGCAAAAAATCAGCGCGAAGTGGAACAGCGCCTGAAAGATGCGCTGCACCATGACCGTGCCCGTGTACAAATGGGCAAAATTTCCCGCTTCGGCCTGATGGAACTGTCGCGCCAGCGCCTGCGCCCTTCGCTGTCCGAAGGCTCGCACGTGACGTGCCCGCGCTGCTCCGGCACCGGCCACATCCGCGATACCGAATCGTCCGCCCTGCAGGTGCTGCGCATCATCCAGGAAGAGGCGATGAAGGAAAACTCGGCCACCATCCACGTGCAAGTGCCCGTGGACGTGGGCGCCTTCCTGCTCAACGAAAAGCGCGGCGAAGTACTGAAGATCGAAAACCGCCACCGCATCGCCGTGATTCTGATCCCGAACAAGCATCTGGAAACGCCGCACTACAAGCTGGAACGCATCAAGCACGACGATCCGCGTCTGGAAGACAGCCAGGCCAGCTACAACCTGGCGGAAAGCGCTGAAACCGACATGGCTTACAGCAAGCGCCAGAAGGAAGAAGCCAAGCCGCGCCAGGAAGCCGTCGTCAAGACGATCACGCCTGACCAGCCTGCACCGCTGGTCGAGCGCAAACCCGTCGAAGCGAAACCGGCTCCGGTGGCCGCGCCTGCCGCACCACAGGGCCTGATCGCCAAGATCATCAGCTTCTTCACCGGCGCCCCGGCACCGGTGACGCCAGCGCCCGCCCCTGTCGCACCTGCCAAGCCGGCCGGTACCGACCGCGGCGACCGCAACAGCCGTGGCCCGCGTGGCCGTGGCCGCAACGGCAAGCCTGGCCGCGAAGAACGCGAACCAGGCCAGGGCCGTCCAGCCCAGGACGACGCTGCCAAGGAAGCCGAAGCACTGGAAAAGGCGGCCCGTCCGCCACGCCCACCGCGTCCGCCACGCGAACCGCGTGAAGCGAGCGATGCAACGGCGGCACCACGCGAACGCGGTGAACGCCCTGAACGCGCAGAGCGTCCAGAGCGCGCCGAACGTCCAGAGCGCGCCGAACGTCCGCCACGCCAGCCACGCGAAGGGCGCGAACCACGCGCCGACAAGGCAGTTGTTGCTGAAGTGAAAGCGGATGAACTGGCCCTGGTTGGCGCTACTGCCAGCGCCGTCAATGTGGTCGTGCCGTCAAGCGGTCCGGACGCTGATGCAGCACCAATGAGCTTGCTGAAAGCGCCGGTCAATGCCGGTCCTGAAGGCGAAGAGATGGAAAACGACGTGGAAGGCGAGGAACCGCGCCGCCGCCGTCGTCGTGGTGGCCGCAACCGCAACCGCCGCGACCGCGAAACGGGCGAGCTGATCGAATCGGCAAACGGTGAAAACGAAGGCCAGGATGCGCCAGTGATCAGCTTTACGGTCGCTCCGGCGTCGGAAGCTGCCGCTGCGGTCGTTGCCGATGCGGCGCCAGTAGCCGTCGTGGCTGCCGCCGTTGCCGTCGCTGCTGCACCAGTGGAAGCTGCCGTCGTGGAAGTGGTCGAAGTGGTGGAAGTGGCCAAGGTCGAAGAAACCGCTCCTGCCGTCGAAGCTGCACCAGTTGCTGAAGTGATCGTGCCGGCAGCCCCTGTCGAAGCGGCTGCAGCGCAAGCTGAACCAGTCGCTGCCGAACCAGCACCAGTTGCCGAGTACAGCTTTGCCGAGAAAACGGAAGCTGCACCAGCGCCAGCGCCAGCTGAAATCATCGTCGAAGCCGTGCCAGTGGTGGAAGCTGCACCGCTGGTGGAAGCCGTCGCCGTGATCGAGGAAGCACCAGCGCCAGTGGCTGAAACGGCGCCTGCCGTGGTGGAAGCCGCTCCGGTGGTGGTTGCTCCTGCTCCGGCGCCAGCACCTGTCGTCGCTGCAGCGCCGGTGCCCGCGCCGCTGGACTTGAGCGCAGTGCTCGGTTCGGCCGGCCTGACCCTGGCTGCCACCGATCCGGAAAAACTGCGCCTGGCGCAGGAAGCGGCCGCCAAGGCAGTCGCTCCCGTGCGCAAGCCGCGCGAACGCAAGCCATTGCCGCCGCAATCGGATGAGCCGTTGATCCAGGTCAACACGCAACGTCCATAAGCGCGCCGGGTTCGCCCAGCCGCCAATGATGAAAGGGGAAGCTCAGGCTTCCCTTTTTTACGTCCACTTCTTTGCCAGCCAGCCGCCATGCACGAGAACGCCAACCTTCCCCGTCCCGCCCCCGTCAGCCTGCGCAGCGCCTTCTGGTACTGGCTCAAGCTGGGCTGCGTCAGCTTTGGCGGCCCGGCCGGGCAAATCGCCATGATGCATGCGGAACTGGTGGAAAAGCGGCGCTGGATTTCCGAACAGCGTTTCCTGCACGCCCTCAATTACTGCATGCTGCTGCCGGGGCCGGAAGCGACCCAGCTGGCCATCTACATCGGCTGGCTGATGCACCGCACGCGCGGCGCCCTGGTGGCGGGCCTGCTATTCCTGCTGCCCTCGCTGGGGGTGCTGATCGTCCTGTCCTGGCTCTACATCGCGTATGGCCACGTGGGCGCCATCGCGGGCGTTCTTTACGGCATCAAGCCGGCTGTCGTCGCCATCGTGCTGGCGGCCGCCTGGCGCCTGGGCCGGCGCACCTTGCGCAGTCACGCCCTGATCGCCATCGCTGCGGGCGCATTTGTCGCCATCGCCGCGCTACATCTGCCATTTCCACTGATCGTGCTCGCCGCCGCCCTGCTGGGCATGGCGGGTGGCCGCTGGCTGCCGGCCCACTTTCATGCCGACAACATGCCGCATGGCGGCGCGGCCCGCTACGGCACTGCCCTGATCGATGACGACACGCCCACGCCAGACCACGCGCGCTTCCGCTGGCCGCGCCTGCTTGCCACCTGCGCGCTGGGCCTGGCCCTGGCCTTCCTCGCCTGGCTGGGCCTGGCTCTGGCGGGCGGGGCGGACCAGCCGCTGGCGCAGATGGGCGTGTTTTTCAGCAAGGCGGCCCTGCTCACGTTCGGCGGCGCATATGCCGTGCTGCCCTACCTGGTGCAGGGCGCCGTCGACCACTACCACTGGATCAGCAGCGCGCAGATGATGGATGGCCTGGCACTGGGCGAAACCACGCCCGGCCCCCTGATCATGATCGTCGCCTTCATCGGTTTTGTCGGTGGCTGGAGCCACGCCGTGGCGGGTGAACACCTGTGGCTGGCGGGCGTGTGCGGCGCGCTCGTCGCCAGCTGGTTTACTTTCCTGCCCTCGTTCATCTTCATCCTGGCCGGCGCGCCACTGGTGGAAGCATCGCGCGGCAATTTGCGCCTGAGCGCGCCCCTGACGGCCATCTCGGCGGCCGTGGTAGGCGTCATCGCCAGCCTGGCCCTGTTCTTTGGCCGCCATGTCTTCTGGCAAGCAAACCCGCTGCCGCACTGGGACTGGCTGGCCATCGCCATCGCGCTGGCGGCAGGCGTGGCGCTGATCAAGTTTCAAATGGGAACCATCAAATTGCTGCTCGCCTGTGCCATCTTCGGCCTCGTGCTATCGTATCTGCCTTGAACGACCTAACGTAACTAGTAACTGGCATCACTTTTATGGCTGACAAGATTATCTACCTCGCCGAAGCCCGCAATGGGGCTTTGGCGATCCCCGCGCGGCTGGAAAGCCCCAGCGGCAACGTGGCCGACAGCCTGGGCCGGCCCCTGCATGACCTGCGCATCTCGATTACCGACCGCTGCAATTTCCGTTGCGTGTATTGCATGCCCAAGGACGTGTTCGACAAGAACCACGCGTATCTGCCGCACACGGATTTGCTGTCGTTCGAGGAAATCACGCGCGTGGCGCGCCTTTTCGTTGAACACGGCGTGGAAAAGATCCGCCTGACGGGCGGCGAACCGCTGCTGCGCAAAAATATCGAAAAACTCATCGCCATGCTGGCCGCGCTGCGCACGCCGTCGGGCCAGCCGCTGGACCTGACCCTGACGACCAACGGTTCCTTGCTCGCCAGAAAGGCGCAAGCCTTGAAGGATGCAGGCCTGAACCGCGTTACCGTGTCGCTCGACTCGCTCGACGACGCCACCTTCAAGCGCATGAACGATGTGGACTTTGCCGTGGCCGACGTGCTGCACGGCATCGATGCGGCGCACGCCGCCGGCCTGGGGCCCATCAAGATCAATATGGTCGTCAAGGCCGGCATGAACGAGCAGGAAATCGTGCCCATGGCGCGCCACTTCAAGGGCACGCCCTACATCTTGCGCTTCATCGAATACATGGACGTGGGCGCCTCGAACGGCTGGAACTTGCAGGAAGTCATCCCGTCCGCCGAAGTCGTGCGCCGCATCGGTGCACACATGCCCTTGCTGCCCATCAACCCCAACTACACTGGCGAGACGGCGGCGCGCTGGCGCTACGCTGATGGCAGCGGCGAAATCGGCCTCATTTCCAGCGTCACGCAAGCGTTTTGCGCCGACTGCAGCCGCGCCCGCCTCTCGACCGAGGGCAAGCTGTACACCTGTTTGTTCGCCAGCAGCGGCCACGACTTGCGCAGCCTGCTGCGCGGCGGCCGCAGCGACGCGGAAATTTCCTCGGCCGTGGCGCAGTTGTGGCGCGGCCGCGCCGATCGCTATTCGCAATTGCGCACCAGCCAGACGGATTTGACGGGCGGCGCGCTTGAGCACGGTAAAAAGAAAGTGGAAATGTCGTACATCGGCGGCTGAATCGGGCGCGGCGCGCGCCCGCCGCTGCTACCATGGCGCATGCACCCACTTCCTACCTGACATGATCAACACACACGACATTACCGGCCTGATCCTGGCCGGCGGCCTCGGCACGCGCATGGGCCAGCGCGACAAGGGCATGCTGCCCCTGCATGGCCAGCCCCTGGCGCGCCACGTGCTGCAGCGCCTGGCGCCACAAGCAGGCCAGCTGGCCATCAGTGTCCACGCCGATGCCGGAGATTATGCGCGCTTCGGCCTGCCCGTCTGGCCGGACGTACTGCCGGGCCAGCTGGGCCCGCTGGCCGGCATGCACAGCGGCATGCAGCACGCCAGCACGCCCTACCTGCTGACGGTGCCGTGCGACTCGCCCCTGCTGCCGCCCGACCTGGCGGCGCGCCTGGCCGCCGGCCTGGTCGACAACGATGCCGACCTGGCTATCGCCGTCACCGAAGAGATCGACCCGGCGACGGGATCGACGGTGCGCCGCCCGCATCCCGTTTTCTGCCTCGTCAAAACTTCCGCCCTGCCCCAGCTCGATACGTATCTGCGCAACGGAGAGCGCCGCATGCGCACCTGGCATGGCCCCTTGAAACTGGCCGAGGTAGTATTCGAGGATGGCGCCGCGTTCGGCAACATGAATACCCCGGACGAGCTGGCCGCCCTGCAGGCGCAAGGCCTGTCCGTGCCGATGGCGCAAGCCATCCTGGCCGACGCCGTGGCGCCCGTCGCCGACGTGGAACAACTGCCGCTGCCGCAAGCGTTCGAGCGCATCCTGGCGGCCGACATCATCTCGCCCATCAGCGTGCCCGCGCACGACAATTCCGCCATGGATGGCTATGCGCTGCATGGGGCGGATCTGGGCGGCAGTGTGCCGCTGACCCTGGCCGTGGTCGACACCATCCTGGCCGGGCGTCCCGGCACCGTCAGCGTGCAACGCGGGCAATGCGCGCGCATCATGACGGGCGCCGTCATGCCCGACGGCTGCGACAGCGTGGTACCACAGGAACTGCTGCTGCAGGCCAGCGAACAGCACATCACCATCGCGCCGGACTGCATCCGCCCCGGCGACAACCGCCGGTTCAAGGGCGAAGACTTGATGCAGGGCCAGCCGGCCTTGCTGCAGGGCAAGCGCCTGGGACCGGCCGAACTGGGGCTGCTGGCCTCGCTGGGCATCGCCACCGTGCCCGTGCGCCGGCGCCTGCGCGTGGCCTTCTTTTCCACGGGCGACGAATTGCGCTCGATCGGCGAGCAACTCGACGCCGGCTGCATCTACGACAGCAACCGCTACACCCTGCTGGGCATGCTGAGCCGTTTGGGCTGCGAAGTGCTCGACATGGGTATCGTCAAGGATGAGCCGCAAGCGCTGGAAGCGGCCCTGCGCGGTGCTTGCGCCAAGGCCGACGTCATCATCACCTCGGGCGGCGTGTCCAGCGGCGCGGCCGATTTTACGCGCGAGATCCTGGCGCGCCTGGGTGAAGTGGCCTTCTGGCAAATCAACATGCGTCCGGGCCGCCCCATGGCCTTTGGCCGGATTGCCAGCGAAGGCGGCACGGCCTTGCTGCTGGGCCTGCCCGGCAACCCCGTGGCCGTGATGGCGGCGTTTTACTTCCTCGCGCGCCCCACCCTGCTGCGCCTGATGGGCGCCGATGCGGACACGTCCACCCTGCCGCTGCTGCAAGTGGCGGCGCAAGCGGCTATCCGCAAGAAACGGGGCCGCACGGAATACCAGCGCGGCATCGTCGAACGCGGCGCAGACGGGCGCCAGCACGTGCGCGTGACGGGTGCGCAAGGCTCCGGCATCCTGCGCTCGATGACGCAAGCCAATTGCATGATCGTGCTGCATGAAGCACAAGGCCACGTGGCAGCCGGCGACTTGGTCGATATCGTGCTGTTCCATGGATTGACCTGATGAAACCTCTGCTTCTGGCGCTGGCCTTGCTGCAGGGCATGGCGGCGTACGCCGGCGAAGTCCACAGCAATGGCTACACGGTGCGCTTCGACGAGCGCATCGAGGATGCACAGGGTGACTTGCACGGCGAAACCGTCGGCAGCATCCGCCTCGTGCGCAGCAGCGACCAGGCGCTCGTGTGGCAGGAAAACACGCCCTTGCAGCCGGGCTGCGGCGACGTTGCGGCCGTCACCACCATCAACGATCGCTTCGTGTCCCTGTGCGGCCACTTGGGCGGGCGCCATTACACGCAAAAGATCATCTTCATGCAAGGCAACTCGCCCACCATGGTGAGCGTGGACCAGTATGATTCGCCCAGTCCCGTGCGCGTGGAGCGCGACGGATCGCTGGCCATCGAGGTCCTGCGGCGCGACCGCTTCCCCGACGAGCTGACGGGCTCCCATTACTTTTCCACCGTGTACCGCTTGCACCACGATGACGCCACCTTCGGTTTCATCCCCAGCTTTGATAGTGATGCCGCCGAGCACTACTGGCAACACTATCGCGCCACGCGCCAGGCGGCGCCGGCGGCGATCGTGCTGCCAGAACTGCTGGCCTCCCTGCTGGCGGCCCAGGCCGGCAAGCAATCCATCTGTGCAGAGCTGGCCACGCTCGCCGCAGATTTGCAGCAGGGGCAACAGTACGATACGCAAGGCGCGCACGCCTTGATGCGCAAGTGGCTGCACAAGCTGCCCGCCATCGGCTATCCCGCCTTCGATACGCAAGCCTGCCCGGGCCGCATCTAGATCGTTTTACCGCCGCCTGCTGGCGGCGCATCCTTCAACACCCCACTACCCTCTCAACCGGCCCGCCCAGCGCGGGCCGCTCTCATTGCCCCTTCGCAATCAATTGACCTGCGCGGCAAGCGTACGCCTATCGAGATTAAAATATTAATTATTTTTTAAAATAACATATAAATAAACACAACACTAATTGTAATTATTTTATTTATTTGTTGATACTACAGTTTCTTCGATGATAACATCCGAACTCGCATAAAAATTCAATTTTGATATTGTTTTCACGAGGAAACTAATAATGAGACACCATTCATGGATCGCGGGCGCCGGCATGCTGGGAGCGGCTTGCCTGCTTGGCATGTTGTCCCTGGCGCCGCTGCCCGCCTATGCCAAAGGGTCCCCTCGGGCCGACGTGCTGGAACACTGCAGCTGGAACCGTCCCGGCGTCGATCCGTTCATGGGCGACGTAGTGGCCGCCGTGGATCGGTATACGGATATCGCGCCGCCTGTGCGCGAAGAGTTGAAGGCGCGCATGCGCGCGCGCCAGTACGATGAAATCGTGGTGATCAGCCGCGACGCCATCCGCGGCAAGGGCAATTACCAGGCGCGCATCAGCGACATGCATTTCGGGCCGGGCCGCGTCTGCCGCAATGTCACGCGGTCAGGCTGGAGCGAGCAGATGCAGGAACGGGGACTCGTATATTGCGTTCAGGGACAATGCATCCTCGTGCCGACGATCTGCCGCAACGTCAGCCGCATTGCGCAGGCGTCCGCCTCGGCGCCGCCGGCAGCAGGCGGTGCCGTTCCCGGCGGTGGCGCGCCCGTTGCCGCCGTGCCCGCCGGCCCGGAAGTGGCAGCCGTACCCGTGATCGATAATCCCGACGCCTTGCGCGGCGGTTCCTTCACGGGCGGCGTCATACCGCCGGCCGTGGCCAGCATTCCTTTCATGCCCTTCGATTACGTGCGTACCGTCGGCGGCATGGGCGGCGGGAGTGGCGGAGGTGGCGGAGGTGGCTTGCCGCCAGGCTCGACGGGCAGCAGCATCATCGTGCCGCCCTCCGTGATCCTGCCAACCTTGCCCCCCACCGAGATGAATATCCTGCCCGCCGTGCCCGAGCCACAGACCTGGGCCATGCTGATGGCGGGACTGGCGCTGGTCGCCTTTGCCTCGCTGCGCCGCCGGCAGGCGGCCTGAAGGGCAGCCCTACTCGGCGTCGCCCGCTTCGCCTGGCAAGCTGGCATCCGTCGCCCCCAGCAGCAAGGCGGCCGCCTCGCCCGGCAAGGCTTCCACGGATTTCAATTTGCGCGCCATCTGCCGGCTGCGCACTTCCGCGCTTTCGATATTCTTCGCCGCCTTTTCCAGGGTCAGCCGGGTTTGCGACAGCACGTCGCCAAACTTGCCGAACTCCGTCTTGACGGCGCCCAGCACCTGCCATACTTCCGACGAGCGCTTTTCCAGCGCCAGCGTGCGGAAACCCATCTGCAAGCTGTTGAGCAAGGCCGTCAGGGTGGATGGCCCGGCGATGCTGACGCGGTGCACACGCTGCAATTCATCGGCCAAGCCCGGGCGGCGCAGCACTTCCGCATACAAGCCTTCCGTGGGCAGAAACAAAATGGCGAAGTCCGTGGTCTGCGGCGGCGCCAGGTATTTCTCGGCGATGGTTTTCGCCTCGCCCCGCACAGCACGCTCCAGCTCGCGCCCGGCCAGGGCCACGCCGTCCGCATCGGCCCGCTCGGCCGCGTCGACCAGGCGTTCGTACTGTTCCTTGGGAAACTTTGCATCGATAGGCATCCACACGGGCGGCCCGCCATCGCTCAAGCCCGGCAGTTTCAGGGCGAATTCCACGCGCGCGCCACTGCCCGGCACGGTTTCCACGTTCTTCGCATACTGGTCGACAGTGAGTACCTGCTCCAGCAGCATCTCCAGCTGCACTTCACCCCAGGTGCCACGTGTCTTCACATTAGTAAGCACCCGCTTCAGGTCGCCCACGCCCAGCGCCAGCTGCTGCATTTCACCGAGGCCCTGGTGGACTTTTTCCAGCCGCTCCGACACTTGCTGGAACGACGCACTCAGGCGCGTTTCCAGGGTGGCGTGCAGTTTTTCATCGACCGTCTTGCGCATCTCTTCCAGGCGCGCGCCATTGTCGGCCTGCAAGTCGCGGATCTTGTTTTCCAGGGTGGCGCGCACTTCCAGCATGCGCTGCGCATTCGATTCGGTCAGCTGGGCCAGGGTTTGGTTGGTACTCTCGGCAAAGCGCGCCAGGCTTTGCGCCTGCTCTTCGCGCCCGACTTTCCCCTGCGCCTGCATCTGCGTGCGCAGGCTGTCGAGCTGTTGCAGGGTCGCTGCCTGAAATTGCGCCAGGCCGGCGGCCAAGTCCTGCCGCGTCGCCTGCGCCGACGCCTGCAATTGCAGCCGCACTTCGCGTTCGACACGGTCGATGCGTTCCAGGCTTTGCTGCTGGTGCTGCTGCACCAGGGCCAGGGTGGTCGCGCCATCGCCGGCCGCGCCACGTGGACGCAGCAACAGCAAGAGCAACAGGACGATGGCGACGATGGCGGCGCCCAGCAGGCTGTAAAACTCGATTGGGCTCATGGGTGTCAGTCAGGTTTGTTGCGCATCCAGTCGGCTGTCTGATAGAACGATTCCATCAGGCGCACGCGCAGGGACTCCTCGATGCCCGTGTCTTCCATGGCCCAGGCCATGGCGCGCAACCACTGGTCGCGCTCGCTGGTGCCGATGGCGTAAGGCAAGTGGCGCGCACGCAGGCGCGGGTGGCCGAATTTCTCGATATACAAATCCGGCCCGCCCATCCAGCCCGTCAGGAAGAAATACAGCTTGTCGCGCGAACCGTCCGTCGAGGGCGGATGCATGACGCGGATGCCGGCAAACTCGGGCTCAAGTTCCATCAGATCATAAAAACGGTCGACCATTTCACGCAGCACGGGGGCGCCGCCGATGGTCTCGTACAGGGTGGGGGCAGTGGTATCAGTCATGGCCGCCATGATAGCGCAAGCGTCGGTGGCCCACGCAACACCCGTTGCCGCTGCCACAATAAATGGCAATATCCTTGACTACTCAAGCTTATATCAACTACTATGCAATTTTTAAACCACGAACAAGACGACCATGCCAAGCGCTATCGATACTCCTTTGCTGCGCAATAGCAACTTCCGCTGGCTGCTGGGCGGCGGCCTCATTTCCATGCTGGGCGACCAGTTCAGCATGCTGGCCCTGCCGTGGCTGGTGCTGAGCCTGACGGGCGATAGCCTCAGCCTGGGCATCGCCGTGGCACTGATGGGCGCCCCGCGCGCCGTACTCATCTTGTTGGGCGGCACCGTCGCCGACCGTTACTCGCCCCGGCGCGTGCTGCTGCTGAGCAAATATGCGAACGCCGCCATCCTGCTGGCGCTGGCAGCACTGCTGTTGCTGGACCACGCCAGCCTGGCGCTGGCGTATGCGGCCGCGCTGGCGCTGGGCATCGCGTCCGCCTTCGGCATTCCGGCCGGCACGGCCATTCTGCCGCAGGCCGTGCCGCTGCAATCGTTGCAAAAAGCCAATGGTTTGCAGATGGGCGCGCGCCAGTTGTCCTTGCTGGCCGGCCCCCTGCTGGCGGCGCTGGTACTCGGCGCTCACGATGGCGCGCAGCAAACCGGCATGGCAGCGCTGGCCGCCGCCTTTGCCATCGATGCGCTGACGTTTCTGTTCTCCGCCTGGACCTTGCGGCAAGTCAGCCTGCAGCCATTGGCAGCCGCTGCCGCGCAAGGCATGTGGCGCGACACGGTGGCGGGCCTGGCCATGGTATGGCGCGACATTCCCTTGCGCAGCTGCTATGCCTACTGGGCGGTGGTGGCGTTCTTTGTCATGGGACCGCTGCAGGTGGCCTTGCCCGTGCTGGCCAGCGAACGCCTGCACGGTGCCGCAGCGCTGGGACTGCTGATGGGCGCGCACGGCGCCGGCACCCTGGCCGGCATGCTGGCATCGAGCCTGGGCGGCGCCTGGCTGCGCCGGCGTTTCGGCGCCACCCTGCTGCTCGTCGATGCGTTCGTGGGCTTGCTGCTGATGGCGCTGGGGCAGATCGGCAGCAGCTGGCAGGGCGCAGCCTTGCTGGCCGTCACCGGCATGCTGGCCGGCTATGTGCAGGTGGCCATCTTTACGTGGATACAGCGACGCGTGGCGCCCGCCATGCTGGGCCGGGCCATGGCCCTGTTCATGGGCATCTTCCTGGGCCTGGCCCCGCTGTCGGCGGCGGCCACGGGCGCGCTGCTGCGCCACCTGAGCGTGGGTGAGCTGTTCTGCGGCGGCGGCGCCCTGCTGCTGGCGGCAGCCGTGGTGGCGGCACTCCTGACCGACATTCCACGCATCGCAAGCACCACTTCCGTATCTCCACATTAAGAAAGTTCCACCATGGATAAAACACGACAAGCGGCCCTGAAAGCGGCCTACCGGCAACAGCCGCCAGCGCTGGGCATCATCGCCCTGCGGCACCTGCCCAGCGGACGGACCCTGCTCGAATGCAGCCGTAACGCGCCCGGCATGCTGAACCGGCACCGCTTCGAACTGAACCTGGGCAAGCACCGTAATGCCCTGCTGCAGGCGGACTGGCGGCGCGACGGCGCGGCGGCCTTTTCCTGCGAGATCATCGACAGCGTCAAGCTGCTTGATGACCCCGCATTCGATGCGGACGCCGAACTGGGCGCCCTGCTGGCCCTGCACCGCGCACAGTGGCTGGAACAGGGGCAGCCACTGTATTGAGCAGTATTGCTTTACACTTGCGCACTCAAACACTGCGCAGTGAATACAAAGGATGGTATGAACGATCACACTTCCCAGTCGCCGGACAGCGATGGCGCGCTGGATTTTTTCCTGCGCCTGGCGCGCGC
This sequence comes from Janthinobacterium kochi, assembly GCF_051380715.1. Classification (NCBI taxonomy): domain Bacteria; kingdom Pseudomonadati; phylum Pseudomonadota; class Betaproteobacteria; order Burkholderiales; family Oxalobacteraceae; genus Janthinobacterium; species Janthinobacterium kochi. Next base: position 86,578 of record NZ_JBNYXO010000014.1, read on the forward strand.
CCAGGCACTCATCGTGCGCCGCTTCGACAGCGCCCTGGGCAATGTGCATGGCCTGAGCTTCAGCGACTATCAATTGCTGTATCAGCTGCAGCGCGCACCCGGTGCGCGCCTGCGCCGCATCGACCTGGCCGAACGCCTGGCGCTGACGGCCTCGGGCGTCACACGCTCCTTGATGCCACTGGAAAAGATCGGCCTGGTGGCGCGCCAGGCCGATGCGCGCGATGCGCGCGTCGGCTATGCCGTGCTGACTGCCGCCGGCCAGGAATTGCTGGAACATGCCAGCACCACCGCGCATGCGGTGGGCCGCGAATTGCTGCAGGACGCACCGGCAGAGCAGCTGGGAGCGCTATCGGCCATCCTGGGCAGACTAGCCGGCTGACGCTGCCAAGTGGCTGGTGCCGGCCCGCATGCCGGCCCTACACGAGCGCCAGCTTGCGCTGGCGCCGCGTCGACGGCCAATGTTCCACGCCCACTTCGCCGCGCACCGCCGCGCAGGCAGCCAGCAGCCTGGCGACACCCGTCTCGTCGAGTGCCGCGTTGAGAGTCAGGCGCACGAGGGCGCGGTTTTTCGCCGTCGCCGGGGCACAGAACATGGCGCCGTAAATGCCATGCCGCTCCAGCGCCTGGCGCAGGGCCAGGGTGGCCGGTTCCCCGCCCGCTTCCAGCGCCACGATCTGCTCCGTGCCATCGCTGACGTTGTAGCCGAGCGCGCTCAAGCCCTCGCGCACCTGCAGCGTATGGCGCCGCAAGGTCGCGCGGCGCGCATCGGCGGCCATGATGAAATCGAGCGCCGCGTCCAGCCATGCCAGCTCGTGGGCCAGCAGGCAGGAGCTGAAGATGGCAGGACGCGATTCGGACAAGAAATATCCCTTGAAGCGGCTGGAACAACTGATGAAACCGGCGCGTCCTGCGAAGGCCTTGGCCAGCGACGCGGTGCGGAAATGCACGCGGTGGCCCAGGCCCCAGGCCTCCACCAGGCCCGCTCCTTGCGGGCCATGCGTGCCCAGCGAGTGGGATTCGTCGACCACCACCACGCAGTCGCTGCGCTCGGCAATGTCCAGCAGTTCCAGCAGCGGCGCCAGGCTGCCGTTGGTACTGTACAGGGCATCGACGACGATCACGCCGCGGCCATGTTTTTCCACTTGCCGCCGCAGGTGCGCCATGTCGTTATGCAAGAAGGCGACGGCCTGGGCCTGCGCCGACAACACGCCTTCCCACAGCGAGGCGTGAGCCTGCATGTCCAGGTAGACGGGGATGCCGGGGCTGGCGATACACTGCAACAAGCCGACATTGGCCGCCATGCCGGACTGCGCCAGGATGCCGTCCTCGCAGCCCATGAAGCGGGCCAGCCGGCTTTCCAGCCGATGCTGTTCGCTGCCTTCCTGCAAGTACACGGCCGACATCAGCATGCCACCAGCGTTCGCCTGCAGGGAAGCCACCTGGGCCGCCACCAGCGCCGGCTCGGCGGCGATGGAAAGATAGTCATTACCCGCAAGAAAAATGGCATGGGCGGGGGTCGGCTGCCAGGCATGGGGATGCTGGCCGCCCAGCAGTTTTTCAATGCGCGTGATGTGATGCGCATCCATGCGCCGCACGATGTAGTCGGGCAGGCAGTGTTCGGCGCGGGCAAAGGATGGGGCGTGCAGGTTGGTAGTGATGGTCATGGTTTTCTCCTGGGGTAAGGTTTGCTACGGATTAAAGCCTTCACCGTGTTGCCAACCCATCCATTGACGTATATCAATGTCCGGCCAGATAACCGAACAAGCCAGAAAAATTACGCGATGATAATGTTCTGAAGAGGATCAAGGCAGAGTCATGACGCAGCAATGGCAAGGAGGATGGACACACTGGCGCAGGCGCCTGCTCCATTCGTTGCTACATGAACGCATGCCGCATGAAAACCTGGCCAGCCGCGTCGCCATGCTGGCCGCCGTGGGCACGGTGGCAATGCCGCTGTACTACCTGCTGTGGCATTTTTTTTTCCCACAAGCCTATGAAAACCTGATCCTGCGCCTGACGGGCGTGGGCATCTGCGTGGCGGGCCTGTTTGCACGCCGCTTCTCGGTCCGCTGGCTGTCGCGTTACCTGCTGTTCGCGCTCAGCTACATCCTGCCCTTCTTCTTTACCTTCATGTTTCTGATGAATCATGCCTCCTCCATCTGGAGCCAATCGCTGCTGATCGGCCTGGTGGTGCTGTTTCATTTCGAAACGGGATTGGCTTGCCGCGCCTACCTGATCGGCACGGGCGCCGCCTGCCTGGCCGTCATCCTGCAAGGGGAAGGCGCCTACCTGCTGCAGCGTGAAGTGCTGCAGCAATTGCCCGTGCACTGGTTCACCATCGCCGCGCTGTCCGTGGTGAAGGTAGGCAGGAGGGTGCTGGAACGGGAACGGCTGGCGGGCATGGCTGCCGGGCTCGGTTCCGTGGCGCACGAACTGCGCACGCCGCTGACCAGCGTGGAAGCGAATGTGCGGGGCATGCGCCGGCTGCTGCCGCAGCTGGCTGGCCAGGCGGACGATATGCCGCCGCTGCAGGAAGCCCTGTCGCGCATCCAGTTCGAAGTGCGCCACATGCAGCACATGATCGATTTATTCCTGATGAGCGCCAGTGCCGTGAACCGCAACCTGCAGCCCAGCCAGTCGCTCTCGATGCTGGCGATGGTGACCGCCGTGCTCAAGCGCTACCCGTTTACCGGCAAGCTGCAGCGGGCCAGCGTCACGGTGGACGTGCGCGCCGACTTCCAGTTCGCTGGCCAGGACGAACTGTGCGTGGTGATCCTGCTGAACCTGCTGAGAAATGCGCTGAAAGCCATCCAGCGGGCCGGCAAGGGCCGCGTGCGCATCATCATCGACGGCGCCCGCCCCGTGCCCAGGCTGCTGTTCATCGACACGGGCTGCGGCATCGCGCCGGCCCGCCTGCCGTTGATCTTCGAGCGTTTTTATTCCTATCCCGTGCATAACGGCAGCGGCATCGGCCTGGCACTGTGCCGGCAAATCATCACCGCCTGGCAAGCGCGCATCCGCTGCGTATCGCGCGAGCATGCCTATGCGATTTTCATCCTGGAGTTTCCCCAGCCCCTGCCTGCCCGCTTCCAACCCTCTTCCCCCGCAAGGTGACGCATGCAACTACCCGTCTACACCCATCCGACCCTGACCGTATTGATCGACGACAGCGATTCCTTCCTGAAAAGCCTGGCGTTCCAGCTCGATCCCGGCCTGGCGCGCAAGACTTTCCACGACACCAGCAGCGCGCTGCACTGGCTGCGCCACAGCACGCAACTGGGCGAAACGCCACTGCACGTCAATTTCGACACGCAAAACCTGCCGCCCGATCAGTGCAACGTGGCGCTCGATCTCGAACGCATCTGGCGCATCAGCGGCCAGGCACAGCGCTTTGCCGTGCCCTCCGTGCTGGTGGTCGATTATTCGATGCCGCAAATGAATGGCCTGGAATTCTGCCAGGCTGTGCGCGACTTGCCGTGCAAGAAGATTTTATTTACAGGGGCGGCCGATGAAAAAGTGGCCGTGACAGCCTTCAACCGGGGCTTGATCGACCGCTACATCAAGAAGAGCGATGACGATGCGCTCGACATCCTGGAACAGGAAATCCATGCCCTGCAACGCGAATTCTTCCTGCAGCAATCGGACACCGTACGCGACTTGCTATTGCTGCACGACTATAGTTTCCTGCAAGACGAAGCCCTGACCGCCGTCGTGCACGAGCTGTGCCAGCGCCATGGCTTCGTCGAGTTTTACATCTTTCCCAATCCCAGCGGCATCCTGTTCTTCACGCGCGATGGCCACGCCAAGCTGATGATCATCGAGACGGAACGCAGCCTGCACACGCAGTACGAAATGGCGCGCGACAGCGACGCACCGGAGTCCCTGCTGCAGGCCCTGCTGGAAATGCGCGTGATCCCGTACTTTTCCGACGCCGACAGCGACGGCATGTATGCGGCGCATATCGGCGAAAACTGGTTCCGCTACTGCGCCGCGCCCACCATCTGCCTGGGCCGCGTGACCTATTTCTGGGCCCTGTTCGACGTGCCGCCGCACCAGCTGGGGCAGCCGGTCATGTCCTACGCGCAATTTTTACGCGCACAGGCGGGCGACAGCGCCTAGCTTTCCCGTAGCGTTTGCAGCGGCGGATGTTTCAGTACATTACGCAAGCCCAGCCAGCCGCCGGCGATCGCGCACAGGGCGCCGGCCAGTAAACCAAAGGCCCACACGCCCGGTGCGAAGCTCCAGGCGAACTTGAACTGGTACGTGGCCAGGGCCCAGCCCATGGCGGCTGCGCCCGTCGCCGCCAGCAAGCCGGCCAGGGCGCCGACGAGCGAAAACTCGATCAGCTGCGCCTGCGCGAGCTGGCGCCGCGTGGCGCCCAGCGCGCGCAGCAGACCCGCTTCGCGCGTGCGCTCGTCCTGCGAACCCATCAAGGCCGCATACAGCACCAGCAAGCCCGACGCCAACGTAAACGCGAAGAGAAATTCGACGGCCGTCACCACCTGGTCCAGCACGCCCTGGATTTGCTTGAGCACGCCGCCCACGTCGACCACAGTCAGGTTCGGGTAATCGCGTAGCAAGGCGTTGCCCAAGTCCGCCTGCGCGGGCGGCAGGTGAAATGCCGTGATCCATGTCTGCGGCGTGTCCACCATGGCAGCCGGGTTGATGATGACAAAGAAATTGACGCGCATCGAACCCCATTCCAGCTTGCGCAGGCTGGTGATCGCCGCCTCCACGGGCTGGCCGGCGATGTCGAAGCGCAGCTTGTCGCCCAGTTTCAGCTTCAATGTCTTGGCGATGCCCTCTTCCACCGACGCCTCAGCCGGCGCACCGGGCGCATTGCTGAACCACTTGCCAGCGACGAGCTTGTTTTCTTCCTGCATGCTGGCCATCGTCGACAGGTTGAATTCGCGGTCAGCCAGGCCCTTGGCGCGGTCATCCTGGTAAGTCGCTTCCGTGATGGCCTTGCCATTCACGGCCACCAGGCGCCCGCGTATCATCGGATACAAGGGCGCGTTGGCCACGCCGGCCTGCGCCAGGCGCGCGGCGATCGGCTCTTTTTGCTCGGGCAAGATATTGATCATGAAGCGGTTCGGCGCGTCCGGCGGCGTGGCATTGCGCCAGGCCACCATCAAGTCGCCGCGCACCACCGTCAGCAGCAGCAAGGCCATCAGGCCCAGTGCCAGCGACACCACCTGGATCACGGTGGCGCCCGGACGACGCTGCAAGGACGTGACGGCAAAGCGCCAGCCCTGGTGATTGAAGGCGCCGCGCAGGGATTTGAGCGATTTGATGCCCAGCCAGCCAGCCAGGCCGAACAGGGCGAAGCCGCCCAGGAAGCCGGCCGCCGTCAGCAGCGCCAGTTTCACGTCGCCCGCTTGCCACAAGAGCAGCACGACGAAGGCGGCGATGCCCAGGCCGTAGGTGGCCAGGGCCAGCGCCTGCGGCGGCTCCTGTTCGCGGCGGATCACGCGATTGTGCGGCACATTGCGCAACTGCAAAATCGGCGGCAGGGCAAAGCCCAGCAGCAACAGCATGCCGGTGGCCACGCCCTGCAGCGCGGGCAGCATGGAGACGGGCGGCAAGTCGCTCTGCACCAGCTTGCCCAACAGCTCCAGCAGCACCAGGTGGCCGCCGAAGCCCACCATCACGCCGACCACGCTGCCGGCCAGGCCCACCAATAAAAACTCGATCACGTACATGGCCGTGACCTGGTTTTGCGTCAAGCCCAGGCAGCGCAGCATGGCGCAGGCATCCAGGTGGCGCAGCATGAAGCGGCGCGCCGCCATGGCCACGGCGACAGCGGCCAGCATGGCCGACAGCAAGCCCACGAGGGAAAGAAAACGGTCGGCGCGGTCCAAGGTCGATTGCATCTGCGGGCTGCCCGATTCCAGCGATTCGATGCGCACGCCCTTGATGGCCTGCGTCTTGATCTGCTTTTCCAGCCAGACTTGATATTGCGCAAGTTCGGCTGCCTTGGTCGGTGGCGCCGACAGCAGCAAGCGGTACGATACGCGCGAACCGTTCTGCACCAGCGCCGTGGCCGCCAGGTCGCTCAAGGGCAGCATCACGCGCGGGGCGAAGTTCAGGAACGAGGCGCCGCGGTCCGGTTCACTGGCGATCAATTGCGTGACGGTAAAGGCCTTGTCGCCCAGTGTCAAGGTGTCGCCCAGCTTGGCGTTCAGGCTGGACAGAATCGCCGCGTCGACCCACAGGGTGCCGGGCGCCGGTACCTGGTCCGTTGGCCGTCCCACGGCATCGCGCGCTTCGTTCAGTTTGGTGGTGATTTTCAGCTTGCCCCGCTGCGGGTAGCCGGGCGAGACGGCCTTGATGGACGCCAGTTGCGAGCTCGATTGATCGCCCTCGCCCGCCTGCGCCATGCTGGGAAAAGTTACCGTGTCGGCCAGGATAAAACCGCGCTTCTGCGCTTCGGCGCGCCAGGCTGCATTCACGGGCTGGTCGGCGCTGATGACCAGGTCGGCCCCCAGCAACTGGTGCGCGTCGCGGTTCAGGCCCGCGCGCAAACGATCGACGAAGAAACCCACGGCCGACAGGGCCGCCACGGCGACGATCAGGGCGACGAGCAGGAAACGCAGTTGCCCGGCGCGCCAGTCGCGGCCGGTCATTTTCAGGGAGAGGCGGAGCATGGGCGGCGGGTCTTTATGAACGTGGATAGTGATGCGTTATTGCGCGGCGCCGTGGGCGGCGGCGTGCCGGGCGAAATACGCATCGACGGTAGCGAGGAAGGCGTCTTTTTGCGCCTGCGGCAGGAAGGCAGCGATGAAACCGTTGCGCGCCAGGCGCTGCGCGTGGGACAGCCCCAGCGGCAAAGCGTCGAAGATGGCGTCGAAATTGTCGTTCATGTAGCCGCCGAAATACGCAGGGTCGTCCGAGTTCACCGTCACGAGCAGGCCGGCGTCGAGCAATTGCACCAGGTTATGGTCATGCATCTGGTCGAACACGCGCAGCTTGGTGTTCGACAATGGGCAGACGGTCAGCGCGATTTGTTCGCGCGCCAGGCGGGCCGTCAGTTCCGCGTCTTCCAGGCAGCGCACGCCATGGTCGATGCGTTCGACCTGCAAGTCGTCGAGCGCCGTGCGGATGTAGGCTGGCGGACCTTCCTCGCCCGCGTGGGCCACCAGGTGCAAGCCCAGCTCGCGGCAACGGGCAAACACGCGCGAAAATTTCTCGGGCGGGTTGCCCACTTCCGACGAATCGAGGCCGATGCCGATGAATTTGTCGCGGTGCGGCAGCGCGTCTTCCAGGGTGTCGAAGGCTTCTTCCTCGCTCAGGTGGCGCAGGAAACACAGGATCAGGGCCGCGCTGACGGCGCTGTCCTGGCAAGCGCGATGGATACCGTTGATCACATCGGCGATGGCCACGCCGCGCGCCGTGTGCGTTTGCGGGTCGAAGAAAATTTCCGTGTGCAGCACGTTATCGGCTTCGGCGCGGCGCAGATAGGCTTGTGTCATGTCGTAGAAATCCTGCTCTTTCAAGAGCACGCTTGCGCCAGCGTAATAAATGTCGAGAAAAGACTGTAAATTCGTAAAAGCATAGGCGCTGCGCAAGTGTTCTACCGATTCATAGCCCAGCGGCACGCCATTGCGCTCGGCCAGTGCGAAAATCAGTTCTGGCTCCAGCGAGCCTTCGATATGGATATGCAGTTCGGCCTTCGGCATGCCGCGGACGATCGCGCGCAATTGGGGGTTCATCATGGGTGTTCCTTATAGGGTGACGATAAAAGTGCTGGCACGCGCACGCGCGGCGCGCAGGGCCATCAGACATGCAGGCATCTTAGCGCAAGATGGCCGACCTCACCGGTGCCCGACCGCTATGGAGGTGGCAACAGCAGCGGCATGGCCGGCACCGGCACGCGCTGGCGAATTGTCGTATGATGGTTTAAAAGGTACAAAAAGGTTCATTGAAATCGATGGAAAATTTGATGATTTATCCAATTAAATCAACAATTTACAGACAAGTATTAAGGATATGCTGACATATCTTTTGACTTCCTGATCCTTTAGAGCAATAATAAATTTCATGGGGTAATGGTAGGTGCAACAAGCGCTATCAACAGTGAAAAAAAGCCGGCTGGCCACGTCAGCGTACGGCATCAAGCGCCAGTTTTTTGGTCCGGGCAATCCGGACTCGCAAAGACAGCCGGGCTTGAAACAACAATAAAAATCGGTACGGGGTACAGGAAAAGTTCAGACGGCAAGCCCAGGCGAGTGCCAGGCGGGCGGCCATGGTGACTGGCAGTACAGGTTTACATTAAAGGACATTGACATGACCATTTTTGATAACTATGCAGCACGCTACGAGCGCACCCGCGAAGAGGAAATGTCGCTCACCGAATACCTGGCCCTGTGCAAGAAGGACAAGCTGACCTACGCCAGCGCGCCCGAACGCATGCTGGCCGCCATCGGCGAGCCGCAACTGGTCGACACGCGCAACGACACGCGATTGTCGCGCATCTTCGCCAACAAGGTGATCAAGATCTATCCCGCCTTCCGCGAGTTCTACGGCACCGAGGAAGTCATCGAGCAAGTCGTCTCGTATTTCCGCCACGCGGCGCAAGGGCTGGAAGAGCGCAAGCAGATCCTGTATCTGCTGGGGCCTGTTGGCGGTGGCAAGTCGTCGATCGCGGAAAAACTCAAGTCGCTGATGGAACACGTACCCTTCTATTGCCTGAAAGGCTCACCCGTCAACGAATCGCCGCTGGGCCTGTTCAACGAGCAAGAGGACGGCACCATCCTGGAAGAGGATTACGGCATTCCGCGCCGCTACCTGCGCAACATCCCCAGCCCGTGGGCAGTCAAGCGCCTGCATGAATACAATGGCGACATCAACCAGTTCCGCGTCGTCAAGCGCTACCCGTCCGTGCTGAAGCAGATCGCCATCTCGAAAACGGAACCCGGCGATGAAAACAACCAGGATATTTCCTCGCTGGTGGGCAAGGTCGACATCCGCAAGCTGGAAGACTATGCGCAGGACGACCCGGACGCCTACAGCTATTCGGGCGGCCTGTGCCTGGCCAACCAGGGTTTGATGGAATTCGTGGAAATGTTCAAGGCCCCCATCAAAGTGCTGCATCCCTTGCTGACGGCCACGCAGGAAGGCAATTACAAGGGCACGGAAGGTTTTGGCGCGATTCCCTTCGACGGCATCATCCTGGCCCACTCGAACGAGTCGGAATGGAAGACGTTTAAAAACAACCGCAACAACGAGGCCTTCCTTGACCGTATCTATATCGTCAAGGTGCCGTACTGCCTGCGCGTGACCGATGAAATCAAGATCTACGACAAGCTGGTGGCCAATTCCTCGCTGGTCAAGGCCCCGTGTGCGCCCGGCACCCTGCGCATGATGGCGCAGTTCGCCATCCTGTCGCGCCTGAAAGATCCGGAGAACTCCAGCATTTTCTCGAAGATGCTCGTCTATGACGGCGAAAACCTCAAGGATACGGACCCGAAAGCGAAGTCCATGCACGAATACGTCGATTACGCGGGCGTGGACGAGGGCATGAACGGCCTGTCGACGCGCTTTGCCTTCAAGATCCTGTCAAAAGTGTTCAACTTTGACAATTCCGAAGTGGCCGCCAATCCCGTGCATCTATTATATGTACTGGAACAGCAGGTCGAGCGCGAGCAGTTCGCGCCGGAACTCGAGCAGCGCTACTTCTCCTATATTAAGGAGCACCTGGCGCAGCGCTATGTGGAATTCATCGGCAAGGAGATCCAGACGGCTTACCTGGAAAGCTATTCGGAATACGGGCAAAACATTTTCGACCGCTATGTGACGTTTGCCGATTTCTGGATACAGGACCAGGAATACCGCGATCCGGACACGGGCGAAAGTTTCGACCGCGAATCGCTGAACAATGAACTGGAAAAGATCGAGAAGCCGGCGGGCATTTCCAATCCGAAGGACTTCCGCAACGAAATCGTCAACTTCGGGCTGCGCGCGCGGGCCTCGAACGGCGGCAAGAATCCCGCCTGGACCAGTTATGAAAAGTTCCGCACCGTGATCGAAAAGAAAATGTTCTCGAATACGGAAGAATTGCTGCCCGTGATTTCCTTCAATGCCAAGGCCAGCGCCGACGATGCCAACAAGCACGCCGACTTCGTGGCCCGCATGGTGGAAAAAGGCTATACGGCCAAGCAGGTACGCCTGTTATGCGAATGGTACTTGCGCGTACGCAAGTCATCCTAGCGCGGACAGCAAAGGCGCGCTCCCGCCCGGCAACTGGCGGGGCGCGCAAGACGAGAGGCAAGGAGGCACCCTTTGACATACCTCATCGACAGGCGCTTGCAGAGCAAGAATAAATCCGCCGTCAACCGCGAGCGTTTCCTGCGGCGTTACAAGGGCCAGATCAAGGATGCCGTGGGACGCGCCATCAAGGGGCGCTCGATCACGGACGTCGAGAATGGCGAAAAGGTCAGCATCCCCGTCAAGGACGTGGGCGAACCGTCGTTCGGCCACGCGCATGGCGGCGTGTGGGAAGTGGTCAATCCCGGCAACAAGGAATACCTGAAAGGCGACCAGATTGCCCGGCCGAAAGGCGGCGGTGGCGGCGGGCGGGGCAAGGCAGGCAATAGCGACGAGACAACGGAAGACGACTTCATCTTCGAATTGTCACGCGAAGAATTCATGAATTATTTCTTCGAAGACTTGGAGTTGCCGCACATGGTGAAAACCCAGTTGACGGCCACCACGGAATTCAAGAACCAGCGCGCCGGCTACAATATGTCGGGCACCCCATCGAACATCCACGTGCTGCGTTCCCTGCGCGGCGCACTGGGGCGGCGCATCGCCGTCGGCGGCGGCGCCCGCAAGCAGCTGGCGCAGGCCGAAGAAGACCTGGCCGCCCTGCTGCACGAAGGCGCGCCCGACAGCGACCCGCTGGTGGTGGAGCTGCGCCGCCTGATCCACCATCTGCATACGCGCTTGCTGGCGATTCCCTTCATCGACCCGTTCGACTTGCGCTACAGCAACCGCATCAAGGTGCCCAAGCCCATGACGCAAGCCGTCATGTTCTGCATCATGGACGTCTCCGGTTCCATGGACGAATCGCGCAAGGACACGGCCAAGCGCTTCTTCATCCTCTTGTATCTGTTCCTCAAGCGCGCCTACGACAAGATCGAGGTCGTCTTCATTCGCCACCATACGGCGGCGGCGGAAGTGAACGAGCATGAATTCTTCAACTCGCGCGAATCGGGCGGCACCGTGGTGTCTTCCGCCCTGCACTTGCTCAATACCATCATCGACGAGCGCTATGGCGCGGGGCAATGGAACAGCTATGTGGCGCAGGCGTCCGACGGCGACAACTGGGACAACGATTCCGTGCTGTGCCGCCAGTTGCTGATCAACACCATCATGCCCAAGGTGCAGTACTACACCTATGTCGAGATCACCGATGGCCCACAGCAAAACCTGTGGGAGCAATATGCGGGCGTGCTCGACCATCATGCCCATTTCGCCATGCAAAAGATCGTCACGCCGGCCGATATCTACCCGGTCTTCCGCGAACTGTTCAAAAAACAGGTGAAATGATGAGTGCAGCCTTTGACCGCGCCAGCAACACCCCGGGCGAACCGTTCGTGCGCCTGCGCCACCCGAACGCCCTGCCCGAGCAGTCGGAATGGACGTTCGAGCTGATCGAGCAAATCCACGAAGAAATTCGCCGCGTGGCGAAACAGTTCGGCCTCGATACCTATCCGAACCAGCTGGAAATCATCACGGCCGAGCAGATGATGGATGCCTACACCTCGGTCGGCATGCCTGTCTCCTACAACCACTGGTCGTTCGGCAAGCATTTTCTTTCCACCGAGAAAAGCTACAAGCGGGGCCAGATGGGCCTGGCCTACGAGATCGTCATCAACTCGAACCCGTGCATCGCCTATTTAATGGAGGAAAACAGCCTGACCATGCAGTCGTTGGTGATCGCGCATGCGGCCTATGGCCACAACTCCTTCTTCAAAGGCAACTATCTGTTCCGCGCCTGGACAGATGCCGATGCCATCATCGACTATATGGTATTTGCCAAGAACTACATCGCCGAATGCGAGCAGCGCCATGGCGTCGATGCGGTGGAATTGCTGCTCGACTCTTGCCACGCCATCCAGAACTATGGCGTGGACCGCTACAAGCGCCCGGCGAAACTGTCGATGGTGAAGGAATATGCGCGCCAGAAAGAACGTGAAGCGTATGTGCAGTCGCAGATCAACCAGCTGTGGCGTACCCTGCCCCGGCGTGAAGATGACGAGGACGAGGAAGATCAGCGCAAGGCCGCCCCCCGCTTTCCGCCCGAACCCGAGGAAAACCTGCTGTACTTTATAGAGAAGTACGCGCCGCTGCTGGAACCATGGCAGCGCGAGATGGTGCGCATCGTACGCAAGATTTCCCAGTATTTCTATCCGCAGCGGCAAACCCAGGTGATGAACGAGGGCTGGGCCACCTTCTGGCACTACACGATATTGAACCAGTTGTATGACGAAGGCGTGGTGGGCGACGGCTTCATGATGGAATTTCTGAAAAGCCATACCAACGTGGTCTATCAGCCGCCCATCGACAGCCCCTACTACAGCGGCATCAACCCGTATGCGCTGGGTTTTGCCATGATGAGCGACATCCGCCGCATCTGCGAGCATCCAACCGACGAAGACCGCGCCTGGTTCCCTGACATCGCCGGCAGCGACTGGCGCAAGAGCCTGGACTTTGCCATGCGCAATTTCAAGGATGAAAGCTTCATTGCCCAGTATCTGTCGCCGCGGCTGATCCGCGAATTCCATTTCTTTGCCGTGCTCGACGACGACAAGAATGAAAAACTGGCCATTTCCGCCATCCACGACGATGCCGGCTACCGCTACGTGCGCCAGCAACTGGCCGAACAGTACAACCTGGGCAATCGCGAGCCGAATATCCAGGTCTGGTCCGTCAATACGCGCGACGACCGCGCATTGACCCTGCGCCACACGCAATTCCTGCGCCGCCCGCTAAACCAGCAGGCAGCCGAAGTGCTCAAGCACGTGGCACGGCTGTGGGGCTTCGATGTGCACCTCGATACGGTCGATCCGCAGGGCGTCGTGCTGGGCACCCTGAATTGCCGGCGCGAGAAGCGCAACCGGCGCGACGATGCGCCGGCACGGCCATAAGTAGCCTTCTTGGCAACCATTTTAGCAAGAACATAAGCGCATCCTATGCCACCATAGGAATTCCGTATGGCCTGGCGACGTCGAAACGGCCGCCAGGAGCGTCTTTTTTGACCTGGGTAAAGTTCCTTTCGCACCCGATTGGTGCGCACGCATGGCTAAGTGGTCTGGTTCAGAGGCAAAATATTTCTATTGGGAAATATTTTGCTCCAAATTTAGCAGTTTCCATATTGAATATCACGAAATATAATTCCGTCATAATGGCACATCGAAGAACTTAGCAGTGGTAGCCCAAAACGGCTGTAAAAAACCGATAAGACCGCCTTTTTTTATGTCCGAAAGCGTGCAAAGATGACATAAGCAAGTACGTTTTCAGGGCGCAAAAGCGCCAAAAATTTAACCGGTTTTAGGCGTTAAAAATCTGTGTAAAATAAAGAATTCGTATGTATAATTCGGCGACGTCCCGGATACGGCTGGAGCTTTGTGTCGTCATTTTGGGGTTCAGTTGCAAGACAAGAGATGGTATTTGGAGAAAGCAGGCATGAATTTTTCGAACGAGAAAAGTCCCAAGAACTACACAGGCATCACTATCGTTGTCCTGCTGCACGTTCTCGCGGCTTACGGGATCGTGACGGGCTTGGGCAAGCGGTTGGTCACCAAAATGATGGAACCGGTTGAAACCAAGATTATCGAGGAAGTCAAACCGCCTCCACCGAAGGATCTTCCACCGCCACCACCGCCGCCAGAAATGAAAGCGCCACCGCCGCCATTCATTCCGCCAGTCGAGGTGAACGTGCAGCAGCCGCCACCACAGCAGAACGTGATTGCAAATACGACTGCCGTGAAGCCAGCCACGAATGTATTGACGCCGCCGACGCCGCCTGCACAGCCTGCGCCAACTCCTGGACCAGCCAAATCGGTGCGTACGCCGGCCGTGGTTGACTTCAGTGTCTGCGAAAAACCGGCATATCCAAAGTCGTCGCAGCGCAATGAGGAAACCGGTGTGGTGACACTGTCGTTCCTGATCGGTGTAGACGGCAAGGTCGCTGATTCGAAGATCGTGAAGTCCAGCGGCTTCAGAGACCTGGACAAAGCTGCGGTGCAAGGTATCAGCCGCTGTACATTTAAGCCGGCAACAGTTGACGGCAAGCCGGAACAAGGCTGGCAGCAAATGCAATACGTTTGGTCGCTGGATTAAAACCCGAGACAGTTATCCCCTGTCTCACACTATGATTTCGTTGTCATTACGTTCAGCGATCTGTTATTTTTAATTTTGGAGGAAGCATGTTTAAGAATACCCGTTTGTCCGCATTTTTTGCCGCGGTTCTGTTGTCCGTTACCGCCACTACCGCTCTGGTAGCAGCTCCGGCATTCGCTGACGCGCCAGCCTCGGCTGCCGCTTCGGCTCCTGCGGCAGACGCTGCACCAGCACCAGTTGCCGCAGATGCAGCCGCTCCAGCAGCAGACGCAGCAGCTCCAGCCGCTGACGCAGCAGCTCCAGCCAAAACCGAAGAAGTGCACAACCCGTTCGGCCTGCAAGCAGTGTGGGACGGCGGCTTCGTGCCACGCGCCACCCTGATCATCATGGTCATCATGTCGATCGGTACTTGGTACATCATCATCACCAAGCTGATCGATCAAATGAAGATCTTCAAGCAAGCCAAAGAAGCCGCTTCCAAATTCTGGAAAGCTCCTTCGATCGCTGCTGGTTCGGCAACCCTGGAAGAAGGTTCGCCATTCCGCTTCATCGCTGAATCGGGCACCAAGGCAACCGCGCACCATGACGGCGCCCTGCTGGAACAAATCGATCTGTCGACCTGGGTGACGATGTCGATCCAGCGTGCTTCGGACAAAGTCCAATCGCGTCTGCAAGATGGCCTGTCGTTCCTGGCAACCGTTGGTTCGACCGCACCGTTTATCGGTCTGTTCGGTACCGTTTGGGGTATTTACAACGCACTGACCGCTATCGGCATGACCGGTAACGCATCGATCGACAAAGTGGCAGGTCCAGTTGGTGAAGCACTGATCATGACCGCTTTTGGTCTGCTGGTGGCCGTTCCTGCCGTTCTGGGTTACAACTGGTTGGTGCGTCGTAACAAAACCGCAATGGAAGACATCCGCTCGTTCAGCGCCGACGTTCACTCGGTTCTGGTTTCCGGCGTCATGTCCACCAGCGAAGCTGGCCGTGCTGCCGGCGCTAAAAAGATCGGATAAGTCATGTCGATGTCCGTCGGCTCCGACAGCGGAGAACAAGATCAGGTAATGTCAGAAATCAACACGACGCCGCTTGTCGACATCATGTTGGTTTTGCTGATCATTTTCTTGATTACGAGTCCGGTTGTCCTCAAGCTGCAGAAAATCGATCTGCCGATTGAGACGAACCAGGCCCTGCAAACCAAGCCGCAAAACGTTAACATCGTTGTTAACAAGGACGGCGAGATTTACCTGGGCCAGACCAGACTGAAAGACACGAACGAGCTGTTCGATTATCTTAAAGTTGAAGCAGTGAAAGTACCGCAGCCGGAAGTACACGTTCGTGGCGACCAAGAAACACGCTACGAATCGATCGGCCGGGTTATTTACACGACCCAACGTGCCGGGATCCAGAAGGTCGGCTTCATCACCGAACCACCTGACAAGAGCTGATAGCGACTGACAGCGGCGCCCCGGCAACACAGGGGTGCCGCTGAAGGAAGCTTGCCGGGCGGCAGTTTCGCCCGGTGCTTCGTTGGACTTCTTAAAGGAAACACTATGAGTATGAATGTCGGTTCGGGAAGCGCTCCAGGCGCGGATCCGGAACCAATGATGGAACTGAACATGACGCCCCTCATCGACGTGATGCTGGTGCTGATTATCATGTTGATCATCACGATTCCTAAGCAAAACCACTCGGTGAACTTGAACATGCCGGTCGGCACCCCGCCGCCACCGACAACCGAACCGGTGGTCGTCACGATCGATGTCGATTTTGACGGTACGATCTTGTGGGACAATCAGGTCGTTCCTGACCGCGCTTCGCTGGAATCCAAGCTGAGCAACGTTGCTGCGCAAGCAGACCAGCCGGAAGTGCATCTGCGTCCGAACAAGCTGGTGGAATACAAAGTCGTCGCCGGTGTGATGGCGTCGGCGCAGCGTCTGGGCGTGACCAAAATCGGTCTGGTCGGCAACGAGCAATTCCAGTAAGCTGCAGCAATCAGGTTATCTTTACATCCGAATAGGCAGGACTTCCTGCCTATTCGCTTTTTACTGAAAGACTTTCTCATGTCCAAGTTTCGTCTCGCTCATCTCGGCCTCGTCATGGCCGCTATCGGTTTTACCGCAGCAACTCCCGTAATCGGCCTGGGCTCGCTGGCATACGCCGCGGACACCGTGCGCGCCGAAGTCGGCAAGCCATTGCAAGAAGCACAAAAACTCGCTAGCAGCGGCAAAAACAAGGAAGCGCTGGCCAAGCTGCGTGAAGCAGACAGCGTCGGCGGCAAGACCGCCTTTGAAAGCTACCAGATCGAACGCGTGCGCGCTTCGGCCGCTGCTGCCGCTGGCGATAACGGCGCCGCCATCAAGGCTTTCGAAGCCGTCATCAATTCCGGCCGCCTGAGCGCCGCCGAAGCCCCCAAATTCACGCAAGCGCTGGCAGGCATGTACTACCGCGCCAAGGACTGGCCGAACACCATCACCTGGATCAAACGCTCGCTGAAAGACCGCGAAGATCCACAGATGCGCGAACTGCTGATCCAGACCTACTACGTCAGCGGCAACTACGCCGAAGCGGCGAAAGAACTGCAAGCGCGCGGCGGTAACTCGGAAGCGAGCCTGCAAATGCTGGCCAACATCCAGTTGAAGCAAAACGACAAGGCCGGCTATGTCGCCACCCTGGAAAAACTGGCATCGAGCTATCCGAAAACCAGCTACTGGGCCGACCTGCTGAACCGCGTTTCGGGCAAACCTGGCTTCTCGCAGCGCCTGGGCCTGGACGTGCAGCGCCTGCGCCTGGCCAACGGCCTGTTCACCAAGCCTTCCGAATACATGGAAATCAGCCAGCTGGCCCTGCAAGCCGGCAATCCTGGCGAAGCGTTGAGCATCATCGAGCAGGGCTACAAAAAAGGCGTTCTGGGCACCGGCGCCGATGCGCCACGTCACCAGCGCCTGAAAGACCTGGCCCTGAAAACCCAGGCCGAGCTGAAAGCCAACGCCGCCAAGTCGGAAGCGGAATACGTCAAGAACAAGGACGCCGACAGCTTGAGCAAGCTGGGCTTCGCCCTGGTCTACGATGGCCAGGCCGACAAGGGCCTGGGCTTGATGAACGATGCCGTGAAAATGGGCACCGCCAAGTACGCGGAAGAAGCCAAGCTGCATCTGGGCATCGCGTACATCCACGCCGGCAAGAAGGCCAATGCCGCGACTGCACTCAAAACCGTCAAGGGCACGGATGGCACTGCGGACCTGGCCCGTTACTGGACCTTAATGAATAAATAAGACAACACGTCCAGGGCGTTGTTGCCGCGTCTCGCCGTACATTCGTACTGTCTTCGACGTGGCGCCTAGCCCTGAACATGTTGTGAAGCCGTTAGTTCCCGAAAAGCGTTGCCAGCACACTTGCCGGCAACGCTTTTTGTTATTTCAGCAGTGAAATTCGCCCTGCGCCAGCCCTGCTGGGTGTGCATCCCTGAAACAGTCCGTATAATCCCCCTTTTGGCACAGTTTTCATCAGATTCCTATGAAGGTATTCCGCGGACTTCCCAATGCCCAGGCACGAGCGCCTTGCGCTCTGACCATCGGCAATTTTGACGGTGTCCACATCGGCCATCAAGCCTTGCTGGCGCGCGTGCGCGGCGCGGCGACCGAACTCGGCATTGAAGCGGCCGTGATGACGTTCGAACCGCACCCGCGCGAATTCTTTGCGCAGCGCGCGGGCGACCTGTCGAAGGCCCCGCAGCGCATCGCCAACCTGCGCGACAAGCTGCAGTCGCTGGACGACGCCGGCATCGACAGAGTCGTCGTCGAGCACTTCAGCGCGCAATTCGCCGCCTTGACGCCGCAGGAATTCACGGAAAAAGTCCTCGTCGACGGCTTGCACGTGAAATGGCTGATGGTCGGCGACGATTTCTGCTATGGCGCCCGGCGCGCCGGCGACGTCGCCATGCTGCAGGAAGCGGGCCGCGAACATGGTTTCCACGTAGAAACATTACCTACCGTCATGAATGGCAGCACGCGCATCTCCTCGTCGGCCGTGCGCCTGGCCCTGGCCGCCGGCGATTTCCCGCTGGCCACGCAGTTGCTGGGCCACCCGTACGCCATTTCCGGCCATGTGATCCACGGCCAGAAGCTGGGCCGCACCCTGGGTTTTCCCACCCTGAACCTGCGCGTGGCGCACCGCCCCGCCCTGTCCGGCATCTTCATCGTGCAGGTGCACGGCCTGGGGCCACAGCCGCTGCCCGCTGTGGCCAGCCTGGGCGTACGCCCTACCGTCGACGACAGCGGCCGAGTCTTGCTGGAAGTGCATCTGTTTGATTTCGCCCAGTCCTGTTACGGCAAGCTGATACGCGTGGAGTTTTTGCAAAAGCTGCGCGACGAAGAAAAGTATGACGACTTGCCTACCCTGACAGCCGCCATCGAGCGCGACTCGAACCAGGCGCGCGCCTATTTTGAGCAACGCAGCGGCGCCATTACCGCTACCGACCGAATTTGACGCCGGCCAACTCCGCCGCCTGGCGGCGCCAGCCGCCGCAAACCCGCTACAAAAATAGACTCCATACCATTAAAGAAGATTATGTCCGATCAAAACAAGCCAGCCACGCCCAAGCAGAACAAGAAGCCTGAAAGCAAATACCCGGTCAACATGACGGAAACCCCGTTCCCGATGCGCGGCGACATGGCCAAGCGCGAGCCGCAATGGGTACAGCAATGGCAAGACAAGAAAATTTACGAGCGCGTGCGCAAGGCTGCCGCCGGCCGGCCGAAATTCATCCTGCATGACGGCCCGCCGTACGCAAATGGCGATATCCACCTGGGCCACGCCGTCAACAAGATCCTGAAGGACATGGTCGTCAAATCGCGCTCGCTGGCCGGCTTCGACGCGCCGTATGTGCCGGGCTGGGATTGCCACGGCATGCCGATCGAGATCCAGATCGAAAAACTGCACGGCAAGAACCTGCCGACGGCCGAGGTGCTGGAAAAGGCCCGCGCCTACGCCAACGTGCAGGTCGAGCGCCAGAAGAAGGATTTCATCCGTCTGGGCGTACTGGGCGAGTGGGATAACCCGTACCTGACCATGGCGCACGGCAATGAAGCCGACGAATTGCGCGCGCTGGGCAAGCTGCTGGAAAAAGGCTATGTCTACCGCGGCCTGAAACCGGTCAACTGGTGTTTTGATTGCCAGTCGGCGCTGGCCGAAGCGGAAGTGGAATACGCGGAAAAACGCGATCCCGCCATCGACGTCGGGTTCAAGTTCGCCGAGCCGGCCAAACTGGCAGCCGCCTTCGGCCTGCCTTCCCTGACGACGGAGAACGGTTTCATCGTCATCTGGACCACCACGCCGTGGACCATCCCGTCGAACCAGGCCCTGAATGTGCACCCGGAAGTCAAATACGCGCTGGTGAAAACCGAGCGCGATGGCCAGCCGCTACTGCTGATCCTGGCGCAAGACCTGGTCGTGGCCAGCCTGGCGCGCTTCAAGTTAGAGGGCACGACGATTGCCACCTGCGACGGCGCGGCCCTGGCCGGCATCAGCTTCCGCCACCCGCTGCATGCGGCTGACGCTTTCTATGACCGCTTGTCGCCTTTGTACCTGGCCGAATACGTGACCACGGAAAGCGGTACCGGCGTGGTGCACTCGGCGCCAGCCTACGGCCTGGACGACTTCATTTCGTGCAAGGCGCACGGCATGAAGGACGACGACATCATCAAGCCCGTCATGGGCGACGGCAAGTTCGCCTCGACCCTGCCCCTGTTCGGCGGCATGACCATCTGGGAAGCGTCCAAACCGATCTGCAACGCCCTGCGCGAAGCGGGTGCGCTGTTCGAAGTCAAGATGTTCGACCACAGCTACATGCATTGCTGGCGCCATAAGACGCCAATCATCTACCGCGCCACCTCGCAGTGGTTCGCCGGCATGGACGTGACGCCGAAAGACGGCGGCCCGACCCTGCGCGAGACGGCATTAAAAGGCATCGCCGACACCGAGTTCTTCCCGGACTGGGGCCAGGCGCGCCTGCACGGCATGATCGCCAACCGTCCTGACTGGACCTTGTCGCGCCAGCGCCAGTGGGGCGTGCCGATGGCCTTCATCGTGCACAAGGAAACGGGCGACCTGCATCCGCGCACACCGGAACTGCTGGAGCAAGTGGCCAAGCTGATCGAGAAGGACGGCATCGAGGCATGGCAGGCGCTGGACTTGAAAGACTTGATCGGCGACGAAGCGGCCATCTACGCCAAGAACAAAGATACGCTGGACGTATGGTTCGATTCCGGCGCCACGCACCAGACGGTGCTGGGCGGCCCGCAAGGCCACGGTTCGCACTCGACACAGCTGCAATTCCCGGCCGACCTGTACCTGGAAGGCTCGGACCAGCATCGCGGCTGGTTCCACTCGTCCCTGCTGGTGTCGTCCATGCTGAACGGCCGTCCGCCGTACAAAGCCCTGCTGACGCACGGCTTCACGGTCGATGGCGAAGGCAAGAAGATGTCGAAATCGCTGGGGAACACGCTGGCGCCGCAAAAGATCTCGGACACCCTGGGCGCGGACATCCTGCGCCTGTGGATCGCCTCGACCGACTACACGGGCGAACTGTCGATCTCCGACGAAATCCTGAAGCGCGTGACGGAATCGTACCGCCGCATCCGCAACACCCTGCGCTTCCTGCTGGCGAACACCTCGGACTTCAATCCGGCCACGGACGCCGTGCCGGTGGCGGAGATGTTCGAAATCGACCGCTATGCGCTGGCCAACATGGCATCGCTGCAGCAGCAGATCGAGAACAACTACGCGCGCTATGAATTCCACCCGGTGGTGTCGAAGCTGCAGACGTACTGCTCGGAAGATCTGGGCGGCTTCTACCTGGACATCCTGAAGGACCGCCTGTACACCTCCGGCCTGACGTCGCACGCGCGCCGTTCCGCGCAAACGGCCCTGTGGCATATCACGCAAAGCCTGCTGCGCCTGATGGCACCGGCCCTGTCGTTCACGGCGGAGGAAGCGTGGGCCGTCTTCGCCGGTGCGGAGGCGTATGCCGCCAGTGATGAAACCATCTTCACGCAAACCTGGTGGCAACTGCCGGAAGTCTCGGACGCCGCCGGCCTGCTCGAGAAATACACGGCACTGCGCGCCGTGCGCACCGACGTCACAAAACAGCTGGAAGACTTGCGCACCTCGGGCGCCATCGGTTCCTCGCTGCAGGCGGAACTGACGATCAAGGCCGCGCCGATGAAGTACAAGCTGTTGACCACCCTGGGCGAGGACCTGAAATTCGTCTTCATCACCTCGCAGGCCAGCGTTGTCGAAGTGCTTGAGGAAGCGGCCGAGGAAGTGGTCGTGGCCGCGTCGACGGCGCCGAAGTGCGAGCGCTGCTGGCATTACCGTAGCGACGTGGGCACGGACGCCGCGCATGCTACCCTGTGTGGCCGCTGCGTCAGCAACCTGTTTGGAAAGGGCGAATCTCGCCGTTTCGCATAAACAACGTCGTCAAAATCTACTGCGCGTCGCGATTTGCGGCCTGCGATGCTCGCTGTACTAAAGTACAGCTGCGCGTCTTAGCCACAACTCGCTGCCGCTCGCTACGATTTTGCCCGCCGTTGTATGCTATGAGCCCAACCGCCGCCTGCCACCAGGCGGCGGCTTTATCTTCCCTGGAAAAATATGGCCACTAAAAACCGTTTTTCATCGAAATCGTCATCCTCATCGTCGCTGGTGCCCTGGCTGGGCATTGCCGCCATCGTCATCCTGTTCGACCAGATCACCAAGATCACGATCCTGAAGACCTTCCGCTATGCGCAAGAGATGGTCATCACCTCGTATTTCAACCTGGTGCTCGCGTATAACAAGGGCGCCGCGTTCAGTTTCCTGTCCGACCAGGGCGGCTGGCAGCGCTATTTCTTCACCGCCATCGCCCTGGCGGCGGCCATCTACATCATTTATCTGCTGAAAAAGCACGCCGGCCAGCGCATGTTTTGCTGGGCCCTGGCGCTGATACTGGGCGGTGCCCTGGGCAACGCCATCGACCGCCTGATGTACGGCCATGTGGTCGACTTCCTCGACTTCCACTGGAAAAGCTGGGGCCACTTCCCCGCCTTCAACATCGCCGACAGCGCCATCTGCATCGGCGCGGCCCTGTTCATCATCGATGAACTGCGCCGGGTAAACAAATAAACCAGCAGGAGAACGGCATGGAATTGTCCGGCAAAAAAATCGTCCTGGGACTCTCGGGCGGCGTCGCCTGCTACAAGGCGGCGGAACTGTGCCGCAGCATGACCCGCGCCGGCGCGTCGGTGCAAGTGGTGATGACGGATGCGGCCAGCCACTTCATCACGGCCGTCACGATGCAAGCCCTGTCGGGCCACCCCGTGCACACCAGCCAATGGGATGCGCGCATAGCCAATAACATGGCGCATATCGATTTGACGCGCGATGCCGACGCCATCCTGATCGCCCCGTGTTCCGCCGATTTTCTGCGCAAACTCGCGCATGGCGTGTGCGACGACCTGCTATCGACCCTGTGCCTGGCCCGCCCATCCCACCTGCCTTTGCTGGTGGCGCCGGCCATGAACGTGGAAATGTGGCAGAACCCCGCCACGCAGCGCAATGTGCAGCAGTTGCGCGAAGACGGCATCAAGCTGTTTGGCCCCGCCGCCGGCGAACAGGCGTGCGGCGAAGTTGGCCTGGGCCGCATGCTGGAACCGGAGCAGCTGCTGACGGAGCTGATCGCCGCCTTCCAGCCGAAAGTCCTGGCGGGCAGGCGCGTGCTGGTCACCGCCGGCCCCACGTTTGAAGCCATCGACCCCGTGCGCGGCATCACCAATCTGTCCTCGGGCAAGATGGGCTATGCGGTGGCGCGCGCGGCGCGCGAAGCGGGCGCCGAGGTGCTGCTCATTTCCGGCCCCACGGCCCTGGACGCACCCTTCGGCGTACGCCGCATCGATGTGCAAAGCGCGCAGCAGATGCATGATGCAGTGCTGGCCCACGTCGACGGCCAGCATGTCTTCGTCGCCGTGGCCGCCGTGGCCGACTGGCGCGTGGCCAACGCCAGCGACCAGAAGATGAAAAAACAGGCCGACGGCTCCGTGCCCGAACTGCAGTTCGCGCAAAACCCCGACATCCTCGCTACCGTGGCGGCGCGCACCAACCTGGCCGGCTATCCGTATTGCGTGGGCTTTGCCGCCGAGTCGGAAAACCTGGTGGAATTCGGCTCGACCAAGCGCGAAAAGAAGGGCATCCCTCTGCTGGTCGGCAATATCGGCCAGAACACGTTTGGCCAGGACGACAACACCATCATCCTGTTCGACGAGGAAGGCCATACCGTGCTGCCGCGCGCCTCGAAACTGAACCTGGCGCGCCAGCTGATTTCGGAAATCTCGAAGCGGCTAGCAAAAAATTCGCTGCTCAAGTAACCCTTTATACGACTTAGCTTAGTTAATCAGATTAATGAAAAATATTGACATCAAGATCCTCGACGCCCGCATGCAAGAACTGCTGCCGGCCTACGCCACCCCAGGCAGCGCCGGCCTGGACCTGCGCGCCTGCATAGACGAAGCCATCACCATCGAAGCGGGACAGACGGTGCTCATTCCCACCGGCCTGGCCATCCACATCGGCGACCCGTCGTATGCGGCCATGATCCTGCCGCGCAGCGGCATGGGCCACAAAAACGGCATCGTCCTGGGGAATCTGGTAGGCTTGATCGACTCCGATTACCAGGGCCAACTGATGGTATCGACCTGGAACCGGGGCCAGAGCGCATTCACGCTCAACCCCATGGAACGCCTGGCGCAACTGATTATCGTGCCGGTGCTGCAAGTGGGCTTTAACGTCGTCGAGGAATTCGGCGACAGCGAACGCGGTGTTGGCGGTTTCGGCAGCACCGGCAAACATTAAGGATTTTCTTATGCCAGGTTTCCGCCATCTGATCCCAGCCCCAACTTCGCTGCGCCATCTGGCCTCGCCACTGCTGGTGGCTTGCGTTGCCCTTCTCTCTGCCTGCACCACGCCGACGACAAATGTCAGCGGCCCGTTCAACGTCGTGCCGGCGCCCGATGCGCCGGCCCTGACGGCGCAGCAAAAGGCGGCGCAGGAAGAACTGGTGAAGATGGTGGCGCTGCAGGACCGCCTGTCGAAAGTCTCGGCGCCCCTGCTGATCAACAATGCAGACCTGTGCAAGACGTATGCGCGCAACCTGCTGGGATTCACGGCGCAGAATAAGTATTCCTACCCTGGCATCTATGCCGACGCTGCGCAGGCAGCGCTCGGCTACGGGGAACAGATGCAGGTCTCGGGCGTGCTGCCTGGCAGCGGCGCCGCGCGCGCGGGCTTGCGCAAGGGCGACGGCTTGCTGGCCGCCGAAGGCAAGCCGCTGCCCGCCGGCCCGAAAGCGGAAGGCCCGTTCGGCGCCATCGTCGGCCCGCTGGCCTCGAAAAGCGCGAGCCTGAACATGACCATCGCCCGCGACGGCCAGCAGCAGGACCTGAAAATTCCCGTCACGCGCGCCTGTGCCTTCCGCGTCGCACTGGGTAATGCGGACAATATCAACGCGTATTCGGACGGCGCGCGCATCATGCTCACGCGCGGCATGCTCAATGCCGCGCAAAATGACGAAGGCATTGCCTTTGTGATCGCCCGCGAAATGGCGCACAACATCCTCGACCACGCGCGCAGCCAGCGCACGGCAGGTACGGCCGGCAGCATCATCGACAGCCTGGGCGCCGTGCAGCCCGATGTGTCGATGCTGACGGGCGCCGCCGGCATCAAGGCCATGCCGCAGGAACTCGACGTGCAAGCCGACACCCTGGCCATCTACCTGCTGGCGCGCGCCGGCTACAACGTCGACAACGCCGCCCGCTTCTGGCAGCGCCTGGCCACGCAAGTGCCGGCGACAGTCGCCAACGGCTACACGGCCCTGCATCCGGGCACCAACTCGCGCATGGCGGCCATCAACCGCGCCGTCACCGACGTACGTGCCAAGCAAGCGGCAAAGAAGCCGCTCAAGCCTTAAGCACGGAGGCGCCTGACAAAACCGGGGTTGCTCAGGCGCCGGGGAAATTGGGGAAGTAAGTACCCATAATCCAGGTCAGGGCACCGCAGAACACCACGGCCAGAAACAGGACAATGAGCAGCTTGCCGAACTTGGGAATACCCTCTTCTTGCGTCTTGACTTCATTTGACATGAAAATTCTCCGCAGGGTGGTGGAGCAGGTAGTATATCCACAATCTTGAATACTTTTCCATACTTTGCCACAAACATGTGGCATGCAACTCTCGCCCCCCATGGACAGCATCGACCTTGAAGTTCTGAAAACCAGCGCCGCCTGGCTCGCCGTCGGCCACCGCTGCGAACTCGTCACCGTCATCAAGACCTGGGGTTCCAGCCCCCGCCCCGTGGGCGCCACCCTGGCCATCTGCGACGATGGCACGGTGGTCGGTTCCGTTTCCGGTGGCTGTATCGAGGATGACCTGATCGACACCGTCCGCACACACGGCATCGTGCGCACGCAGCCCGAAATCGTCAGCTATGGCATCAGCGCGGACGAGGCGCACCGCTTCGGCCTGCCCTGCGGAGGCACCATCGAACTGGCCATCGAACCGCTGCATGCGGGCAGCCGCGTGGCCGAACTGCTGGCGCGCCTGGAAGCGCATGAACTGGTCGAACGCCGGCTCGACCTGCACAGCGGCGCCGTCACTCTGCACACCGCCGTGCCGGGAGCCGTGCTTGCCCTGGAAGGCGCGGTACTCACCACGCAGCATGGCCCGCGGTGGCGCTTGCTGATCATCGGCGCCAGCCAGCTGTCGCGCTTCGTGGCGCAGATCGCCATGGCCATGGATTACCACGTCATCGTCTGCGACCCGCGCGAGGAATACCGGGGCGGCTGGAACGTGCCAGGCGTGCCCCTGCTGCACGCCATGCCCGACGACCTCGTGCTGGATTTAAAGCTCGACAGCCGCAGCGCCGTCGTCGCCCTCACGCACGATCCCAAGCTCGACGACCTGGCCCTGATGGAAGCGTTGAAATCCCCGGCTTTTTATGTGGGCGCCATCGGCTCGCGCGCCAACAATGCCAAGCGCCGCGAGCGGCTGCTGCAGTTCGACGTCAGCGCGGAACAACTGGCGCGCCTGCACGGCCCCATCGGCCTGTACATCGGCAGCAAGACGCCGGCCGAAATCGCCATTTCCATCCTGGCCGAACTGACGGCCGTGAAAAATGGCGTGCCCGACGCCCTGCAGATCCAGCACGCGGCGGCCTTGACGCCGCCCAACCCGGACCTCTGCGTGCGCTGAAGCCTGAAAACAAGAAACAAGATGCGCCAGCGGCGCGACCCTGCTACCTTCCTGATTTTTGGCCACCATGACCCTGCTGCACTGGACCCTGCCCCTGCCCGCCGGCTACCGCCGCGACGATGTCATCGCCTTCCATAGCCGCGATGGCGAAGCCGTGGCGGAGCAAGTCACGCCGACGGGGCTGCGCAAGGGCATCCTGCTGCGTGGCAGTGCCGTGGTGCTGGACGTCGCCTTCACGCAGGATGCTGCCATCTGCCAGGCAGACATCGATGGCGATGCCGATGCCGACCTTCAAACGCCCCTGCACGGCGCGCTGCTGAACATCCTCGGCCTGCGCATCGATCCGCAGCCATTCGCCCGGCTGGCCGCCAGCGACCCGCTGCTGGCGCCTTTGGTCCGCGTCAATCCGGGCTTGCGCATCGTGCAATCTGCCAGCCCCTTCGAGGCGCTGACCTGGGCCATCATCGGACAGCAAATCAACCTGTCGTTCGCCATTGCGCTGCGCCGCACCTTTATCCTGCAGGCGGGACGCCGGCACGGCAACGGCCTGTGGTGCTACCCGGAAGCGCGCGACGTGGCACGGCTGTCGGTGGAAGAACTGACCAGCCGCAAATTCTCGCGCGCCAAGGCGGAAACCGTGCTGCGCCTGGCGCGCCTGGTCGACGAGGGAGAGTTGTCGCTGGAGCTGCCCCCCTCGGGCGACGTGGCAGCCATTTCGCAGGCGCTGCTGGCCGTGAAGGGCATCGGCCCGTGGACCGTCAACTACGCGCTGCTGCGCGGCTACGGCTACGCCGACTGCTCGCTGCATGGCGACGTGGCCATTCGCGCCGCCCTGCAAAAGCTGCTCGGCGAAGAGGTCAAGCCGGACATGGCGCGCACGGAGCAATGGCTGCGCCAGTATGCGCCGCACCGCACCATGGCGGCCGCCCACCTGTGGGCCAGCCTGCATGCGCCGGAAAAAAATAATTCGCCAGAGCGGGAATAAACGGCGGACGGCCAACGTCTATCCCTTGCAAGCCCTCAAAACCTCAAGGAGACCATCATGCGCTTTACCACCACTTTTGCCGCCGCCCTTTTCACCGTGTTATCCGCCCCGCTGGCTTTCGCCGCCGACGTCATGCCCGCCAACGGCATGCTGGTCAACGCCAGCGGCATGACCGTATATGTGTTCGACAAGGATGTCGCTGACAGCGGCAAGAGCGCCTGCAGCGGCGGCTGCCTGGTCGCCTGGCCCGCCGTCATCGCCACCGACGCGGCGCCTGCCGCCCCGTATGGCAGCATCAAGCGCGAGGACAACGGCGCCATGCAGCTGACCTACAAGGGCAAGCCCCTGTACCTGTACAAGGAAGACAAGAAGCCGGGCGACGTGGCCGGCGACAATTTCAAGAACGTGTGGCACGTCGTCAAGCCGTAAGCACCCCATCCCGCCCCGACGATGACCACACCAGAGGACAGCCGCCAGTTGCAGGCCTGCCTGCCCGGCCTGCGCCGCTATGCGCGTGCGCTGGTGGGCGGACTGCACGCGGACGACCTGGTGCAGGATACCGTGGAGCGGGCGTGGCGCAGGCTCGATCAATGGCAGCGCGGTAGCGACATGCGGCCCTGGCTGTTCTCCATCATGCACAATCTGCACGCGGATCAACTGCGCCGCCCCGGCCTGGCGCTGCAGGAACTCGACGACGACAGCGTGCTGCCCGCCCCGGAGCGCGCGCCGGGGCAAGCCATCGCCATCGGCGAAATGGATGCGGCGCTGGCCCGCCTGCCGCTCGGGCAGCGCGAAGTGATCCTGCTTGTCGGGCTCGAACAAATGCCGTACGAACAGGTGGCGGCCACCCTGGGCATCCCCGTCGGCACCGTGATGTCGCGCCTGTCGCGCGGGCGCGATAAACTGCGCATCCTGCTCGACGGCCGCCCTGCCGGCAGCCAGGGCAGCGGCCCGCCCACCCTGAAAGTCGTGAAATGACAATGCAAGCCATCAGCGAAGCGCAATTGCACGCCCTGGCCGACGGCGCCCTGCCCGAGGAAGAGCGCGCAGCCATCGACGCCCACCTGCGCGCGCATCCGGACGATGCCGCCCGGGTGGACGCCTGGCGCGAGCAAAACCGGCAATTGCGCGCGCTGTTCGACCCCGTGCTGGACGAAGCCGTGCCGCCGGCCCTGCGGCAGGCGGCATCGCCTCCGGCGGCGAACGGCGCCTGGCAGCGCCACGCCATGCAGGCGGCAGCGGCCGTCGTGCTGGTCATCGCGGGCGGCGCGGGCGGCTGGCTGCTGCGCGGCAGCGTGACCACCGGCACCAACCCGATCTCCCTGGCGCGCAGCGCCGCGATCGCCCATGCCGTCTACACGCCCGAAGTACGCCACCCAGTGGAAGTGGGGGTCGAACAAGAGGCGCATCTGGTGCAATGGCTGTCGAAACGCCTGGGCAGCAAATTGCAGCCGCCCGCGCTGTCACCGCTCGGCTACCACTTGATCGGCGGGCGCCTGCTGCCCGGCGATGGCGACGGCCCCGTGGCGCAATTCATGTATGAAGATGGCGGTGGCAAGCGCCTGACCCTGTACGTGGCCAAGGAACGGGCCGGCAGGCAGGAAACGGCTTTCCGCTACACGCAGGAAAAGGACTTGAGCGTGTTTTACTGGATCGACGACCAGCTTGGTTATGCCCTCTCGGCGAGCCTGCCCAAACAGGCGCTGGGCAAGATCGCCGACGCCGTGTATGCGCAGCTGGAACAGCCGCGCTGAAGCAGGCCGGCTGGTGCTACCATCCCATACTGATGCACTCATGCGTATGCCGGATGGCCGTCGCGCTTCGCCGCACCATCCCCACTCCGAGGAATAGACATGACGACCCTGACCATCAATGGCAAGCCGCACGAGCTTGCCTTGCCTGAAGACACGCCCCTGCTGTGGGCCTTGCGCGACGAACTGGGCATGACCGGCACCAAATTCGGCTGCGGCATGGCCCTGTGCGGCGCCTGCACCGTGCACCTCGATGGCGCTGCCATCCGTTCCTGCGTGACGCCCGTGTCGGCCGCCGCCGGCAAGAAAATCACCACCATCGAAGCGGTGGGCAAAGACAAGGTCGGCCTGGCCCTGCAGCAAGCCTGGCAGGAGCACGGCGTGCCACAATGCGGCTATTGCCAGGCTGGCCAGATCATGTCGGCCACGGCCCTGCTGCACAAGACGCCGGCGCCGAACGACCGGCAGATCCGCGAAGCGATGAGCGGCAATATCTGCCGCTGCGGCACCTACACGCGCATCCACGCGGCCATCAAGCAGGCCGCGGCCAGCATCAACGCGAAAGGAACTGCCAAATGAGCATCCTTGAAAACATCCCCGCCCCCGCCTCGCCTGCGCGGCGCAACTGGCTCAAGGCGGCCGGCGCGCTGGCCGGTTTGAGCTTGGTGGCCGGCCCCTCTGGCCTGGTGATGGCGGCCGGCGCCGTCAAATACGGCGGCGACAAGATGGCTGGCGGCGTGGTGGACGACACCCTGGTCTTCCTGTCGATCGCCTCCGACGGCATCGTCACCATCGTGGCGCACCGCGCCGAAATGGGTCAGGGTATCCGCACCAGCCTGCCCATGGTGGCGGCCGACGAACTGGGCGCCGACTGGGCGCAGGTGCGCGTACAGCAGGCGCCCGCCGACGAAGCGCGCTACGGCAGCCAGGATACGGACGGCTCGCGCAGCATGCGCCACTCGTTCCGCGCCATGCGCCACGTGGGCGCCACGGCACGCCTGATGCTGGAAACGGCGGCGGCCGTGCGCTGGGACGTGCCCGTGACGGAAGTCAAAGCCGCCAACCATGCGGTCGTACATGCGGCCAGCGGGCGCTCGCTGTCCTTCGGTGCCCTGGCCGGGGAAGCGGCCAAATTGCCGGTGCCGCCGCGCGCGCGCATCAGCCTGAAAACGGCCGGCGAGCTGCGCTACATCGGGCAAACCAACACACGCGGCATCGACCTGCACGACATCGTCACGGGCAATACCCACTTCGGCATCGACACGCGCCTCGATGGCATGGCGTATGCCGTCATCGCCCGCCCTCCCGTATTTGGCGGCAAGCTGAAAAGAGTGGACCAGACGGCAGCCCTGAAAGTGCCGGGCGTGCTGCGCATCGTCGAACTGGCGGGCAGTGCGCCGCCGGCCATGTTCAATCCACTCGGCGGCGTGGCCGTCATCGCGAAGAACACCTGGGCCGCCATCAAGGGCCGCGAAGCGCTGGTGCTGGAATGGGACGATGGCCCGAACGGCGACTACGATTCGAAGGCCTTCCGCAAAACGCTGGAAGCGGCCGTGCGCCAGCCGGCCAACCCGGCGCGCGACCAGGGCAAGACGGTGGCCACCCTGGCCGCCGCTCCCGCCGCGCGCAAATTCAGTGCCGAATATTATCTGCCCCACCTGGCCCATGCCACCATGGAGCCGCCCGCCGCCACCGTGCGCATCGCCGACGGCAAGGCCGAAGTGTGGGCTTGCGTGCAGGCGCCGCAAGCGACGCGCAGCAACGTGGCCAAGGCCCTGGGCCTGGCGTATGACGACGTGACCGTGCACGTGACCCTGCTTGGCGGCGGCTTCGGACGCAAATCGAAACCCGATTTCGCCGTCGAGGCGGCGCTGCTGTCGAAAGCCATGGATGGCGCGCCCGTCAAGCTGACGTGGACGCGCGACGACGACCTGCAGCACGACTATCTGCACACGGTGTCCGTCGAACGGCTGGAAGCGTCGCTGGACGCCAAAGGCATGCCGACGGCCTGGCTGCACCGCACGGCCGCGCCCACCATCACCTCGACCTTTGCCGCCGGCGCGAACAAGCAGGCGCCATTCGAGCTGGGCATGTCGGCCATCAACGTGCCGTTCGCCATTGCTAACATCCGCGTCGAAGTGCCCGAGGTGCAGGCCCACACGCGCATCGGCTGGTTCCGTTCCGTCTCGAATATCCCGCACGCGTTCGCCATCCAGTCGTTCACGGCCGAACTGGCCCACGCGGCAAAGAAGGACCATCGCGACTACCTGCTGGCACTGCTGGGTCCTGCGCGCAAGATCAACCCGGCCGAACTGTCCGATGGCTGGAACTATGGCGAAGACCCGGCGAAATATCCGGTCGACATAGGCCGCATGCGCCACGTGATCGAGCTGGCGACCGCCAAGGCGGGCTGGGGCCGCAAACTGCCCAAAGGCCGGGGACTGGGCCTGGCCGTGTCCTACAGTTTTGTCACCTATGTGGCAGCCGTGATCGAGGTGGAGATCAACGCAGCCGGCGAAGTCATCGTGCCCAGGGTCGATATCGCCATGGATTGCGGACCGCAGATCAACCCGGACCGCGTGCGCTCGCAGATCGAAGGCGCCTGCATCATGGGCCTGTCGCTGGCCATGAGCGGCGAAATCAGTTTCAAGAATGGCCGGGTCGAGCAAAGCAATTTCCACGACTATAGCGTGCTGCGCGCCGCCGACGCGCCGCGCGTGATCCACACGCACCTGGTGCCGGGCACCCTGGACATGGAGCTCGGTGGCGTGGGCGAGCCGGCCACGCCGCCCATCGCGCCGGCCCTGTGCAACGCCATCTTCGCCGCCACGGGCAAGCGCATCCGCGCCCTGCCCGTGGGCATGCAACTAGCGAAGAAAGTCTAGGCGCGCCGCGCGGCGGGCAATTGCAGCAGCAACGCTGCGGCGGCCACCAAGGCGGCGCTGGCCGCCAGCAGCCACATGGGCCAGTCCAGCAGGAGTAGCAAGCCGCCCATGGCGGCGCCGATGGCGCTGCCCAGGTACAGCGCCGATTCGTTGAGAGCGATGGCCAGGTTGCCGTCGCCCTGCCGCGCGCACACAGCCAGCAGCCGCTGGTTCTGTGGCACTTGCAGGGCCCAGCCGGCCGCGCCCCACAGCGCAATTGGCACCAGCATCAGCCAGGCCGACCAGCCGGCCGCCAACGGCAGCGCGCACAAGGCCAGCGCCAGCAGCAGCAAAATGAACAAGGTCAGTTTCGGCGCCGCCACCTTGTCCGCCCATGGCCCGACCAGCACGCTGCCCACGATCCCCCCCACGCCCCATGCCCACAGGAAGGGCGTGGCGGAAATCGCTGCCCCCTGGGCGGACCACGCCAGCAGCGGCGCGATAAACGTGTACATGCCCAGGCTGGCGATGGCTGCCAGCAGCGACACCAGCAAGATGGCCAGCACCTGCCCGTCGGCCAGCAAGACCAGCTTGCGGCGCAACGAAATGGCCTGCGCCACCGGCAGCGCAGGCAGCTTCCACAGCAAGCCCGCCAGCGCCAGCGCGCCCAGCAAGGCGACCAGCCACAGGGCCGCCGTCCAGCCCAGTTGCTGCGCCAACAACAGGCTCAAGGGCACGCCCAGCACCGTGCCGCCCGCCATGCCGCCCATGATCACGCCGATGGCCTTGCCCCTTTGCTGCGCTGCCGACACGCCGGCAGCCGCCGCGATGCCCAGCGCCAGATAGACGCCCGCACCGATGCCGGCAATGGCCCGCCATGCCAGTAAACTGCTGAATCCGGGCGCCAGTGCGCTGGCCCCGTTCGCCAGCACGAACACCGCCAGGGCAATCAACAGGCCGGAGCGCTGCGCGCGCGCCGGCAGCAAGGCCACGACAAGAGGCGAGCCGAGGCCGTAGGCCAGCGTAAACGCAGTCACCAACTGCGCGGCCATCGCCAGGGAAATGGAAAACGCACCGGCGATCATCGGCATCAAGCCCGCCGTCACATACGACGCCATGCCCAGCGCGAACGCGCCCACGGCGATCAGGTAGACGGTGGCAGGCAACACGGTGGCGGCAGGCGCTGCGGCACTGGAAGAAGAATAGTCAGACATGGGCAAGCTTTCGGAAAGAAAGCAGGCATTCTGAAATACAATATAAACAATTACAATTTAACTGTTTATGCTATTACTCATAGCAACAGGCTCACCGGAAAGACAGCACCATGCGCACTTTGGCCCGCACCCGCCACGAACTGGCCGCCTACCTGCAGGCGCGGCGCGCGCGGCTATCACCCGAGGACGTGGGCTTGCCCGGCGGCGGGCGGCGCAGGACGCCGGGACTGCGCCGCGAAGAAGTGGCGGCGCTGGCCGGTGTGGGGCTGACCTGGTACACTTGGCTGGAACAGGGGCGCGACATCGGCGTCTCGAGCGCCTTTCTCGACAAGCTGGCCGAAGTGCTGAAACTGGACGCGGGCGAACGGCGCCACTTGTTCCTGCTGGCGCATGCGCGTCCGCCGGCCGAAGAGGGCAAGACGTATTGCGTGGTGCCGCCGCCGGTGCGCCGATTAATGCACGAACTGGCGCATCCAGCCTATGTGCTCAACTTGCGCTGGGACGTGCTGGCGTTCAATGAGGCAGCGGATACCCTGTTTGGTTTCGGCGCACATGCTGCCGCGCGCCGCAATCTGCTGTGGCTGCTATTTACCGACCCGCTGCTGCGGTCACGCTTCACGGCCTGGGAAGAGCAGGCACCGCTGATGCTGTCGAGCTTTCGCCGCGACTACGCGCGCGCCACGCAGGAAGCCGATATCCATGCGCTGGTGGAAGAGCTGGAAAAAGTGTCGCCCGAATTCAAGCAATGGTGGCGCCGCCATGACGTGCATGCGCCGTGTGTAGGCGTGCGCCGCCTGACAATCGACGGCGAACAGGTCCCCTATGAGCATACCTCGCTGACCATCGATGCGGACCGCCACTTGCGGCTGGTGGTATATGCGCGCCAGCAGCCGCAGTGAACGATAGCGCACAACGAAAAAACCGCTGCCCTTCTTGCGAGAAATCAGCGGCTTCGCAGGGTGCCGGAACAAGGTCGGTGTCATGCAAAAGCCAACATTGCGAAAAAGCATGGAACTTGAATCCAGACTCCAGCGCAACTGCTTGCAGTGCCCGTGAGGATGCCGCGGACGAAAACGCCGACTATTGCGCATGCAGTAAGGGAAGGCGCAATGCACGCCTCCTTTGCCAGGCTTGCCTGGCCGACCTAGCTTTTCCCCGGAGAAAAACTCGGTGCCAATGAGGTCAATTCCTGAGCCAGCGCCTGATATTCTGGTTCAACCAGACGTGGCGGGATAACGACACCATGCAATTGCGCGCGTAAATCATCCCAGCGCTGTTGCAGAACTTCCCAGTTATATTCATCATACGTGCCCCGAAAAATGACTGG
The DNA here is from genome assembly GCF_051380715.1 of Janthinobacterium kochi. NCBI lineage: Bacteria > Pseudomonadati > Pseudomonadota > Betaproteobacteria > Burkholderiales > Oxalobacteraceae > Janthinobacterium > Janthinobacterium kochi. The sequence continues at coordinate 121,344 of NZ_JBNYXO010000014.1, forward strand.
GCGTATGGTGATGCGAGGTATCGCCTCTGCCGATACACCGGCCTCAATGGCTGCGCGCACGTCAATTCCCCATTGACTGCCAAGCCGGTCGACACGACCAATTTGCTGCTCCACCACGCCAGGGTTCCATTCAGGATGCAACAGCACGACGGTACGGCAAGCTTTATGCAAATCCAGGCCTTCACGTCCTACCAACGATTGGGCTACCAGCACTTTCGGATAACTGTGCTGCCGGTTGAATGCCGCTTGCAGCAAGCGCCGGGTGGGTTGCTTGGTTGCCCCAACCATCAAGCGCGCAAAGCCGCCTTCCGGATTGCTGTATTCCGCCTGCAAGCGCTGCCACAGGACTTCCCAGCGTTTTCGCTGCATCTTTTCCTGATCTGCGTCATCATTCTCTTCATTCTGGCCGCCCATCGCATCGAAAAGCTCACAAAATGCCTGCGCATACGCGAGCGCACCATGTTCCCTATCCGCTTCACCCATCAGATCGGACAAGGCACGCGCCATCAGCGCGGAAGGGTGTAGTCCCTTTTTTGTCTCCATCTGCAGCCATTGCGCCTCGCTTTCGCAAAAGGCCTGGAACATTTGATAAATGGCAGATTTCTGAGCTGGCGCCAAGGCTTGCATGCCATGCTCTAGCGTCTCGAGCAAATGCCTGCGCACAGTTTCCCGTCGCCCCTGCTCGCGTTCATAGCGCTGCTTCAACAGCTCATCGAGCGTGGCAAAATCGACTTTCGTACCCAGCTGCAGCTGGGCCGCGCGCAGGGCACTCAACTCGTCAATCTTATGCGCTACCTTCCACTCCTCGCGATGTACCTTGGCCTGCGGCCAGGGCAAATCCTTCTCGATGCGGCGCAGCATTTCGCGCGCATTCAACAACGCTGTCAACGCATGCATGGGAATGCTGAAGCGCCCAAATACCAATACCTTGCCACCCTGTTGCGTGACCTCCTCAATCGCTTCGACTGCTGCCTGAATGGCAGGATGATCGAACAAGGACTCGCCATCGTCATCAAACACGTCACCCAATGCATTGAGCCACCACTTTGCGCGCGCCGCACGTTTGTCATCGTTGGCAACTAACACCTTGCCAGCAGCGCCAGACGCAGTATCTTGCATGGCTTCAATTTCATCATCCTTTTCCTGCGCGCCATCGGCCTCTATGCGTCGAATCTGATCCATCAAGCTGGCAATGCCGTGGCCATTGGCCAAGGTCAGGCGCAAACGCTTGGCCATGCCGTGCGTGGATTGACGCGCTACCAGTGAAAGCGACTCGGCCACACACACGGCGTGACGCCAGGCAGGCGCGAGCTTTTCAGTCTCAACCACGATTTCCCGTTGCTCACGGTAATCGCTCAGCGGGCGTCCCGTATGGCGCTGGAACAAACGAACGGTCTCGTCTTCACGCTTGTCTCGGCGAATAAGGAACGGTGCCAACTCCTGCTTGAATACTGTCGCCAGGCGGGCAAAGTCCAGACGGGCAGCTTCGCTGGTTCGCCACACTTGGCGCAGACGTAACGCTGCGGCTGCATACTCTTCAATAATCTGGCTTAGGCTGGCAACTTTGAGGGGATCGAGGCCGATGCGGTTCAGAATATCCTGCCACTGCTTTGCATTGAGTTCCACCGGGGTAGCGGTCAACACCAGACGGCGAGCATCATCGGTTGCCAGCATCACCGTGCCCAGCAAGGCCGATAAGGCACTCTCGGGCGCACGGTTCCGATGCGCCTCATCGGTAATGATCAGATCAAAGACGCCAAGCCCCATGCCGACTGCCTGCTGTAAAGGCTTGCGCAAGTCCTCGCGGTTACCATAGGAAGCGCTATCCCAGACATCGGCAGACCAAGGCACGGTCTCGCTTATCTGCGTCAGGCGGCGCCAGCCAGGGTGTTCGTCATCGATTGGCGTGGCTTTGGCAATACTGCATGCAGCGGCCTGCATTGCCTTGTAGCTATCAGATTCGCAACCACTGCGCGCACTCTTGTATCCGTTTGGCAAGCGTTCGCGAGTTTTCTTTCGCCACTGCGCCAGCAGTTCAGGCAGCAAGCCCCAGCGCCATGCACTGGCCGCATCGCCGAGACGCCAATTGGTCAAGCCATGGGAAACCAGCACGGCGGGCTGTTCAAACCATGGCGCCGCTTCTTTGCCTTTACCCTGCGGCTGCCACGCCTGCTGATACGCGGCCAGGCTGCGCACCAGGCCAGTGGCAGACAAACCACCTTCCAGCAATGCCTTTTGCCACTGAAAACCCAGCCCGGGCGGCACCAGAATCGCCACGCGGCCACCGGCGCTGATGACAGCTTTTGCCAGTGCCACGGCAATGCGTGTCTTCCCCATGCCAACTTCATCGGCAATGATCATGCCTGGCGAGAGCGCCAGCGAAGTCGAGATTTTCACCAGGCTGGCGCGTTGCCCCGCATTCAACTGCGCAGCCGCCGGACCATGTGCTTTTTCCAATGCATTCTGTTCGGCAACCATGGACGCCAGGCTTGCAAGCACCGCGTCCCATCCGTTAAATTGCTGCTTCATGCAGTTGCTCCTATTGCTGCGAGTTCATTTACGCCCCATGCCTCTTCAATACGCGCCAATGCCGCCTCATATGCCTGACCCGCCGGACTGTCGCTGGTGGCGGCGAAGTCCGGACGAAACGGGACTTGCCAAAGCGGACTCAGAGGGTTGATGGCAAGCCGTGTGAAGTTCAGCACCAAATCGCTGCCTGCCGCCTGCATCAGGCATTGTTCCAGTCGATGACACCAGGCATGCCAGTTAGGCTCCCGCAAAGCTGTTTGCTTGATGGCAATATTTTCAATCAGCTCCATCATGCTACGTATGCAATAGCGTGCCGCCGGCGACGGCGTGCTGCCACGCCCATCCTTCTTGTTGCCGCGCTTACGCTTGTCCCCTGGCACATCGTCATCGTCATCGGGTGGCAAAGGGAATCGCAGCAACAAACCCCATGCCTCTTCTAACTCAATGGGCAACAAGGGGATGCCAGCTATCCGTCCGTGTTCATCGATCACAGGCACGGCCGCAATCTGCATTTTGTCCGCGACACGCCAGCGCAGCATTACCTCACGCGGCTGTGCCGATGACCAGATGTAGCGCCCGCAAGTATCCACCGGACACGGATGCGCAGCACTGTCGAGCAACTCGAATTCGCCCGCCGCTTCGCCGTCGCTGACCAGCCAGCCGCCATCCTCGTTCTCCCGCCAAACCAGGTAGGCCAGCGGTGGCGCAAGAAACAGGACGGGACGTTCGGGCATATTGCCACCCGGCGCGACCGTCGTGGCATCCTCGACGCCACCTTCCTGCCACTGCACGGGCAATACCTCGCTCACCATCTGTACTGCTTGCTGTCCACGCGCGCGGCGCCATACAAGATGTTGCGGTGCGAAAATGACGCCAGCCTCCAGATTGCCGCCACCCGCGCGCATTTTCTCCACAATCCCGGGTCCCGTCAGATTGCCTGAGCCCAAGTACAACCATGGACGCAGGCACACATCGGAGCTCGGACGATGATTAGCGGAAAAAATGAACTTCGCATGCAGCTCACGCGGCGCGCTCCCGAATGCAGGAGGCGTGGCAGCTGCACGCACCGACCACCCAGCCTGCTGCAAACCCGGCATGCCGCTGTGCACGGCCTGGCAAGCAAGCGGATTAACAAAAACGTCGATCTCTGCCTTGGCCGTCAGCAGATCCGCCTCGTCCAGAGCCGCATGTATCTTTTTCAGCACCCCCGGGATGCACGTGGCGTCAGTCGCCGATTCATAAAATCCTGATCCCAGCGCCAGGTAATTGCGGGAAAAAGCTCCGCCCTGCTGCCTGACCATGGTCGGCAACTGGGCAAGCAATCCCTGCTTCCGATTGTCAAAATAGCGAGGCGCCAACGTCGTGCCACGCACCGTCGCCGTCACAGTCCGCAGCCAGGCCTCCACCATGTCCGCTGCCAGGTGAGATTGGCCCTCCTTGCCTGCGCTGGATGTGCCGTACAAGGCACGGAAATCAAAGTAAGCACGCAACCAGTTCAACATCTGCCACGCAGCGCTCAGATCCACGCGCCGCTGTTCGGACACGGCCGCGTGCAGATCGGCCCCATCGAGATCGATACGCCATACGAGATCGAGACTACGCTCCAGGCTGTCCCGGGTCCAGTTGCCAGTCGAAACGAGCAAGCGGATATGCCAATCATGTGGCTCGGCGGGATGCTGAAAACCCAGCACCGCCACCTTGGCATGCAGCAATTGAAACGGCGCCTTCTTGCACAGGCCTACATGCAAGATTCCCGGCGCTTCCACCGGCCGGATCTGCTCATTGCCGGGGTCCAACATGACAGCCAGCGCTATGGTGCCGGCATTGGCCCTGCCAGAAAACATCAGGCCAGTAAAACGCTCGACGGCATCGTCAAGAAATGCCGCATCAGCTGAATAGCCGCAAAGCCAGCCAAAGGTGCCGGCATACCCTTCCGGCGGGGTAAAATGCTGCGTCAGCGATAATGCAGGTGGAAAGTCGCTTGCATCGCTCATGACAAGACTCCCCCCAGTTCCGCTACCGGCATGCGCGGTGCCCGCTCGCCATGCAGGTCAAGATTAAAGAAGAAAAAATTGGGAATCCGCCGTGAAATGCCATCTGGAAAAACAGGCATTGATGAGGTATCCACGGCTGTCTCGATACCCGACTCTTCATCGCTGCGGGGAGCAGCCTGGGCAGCGCCCAGTGAAGGATCGAGCGTGGCGCGAAATGCCGCGCCAGGAATGATGCGATCAGCACGTAGTTGCAGAACCTGACCATCGCGTTGCACCAAGTTGCGCAACAGCATGGCATCGTCTGCTCCATGACACTCCATGCAGAATGTGCTTGCCACGTTGTCCGGCGTCGGATCATATTCTTGCAGCAAAAAGTTGCCTGCGCACGTACGCAAGACCGCCAGCTTTTCGGCGAGCTGCCCGGGCAAGGCCTGCTGCAAGGCCAGTTGCCGGGGTACCGCCGGGCTCATGACGACTTCCACCGCCTCAAGTAACGCAATCGCGGCATCCCTGGTCTGGAAGAACAAGGCGCCGACATGGAGATCACGCCAATGATCGGCGTCCGAAATTTCATCGGCAGGCAAGTGCCAGTCAACGGTGCGGGTGCCGGAGCGGTACAGTTTCTCCATCCAACGCAACGTATCTCGCCTGCGCTGCGACATGCTGCCGGTGCCCATTTCCAGCTGCTCACGCAGCCATTCACGCACGCTCAAGGGTAGCAACTCCAGGGGTGACAAGGCGGCCAGCAATGCCGGCGATTTTTCACCGATCTGATACTGCCCAAGAACCCAGCCCGTCAGGTGATCCAGAACTGTCCGGTTATGGGGTGCAAACCCGTGACACATGCGCGAGATCAATTCATACCCTTGCGGCGTGCACGCATAGGAATTGAACTGTTCGCCTGACGACGAGACCAGTCCCAAAGCCGGCAATGCCTGCACGGTCGCCATACGCATGGGCTGGGTGACATAAAAACTGCGCTGCCGTGCCTGCGCAAACGTCAAGGCAGTGGTTCCACGCATCTTTTGCGCGCCACGCAGACGTTCATTCGATTCCCAGCGTGTGGCACGCAAGGCCAGCAGACAAGCGAGCGCTTCAATGGCATTGGCCGTTTCGATATTGCTCACCACCATGTTTTGCGCACGCGCAGCCTGGGCGACGGCGACACCCAATGTCGCCAGGAACAATTGACGCCCAAACCACACGCCCCCCATGCCTGGTACGGCAAGGTCATTAAATGTACGTACGGCAACGCCCAAATCGAGCGTGCGCGTTCGCCGCTCATTGTTCAGCCATTCCGGCGCAAGCAGACCCCATTGCATTTCATGCATGTCAATTCCTGACGAATAAGATAGTGCCGCACCGGCGCCGGTATGGGCGGCGGTGCGGGAAGGTGGCGGCGCGCGATTGCGCAGCCGATTATGATTCGGCCGGAACGAGGCGTACTTCGACCCGCCGGTTCCTGGGGTTGCCAGGATCGGCAGCGTCCAGGGGATGCGAATCGCCATAGCCAGCAACGACGACATTCTTCGCGCTGGCGGCACTCAGGCGGCCGACCAGCAGGCGCCTGGCCTCACGCGCACGGGCGGCCGACAAGGTGTAATTGTCGTCATATACCGTGCAATAGCGTTCGATATCGGTGACCGGCTTGCTGACCGCCAGATTGTCGGTATGCCCTTCGACAAAGACTTGCGCGCCATGGTTGCTGGCCAAGAAATCGGCAATCACCGCCTCCGTCTTGCCAAACAGCTCGCGTGCCTGCGGCGTGATGCACGCGCTACTGCGCGCAAAGACGCTGTCGCTCCAGGTCATCTTGCCATTATCGATATCGAAGCGCACCAGCTGCGATGCGCCCTGGCTCGCCATATCCGCCTGCAACTGGCCAAGCATGGTGGCGATCTTTTTTCGCTGTGCAATGCTCCCCTTTTCCGCCTGCTCACGATGCGCCATTTCTGCCGCAGCATTCTTCAGGACGGCCATGACAAGCAGCAACATGACCACCGCCACCACCCCGGCCATCAGGTCGGAAATCGCGACCCATTCGTTTGGTTTCTCTTTCATTTCAGCTCTCGGCCACGTCAGCCTGCTGCGGACTCATTTCCTTCTTCTGGGCCGCCCGCATCAGCTCCACCATGGCGGCCAGCTCGGCAGTCACGCTGCCGATTGCCTCGCTCGCATTTTCGTTGCGGTTATTCAAGCGCTTGACTTCCTGCGCGCTGCTCGACACGGCACCCAGGCTGGACTTGATATCGTTGCCCAGTTTGTCCACCAATAGCGTCATGGCAGTGACTTTTTCGTCGAGCGCCGCACTGATCAAGGAGAAGTCCTTGCCGGCGGCGCTCTGGATTTTCACCGCTTCATCAAGCTTGCCAGCCATCTGCTGCATGGCGCTTCCCATGTTCTCGGAAGACTGTTCCACTGCCGCCGATATTTTTGCCGTGGCCGCCGTCAAGTCGGACGACATGGTATGAATGTTGCTGCTGAAACTGCCATTCATATCACGCAGCGTCGTATCCAGTTGCGTCTCCAGGCTCGACAAGGTCTGTTTCATTTGGCCCGACAACTGCTGTACCGCCGTAGAAATATCGGTTGTCGCGCCGCCCAGACTTGCCTCCATCTGCTCGAGTTTCGCACCAAAATTGTCGCTCATGCTGGTAATCGTTCCCGCCAGATCTTGCTTCACACCATCAAGCACCTGCTTCACATCGCTGCCAAATGCCTTAATCGCCACGTCCAGCAAGCCGGCGGAATGCCCGACTCCGGCGGCCGCGTCGGCCATTTGTTGCGACGACTGCGCCATCGCCTGCATATTTTCATTATTGGCTGCGACGAAGGCGGACAATTCCCGGCTGGTCGCCGCGCTGCTTGCGGCCATGTCATTGTTTTTATCCAACATGGCCGACATCAGCCCGGCGATATCGGACAGGCTGGACTTGGCCTGATTTCCCAAGCTGCAACTACTCTCCAGCAAGGCCCCGTTCTGCTCGAGCACTTTCCGGTTCGCGCCCAGTTCGCGCTCCAGCACGCTACCCAGCTGGACGCCCATGGCGCCAACGGCATCGACCAGCCGATCCGTGCCCAGACTGGCACGGCGCACCACTTCATCCCTCGCACCGTCGAGCTGTTCTTTCATTTTGCGCACACACCAGCGCAAGCGGCGCTCATCGACGCCCATGTAGGAAGAACATAATTTCAAGGTCAGGAAACCCATGATGCCCCACGTCGAGGTCTTGAACTTGGTGCCAAGCCCTTCCATCATGTGCATCAGTTGATCCATCGAATTCTTCATGCCATCGGCCGCACTGGTGTTGTGGCTGGTCAAGATATTCGATGCACTGTCCAGCGCCAACCCGAGACCAAGAAACGTCCCCAGCAATCCCAGGATCAGCAGGATGCCAGGCATGGTCTCGGCCAACTGCTCCGAACGCGTCGCAACCGCATGGCTGAGATCATTCACCGAACCATGCTCGGCGTCGAGCCGGCCGGACAGATCCCCCAGGCCGCCACCACTCCAGTTCGCCTCCCAGGAGGCGGCTGTGGCATTCTTGCGCAGCAAGATGAGTGTGGAGGCCACGCCAACGACTATGAGTAAAAAGAAAAAGAGCTGCAGAGGCTCGTAGCCAGGTATCAGGAAATGCAAGATATCAAGATTCATTAATCTACCGTTACTTCGATGAGTTGATCGGCACGCGCCTGGCTGTCCTGCTCAAAAATATTCGCAAAGTCCGTGATCAGACTCTGTTCTTCTTCCGTCAGCTCGCTCCACGGTTTCCCCTTCTGGACGCATGCGATAATCAACATGCCGACACGACTCCCCTCTTCGGCGAGAAAGCCCTTGCCCTCGGCCTCCAGGGTCTCGGCATCTTGCTCCAGCATTTGCAGGAATCCCTCGGCCGCACCGACATACTTGTGCAGATAGCGCTGATTAGCAGCGAGCTCATTGAGCTGCCGCGTCTCGGCCTCGACCGAATCCTGCAAGCCCACCAGGATGGTGCGGTCTTCCTCGTTCAATGTGGCCAAACGCTGTTCCATCAGCAGGCGGCGCAGCAAGGAGCGGTCTTTTGCCGCCGTCTGGTTCGCTTCTGTCCACGCCACTTCGCCTTTCTTCCATTTCTCGTTCCAGATCAAGATCATCTCTTCAAAAACAAAGGGAATGAGCTTTTTGCCGTAGATGGACTCCACGATGCCATCCAAACGTTCGATCTCTGCGTCCGACAGGGCTGGATCAGCCTCGAGCAGGACACTGCCCGTCGCGACAAGAAAAATGTCGTCTGAGGAAATATCGTCCACGCACTTCGCGCGTTTCAAGACCCCCTCCACGCGATTGAGCAGCTTTTGCGTGGCCCGCAAACGCAGGAAATGTTCGAAGTCATCGACCCCGGCGCCATCGAGACTGGTCTTGATGCCGCTTTGCACCAGGACGTAGTTATTGATTAACGCGGCCAGATCGAGTGCGTGACGCTGTTCGGGTGTTGCATGCTGCTGCGCATCCTTGAACGTTTCCTTGCGTTGTCTGGCCTCTTGCGCCTGCTCCTTGGAAAGGAAGGTTTCGCGCAGTTTTTGCGCAACGGTAATGCACCAACGCAAGGCGCTTTCCAATTTTTTGGCCAATTCGGCATTGGCAAATACTTGCAAGGCGCCCAGCAAGCCATCGAGGATGCCGGCCAAGCCTTTCAACCACGGATGCGGTGCATTTTGGGCCATGGACTGCAGCAATTTACGCGCCTTGGCGACATACGGCTCGGCCATGCGCCACAGCTCTTTGGCTTCGCCTATCACCGATTCGGCGCCATCCGCCATCCACACAATGGCTTTCGCTGCTGTTTCCTTCGCGACGCGCCAGGCATTTTTCGCCGCACCGGCAACGGCCGACCCCACGCTACCAAGAAAATTCCCAACTCTAGAAAAAAAACTCATCTTACTTCTCCTCGATTGTTTTAACGCCAAGCAACTGCTTGGCAAGTCCAGCCTGTCCATTTGCAGTACCCGCTTGCGATGCCACTTCCGCCTGGGCTGCCCTGATTTGCGTGATCGCATCTTGCAGATTATCAATCGCCAGCATGGCGGGCAAACGCGCTTTCTCCGCGGCAATCAGGGCTTTGGGCAGGGCCAGACGCATCGCCGTCCGGATCTCGCGCCCTGATAAATTTTCCGACAAGGCAGCGCATTGCTGTGCGAGTTCATGACGGTCACCCGCAATAGGTATTCCAGGAAGTAGCATCCGCTGCCATAAACGCACCCGAGCGGCAATGTCTGGCAAGGAAAAACGGATGTGGTGGGTTATCCTGCTGCGAAATGCAACGTCATAGTTCTTGGCGAAATTGGTGGCGAAAACAACGATACCGTCGAAGCGCTCCAATTCGATCAACAATGTGGAACGCATGGCATTGACTTCATTGTCGATGCCTTGCGTCACAGAAGAAAGTCGCTGCCCCAACAGGGTGTCTGCTTCATCAAAAAAAAGCAGGCCACCACAATCCTGCGCGGCTTGAAAGGCGATCTGGATATTTTTAGCTGTATCGCCCATATATTTACTCTCCAGATCCGCAATACTAATCTGAATAATAGGCAAACCCAGGGTTCCAGCCAGGCCCTCAGCCGCCAGGGTCTTCCCGGTTCCTGGCGGACCATAAAAATTCAGTACCGAACTGCGTCCCAGGGGATCGACTTCCGCAAACCCCCATTCCACATATATTTTTTTGTGAAAACGTATTTTCGCAAGACACTCGTCAAATTGATTTTGAGTTTCCACCGACAAAATTACATCCCGCAATGTAACCGCAGGTATGCGTGATGGAAACCGCGCCTCGGATATCGATTTTCGGTAGCCTGCTTCCGACTCAGAAGCTATTACCGGTATCTCCGCATCTCCGATAATGGACTTTTTTTCACGCTGCATATTTTTTCAAACAATCCTAAAATGATACCGATGCCATCTGGATGAGGAATTTTTAAAACCCGCAAATTATATTAAATACAGACACTAAACCGAAAGCAATAATTCAAATTCCGGATTAAATATATCAAGGTCTGCGACAAACTATGTCGCGTTGCTGGTAGATTCTGAAACCGGGATGTCATCTGTTGTACCAGCACTGCATGTGGCGGGTAATACAGCAGGCCACGACTTATGCAGGCGGGGCACTCAGGAATTTATTCGAAGCGAGAAGGATTCGCCCGACGCATAAGCCATTAAAACAGGCCAGGGTGACGCGGATGCAATGGAGGGATGAAAAGGATCACAGATCGGCACGCACAACGAAAAAACCGCTGACCCTCTTGCGAGAAATCAGCGGCTTCGAAATGGTTGCGGGGACAGGATTTGAACCTGTGACCTTCGGGTTATGAGCCCGACGAGCTGCCAGACTGCTCCACCCCGCAGACGAATTATATACCAGATTGTTGCGCGGCGTAAAGGGCATGATTTGACAATGTCAGTCCTGCCCCGCCTCCCGCATGTTACCGATGGGTAGCGCCAGGCAGAAATGAAAAAGCCGCCGATCTTTTTCAAGAGTCAGCGGCTTTCAGGTATTGGTTGCGGGGACAGGATTTGAACCTGTGACCTTCGGGTTATGAGCCCGACGAGCTGCCAGACTGCTCCACCCCGCACTCGAATTATAAGGGCAAACGGGCGACTTAGGCAATAGCTATCTCAACTTCGACCGCAATAGAGCCATTTAATTAAAAAAGGTCGGCCAATTGCCGGTTGGCATGGTGTCCGCCCGTCACGCCACGCCGCGCGCAATCGGTGTACAGTAAGCGTTACACTAGACACCCATTTTCCTAAGCCCGCCCATGAAATTCTGCTCCGAATGCGCCCATCCTGTCAGCCTGTCCATTCCGGAAGGCGACAACCGTCCGCGCTATGTCTGCGCCAACTGCGACGCCATCCATTACCAGAACCCGAAAATGGTGGTCGGCTCCATCCCCGTGTGGGAAGAAGATGGCCAGTTGCAGGTCTTGCTGTGCAAGCGCGCCATCGAGCCGCGCCTGGGCTACTGGACCCTGCCGGCCGGCTTCATGGAAAACGACGAGACCACGTCGGACGCGGCCGAGCGCGAAACGGTGGAGGAAGCGGGCGCCAATATCGAGCTGGGGCCCCTGTTTTCGCTGCTCAACGTGCAGCGCGTGCACCAGGTACACCTGTTCTACCTGGCGCGTTTGCGCGACCTCGATTTCGCACCGGGCATCGAAAGCCTGGACGTGCAGCTGTTTACGGAAGCGCAGATTCCCTGGGATGACCTGGCCTTCCCCACCATCCGCGCCACCCTGGAACTGTTCTTTGCCGACCGCGTGAAAATCCGCGAAGGCGGCAGTTACGGTGTCCATACGGGCGACATCACGCGCCCGATGGCGCGCCCGGATGCCGAGTAAGCCCATTCACCCCATTACCATTGCGATGGCATGATTCCCTGGCTCGACACCCACACGCCCTTTCCCGACGTCTCGCGCGCCCTCACCGATGAAGCGCCCGGCCTGCTCGCGGCCGGCGCCGACCTGTCACCCGCGCGCCTGCTCGATGCCTACAAACACGGCATCTTCCCCTGGTTTTCCGAAGGCCAGCCTATCCTTTGGTGGAGCAGCGATCCACGCATGGTGCTGATGACGGAGGACTTCAAGGTCTCAGACAGCCTGGCCAAGACGCTGCGCAAGGTCGAGCGCAGCGCCGCCACGGACGGGCGCTGGCAACTGCGCTTCGACGGCGATTTCGAAGGCGTCATGCGTGCCTGCGCCGCGCCGCGCAAGGATGGCCCGGGGACCTGGATCTCGGACGAGATCATCGCCGGCTACACGGGCTTGCACAAGCTGGGCTACGCGCATTCGTCGGAACTGTGGCTGGACGGGGAACTGGTGGGCGGCGCGTATGGCGTATCGATCGGGCGCATGTTCTATGGTGAATCGATGTTCGCGCGCGTCACGGATGGTTCGAAGATCGCACTGGCGCAGCTGGTGCGCTTTTTGAAAGCGCGCGGCGTGGCAATGATTGACTGTCAGCAAGAAACAAAACACCTGGCCTCGCTGGGCGCGGCGCCCATTTCACGCGCGCGCTTCTTGGCCCATGTGCGCAGCGCCATTGAAGCAAAGCAAATCACCGATTGGCATGCTGCACCACCGGCGTAAAAAAGCTATGATATCTCCAGGCACATTGCCGCGGACAGACCAGACAGGATCAGCATGACGCACCTGAACGAACTACCGTTTGCCACCCTGCAGTTCTACACGACGGCGCCCTACCCGTGCAGCTACCTGGACGACCGCCAGGCCCGCTCGCAGGTAGCCACACCGTCGCACCTGATCAACAGCGACGTGTATTCGGAACTGGTGCGTAACGGCTTTCGCCGCAGCGGTATTTTCACCTACCGCCCGTATTGCGATGGCTGCCAGGCCTGCATCCCCGTGCGTGTCGTGGCGCAATCCTTCACCCCCAACCGCAACCAGCGCCGCGCATGGAGCCGGCACGCCGACCTGCAGGCGGGCGTGGCCACCCTGTCCTTTCTTGACGAGCATTACGAGCTGTATCTGCGCTACCAGAGCACGCGCCACGCGGGCGGCGGCATGGACCAGGACAGCCGCGACCAGTACGCGCAATTCCTGCTGCAAAGCCGGGTCAACACGCGCCTGGTGGAGTTCCGCGAGCCCGATGGCACCCTGCGCATGGTCAGCATCATCGACGTGCTGGCCGATGGCCTGTCGTCCGTTTACACTTTTTTTGATCCGGACGTACCGGGCGCCTCGTACGGTACCTACAACGTGCTGTGGCAAATCGCCCAGGCGCGCGAACTGGGCCTGCCGTACATCTACCTGGGCTACTGGATCGCGCAAAGCCCGAAGATGGCGTATAAAATCAACTTCAAGCCGCTGGAAGCGCGCATCAAGGGTCAGTGGGTGATCCTGTAAAAAAAGTAATGCTGGGGTCAGACCCCCGCGAGCGTTAGCGCCAAGCTCAGAGCTAACAATCGAGAGGGTCTGACCTCTGCACTTCAGCTTACTTGCTCTTGTCCGGAAACGCCGGACGTGCAGGCCGCGCAGGCGGGTTCTTTGCCAGCTCGGCCTGGATCACTTCAATCGCCTTTTCCAGCTGCGGATCACGGCCGGCGATCACGTCGGCCGGCGTTTGCTCGACTTCGATATCGGGCGGCACGCCTTCGTTTTCCACGCCCCAGCCATTCTCGCGCGTCCAGAACGCCAGGTTCGGCGCCGTGATGAAGCCGCCATCCATCAGCACGGGAAAGCCCAGCACGCCCACCAGGCCGCCCCAGGTGGCCTTGCCGATCAGCGGACCCATGTTGTTTTTGCGGAACATCCACGGCAGCAAGTCGCCGCCCGAGCCGGCCGTCTCGTCGATCAGCATGGCGCGCGGCCCCTGGACAGAGGCCGATGGCGTCTTCATGTCGGCGCCATAGCGCATGGTCCACCAGGCGATTTCCTTCTTCTGCAGGATCTCGATGTAGTAATCGGCCACGCTGCCGCCGCCATTGAAACGCTCGTCGACGATGATGGCCTGCTTGTCCGCCTGCGGGAAGAAATAGCGCTTGAAGTAGGTGTGGCCCAGGCCCGCCGTATTGGGCACGTAGACGTATGCCACCTTGCCGCCCGTCGCCGCATTGACCTTGCGCATATTGCCTTCGATCCAGTCGCGGTTGCGCAAGGCATCTTCGGTCGGCACGGGCACCACGGTGATCGTGCGCGCGCCCTTGCCGTCGGCCGATGGCCCCACGGTCAGGTCGATGGCCTTGCCGGCCGTGTTTTCAAAGGCGCTGTACAAGTTGGTGGGCGGCAACAAAGGACGACTGTCGACGGCCAGCAGGTATTCGCCCGCCTTGACGTTCAGGCCAGGCTCCGTCAGCGGCGCGCGCAGGGCCGGATTCCAGTTCAAGCCGCCATACACTTTCTTGAAGCGGTAATGGCCGTCGCTGACCTCGTAGTCGGCGCCCAGAAGCCCGCCCGGCACCTTCTTCACCTCGATGAAATCATCGCCGCCGCCACCGCGGTGGTGGCCCACGGCCAGTTCGCTGCACATCCACTGGATCAATCGGTTCAGGTCGGCGCGGCTGGACAGCTCGGGCAGGAACACGGCGTACTTGTCGCGCATGGCCTTCCAGTCCACGCCATGCATGCCCGGATCATAGAAATAATCGCGGTTGATGCGCCACACTTCGTTGAAAATCTGCGTCCATTCGGCGCGCGGATCGGCTTTCACTTCGATGGCGTCGACCTTGATCTTGCCTTCGCCCGGCGCCAGCAGCTTGCCCGTGGCGCTCCCCATGGCCCAGTTATCCTTCTGGCGGTACAGCAGCCTCTTGCCGTCGGCCGAGACTTCGAAATCGTCAGCCTCCGCCACCACGGTTTCCGCCTTGCGTTCCTTCAGATCGAAGCGCTGCACGGCCTTCTTGCCATCGCTTTCGCGCAGCAAAAAGATCTGCCCCGCAGCGCCAGCCGTCAGGCTGGAGAACTGCGCGGCCGGCAGCGGCAAGTCGACGATGCGCGTGGCGATACCGTCAAAATCGATGTGGATCGGCGCCACGGGCGCCACCGCCACTTTCGGGTCGTCGCGGCCCGTCTTCGGATCGATCTTCGCTTCGCTCTTCGGCTCGGCTTCCGCCTTCGCCGTGTCTTTTTTGGCGTCCGCGCCGGCGGCCTTTTCTTCGTCGCTTTCCTTGATCAAAGGCGACGGCAAGTCGCGCCGCAGCACCGCCATCCAGACCGTGCGCGTGACGAGGTTGTCTTCATTCTGCTGCGAGAACCAGTTGTTGCTGGGGCCAGCATTGGTGGAAGCGAAGAAGTACAGGTATTTGCCGCTCTTGTCGAACACGGGTTGGGCCACGTCGGACAGGCCATCGGTCACGGGCATCGACTTGTTCTGCTCGACGGAATAGATGTAGGCGCTGCGCGTGTAGGTGGGCGAATTGAGCGTGTAGGCCAGCCAGCGCGAATCGGGCGCCCACGAGGCGCGCATGCTCTTGTCCACGCCATACATCGGTTCCGTGGCTATTCTTTGCACCTTGCCGTTGCCGACGTCGATCACATACAGGCTCCAGCCATTGTCGGCAAACGCGATCTTCCTGCTGTCGGGCGACCAGACGGCGTTGTCATAAAAGCCGCTGCCATTCAGCTTGAACTTGCGTACGGTGCCCTTGCCGTCCTGCGAGCGCACATGCAGTTCATATTCGCCCGACTCGTCCGAGAAATACGCAACCGAGCGGCCATCGGGCGACCAGATGGGCGTGCGCTCGTGGGCGCCGGCCGTCTGCGTCAGGTTGCGCACGTCGCCCTTGTCGGCGGGGATGGTGACGATCTCGCCCCGGTACTCGAAGGCGATGCGCGCGCCCGATGGTGAAATCGACGCATCGCGGATGTATTTCGCATTCTTGACCCAGCGGGGGCGCGCCTGCCCCAGGTCGCTGGCCACGCCGATGGCGAGTTTGCGCGCCTGACCGCTGGCGATGTCAAACGCGTGCAGATAGCCGGCCTGCTCGTAGACGATGGTGCCGTTCGCGGCCGACGCGTTGAGCACGGGGAAATCCGTGTGCTGCGTCAGCTGGCGCACGGCTTTCGTCTTGACGTCGTAGGCAAACAGGTTAAATTCGCCGTTACGGTCGGAGCGGAAGTACACGCTGTCGCCCAGCCACATGGGGTCGACGTCGTTCGAGCGCGTGGTCGGCTGGGGGATTTTTTCGATGGATTTGTCGCTGGACGAAAATAGCCACAGCCAGGAATTGGTGCCGCCCCGGTAGCGCTTCCACTGCTTGAAGGCGGGCGCCAGCGGGTTGTAGGCGATGCGCTTGCCGTCCGGCGAATACGCGGCGCGCGATGCGTTGGGGATTTCCAGCTGCGTTTCCACGCCTCCCGCCACCGGCACCGTAAACAGCTTCTGGAAGCGGTTGTTGAAGGCGGCGCGGGGCGAGGTGAACATCACGGCCTGGCCATCGGGCGTGAACGACTGCGTCAGATCCGCGCCCGGGTGGAAGGTCAGGCGGCGCGGCACGCCGCCCACCGCCGCGATCACATACACGTCGACATTGCCGTCGATATTGGCGCTATACGCGATCAGGCTGCCGTCGGGCGAGAAGACGGGATGGGACTTGTCGCCCAGGTCCGACGTCAATCGCCGCGCGCCGCCGCCGTCCAGATTCGACAGCCACAAATCACCCGCATAGATGAAGGCGATATGGCGGCTGGAGACGGCCGGTTCGCTCAGCATGCGGGTGTCTTGCGTATTGGGCAGGGCCAGGGCCGGGTGGCTCAGCAGCAGTGCGCTGGCAGCCGCGATGGCCGTCAAGATGCGTGTCTTTTTCAATCGATGTCTCACTTATTGTGTAAGAAAACAGAGGATATCAACAGTCTGGGCTGGACTCAATGTTGCTTGAGGCCAATGACAACTATACACCGGAGCCGGCGCGGAACACGGTAAAATACGGGCAATTACATAGCCGGCCGCCAGCCCTTCCCGGTAGCCAGCACACCTACTCAAAGCGCCCCATGTCCGAAAAATTCCTGTACTCCCTCGCCCGCCCGCTGCTGTTTTCGATGGATGCCGAAGCGGCCCACCATCTCACCCTGCCCGCCCTGAAACGCGCTAGCGCGCTGGGCCTGACGAAGCTGGCCAGCAAGCCTGCAGCCGATCCGCGCACGGTGATGGGCATCACCTTCCCGAACCCGGTCGGCCTGGCCGCGGGCCTGGACAAGGATGGCGCCTACATCGACGCGCTGGCCGATCTGGGTTTTGGCTCCATCGAAGTGGGCACCGTCACGCCGCGCGCGCAGGCGGGCAATCCGAAACCGCGCATGTTCCGCCTGCCGCAGGCGCAGGGCATCATCAACCGCATGGGCTTTAACAATGGCGGCGTGGACGCCTTCGTGGCAAATGTGCAGGCGTCGAAGTTTTACCAGAACCGCGCCGGCGTGCTGGGCCTGAACATCGGCAAGAACGCCGACACACCCATCGAACGGGCAGCCGATGACTACCTGCTGTGCCTGGAAAAAGTCTACCCCTACGCCAGCTATGTGACGGTGAACATCTCGTCGCCCAACACGAAAAACCTGCGCCAGCTGCAAGGCGCGTCCGAACTCGACGCCCTGCTGTCGCAGCTCAAAGAGGCCCAGGCGCGCCTGGCGGACCAGCACAAGCGCTACGTGCCGCTGGCCCTCAAAATCGCCCCCGACATGGATGGCGAACAGGTGAAAAGCATCGCCGAATCGCTCACGCGCCACCAGATCGACGGCGTCATCGCCACCAACACGACCCTGTCGCGCAGTGCCGTCGAAGGCATGCCGCACGGCGCGGAAGCGGGCGGCCTGTCGGGCGCACCGGTGTTTGAACTGTCGAACAATGTCATCCGTTTGCTGAAGGCGGAACTGGGCGACGCCTTGCCCATCATCGGCGTGGGCGGCATCATGCAGGGCAAGGATGCCTTGGCCAAGTTCGAGGCGGGCGCGCAGCTGGTGCAGCTGTACAGCGGCCTGATTTACGCGGGCCCAGCGCTGATCAAGGAGTGCGCGCGCGCGCTGCGCGGCAAGCAGGCGAAATGATAGCCAAGGTCAAGCTCGGTTCCAGCGGCCTGGAAGTGAGCAGTATCTGCCTAGGCACGATGACCTTCGGCGAGCAGAATAGCGAAGCCGAAGCGCACAGCCAGCTCGATTACGCGCTCGAGCGGGGTATCAACTTCATCGACACGGCCGAGATGTATCCGGTGATGGCCAGCGCGCAGACGCAGGGCAGCACCGAGCGCTACATTGGCAGCTGGCTGAAGAAAAGCGGCAAGCGCAGCCAGATCGTCCTGGCCAGCAAGGTGGCGGGGCCGAACTCGCGCATGCACTGGATACGCAAGGGCAAGACCGACCACGACGCGGCCAATATCCGCGCCGCCGTCGAAGACAGCTTGCGCCGGCTGCAGACGGAGCACATCGACCTGTACCAGCTGCACTGGCCCAGCCGCAACCTGCCCATCTTTGGCGCCAGCGTGTACAACCCGCGCAAGGAACACGCCTCGGTCGCCATCGAGGATACGCTGGCCGTGCTGGGCAAGCTGGTCGAGGAAGGCAAGATTGGCTACATCGGCGTGTCGAACGAATCGTCGTGGGGCGTGTGCGAATTCATCAAACAGGCCGAGCTGAAAGGCTTGCCGCGCATCGTATCCATCCAGAACCTGTACAACCTGACGGCGCGCCATTTCGAGACGAGCTTGCTCGATGAAACCTGTCACCGGGAAAACGTCAGCTTGCTGGCGTATAGCCCGCTGGCGTTCGGCCAGCTGACGGCGAAATACCTCGACGATCCGCAGGCCAAGGGACGCCTGACGCGCTTCCCGGCCGGCTGGAGCCCCCGCTACGTGCGCCCTGCCACCATCGCGGCAGCCAGCCAGTATGCGGCGCTGGCCCGCGCGCACGGCTTGACGCCGGCGCAACTGGCGCTGGCCTGGTGCTACTCGCGCTGGTTCGTGGCCTCGACGATCATCGGCGCCACCAGCGTGGCGCAGTTGCAGCAAAATATCGATGCGCATCAAGTTACCTTGTCGCCGGAACTGGTGGCGGCCGTCGACGCCATCCACGCCAGCGCGCCCAATCCGGGACAGTAAACGCCCTCCGTCTGGCGGCGCAGCTCAACGCAACGTAGCGCCAGACTACCCACTCTCCTCGCACCTAGTCGTATTTATACAACAGCTGGCAATTTACTGCTGTGCAGCATTGCAGCCTTGCCATGCCCGGTCGTATGCTGGAAACGAGGCCATATGCGCTACTCGCGCCATTTTTACGTGTTTCAGATATTTATTGCATATCGATAGACAGAACGATTCGTAAGCATGCCACGTGCCCACTGTTAATCTGATTGCATCACCGGACCGCCATGGTTCGCGCAACCACCAACCGAAGAGATATCGTCGATGAGTTCAAGCAACGCCCGCTCCCAGATTCCCGCCCTGCCCGTAAAAACCGTGATCGCCGCCAGCCTGATCGCCTGCTTCAGCCTGCCCATGCAGGCGCAAGCGCAGCAAGAGCTGCCGGCCGAAGGGGAATTGCAATCGGTGGTGGTCACCGGCACCTTCGCCAAGAACCGCCGCACCATCGATTCCGAATCGCCGATCGACATCCTCACCTCGCGCGACCTGCAAAGTACGGGTTCGGCCGAACTGGCCACCGTGTTGGCGCGTTTGTTGCCATCGATGAACTTTCCCCGTCCGACGGGTGCCGATGGCAGCGATGCCGTGCGCCCTGCCCAGCTGCGTGGCCTGTCGCCCGACCAGACCCTGGTGCTGGTGAACGGCAAGCGCCGCTACACCTCGGCCGTCGTCAACGTCAACGGCACCCTGGGCCGCGGCTCGGCGCCCGTCGACCTGAACGCCATTCCCCTGGCCGCCATCGACCACGTGGAAGTACTGCGCGATGGCGCAGCGGCCCAATACGGCTCCGATGCGATTGCCGGCGTGATCAACATCATCCTGAAAAAAGGCGCGGCCGGCGGCGATATCGAAGTGGGCTATGGCCAGACGCAGGAACGCGACGGCAAGCAAAAATCCATCAAGGGTTCGGCCGGCTTCGCCCTGGGCGACGATGGCTGGGTGCGTGTCTCGGCGGAAGTGGCGGATCGCGGTCCGACCAACCGTGCCGGCCGCGATTTCAGCAATCCGCTGGAACCGCGCTATGGCCAGGTCAACCTGCGCTACGGCGATGCCGAGAGCAAACCGGCTACCGTCTTCATCAGCAGCGAATACCATCTCAGCGACAACCTGGACTGGTATGCCTTCGGCGGTTACGGCCAGCGCGACACCTCGGCTGGCGCCACCTGGCGCGCCGGTTTGGTCAAGGACGACAAAGGACAATACGTCACGCGCTCGTCGATCTTTCCTGAAGGCTTCTTGCCGATCCAGAACAGCACCCTGACCGACCAGTCCCTGGTGACGGGCTTGCGCGGCGAAGCGGCAGGCTGGCGCTGGGATGCCAGCCTGAACTACGGTGGCAACAAGTTCAAGCTGGACCTCGACAATACCGTCAATTTCAGCCTGTCTGCCGCCAGCCCCACGCACTTCTATGTGGGCTCGCTGAAAAACGAACAGACCGTACTCAATCTGGATGCGGCGCGCGAATTTCCCGTCGCTTACTTTACGGGGCCGCTAACGGTGGCCATGGGTGCCGAAGCGCGCCATGAAAAATACACGATCGGCGCAGGCGAAGAAGCCTCCTATAGCGGCACCGGTTCGCAAGGCTTTGCCGGCTTCCGTCCCGAGAACGCCGGCAGCCACTCGCGTCACAATGAATCGATCTATGTCAACCTGGAAGCGGAAGCGACGAAAAACCTGTCCGGCGGCGTGGCCCTGCGCCATGAGCGCTACAGCGATTTCGGCAGCACCACCTCGGCCAAGGGTTCGGCCCGCTATTCGTTCAGCGATGCGCTATCCCTGCGCGGCACCGTGTCGAGCGGCTTCCGCGCACCGTCGCTGGCGCAGCAGTACTACACCATCACCACCACCAACTTTCAAGTCATCAATGGCACGAATACGGCTATCGAGACCGGTACCTTTGCCGTCAACACGCCGCAAGCGCGCGCCCTGGGCGCACAGGACTTAAAAGCGGAGAAAGCCCGCAACTACAGCCTGGGCCTGCAGTTCCAGCCCACCCGCAACTTCACGACGACGGTGGATGCCTATCGCATCGACATCGATGACCGCATCCTGTTCTCGGCCAATCTGATACTCAGCAGTGCTTTGAAAAACATCCTGGCCGCGCAGGGCACGCCGGTGGGCGCAGGACGCTATTTCACCAACGCCGTCGATACGCGCACGGAAGGCGTGGACATCGTCAGCACCTACCGCATCGACTTACAAGAGAAGGACCGCCTGGACTTGACCGTGGCCTACAACCACAACAAGACCTCGGTGCAGAAAGTAGCGGACAATCCGGCCATCCTGACGGCCAACAACCTGAAACTGATCGACCGCCAGACCATCGAGCGCGCCACCGTCGGTTCGCCGAAGGACAAGTTCAGCCTGGCCGCCGACTACAGCTTCGGCATCTGGAATGCGCACGGCGTCGTGACCCGCTACGGCAGTTTCATCGTGCCGCAAAACAATGCCCTGCAAGACCAGCACTACGATCCGCAATGGGTGCTGGATGTGTCCGGTTCCGTCAAGCTGGGCAAGAACTGGCGCCTGGTGGCCGGCATCGACAACGTCACCAACCGCTATCCGGACCAGATCACCAGCGTGGGCAACCTCAACAATGGCGGCACTCAGCCGTACAGCGGTTTCGCGCCGAACGGTTTCAACGGCCGCTATTACTACGCCAAGGCGGGTTATAGCTGGTAATAGCTGGCAATAGCAACGCAGCACGGGAGGCATCTGCCTCCCGTTTTTATTCCCGCCTATCGAATAAAGCCCTGGTGTACGGGTGGCCATCCTGGCAGGCAATCGGCTACCATGGACATTCCCCCACTCTGACGACGGACCACCATGCCCAGCTGGCACCTGGCCGACGCCGCCGAACTGGCGGCGCGCCATCCCTACACCTTCTATAAATCACCGCCCGAGGCCATCGCCCAGGTGCGCCCGGGTGAGGTGGTCAAGCTGATCTTCGCCTTCCACAGCGACGATCCGCAAGCGCCTGGCGCCGAACGCATGTGGGTGCTGGTCGAGACGGTGGAAGCGCATGGCAACTTCACTGGCAAGCTCGACAACATGCCCGGCTACATCCCCGATTTGAAAGCCAAAGACGCCATCGCCTTCGAAGCGCGCCACATCATCAATACGCAACACGACGATGACGACAATCTCGTCAACCGCTATGCTGGCCTGTGCTTTGTGACAAAACGCGTGCTGGAAGATGGCGCGCCCGTCGGCTATCTGTACCGCGAGGAGCCGGACAACGGCGACGACAGCGGCTGGCGCTTCACCGCCAACGACGAGAGCGACGACTACATCAACGACAGCGCCAACGTGTCCCTGGTATCGCTCGGTGCCGTGCTCAGCGTGGACGACCGTTTCATCCGCCTGCTCGATGCTCCGGCCGGGTCGGCCTATGCTTTCGACCACAACACGCAACAATTCATGGCGGTTGACGAATGACAAGCGATGAACTGAAAGACTTTTGCGCGGCCCTGCCCGGCGCGCAAGCCGTGCTGTACGGTGCGCCGTCGAACATCCTCGTATATGCAGTGGAGGGGAAAAAATTGGTTCATCGCGTTTTACCGGGGAAGGCATCCTTGATTTTGAGGAAGAAATATGCAGAGTCCCGGAACCCGTAGGCCATCCGTTTGATGACTTTGATGCGGTTGTTGACGCCTTCAAGAATGGACGAATTCATCGGATAGATGGCCGAGGCGATGATGCCCCGGACGTATTTGCGTAAGCGCTTGGCGAACTTGATCACGGGGGCGATCTTGCTCTCGAGGGCGAGGCGCATCCAGCGTTTCCATCGACGCGCGCCCTCGCGAACGGATGGCGCGAACCAGATTTCCTTGAGTTCAGTTTTGAGCAAGTTGAGGTACCCTGACTTTTTCGGACACTCTAGTTTGGTAAACTTCACCGACTGGAGAACTTATGACACGCTCAACAACATACACACCGGAGCTTCGGGAAGAAGCGGTAAAACTGGTC
>NZ_JBNYXO010000015.1:0-119632 GCF_051380715.1 Janthinobacterium kochi
TAGCAAGTTGGTCCCACCCCTTCCCATCCCGAACAGGACCGTGAAACAACTTTGCGCCGATGATAGTGCTGCAACCAGTGTGAAAGTAGGTTATCGTCAGGCTTGTTATTCGAAAAACCCCCATCGGTGATCCGGTGGGGGTTTTTTTACGTCCGCTGGTTTTAACTGCGCCAGCGATTGCCGGGTTTTTGAAAGGGATATCTTGTCTGCTGTGCATACACTGGAACAATTACTTGCTGGCCAACTGGCTGGCCTGCGCCGTCTGAAGCTGTCCTGCGGCTTGACAGACTTCCCCCGCGAAATCTTCGACCTGGCCGACAGTCTGGAAATCCTCGACCTCTCGGGCAACGCGCTGTCCACGTTGCCCGATGATCTGCCGCGCCTGCACAAGCTGCGCATCATTTTTTGTTCGGATAACCTGTTCACCACTTTGCCAGCCGTGCTTGGTTCCTGTCCTGCGCTGGAAATGATAGCTTTCAAGGCGAACCGGATCCGCCACGTGCCGGCCGCAGCCTTGCCGCCAAGGCTGCGCTGGCTGACCCTGACCGACAATGCCATCGAAGTCTTGCCGGACGAACTAGGCAAATGCCGTGAGTTACAGAAACTTATGTTGGCGGGAAATTGCCTGAGCCACTTGCCCGCGTCCCTGGCCAATTGCCGCCGGCTGGAGCTGGTGCGCATTGCCGCCAACCGTTTTACGGCGTTGCCCGACTGCCTGCTCTCCTTGCCGCGCCTGAGCTGGCTTGCGTACGCGGGCAACCCGTTCACGGAAGTGCGTGAACTGGCAGCCCTGGCCGATGCCGGCGCGGCGGATGTGGCATGGCAGCGCCTGGAATTGGCGCAGCAGCTGGGCGAGGGCGCATCGGGTGTGATATACCGTGCCCGCCTGGATGGGCGCGATGATGTCGCTGTCAAAGTGTTCAAGGGGGCGATGACGAGTGACGGCTTGCCGCGCAGCGAAATGGCCGCCTGTGTCGGCGCGGGTGCGCACGCGGGCCTGATTCCCATCCTTGGGACGCTCGATGGGCATCCGCAACAGGCGATGGGCCTGGTCATGCCGCTCATCGATACTGCCTTCCGCAACCTGGCCGGTCCACCCAGCCTGGTCTCATGCACGCGTGATGTGTATGCCGATGGCACGCGCTTTGACGCGCCGCAAGCGCTGGCGATTGCTCATGGCATCGCCTCGGCCGTGTCCCAGTTGCATGCGCGCGGCATTGTGCATGGCGATTTATATGGCCACAATATCCTGCATGCGGATGGTGGCGCCTGCCTGCTGGGTGATTTTGGCGCGGCGTCCATGTTTGCGCCCGGCACGCCGCAAGGAGACTTGCTGCAGGGCATAGAGGCGCGCGCCTTTGGCGTGCTGCTGGGCGAGTTGATCGCGCATGGTGCAACGCCCTTGCCCCTCTTGCAGGCTTTGCAGCAAGCTTGCCTGCAAGAAGAAGTGTTGCGGCGGCCCAAGTTCGACGTGATCGAACGGGCATTGCTGGCAATGTTCCAGACATAAAAAATGGCGCAGCCTTCGCAGGCTGCGCCATTTTCAGTTCAGGCTGAGAATATTCAGCCCTGGACTTCTTTTTCCGGCAGGGCGATCTGGTTGTCGACGCTGAACTGGTAGTCCTTGAAGACGTGTTCGGCCGTCAGGATCTGGTATTCACCGTTGTCCAGCTTGTGCGTGGTGTCCTTCAGGCGATACGTGTAATGGCCGCAGGTCCAGCAGTTGAAGTTACGCATGTGCGTGCACAGGCAGGTCTTGTCCATCACGACGACGGTTTTTTGCTCGGGATGGGCCGCCACTTCGCGGTTGTACGAGTTGATGTACGCGCAGTTGCCCGTCGCGTCGAGCAGATAGCCATACGATTCGCAGCCTGGACGGATGCCGGCGCCGATGGCTGGCGTGTTCTTCAGCATGCGCATCGGGTAGCCCGTCGGCGAGACGCCATTGACGATGATGTCTTCCTCCGAGGCCTTGTAGTATTCCTGCTTGACCTTGTTTGGCAAGCCGCATTCCTCGGTGACGGTGAAGCGCGTCGCCACTTGCACACCGGCTGCGCCCGCTTCCAGGAAGGAGACGGCATCGCTGCCCGTGAAGATGCCGCCGGCGGCGATCAGCGGGATGTCCAGCTGTTCCGTCTTCAGGTAGGCGAGGATTTCTGCGGTAATCGTGTGCAGGTCGTAATTGGCCCAGTCCATGCCGAAACCCAAGTGGCCGCCGGCCAGTGGGCCTTCGACGATGATGAAGTCGGGCAGGCGGTCCAGCTTGGCGTTCTTGCGCAGGAAAATCTGCAAGGCGCGCACGGACGAGACAATGATGCCCAGCTTGGCATCGCGGAAACGCGGATGGTCGGCGATCAGCGCAAACGAGCCGAAGTGCAGGCCGGCGGACAGGGTGATGCCGTCAATGCCGGCGTCCAGCGCCGCATTCAGGCGCACGCGCAAGGTTTCGCGGGGGCCATTCATGGTCAGCTTTTCCATGCAATTGACGAAGATCAAACCATCGCCTTTTTTCGCTTCCATGGTGCGGCCGATATGCAGGCGCTGTGCTTCTGCCAGGCGGCCCAGGTCGAACTGCACCACGGCCTTGTCGCTGTTATTGATGTTGAACTTGTACAGTTTCGTCTTGTCTTTGACGAAGGTGGTGTCGAAACGACGATCCGACACATCTTCCACCATGGCATCGGAGATATGGCCGATACCGTTCAGCCGGGCCGCTTCCAGGGCCAGCTCCGACGTGGAAATATCCACACCCATTCCGCCTATCATGATGGGCACATATTCTTTTTTGCCAAATCGCAGGCGGAAATCATCAACACGTTTCATTGCTATCCTTAGACTACCGTGGTTATCACTGAGCCAGATGTACGGTCAAGCCCGCCGCCGGTCAGGCGCGCGGGCGCATGTAGCTGTGCGCAGCTTCAATTCTACCCCAAGCGGGCAGGCTCTCCGGGGCAGCTTGCCACCATGTCGGTGCAAGCGCGTGCCGGAGCGCGTGCTTCATCGAAATTAATCGCGGAAATTGTTAAATTCCAGCGGCATGTCAGGCACGTCCTTGCGCAGCATGGTCATGGCCGCCTGCAGGTCGTCGCGCTTGGCGCCCGTGACGCGCACGGCTTCGCCCTGGATGCTCGCTTGTACTTTCATCTTGCTGTCCTTGATGACGCGCACGATTTTCTTGGCATCATCCGATTCGATGCCATTCTTGATCTTGATGATCTGCTTGACCTTGTCGCCGCCGATTTTCTTGATGTCACCTTCGTCGAGGAAGCGCACATCGACCTTGCGTTTGGTCAATTTGTTCGTCAGTACGTCGCGCACCTGACTGAGCTGGAATTCCGAGTCCGCAAACGCGGTCAATTCGTTTTCCTTGTGTTCGACGCGGGCATCGCTGCCCTTGAAGTCGAAGCGGGTCGTGATTTCCTTGTTGGATTGCTCGACTGCATTCTTGACTTCGATCATATCGGCTTCGGAGACTACATCAAATGACGGCATGGTCTGTTCCTTTCGTGTTAGAGCGAACGCGCTCGTAGCGCGCCGGGCGCGCGCATTCTTTGCAAAATGGCACAGCCTCGTTAAAGATGCGACATTTTAACGGACAACGGACGGCCTGCCCTTGTCTTGCGCTGGTTTTTTGTCGGTTTCACTCTATAATCGAGCAAAATAATCGCTATCCCTTGTCTGCAGAGCTCACCATCGAACACAATTACTCCCTCCAGCGCCTGAATACCTTCGGCATCACGGCCAACGCGGCCGCCTACGTACGCATCACTTCGCAAGCCGAATTGCAGGCCGCGCTGCAGGATCCGGCCTTGTCTGCCATGCCGCGCCTGATATTGGGCGGCGGCAGCAACATCGTCCTGACGGGCGACTTTCCCGGCGCGGTGCTGCACATGGCCACGCGCGGCATGCGCCTGGCGCAGGCCGATTTCGACACCATCCTCGTCACGGCCGCCGCCGGTGAAAATTGGCACGACTTCGTGCAGTGGACCCTGGCGCAAGGCGTGGGCGGACTGGAAAACCTGTCGCTGATCCCCGGTACGGTAGGCGCGGCGCCTATCCAGAATATTGGCGCGTATGGCGTTGAAATCAAGGACTATCTGCATAGCGTCAGCGTCATGCACAGCGCCAGCGGCATCGTCTTCGACATGAATCGCGATGCTTGCCGTTTCGCTTACCGCGACAGTATCTTCAAGCAGGCAGACGGACGCGAGCTGATCGTGCTGGAAGTGACGTTTGCCTTGCCTGCCGAGTGGCAGCCGAACTTGCGCTATGCGGAACTGGCGCAGGCCGTGGCCGAGCGAAATCTTGCCGAGCCGACGCCGCAACAGGTGGCCGACACGGTGATGGCAATACGCCGGCGTAAATTGCCCGACCCGGCCGTGATTGGCAATGCGGGTAGTTTCTTCAAGAATCCCGTGGTGTCACGCGAGCAATGTCTTGCCTTGCTGGAACGTTTCCCCACCTTGGTGCACCATGCGCAAGCCGATGGCACGGAAAAGCTGGCAGCCGGCTGGCTGATCGATCAGTGTGGCTGGAAGGGAAAAAACCTGGGGCCCGCGGGAGTGTATCCCAAGCAGGCGCTGGTTCTGGTGAATAATGGCGGCGCTCGTGGCGCGGACATTACCCGGCTGGCGGCAGCGATACAGGATGACGTAGAGGCGAAATATGGCGTGCGCCTGTCGCCGGAGCCTGTGTTTGTCTGATTAGCCGAAGTGGCAGACGTAATCCAGCGTTTCCACCGTCTCGATATCAAAATGGCTATTGCCCGGTACCTTGAATTCCTGGCCCGCGGCATAGCTGTTCCATTCCGTCGCGTCGGCCAGGCGTACCTTGCACAGGCCTCCGACGATTTCCATCGTTTCCGGCGCGCCCGTGTTGAAGCGCAGGGATGAGGGGAAAATCACGCCCACGCTTTTCTTCGTGCCATCGGCCAGGATGATGTTGTGCGAGACGCATTTGCCGTCAAAGTAGATATTCGACTTCTTGACGACGCTGACATTGTCCAGTTGTGTGCTCATGCTTCACTTTCCTTCAGTTAAAAATCAGTCCTCGACGTCATCAGCGCTCAGCACGCTGTTGCGTCCGCCGCGCTTGGCCGCATACAGGGCTTGGTCGGCGCAGTTGATCAGTTGCTCGACCGTCGAGTCCGGCGACGGCACGATGGTGGCCACGCCGATCGAGATGGTGACGATGCCTGTGCTTGCCGCCGGGTTCTCGATCTGCAAGCCCTCCAGGTGGCGCCGGCACGCTTCGGCAATCAGCAAGGCCCCTGCAGCCTCCGTTTCGGGCAGGATCAGGGCGAATTCCTCACCCCCATAGCGGGCCGCCAGGTCGGCCGGACGCTTCAAATGTTCCGTCAGCACGGCGGCGACTTTTTTGAGGCACAGGTCACCCGCCAGGTGGCCAAAATGATCGTTATAGTTTTTGAAATGGTCGATATCGCAGAACAGCAGGCTCAACGGCATCTTGTCGCGCTGGCCCCGCTGCCATTCGAATTGCAGGGTTTCATCGAAGCGGCGGCGGTTGGCGATGCCCGTCAAGCCATCGAGGGCGGCCAATTTCTGCAATTCAATGTTTGCGTCGGCCAGATTTTTTTGGCTTTCGCGCAGGAAACGAAATGCCTGGTCGCGCTGCAGGCGGCTGATATGGGCCGCCGAATGGTAGCGTATGCGCGCCAGCAGCTCCAGGCGGTCTGGCAGTTTCACCACATAATCGTTGGCGCCGACCGCAAAGCTGTGGGCTTTCAGTTTCGGGTCATCCTTGGCCGACAGCACAATGACGGGCACATGCGCCAGGGCCGCGTTTTCGCGGTACAGTTGGATCAGCGCGAAGCCGTCGATGCTCGGCAGCACCAGGTCTTGCAGGATGACGGTCGGTTGCAAGCGCAACGCCATGTCCAGCGCCTGCGTGGCGTCGGTCACGTAATGAAACTCGATATCCTGCTGGTCGCTCAGCATGCGCCGGATTGCCTCAGCAATGATCAACTGGTCGTCCACCAGCAGCACGCTGACCTTGAATTCGGTCAATGCGGGCTCATGCAGGGTGAAACTGGAGGAAAATTCTGGCATTGCATTCTTTTCAGATGTTAGGGGAGGACTCCCACCCATTATTGATTTTTGCGCCCAGGCGGTTGCGCAGGCTGGCGCCTATTCTATCCAATGGCAGGATTTGCTGCGCCGCATCGAGTTCGGCCGCCGCGCGCGGCATGCCATACACGGCACTGCTGGCCTGGTCTTGCGCGATGGTCGTCTTGCCCGCGCGGCGCATGGCCAGCAAGCCGTCGCCGCCATCGCGGCCCATGCCTGTGAGCAACACGCCGATGGCATCGCCGCGCCAGTGCTGTGCCACGCAATGAAAGAAGACATCGACGGAAGGACGGTAAACATAGTCGCGCGGTGCTGCATCGTAACCCAAACGATAATTTTGATCTAGCAGCAGGTGATCATTGGTCTTGGCGACCAGCACGCTGCCTGCCACCAGTTCGTCGCCCTCGGCAATCACGCGCACCGGCATGTCCAATTGATCGTCCAGCCATTTCGCAAAATGCGAGGCGAAGGTTTCATCGATATGCTGCACCACCACGATGGCGCAGCCGGGCGGCGCGGTCCAGCCGGACAGCACCTTGGCTACCGCTGACGGTCCGCCCGTCGATGCGCCGATGGCCACCAGGGTCGATACCTGGGCGTCGCCCCGTTCGCTGCCATTGCCGTTCGCCTGGCGCGGCGACGGCGCTTCGGCGCTGTGGCGTATCAGCTTGCCGATGGTCTTGATCTTGGCCAGCAGTTCGCTGTCGCCGCCCACTTCCCCTTGCAGCACGGGCGTGGCCGTGACGTCGAGCGCGCCCGCGCCCAGCGCGCGAAAAACCTGGTTGACATTGTCTTGCGGGCGTCCCGTGACCACCAGGATGGCACACGGGCTTTGCTCCATGATCAGGCGCGTTGCCTCGACGCCATCCATCTCCGGCATGTTCAGATCCATCAGGATCAGGTCAGGGCGGTTGCCCTCGCACATGCGCACCGCTTCGAGTCCCGTGCGGGCGATCCATAGCACATGGTGTTCCTGCGTGCTGGCGACCACCCGGCGCAGGGCCTCGGCGGCCATGGGGACATCGTTGGCAATGGCAATTTTCATGAATGACAACTCATAAGCGGGCATCTCCTATCAGGTCCGCCACCGCGTCGAGCAAGGTCTCGTCGTGGAAGCTGCCTTTGGTCAGATAATAGTCGGCGCCGGCGGACAGGCCGCGCGCGCGGTCTTCCGGGCGGTCCTTGTACGAGACGATCATCACCGGCAGCTTGTGCAAGTGCAGGTCCTTCTTGATCAGCGAGACCAGTTCGATGCCATCCATGCGCGGCATGTCCACGTCGGTGATCACCAGGTCGTACTCGCCGCTGCGCACCACGTTCCAGCCGTCGATGCCGTCGATGGCCACGTCGACTTCGAAGCCGCGCGCCAGCAGCAGCTTGCGCTCCATTTCGCGCACCGTCAGCGAATCGTCAACGACGAGGATGCGCTTGGCGCGGCGCTGCTGCGCGTGGCCCGCCTGCGCCAGCTGGTGCAGGCCGCCCTCGTGCAGCAGCTTGTCGATCGACAGCAGCAAATCGGGCACGTCGAGGATCAGTACCGGCTCGCCATCATCGAGCAGGGCGGCGGCGGAAATGTCGCGCATCTTGCCGAAAATCGGATCGATGGCCTGCACCGCCAGGCTTTGCTCGCCACGGATGGCGTCGACCACCAGCGCATAGCTTTGCTTGCCGCGCCCGATCACCACCACCGGCAAATCCTCGGCGCTGCTGGGCGTTTCACCCAGCTCCAGCACCTGCGCCGCCGACACCAGGCCCAGATGCTCGCCCTTGAGTTCAAAGAACTGCTTGTTTTCCAGCGTATGGATGGCCGCTTGCGGCACGCGCACCACGCTTTCCACCTTGACGATGGGGATGGCGTAGGCTTCGCCCTGCACGTCGATCACCAGCGCGCGCACGATCGATTGTGTCAGCGGCAGGGTAATCAGGGCGCGGAAACCGCGGCCCGGCTCCGATTCGAGGCGCACCGTGCCGTTTTGCTGGCGTATCGTCTCGTGCACGATATCGAGGCCCACGCCGCGTCCGGACAGCTGGTTGGCCGTCGCTTTCAGGCTGAAGGCGGGCAGGAACAGGAATTCCAGCAGCTCGCCCGGCGACAGCGCGGCGGCCATGGCGGGGCCGGCCATCTTGCGCTCGATGACGGACTGGCGGATTTTTTCCAGGTCGACGCCGCGCCCGTCGTCGCTGATCTCGATGCTCAGCATGCCGGCGCGGTGGCGCGCTTCCATGCGTATCGTGCCCATTGCTTCCTTGCCCGCTTCGATGCGCTCGTACGGGCCTTCCATGCCATGGTCGATGGCGTTCCTCAGCATGTGGTTCAGCGGGCTTTCGATCTTCGCCAGAATGTCGCGGTCGACCAGGGTATCTTCGCCGTCGATTTCCAGCTGCACTTCCTTGCCCAGGCTGCGCGCCAGGTCGCGCACCATGCGGGGAAACGCGTGGATGCCGTCGCGGAAAGGGCGCATGCGCAGGGCCAGCACTTCGTCGACCATGCCCTGCGAGACGGCCAGCAAGCGCCGTTCATAGGTTTCGATGTCGGCGATGTGCTCGAGCATGAACTGCTTCAGGGGCTGCGTCTTTTGCAGCGCCAGCAGGGATTTTTCCATCAGGCCCGGGTCGCCCGAGCGGGCAATGGCGACGTGCAGGTGTTCGATGGCGGAAAACAGGCTGCTCTGGTTGCGCTTGAAGCGCTGCAGGGTGCCGATGAGCGGGTGCATCTGGTGCGCATTGATGCGCGATTCGCTGGCCAGCGACAGCAGCTTGTCGAAGTTCTGCGCCGCTGCCTTGGCAGGTACAGCACCCGTACGCGGCGCAGGCGCGGCCGCCGACTCTAACTCCTCGCCCGCCAGGCCGCTGACCACTGGCG
Source organism: Janthinobacterium kochi (assembly GCF_051380715.1). Classification (NCBI taxonomy): domain Bacteria; kingdom Pseudomonadati; phylum Pseudomonadota; class Betaproteobacteria; order Burkholderiales; family Oxalobacteraceae; genus Janthinobacterium; species Janthinobacterium kochi. The sequence continues at coordinate 8,950 of NZ_JBNYXO010000015.1, forward strand.
CCTGTGGCTCGGCCGCTTCCGCCGGCGCGGCTGCCGGCGCAGGCATGGGTGCTGGCGCCGAAGGCAGGGCGGGCAATTCGGGCAGGTTGGCGATGCCGGCGATGGCGTGCAGGGTCTGCTCGATCTGCGCCGCATTCGCGGCCAGCCACGCTTCGGCGCCCGCGTCGTCCAGGCGCGACAGTTGCACGATCAGGTCGACGCCCGACAGCAGCACGTCGACCCGCTCCGGCGTGAGTTTCAAGCGGCCATGCTGGGCGGCGACAAAGCTGTCTTCCATGCCGTGCGCCAGCTGCACCACCACTTGCAGGCCGACGATGGCGGCGGCGCCCTTGATCGAATGCGCCGCGCGCATCATTGCTTCGACGGCGGCCGCGTCGCCCGCATGGCGCTCCATGGCCAGCAAGCCATCGGTGAGAATCTGGGTCTGGCTGTCTGCCTCCATGCGGAACAGGTCCAGCATGGAAAAGGCACTCAGGTCGCCGTGCTGGTCCTGGCTCATCGTAGTAGTCTCGCAAGTTGAAAGCCGATCAGCGCCGTGTCCAGGCAGCCGATGCGCATGTCGCCCTCGGTGATGACGCCCGACAGAAAGCGTGACAGGCCCTTGTTGATGGTGGCCGCCGGCGTTTGCAGGCTGCCCGACGCATAGCGCACGATGCCGTGCAGGTCGGCCACGGGCAGGGCGTAGGCTTGCTCTTCCCAGCGCATCAGCAGCAGGCGCGCAAAGGTGTGGCGGCCGCGGGCCGCTGGCGCGTCCTGTTCGTCGATGCCCAGCAAACTGGCCAGCGACATGCATGGATACAGCTTGCCGCCGATATTCACGATGCCCGCCAGGCCGCGCCCGCTGCGGTGCGGCAGCACGTGCGGCCTGGCCTGCGGCGCGACGCAGTCGAACACGCGCGTGGGCAGCGCCAGCCATTCACGGCCGATGCGGAACGCCAGCGCCGAGCTGTCGCGCACTTCACCGCCTGCATCGATCTGGCGGAAGTGGCTGGCCCAGTCGCGCTGGTAGTGTTCGTCCACGGGACGTTGCAGGTTGCGCTGGGCGGCGCCCGCATACACGTCGCAGTTACGGCAATGCACGTTGGCTGGCAGCTTGGGGCAGCTCTGGTCGCCGACCACGCCGATATGGTTCCAGCAGTCGTTGATGGTGGCGGGGGACTCGGTGGCGATGAGGTTTGTCATGCGTACCCCTTAGTTGGACGCCTGGCGGCGCTGGTAGATGCGCGCCGCGCGCGCCTTCAGGGTGGCGGCGGCCGTGTGATTGCCATTACGTTCGGCCAGCAGGGACAGGTGGCACAGCGCCTCGTAATGGTCCGGCTGCAAATAGATGCAGCGGCGCCAGTAATCGTCGGCCAGGTCCATCTTGCCGGCCAGTTCATTGATCATGCCCAGCATGAAATACGCTTCCGCCGCCTCGGGCACGCGGGCCAGGTGGTCATGGCATTTTTCGCCGGCCTCGCGCAACTGGCCACGGTCGGCCAACAGGCGCGCCTCGGCCAGCAAGTCGGCCTGCGCCGCTTGCGCGGCCGGCGGGGGCGATGGCACGGGCAAGGGACGCGTGCGCGAGGCCGCCGGCGCAATGGGAGCGGCTGGAGCGGCAGCGCGCCTTGGCGCGGGCGGCACGCTGCGCAGCGTGCGCACGGCCGGCAGCGACGCTACTTGCACGGCGCTGGCCGCCGCCGCCGTTGCCTTCTTCAGGGCGAAGGCCTGGCGGAACTGCAGCGGCGCAAAGCCGTTCTGGCAGAACGAGGGCACTTCCGCATAGCCGGCCAGCAGCATGCCGTCGTCGGCCAGCAGGGCGGACAGGTTATGGATGGCCGCGCGCGTGGTCGGCTTGTCGAAGTAAATCAGCAGGTTGCGGCAAAAGATGACGTCGTAGTGGCGGCTGTAGGTGGCGGTATCGAACTGCAGCAAATTGCCCTGCCTGAAGGTCACCTGTTCGCGCAAGGCGTCGATGATGCGGTATGCGTCCTCGGCCACGTGCGTGAAATAGCGTTCGCGAAAGGCCACGTCCTGCGCGCGGAAGGCGTTGCGGCCATAGATGCCGGCCTGCGCCCGCTCGATGCAGCCGGGGCTGAGGTCATACGCGTCGATGCTGAAGGCCTGCTTCGGCACGCCGCCGTCGCGCAGCGCCATGGCCATCGAATACGGTTCCTCGCCGCCCGCGCACGGGATCGACAGGATGCGCGTGGCGCGCCCCCGTGCCCAGCGTTCCTGCACCAGTTCGACGGTGGCGTAAAACGCCTGCGGATCGCGGAACAGCCACGATTCCGGCACCACCACCAGTTCTATCAGTTGCGTCATTTCGACCGGCGTGAGCGCCTGCAGATAGGCTGCACTATCGGTAAATCCCGTCTGCTCCATGCGCTGGCCGACGGCCCGCTCGGCCACGGATTTGGAGACGGACAGGCCGGTCGCGCGGCGCAGCAGGGTTTGTGCCGTCATGCCGCGCTCGCGTCTTGAAACAGCAGCGCGCGCACGTCGGGCGCCAGCAGGTGTTCCAGTTCGACCAGCTGCACGATGCCGTCGGCGTCGCTGGCCACCTGGCCCAGGAAGGGCGCCGTCGCCACGCCGCTGTCTTCAAGCTGCTGCGGGTCGATGTCGGCGATGCCGCGCACCTGCGAGGCCATCAAGCCCAGCGCATGCGTGGCGCCGCCAGGCGCGCGGTAGTCGACGATGACGATGCGCGTGTCGAACTGCGCGGCGGCGGCCGGCAGCCCGGCCAGGCGCGACAGATCGATCACGGGCACGGGCGTGCCGTGCAAGTCCATCAAGCCGGCCACATAGTCTGGCGTGAGCGGCAACTGCTTCAGTTCCAGCAGCGGCAGCACCCGCACGATGCCGGCCAAGGGCAGGCCATAGCGGTCGCGTCCGATGTGAAAGAGCAGTACTTTCATAAGATCAGATGGTGACGGCGAAGGTCGAGACGCTCGACTGCAGGTCGCCCGCCGCATATTGCAGCTGGTGCACCGCTTCGCTGGTGGCCTTCAATGATTCCACCGTTTGCTGCGTGGCGTCGTTGAGCTGCATCATGGTGTCGGAAATCTGCGACGCGCCTATCGCTTGCGACTGCATGCCTTGCAGCACGGCGTCAAATTGCGGCGTGAGCTTTTGCACCTGGTCCATCACGGACGACAGCTGTTCGGCCACTTGCCGCACTTCGCCCACGCTGCGGCGAATTTCTTCCGAGAATTTATCCATGCCCATCACGCTGGCGGAGACGGCCGATTGCATTTCCTTCAGCATTTGCTCGATATCCCAGGTGGAGACGGACGTCTGGTCGGCCAGGCGGCGGATTTCCGTGGCCACCACGGAAAAGCCGCGGCCTGCCTCGCCCGCCTTTTCCGCCTCGATGGCGGCGTTCAGCGAGAGGATATTGGTCTGGTCGGCCACCTTCGTGATGGTGATCAGCACGCTATTGATATTGCTGGCCTTTTCCGACAGGGCCGCCAGCTTGGCGTTGATGGAATCGGTGGCCGAGACCATGTGCTGCATGGTTGTATCCATGCGCTTGAGGTTGTTTTGCGCTTCGGCCGTGGCATTCGTCGTGTAGTCGGCCACGGCAGTGGCGTCTTCCATGGTTTTGAGCAACTGGCTCGTGTTGGCCGAGATTTCCTTGGTGGTGCTGAGAATTTCCACGCTGGTTTGCGCTTGCTCAATGCCCGTGGCTTCCTGCTGGCGCGCCGAGGCGGCGATTTCCGTGGCGGAGGTTGTCACCTGGATGCCGGCTTTTTGCACATTGTTGAGCAGACTACGCAGGTTTTCGAACATCTTCGCCAGGCCGTTGCCCAGCTGGCCGATGGCGTCGCTGCCCGTGATGCCGACCTTGCCCGTCAGGTCGCCCGAGGCCGCCTTCGACACCACTTCCAGCAGCGAATCGACCTTGGCGCGCAAACTATTCGTGGCGGCCAGTTCATTGGCCTGGTTGTCCTGGATGGTTTGCGCCATGCGGTTGAATTCTTCCGTCACCTTGCCCAGCTCGTCGCGCGAGAGGATGGCGGCGCGCGCGTTCTGCTCGCCGCCGGCGATGCGCCCGACGGCATCCGTCAGGTTGTTCAGCGGCCCGAGAATGGAACGCCCCAACAGGTAGGAAATGCCCAGCGCCAGCACCACGCACAGCAAGCCGCCCAGGGCCAGGGTCAGCAACATGGTTTCCTGCAATTTTGTCGTGGTGGCCGTGCGTTCGGCCAGCAAGCGGGACTCTTCGGCAGCGACTTCGTCGAGCAGCTTGTTGGCTTGCGCGATGGCCGGGTAGCCGCCGGGCGGCATGGTGCGCGCCACCGATTCCGTGGCCCCTGGTGCATTGCCCAGCGCGCGGCGCTTCTCGATCAGGGGATTGATCCACTCCTTGACCCAGGTGCTGGTTAGCACGTGGATCTTGCGGAAGCGTTCCGACTGCTGCTTGTTGTCGCCCGTCATGCTGATGGCTTTTTGCGTGTGCTGCGTCAGCACCGCCATCTCGTCCGTTTCCGGGTTCAGCGAGGCTTCGTTGCCGGTCAGGATGAAACCGCGCACTTCCACCTGGATTTGCAGGATGGAATTGTGAATCTTGTCGATCTCGACCAGCACTTCCATCGTGTGGCGGTCCCATGTATTAGCTTCCGACAGGCGCGAAAAGCTGTTGTAGGCGACGCCCAGCAAGATCAGGATGATGGCCACGATGGAGCCGAAGCCCAGGTACAGTTTATTCTTGATACTCAGGTCTTTGAACATGGTGGCTCCGGAAGCGGGAATTTTTCGACTAAGAGCGCCTAACAGAACCGTAGCGAGCGGCAGTGAGTTGCGGCTGAGAAGCGCAGCTGTGCTAATGCACAGTGAGCATCGGAGGCCGCAAATCGCGACGCGCAGTAGGTTATGTTAGGTGCTCTAAATTGCACTGTAGCATTTTGCCACGGGGGACAGCAAAACGGGGGGGATACGGGAGCTGCAGGGGCCTAAATCGTGGACCAGTGCGTTTCAGACGTAAAAAAGCCGCCCGTGGGCGGCTTGGGCTGGCGCGGGAGGCAATGCCTCCCGGCAGCTAAGTAATGCTCAGGAAAATATTGTGAATTTATAACGAACAGAACCGGATGCTATGCAAGGCGCCCGCTGCGACGCAGTGCGAGCACTGCTAGCAGTGGGCAACGCCGCAGAGCGCCGGTTATGGAAGTTAGAAATCACAATAATTTATTGGGGGTTACTTATTTACTTCTGGCCGCGCTTTTCGCGGGCGATGGCGGCGATACGCATGCGCAAGGCGTTCAGCTTGATGAAGCCGCCGGCGTCGGCCTGGTTGTAGGCGCCACCGTCTTCGTCAAAGGTGGCGATGTTCATGTCGAACAGCGAGTCCGTCTTCGAATCGCGCGAGACGACGATGACATTGCCTTTGTACAGCTTGATGCGTACCCAGCCGTTCACGGTTTCCTGCGTATGATCGATCAGGGTTTGCAGGGCGACGCGCTCGGGCGCCCACCAGTAGCCGTTGTAGATCATCGACGCGTAGCGCGGCATCAGGTCATCTTTCAGGTGGGCCACTTCGCGGTCCAGGGTGATCGATTCGATGGCGCGGTGGGCTTTCAACATGATGGTGCCGCCCGGAGTTTCATAGCAGCCGCGCGATTTCATGCCGACGTAGCGGTTTTCCACCAGGTCCAGGCGTCCCACGCCATGCTTGCCGCCCACCTTGTTCAGTTCGGCCAGCACGGTGGCGGGCGACATGCGCACGCCGTTGATGGCGACGATATCGCCCTTTTCGTATTCGATGTCCAGGTACTCGGCTTCGTCCGGCGCCTTTTCAGGGCTGACGGTCCAGCGCCACATGCTTTCTTCGGCTTCCGCACTGGGGTTTTCCAGGTGGCGGCCTTCAAAGCTGATGTGCAGCAAGTTGGCGTCCATCGAGTACGGCGCGCCGCCGTTCTTGTGCTTCATGTCGATGTCGATGCCGGCGTCTTCCGCGTATTTCAGCAGTTTTTCGCGCGACAGCAGATCCCACTCGCGCCATGGGGCGATGATTTTCACGCCAGGTTTGAGCGCGTAGGCGCCCAGTTCGAAACGCACCTGGTCATTGCCTTTGCCGGTCGCGCCGTGCGAGATGGCATCGGCGCCCGTGGCGTTGGCGATTTCGATCAGGCGCTTGGCGATCAGCGGACGGGCGATCGAGGTGCCCAGCAAGTATTCGCCTTCATACACGGTGTTGGCGCGGAACATCGGGAAGACGAAATCGCGCACGAATTCTTCGCGGACGTCTTCGATATGGATGTTTTCCGGCTTGATGCCGAATTTGATGGCCTTGGCGCGCGCCGGTTCCAGTTCTTCGCCCTGGCCCAGGTCGGCCGTGAAGGTGACGATTTCGCACTGGTAGTTATCTTGCAGCCATTTCAGGATGACGGAGGTGTCGAGTCCGCCGGAATAGGCCAGGACTACTTTTTTAATGTCGCTCATATTGCTTCCAGTTGTCGTTGTCGATGTATGTGTTGCGATGCTGCCGGGAGTTCTGCAGTTCCAGGCGAATTATTGGATTTTACCCAGTAACAGGTATTCAATCAGCGCTTTTTGCACGTGCAAACGGTTTTCCGCTTCGTCCCACACCACCGATTGCGGGCCGTCGATCACTTCGGCGGCCACTTCCTCACCGCGGTGGGCGGGCAGGCAGTGCATGAACAGCGCGTCGGGCGCGGCGCGGGCCATCTTCGCGCCATCGACGATCCAGCCATCGAAGGCGGCAATGCGAGCCGCGTTTTCCGCTTCGTAGCCCATGCTGGTCCACACGTCCGTGTTGACCAGGTGCGCGCCTTCACAGGCGTCCGACGGGTTGGCGAAGAAGGTATAGCGCTCGGTATTGACTTGCGACAGGTCGATGTCGTAGCCCTGCGGCGTCGACACGTTGACGTGGAAACCGAACACTTCTGCCGCCTGCAGCCACGAGTACAGCATGTTGTTGGCGTCGCCGATCCAGGCGACGACCTTGCCGGCGATCGAGCCGCGGTGTTCGATGTAGGTGAAGATGTCGGCAAACACCTGGCACGGATGGTGTTCATTGGTCAGTCCATTGATCACCGGCACGCGCGAATTGGCGGCGAAACGCTCGATGATTTCCTGGCCGAAGGTGCGCACCATGATGATGTCGCACATGCGCGACATGACCTGACCCGCATCTTCCACCGGTTCGCCGCGGCCCAATTGGGAATCGCGCGTGTTCAGGTAGATGGCGGCGCCGCCCAGTTGGTGCATGCCGGCTTCGAACGACAATCGCGTGCGGGTGGAATTCTTTTCAAAGACCATCACCAGGGTGCGGTCGATCAGTGGATGGTAGATTTCGTAATTCTTGAACTTGCGCTTGATCAGATGGGCGCGTTCGATCACATATTCATACTCTTCCAACGTGAAATCGGAGAACTGGAGGTAGTGCTTGATCGGTTTTTTTGTCGACATAATGACCACTTGAAGATGCGCAGGCCGCCGGCGGCGTGCCTTTCCCGCCGGGTTGCATCAGCGTACAACATCTCGTCTGATGACTGCCTCGCCCGGCGCGCTGCTGTGTTGATCGGTGCCCATGCCTGTTTGTCGCACGGGTCGATGCGGTTTGCCAAGTTGTAAATCATGCAATGGCAGGGACTTCAGCTATTCAATTATAAGGGTTTTGCTTTTAGATTGGAAAGACTGGCCGGACGGCTACTTGTGTAGACAAGTGGCCGCGTCCAGCCAGGGTCTTGCCGGCTCAATAGATGTTGGCCGGGGTGGCTGCATCGATCTGCGGCGCCACCAGCGGCAGATCGAGCGTGAAACGCGTGCCGGCGGGGCTGCTGGCCACCTGGATGGTGCCGCCCAGCAGGGCCGTGACGATGTTGTAGCTGATCGATAGCCCCAGACCGCTGCCACCCTGGCCCAGCTTGGTGGTAAAGAAAGGGTCGAAAATGCGCGACAAATGCTGTTCGGCGATGCCGCCGCCATTGTCGGCGAAGACGACCTGCACGCGCGCGGCGTCCGCCGTGGCGGACAGGCGCATGCAGCCCGTGCCGGCACTGCCATTATTGGGTGCGGGGGCAAACGCGTGCAGCAGGGCGTTGTTGATCAGATTGGTGATCACCTGGCCGAACGGGCCCGGATAGCTATCCATGGCGATGCCGAAATCGATTTCCACTTCGATGCGGTGGCCCGAACTGCGGATGCTGTTCATGACGGTGGCGATGATTTCATTGCTTACCTGTTGCAAGTCAAACTGGCGCCGCTGTTCGGTGGTGCGGTCGACGGCCACCTGCTTGAAGCTGTTGACCAGGTCGGCCGCGCTGCGCAGGCCGCGCATCACCAGTGCCGACGCCTTGCCCGCATCGTCGAGGAAGGTTGCCAGGTCGGAGCGGCGCAGTCCGGGACCGTTCATCAGGCGCTCCATATCTTCCGTCTTTTGCTGCATGGTGCTGGCAATCAATAAACTGTTGCCGATGGGGGTATTGAGTTCATGCGCCACACCCGCCATCAGCGAACCGAGGGCGGCCAGTTTTTCCTGGGATACCAATTGTGCCTGGGCATCTTGCAATTGCCGGTAGGCGCTCGCATTGTCGAGCGCGATGGCGCCATACGCGCACAGGGTGCGGAAGATCAGCCGCTCGCGTTCGCCGTAGGCATGGGCATGGCAAGCTTGCACCGTCATCACGCCCAGCACGCGCTCGCCGACCATCAGTGGTACGTACAGCACGCTCTGGTTATGCAGGGTGCCCGGCACGGTGTAGGCGTGGCGCTTGGGCGGCACCTGGTCGATATACACTTCGCGCCGGCCCAGCAGGCAGCGCACGGAGTAGGCGCGTGGATTGCTCAGGGGAATGGCGTTGTCGGACAGGGGCCGGCCCGCTTCCATGCCATGCGCGCGGCGCAGCGCCGTGCCTGCCGCATCGAGCATGTAGATGGCGAAGGTGTTGACTGGCAGCAAGGCATGCACGTGGCGGTCGAGCACCTGGAATACGGCGCTGGCGTCCAGGTGGGTGGTGATTTCCTGGCCGATGGCCGACAGCCGTTCCAGGGTGTCGCTGGTTTGCTGCAGCACTTCGGCGCGGCGCGCTTCGGAGGCGGCCAGTTCGCGGTGGTGATAGCCTTCCGAGCGCGCATGTTCCGTCTGGTGGTAGACCTGCATGGCGGTGGCGCGGTTGCTGGCTTGCTGGGTGTGGCTTTTTTCGCGCGCCACGCCCGCATCGAGGGCGATATCGTAGGCGCGCGCATAGTCGCCCGCATGCGCGTATTCGCGCGCCAGCGCATCGAGCAGTTCGCCGGGCGGCACATAGCCTTCGATGGAGGCAGCGACCTGCAGCGCCTGGTGCAGGAAATGCAGGGCCGGATTGCGTTCCTGCATGCCTGCCGGCGGCGGCAGCTCGTGGCGCGCATGCAGCATGGCCAGGACGCGCAGCGCCGCTACCTGGTGCATGGCGTCGCCCTGCGCCGTGGCCAGCTGGCGCGCCCGCTCGGCCGCCTGCAGCGCTTCGTCCGGGCGGTCCAGGTAGGACAGCGCGTGGGCGCTGCCGCGCTGCGCCATGCTGCGGAAATCGGCCTGGCCCAGCGCTTCGGCGCGCTGCGCCAGGCGGCTGAAGGCATCGAGTGCCGTGTCGTAGTCGCCCTTGTCCAGGCTCAGTTCGCCCAGGTGGAACAGCGCATTGGCATAGGTGCGTGCGCCCGCCACGGGGGCCAGGATGTGCAGCGCTTCGCGCAGCAAGTCTTCGGCGGCAGCCTGGCGTCCCAGCTTGCGCATGGTTTCGGCCGTATGCGTCTGGCAGGCGCCGATGCTGCGCGGCCAGCCCGTGGGGCGGGCCAGGTCCAGCGCGCACTGCATCCATTCGAGGGCCGATTCGTTGTCGTTGAGGCTGGCGAAACAGTCGCCGATATTGATGGCGGCCGTGATGGCGCCGCGCAGCTGGCCGCTTTCCAGCGCCGCTTCATAGCTTTGCATGTAGTGGCCGGCGGCCGTGCCCAGGTCGCGTGACGTGTGCGCCAACAAGCCGCGAAAGTCATGCACCCAGGCAGCCAGCGGCGCGTGCAGCTTGCCGCTGGCGCTGTCGACCTGGAAGTGGTTGCCCCAGCGGGCCTGGGCGGCTGGGGCATCGCGCAAGACGGCCCAGCGTGCCACGGCCGCGTCGGCCAGGCTGGCGCGCATCGCATCGCCGGCGCCGCGCGCTTGCTGCGCTGCGGCCAGCAGCTCGGCATCGCAGCGCGCATGGTCGCCGCGGTCGACGGCGATCGAGGACAGCAGCCAGTGGGCGTCGGCGCAGCCGGCGCCGTCGCCGTGCGCGCACAGGAGGGCGTGCGCCGCCAAGGCCAGGCTTTCCGCCGCATCGAGCGAACCTTGCAACCATGCCACCTCCGCCCGCACCAGCTGCAGGCGTGCCTGCGCGATGGCCAATGTCTGCGCCGGCAGGTTTGCCAGGGGCAGCCAGCCCTCCGCTTCGGCCGCATAGTGCAGCGCCTGGGCGCAGTTGCGCTGGCGCAAATGCCAGGCCAGCCGCATCAGCAAGGGCAGGCGCTCCACTGCGGTTAGTGGCCGCAGTGTGTCTTCCCAATGTGCAATGTCATGTTCGAGTGCGAACATTTCCATCCGAAATCTCCCGCAAGGCGATGGTGTTGGCCAGCGGCCAGTGACACCGTATTGGATCGCATTGTAAGCTGCATTCGGATGCAGTTGTTTGGTCGACTCGACAGTATTTTGTTGCGCGCGCCCTTTCAGCCTGCGCAAAGCAGGCGCGGCGACGACCTGCCAGCCGTGTTCCGTGCCGCTTGCGCAGTGCTGCTTGTTTTAGCGGCCGGCGAAGTGTACCGTGCTGGCCGTTTCACCCGCCTTGGTGATTGCGCCCGGAATGTTGTTCAGTCCTGTAATGGCGATGACGTCGCCATCGTTGCGAAATTCGATGCGGGTGCCGCTGGCCGTTTCAAAGACGCCCGGCGCGCGGCCGAACAGCTCTACTTCGGGCTGATCCTTGATCTTCGTGAAATAGCGGTTGACTTGCTGGCGCAGCAGCAAGGTATCGCCCGTGTCGAGCTGGTAGCGATTGCCGTACTGGCTGAATTCCTGTGGTGCCAGTTTATACACCTTGCCGGAGATCTGTACCTTGTCCTGTTCGCCGATCTCCAGCGCGCTGGCGCTGAGGCAAGACAGGCCGAGGACGAGGGCGGCGCTACCGAGGGCGAGGGTACGCGAGAACGATGCTTTCATGATTTCACCTTGTGATCAAAATGCTGGTTGGAGTTAGGCCAATGTTGTCTCCAGCAGGTTCGCTGGCGGGGACAATGCCAAGGTAGCAAGTGGATCGACGCCATGCCACTGCGAAGCGATGAAATGCCGGAATTCGGCGCTGAAACGCAAAATCGGACGATGGATGGTTTTGAAATGAATGTTGGAAAGCGGGCTGTGCGGAAGAATTTAATTCTGTTTAATTCGCGGTGGTAAATTTTTCATCGGTTCGGCGCCCGCTGCGATGGCGGGCGCCAGGCACGTTCAATACAGGGTTTGCGCCGATTCGTGCAGCAGCTGGCCATACAGGGTATGGCGCATCTTGGCGATCTTGCCTTCAGACAATGCTTGCAGGATGGCGCACTGCGGCTCGATCAGGTGGCGGCAGTTATAGAACTTGCAGCCGCCCAGGTAGGGCTGGAATTCGCGGAAGGCCCGCTCCAGCATGCCCTCGGACAAGTGGTACAGGCCGAATTCCTGGAAGCCGGGCGAATCGATGATGGAACTGTTCGAGCCCAGTTCGTCGAGCTTGTACAGGCGCGTAAAGGTCGTCGTGTGCTTGCCCGTGTCGAGCGCGGCCGAGATTTCGCGCACGGCGATATCCGCGTCCGGTACCAGCAGGTTGATCAGCGACGATTTGCCCATGCCCGACTGGCCGATCAGGATCGACGACTGGCCCGCCAGCAGCGGCGCCAGGGTGGCCACGGCGTGTTCCGGGTCGGCGCGCGCCGACACTTCATCGACGGGATAGCCCATCGAGGAATACGGCAGCAGGCGTTCGCGGGCGCGCTCCAGCGAGGCCGTCACGTCCGTCTTATTCAGGATGATGCGCGCCGCGATGCCGGCCGCGTCGGCCGCCACCAGCGAGCGCGAGATCAGGTCGTCGGCAAAGCCCGGTTCCGTCGCCACGACGATGAACAGCTGCGTCAAATTGGCGGCCAGCAGCTTCGATTTGTACTGGTCCGAGCGATACAGCAAGGTCTTGCGTTCCTCGATGCGGTCGATGACGGCCTGGTCGTTGGAGGTGCGCGTCAGGTGCACGATGTCACCCACGGCCACATTGGTCTTCTTGCCGCGCGTCACGCATTGCAGCTTGGCGCCTTCCACGTCGGCCAGGTAATGGCGGCCGTGGGCGGCGATGATGACACCCGTCAACTTGCCTTCGCTCATGGGGCCACCTGGCTGCTCTGGAAGATGAGGTCTGCCTTGGCGGCGCAGATGAAGTCGTTTTCGGACAGGCCGCCGGCGCCCTGGTTGACCGAGTGCGTATCGTAGCGCACGGCGCAGGTTTTGTAAGTGATGATGAGCTCCGGATGGTGGTCTTGCGTATGGGTCATATAGGCCAGGGCGTTCACGAACGCCAGGGTCTGGTAGTAATTCTTGAAGCCGAAGTCGCGGCACAGCTTGCCATTTTGCAGCGTCCATTGGGGCAGCAGGGCATGCAGGGTGGCGATGTCGGTGTCGCCCAGCGCCTGCTGGCGCGGTGCGCAGGACAGTTGGGCCAGGTCTTGCGAAGTCGATGGCGTATTCATGTGGCAGCCCCTTTCAGGTGGCGGATGCGCACGCTGGCCGGCGGATGCGAGTCATAGAAGGCCGAGTGCAGCGGGTCGGGCGTCAGGGTCGACGCATTGTCTTCATACATTTTCACCAGCGCCGAGACCAGGTCGTCCGCTTGCGTGTGCGTGGCGGCAAAGGCGTCGGCTTCGAATTCGTGCTTGCGCGAGCTGAGCGAGGTCAGCGGTCCCAGCAGGAAAGTGAAGACCGGCAAGGCCAGCATGAACAGCAGCAGGGCCAGCGCATCCGTCGGCTGGCCCGTCAGTGCCAGGGTGACGGGATCGATGCCCAGGCCCGCGTAAAACCACGGCTGCGTCTTCAGGAAGCCCAGCAGGGCCAAAAAGCCCAGCGAGATGACGAACATCATGGCGATGCGCTTGACGATGTGCTTGAGCTTGAAATGGCCCAGTTCATGCGCCAGCACGGCTTCGATTTCCTGCGGCGCCAGGCGCGACAGCAGGGTGTCGAAGAAGACGATGCGCTTGTTGGCGCCAAAACCCGAGAAATAGGCATTGCCGTGGGCGCTGCGCTTCGAACCGTCCATCACGAACAAGCCTTTCGAGGCGAAACCCACGCGCTGCATCAAGCCTTCGATGCGGCTTTTCAAGGATTCGTCGGCCAGCGGCGTGAATTTGTTGAACAGGGGAGCGATGACGGTCGGAAACAGCACCATCATCAGCAACTGGAAGCCGCTCCAGACGAACCACGCGTACAACCACCACAGGTCGCCCGACCTGGCCATCAGGGTCAGCACGACCCAGATCAGCGGCAAGCCGATGGCCGCGCCCAGGCCCACGCCCTTGAGCATGTCCGTGAAGAACAGCTTGCGTGCCATGGTGTTGAAGCCGAAACGTTGTTCCAGCACGAATTGGCGGTAGTAATCGAAGGGCAGGTCGATCAGGCCGGAAATGACGGCAAAGGCGGCGATCAGGCCGATCTGGTACAGCATGGGCGAACCCGCTCCCATCCATTCATTCAGGGACAGCGCCAGCCACTGCAGGCCGCCCAGCAAGGTGAAACCGATCAGCACGGCATAGTTGACCAGCAAGGTCAGCAAGCCGAACTTGGTCTTGGCCACCGTGTAGTCGGCCGCCTTCTGGTGCGCGGCCAGCGGGATCTTTTCCGCGAATTCGGGCGGGACCGCAGCGCGGTGGGCCAGCACGTGGCGAATCTGCCGCGAAGCGAGCCAGAAGCGCACGGCCAGGGTCAAAACGAGGACGGATACAAACAAAATCGAAAACGCGAGTGAATACATTCTGTGCCTGTGAGAAAATGGCTGATTATTTAGTTTGATTAGGCCAAGAGAGAATTATGTCACAAGCGACCGACTTAACCGCATCCACCCCCGCACCCGTTGTCCCGGCACGTCCAAACGAGATGAACCTGGTCTGGGTCGACATGGAAATGACGGGCCTGGAGCCCGATACCGACCGCATCATCGAGGTGGCGGTAGTGGTGACGGACATGCATTTGAACCTGCTGGCCGAAGGCCCCGTGTTCGTGATTCACCAGTCGGATGAAACCCTGAACAAGATGGATGCCTGGAACAAGGGTACGCACGGCCGCTCCGGCCTGATCGACAAGGTGAAAGCGTCGACCGTGACGGAAGCGCAGGCGGAAGCGGAACTGATCGCGTTCCTGAAGAAATACGTGCCGGCAGGCAAGTCGCCCATGTGCGGCAACACCATCGGCCAGGACCGCCGCTTTATGGTGCGCGGCATGCCGAAACTGGAAGCGTTCTTCCACTATCGCAATGTTGATGTATCGACATTGAAAGAGCTGTGCAAGCGCTGGAAGCCGGAAATCGCTACCGGTTTCAAGAAACACCAGAAGCACACTGCGTTGGCCGATATTCTGGAGTCGATCGAGGAACTGAAATACTACCGCGAGCACTTCATTAAATTGTAAGTTAAAACGCCTCACAAAACCTACTGCGCGTCGGTATAGGCGGCCTGCGATGCTCACCGTACTAAAAGTACGGTTGCGCTTCTTGGCCACCTCTCCCTTCCGCTCGCTACGGTTTTGTGAGGCGTCGCGAAGCTTCCGTTACAATCGTTCCAAAGTCGAAATCGAGGCTGTGCCAAGCCCCATCCTCGCCTTGCCACTCCAGCGCAAACGCTCCCGTTTGTCGTAAAGCCGCGATCCAGCGCACTTCGCCAGGCTGGCGGAAATATTCCGCGCACTGTCCGAACGGCTGGCCCAGCCGACACAGTACCAATCCTTCCCCTGCCACGGCGCACCATTGCTCATTGATATCGATCAAGGCCACGGCCGGATCGCCATAGAATTCGCCCAGCTCTTGCCGCCATCCACCAGCCGCTGTCACGCTGGCCTGTTCATATTCATGTTGGACAATATATTCGGCGCTGCGCGCCAGTTCGCGGCGACTCATGCTGTCTCCACGGTGGGCCAGACGGTTTCCTGGTCGGCGCGCGCCTCGGCGATCAGCCATTCGCAGAATGCATGCACGAGGGGCCGCGTTTCCGCCTGGGGCGAGCGCAGCAAATAATAGCAGTGGGGACCGCGCACGGCGTGTTCGAAGACGCGCACCAGGCGGCCCGAGCGCAGGTCGTCGCCGATCAGGGGGCTGGCGGCGATGGCCACGCCCTGGCCGCTGGCGGCCGCGTCCAGGCATAAATACGTGTGCGAAAAGCGCGCGCCACTGTTGCCGCTATTGCCGCTGTAATGTACGCCGCAGCTGTGCAGCCAGCGCGTCCAGTCGATTTCGCCTGGCAGGTGCACTTCCGGTTCGTCGTGCAGCAGCGGGTAGCGCAGCAGGTCGGCGGGCTGGCGCAGGCTGGCCGCGTTGGCGCGAAAGCCGGGGCTGCAGACGGCGGAAAACCATTCTTCCATGAGTAAATCCACTTTGAGGCCCGGATAGCGGCCCGGTCCCAGGCGGATGGCCACGTCCACGCCATCGCGCGCCAGGTCGACCGGGTGCATCGAGGCCAGCACGCGCAGCTCGATCTGCGGATAGCGGTCGCGCAGGCGGCCCAGGCGCGGCATCAGCCAGCGCGAGACGAGCGAGCTGGTGGCCGTCACCGTCACCACCTTGTCATCGCCCTGGCGGCGCGCCTGCTCGGAGACGTCGGCCAGCTGGTTGAGTATCGGCCCCAGCGAGGCCGCATAGCGCTGGCCAGCGCTGGTGAGCACCACGCCGCGCGGCAGGCGCTGGAACAGCACGACGCCGAGCCACGCTTCCAGCTGTTTCACGTGGTGGCCGATGGCGCCTGCCGAGACGTGCAATTCTTCGCCCGCGCGCTGGAAGCCTTCATGGCGGGCAGCCGCTTCGAAGGCGTGCAGGGCGGCGAGCGGGGGCAGGGAACGTGACATGGCACTCTTCAAGAGAATTGAGCCTCAGTAATATTTGGCCTATCCGTGAAGAATATTGGTTTGTTTCATTTTGCGCAAGCGAATATGATGCCGTCACTGCGTGAAGTGACCCACAATATGATTCACGCATAAATTATCGCCAGCCTTGCTTGGCATTTATATTTACAACGCCTGGAAAAACCGTCGCGAGCGGCAGTGATTTGTGGCCGAGAAGCGCAACCGTACTTCAGTACGGTGAGCATCGCAGGCCGCAAAGCGCGACGCGCAGCAGGTTTGCCCTGGCGTACTCAAAGAGGTTTAGTCATGTCTGATCGCCGCGCCGTTGCGCTGGTGTTGCTGTCGGCCGCCGGTTTCGGCAGTTCCGCAGTGTTTGCCAAGGCGGCCTATGCGTCCGGGGTCAACCCGTCGACCATGCTGGCCTTGCGTTTCGTCATCGCCGCCATGCTGTTGCTGCCGCTCGTGTGGCTCGGTGGCTGGCGCTTGCCGCGCGGCCGCCTGCTGGCCGGCTACATGCTGATGGGCTTGATGTACACGGCCCAGTCGCAAGGCTATTTCAATGCCTTGATGTATGCCAGCAGCGGCCTGTGCGGCATGCTGCTGTATGTGTATCCCGTGCTGGTGACGATCCTGGCGCTGGCACTGGGCTGGGAAAAGCTGGATCGGCGCATGCTGGTGCTGATGGCGCTGGCGATTGCCGGCATGGCCATCACCCTGGGCGGCAAGCTGCAGGGCCAGCCCATTGGCATCGCGCTGGCATTGATGGCGGCAGGCGTGTACGCCGTGTACATCCTGTTTGGCAACAGCCTGTCGAAAAGCCGCGAGAATATTCACCCATTGGCCGCCTGTGTGGTGATCCTGGGCACGGCTGGCCTGTCGAATACTGCGATTGCCCTGTGGCAAGGCGTGGCCTTGCCGGGCACGCCGACGGGCTGGCTGGCCGTCAGCGCCATCGCCCTGTTCTCGACGGCCATCGCGATTGCCGCCTTCTTTGCCGGCGTGGCGCAAATCGGCGCGGCCAAGGCATCCATTATTTCCACGTTTGAACCTGTGATCACGATGGCGTTCGGCGTGACCATGCTGAAAGAATCCGTCAGCGGCACGCAATTGCTGGGCGGCGCCATGGTGCTGGCCGCCGTCGTCTTGCTGGCGCAGCGTCCCGCGCCCAAGGCCGCGGCCATGCCGGGCGTGCAGGCCAGCGCCTGATCCTGTTTTCCTGAACTGATCGGCTGTATCGATCGGTCTCCTTTGCGCCGCGACGGGTTTCCTGTCGCGGCGCTTTTTTTGCACATAAAATCTTGATTGCGAATGATTCTCATTTATAATTGACTGCAAGATTCCCCCACCACCAGCCAGCCCTCCGCATGCCAGCCAGTGTTCGCCTTGAAAGGAGACACCGTGTTGAGCACGTTCCCCATTTGCAATACCGAGCTGGTCGCCAGCGAATTTGCCCGCCTGCGCCGCGAAAAGAAAGCCCGTCACCGCGACATCGCCGAGGAACTGGGCATTGCCGAAGGCGAGCTGATTGCCGCGCATGCCGGCTTGTCGCTGGCCCATGGCGCCTTGCTGAGCGCCGAGCGCCTGCAGGCCGACTTGCCCGCCATCATCGCCGCGCTCGAACCGCTGGGCGAAGTCATGGCGCTGACGCGCAACGCCTCGTGCGTGCATGAAAAGACGGGCGTCTATCGAAAAGCCAGCCATAACAATCATGTGGGCCTGGTGCTCGGTGGCGACATCGACTTGCGCGTGTTTTACCGCCACTGGGCACATGGTTTTGCCGTTCGGGAGGTGAACGAGGGCGAAAACGCGGTGCAGCGCAGCCTGCAATTTTTCGATGCGGCCGGCCATGCCGTGCACAAGATTTTCCTCAAGCCGCAAAGCGACCTGGCCGCCTACGACGCGCTGGTGGCGCATTTTGCCGACGCGAACCAGGCGGCCGGCATCGCCGTGACGGCGCCGGTGGTCCCGCCAGCGGAATTGCCCGACGCGCAGATCGACGTGGCCGGCTTTCGCGCCGCCTGGGCCGATTTGCGCGACACGCATGAATTTTTCACCGTGCTGAAAAAGTATGCGGTCTCGCGCCTGCAAGGCCTGCGCCTGGCCGAGGCGCGCTTCGTGCAGCAGATCGACAAATCCTGCGTGCTCGACCTGCTCAATAGCGCCGCCCTCGAAAAGGTGTCCATCATGGCTTTCGTCGGCAATGCCGGCATGATCCAGATCCATTCGGGGCCCGTGCACAAGATCGCCGTGATGGGGCCGTGGATCAATGTCCTCGACACGCGCTTCAACCTGCATTTGCGCGAAGACCATATCGCCAGCGCCTGGGTGGTGAAAAAGCCCACCGTCGATGGCCTGGTGACGTCGGTGGAACTGTTCGACGCGAAGGGCGACACCATCGTCATGTTCTTCGGCGAACGCAAGCCGGGCGTGCATGAATTGTGCGAATGGCGCCATATCGTCGACAGAGTGGCGCAGGAGGGCGAACTATGCGCCGCATGATCGCCGCCAGCGTGGCGCGCCGCATCGCGCTGAAAAAAATGGGGGCGGGAGCACTGGCCCTGGCCGCGCCGATGCAGGTGCTGGCCGCCGTGTCCGACGCGGGCACACCTGTGGTCAAAGCGCGGCGCATCGTCAGCGTCGGCGGCGCCCTGACGGAAATCGTCTACGCGCTCGGGGCGCAGGGCGAGCTGGTGGGCGTCGATACGACGTCGCTGTATCCGGTCGTGGCGCAACAGCTGCCGCAAGTGGGTTACGCGCGCACCCTGTCGGCCGAGGGCGTGCTGTCGCTGGCGCCCACGCAGCTGATCGCCACCGAGGAAGCGGGGCCGCAAGCGGTGCTGCGCCAGGTGCGCGACGCTGGCGTGCCGGTGGCGGTGCTGAACGCGAGTAACCAATTCGAAGGATTGCTCGAACGGGTGAAACAGGTGGGCCAGATCACGGGACGTGCCGACCCCGCCGCGCGTCTGGCGCAAGCCTTGCAGCAGCAGTGGCACGGCGCCCTGGGCAAGGTGCGCCAGCGCAGCCAGTCACCGGTACCATCAGCCGTGCGCGTGCTGTTCATCCTCGCCCATGCGCCCAACCAGGTGATGGTGGGCGGGCGCGAGACGGGCGCCGACGCCATGCTCGCGTATGCGGGCGCCGTCAACGTGATGGGCGGGCAGGGCGGATTCGCCGGCTACAAGCCCCTTACGCCGGAAGCCGTGATCGCCGCGCGGCCCGATATCGTGCTCGTCACGGAGCAGGGACTGAAAGCCTCGGGCGGCGTGGACGGCATCTTGAAACTGCCAGGCCTGGCGCAGACGCCGGCCGGGCGCAAGCACCGCATCGTCTCGCTGGAAGCCATGCTGCTGCTGGGCTTTGGCCCGCGCATGCCGCAGGCGCTGGCCGAACTCGACGCCGCCTTCGCCAAAGCCATGGCCGCATGAACGTGCGCGCGATGACGCCGGCAGTGTCCTGGCCACGCTGGGGTGCCGGCGCTCTGCTGGCCGCCGCACTGGTGTGCAGCTTGCTCATCGCCGTGCAGGCGGGCGCCGTGCCCGTGACACCGGCCGACTGGCTGGCGCCGTTTCAAGCGGGCGACGCGGCGCAGTCCGGTGGCGCATACGTGCTGTGGCATATCCGCTTGCCGCGCGCCCTGTTTGCCATCCTGATCGGCGCCGCGCTGGCGCTGGCCGGCGGCCTGACGCAAGGGTTGTTCCGCAATCCGCTGGCCGACCCGGGGCTGCTGGGCGTGAGCAGCGGCGCCGCCTGCGCGGGCGCGGCTACCATTGTCTTCGCCGCCAGCCTGCACGTGGCGCCCGAGCTGCGCGTGTGGCTGCTGCCGGGGGCCGCGTTTGCCGGCGCCATGCTCATTTGCGTGCTGCTCGACCGCGTTGCCCGCTGGGCCACGCCCGGCTCCATCGTCGGCCTGCTGTTGACGGGCGTGGCGCTCAATGCCATCACGGTGGCCGCCATGGGCCTGTGCATCTACCTGGCCAGCGACGACCAGCTGCGCACCCTGACTTTCTGGACCCTCGGCTCGCTGTCGGCCGGCAGCTGGCGCCAGGTGGCGGCGTTGCTGCTGGTGCTGGCCGGCGCGCTGTGGGCCACGCGCTTCCTGATGCGTTCATTGAATGCGCTGGCGCTGGGCGAGGCGCAGGCGCTGCATGTGGGTATCGACGTGGGCCGGCTGCGCACGCAGGTGATCGTGCTGGTGGCCGTGCTGACGGGTTTTGCCGTCGCCTGGTGCGGCGGCATCGGTTTTATCGGCCTGATCGCGCCGCACCTGGTGCGCACCTGGCTGGGCGCGGACCAGCGTCGCGTGCTGCCGCTGGCGATGCTGATGGGCGGCTTGCTGCTGCTGTTGGCCGACACCCTGGCGCGCACGGTCGCCATTCCCGCGGAAGTCCCCGTCGGTATTTTCACGGCCTTGCTGGGCGGGCCATTTTTCCTGATGCTGTTGCGGCGCTTCCGCCACGCCAGCGCCTAGAGGTGAACATGACGTCGCTGCTGGAACTCTCCTTCGCCACCACCCAACTTGGCCAGCAGTATTTCGGCCCCTTCAATGTGCGGGTGGCGCCCGGCGAGCGCATCGCCATCCTCGGCCCCAGCGGCGCGGGCAAGTCGACCCTGCTCAAACTGATGGCGCGCGAATTGCATCCGCAGGCGGGCCAGGTGGCGTTCGCCGGCCGGCCGCTGGCGCAGTGGCCGCTGGCCGAACTGGCGCGGCGCCGCGCCGTCCTGCCACAGGCATCGAGCGTGGCCTTCGGACTGCAGTGCGAACTGGTGATCGGCCTGGGGCGGGTGGCGCGCCTGGTCGACCCGCAACTGGAGCGTATCGTGCAGGACGCAGCGGCCCTGGCGCACGCCGCGCATTTGCTGGGCCGCCGCCTGGACACCCTGTCCGGCGGCGAACAGGCCAGGGTGCAGCTGGCGCGCATCTTCGCGCAGATGTGGGACGCACACGATGGCTTGATACTCGTCGACGAACCGCTGGCGGCGCTCGATCCCGGCCTGCAGTTCGATTTGCTCGACAGCCTGCAGCAGTTTTGCGCCGCGCGCGGCCACGCCGTCGTCGCCATCCTGCACGACATCAATCACGCCTTGCTGGGCTTTGACCGGCTGCTGCTGGTGCGTTCGGGCCAGCTGGTCGCCGACATCGCCAGCGATGCCGAGGCGGTTCCCGCCCTGGCCGCGCTGTACGGCATCGCCCTGACGACGGCGACCAGCAGCGATGGCGACGTCTGCGTCATCCCCGCCAGAAGTGCGGTGCGCAGGGCCGCCTGACCGATTAGCTCACTCACCAGACGTCTGCCGCGCGCGGCCGCGCCATCTGGCCACTGCCCAGCAGCCACACCATCAGGGCCTCGGCCTGTTCGCGCGTGGCCGCCACCTCCTGCACGATGCCGAACGCCTTCATGGCGCCAGCCGCCATCGCCTGCAGGCGCGCGCGCTGGTCCGCGTCCGCCTCGACCGTTACCAGACCACGGCAAAGGGCGGCCAGCGCCACCTTGTTATGCTTGAGCCACAGGCCGCGCCGCTTGCGGTCGACGTGCGCTTCATCGCTGCGCTCTTCCTCGAACAGCAGGACGAACGGTACACCATGGCGCAGCAGGGCGTCCATGTCGTTTTCCCACAGCGGGGCATAGCCGGTGACGGCCGTTTCAGGGCGAAAGCGCACGATGGGAAAGTCGCTGACGTCGTGGATGGAAAAATGTGCGGGATTCGGTTTCATGGCGTGCTTCCTTGCGATGTGCTTGTAAATGCTTGCCAGCCGCCGCCCAGCGCCTTGTAGACCTGGACCAGCGACAGCGCAGCGGTGGCGCGGCTGTCGACCAGCGCCGCTTCGTTGTTCAGTAAGGTGTTTTGCACATGCAGCACGTTGAGCAGGTCCGTGCCGCCCTGGCGGTATTGCAGTTCCGCGCTGCCCAGCGCGCGGCGTCCCTGCTTGACGGCTTCATCGAGGCTGGCCTGGCGGCGCTGGTTCGCCTGGTAGCCCGAAAGCGCGTCTTCCACCTCGTGCCAGGCGGCCAGCACCGTCTGGCGGTAAGCGATGGCCGCCTCCTGCTGCTGCGCCTCGCGCAATTGCAGCTTGCCGCGCAGGCGGCCGCCATCGAACAGGGGCACGCTGAAGCCGGGGCCGAAGGCGAAGCGTTTGGCGTCCCAACCGATGTCGGACAGCTGCATCGCTTGCAAGCCGACGCTGCCCGAGAGCGTGATGCGTGGATAAAAATCGCCTTGCGCCACGCCGATGGCGGCCGCGGCCGCGTGCAGCTGCGCTTCGGCGCGGCGGATGTCGGGACGCCGCCCGGCCAGGCTGCTCGGCACGCCCAGTTGCACCTGCATGGCCATGGCGGGAATGTCCTTGCCCGCCGCCAGTTCCGCCTGCAGGCCTTGCGGCGGCAGCGCCAGCAAGAGGGCGAGGGCATTGCCCAGGCGCGCTTCGCGCTGCTGCAGCGGCGGCAGGCGCGCTTCGATGGTGGCGACATGGGCCGCCGCCTCGGCTTCGTCGAGCTGCGTCGCCGCGCCTTCGCGCAGGCGGATGCGGGTCAGGTCCAGGGTATGGCGCGCGATATCGAGCAGCTGCTGCGTGATGGCCAGCGTCTGCTGCGCGCCGCGCAGCTCGATGTAGTCGCGCGCCGTCTCGGCCAGCACGGCCAGCAGCACGCCACGCTGCGTTTCCACGGCCACGTCGACGCGCGCGTCAGCCGCTTCCACTTCGCGCCGCACGCGGCCCCACAGGTCCAGTTCCCAAGCCGCGTCGAGATTGCCTTGCCACAGGCTGTAGGCGGCCTGGCCGTTGTTGCGCGACGGGTCGCTCAAGCCTTGTTCGCTGTTGCGCGCGCGGCTGTAGCCGCCATTCGCGCCCAGCGACGGGCCTTGCGCTGCGCCGGCCACGCCGCGCGCGGCGCGGCTCTGTTCCAGCCGGCTGCTTGCCGCCAGCACGTCGAGGTTGGCGCCGGCGGCGCGCTGCAGCAAGGATGACAGGGTTGCGTCGCCAAAGCTGTCCCACCAGCGCTGTTCGATGGCGCCATCCTGTGCTGCGGCGAAACGGGCGTCCTGCGCCTGGCGCCATTGCTGCCCCAGATCATGGTGCGGACGCTGGAAGTCGGTGCCGACGCTGGCGCAGCCGGCCAGGCCCAGGGCCGTGATGAGTATCAGTGCTTTCATCGTGCGCTCACCTGTTGCAGCTGTTGGCGGCGCATGGCCGTATCGATGCGCACTTCGGCCGACATGCCCACGCGCAAGCGGCTGTCGCCATCCTGGCCCGGATCGAGCGCGATCCTGACGGGGATGCGCTGCACCACCTTGGTGAAGTTGCCGGTGGCGTTTTCCGGCGCGATGGCGGCGAACGTCACACCCGTGGCGGGGGCGATGCTGTGCACTGTGCCGTGCAGGAGCACGCCCGGATAGGCGTCGACGGCGATGCTGGCGCGCTGGCCCTGGCGCACGTGGGTCAGCTGGGTTTCCTGCAGGTTGGCGACGACGAAGCTGCGGTTCAAGGGCACCACGGCCATCAGGCTGGCGCCGGGCGCCACCAGGGCGCCGACGCGCACCGCGCGGCGTCCCACGATGCCGTCGATGGGGGCGCGCAGCTGCGTATGCGACAAATCCAGTTCGGCCCGTTGCAGGCTGGCGCGGGCGCGCAGCAGGGCCGCGTCGGCCGCGCCTTGCTGAGCTTGCAAGATTTCCGTCTGCTTGCGGGTGGAGACGAGGGCGGCGCGGTTTTGCGCCAGGCGCGCGCGGCTCACGTCGAAGCGCGATTGCGCCTGTTGTGCGTTCTGCACGCTTCCTGCACCCTGGCCGGCCAGGTGCGTTGAACGGGCCAGCTCCTGCTGCGCCAGTTTGTCTTCCGCCTGGTTGGCGTCGACCAGGGTCGTGGCTTGTTCGATCACCGATTGCTGGCGCTGCAAGGTAGCGCGGGCATTCGCCAGCTGCGCTTCGGCGCCGGCGACGTCGGCGCGGGCCGAGGCGGCGGCGGCCTGGTAATCGCGGTCGTCGATACGCGTCAGCAGATCACCCGCCTTGACAGTCTGGTTGTCTTCCACCAGCACTTCCCGCACGATGCCGCCCACCTTGGGGGAGAGCACGGTGTAGTCGGCGCTGACAAAGGCGTCGTCGGTGCTTTGTTCATCGCCACGGGCGAACAGCAGTTGCCAGGCGCAAAAGGCGAGGGCGCAGGCCAGCAGGGCCAGGCCGAGAAGAAAGGCGCGCGAGCGCAGTATGGGTTTTTGCATGGTGAAGCTCTTTCGTGAAGTAAAAGTCAGGCGGCGCGCGGCGGATAGACGCGCGTCGGCAGGATGGGAATGATCACAATC
Source organism: Janthinobacterium kochi (assembly GCF_051380715.1). Taxonomy (NCBI): domain Bacteria; kingdom Pseudomonadati; phylum Pseudomonadota; class Betaproteobacteria; order Burkholderiales; family Oxalobacteraceae; genus Janthinobacterium; species Janthinobacterium kochi. The sequence continues at coordinate 33,316 of NZ_JBNYXO010000015.1, forward strand.
ATGGCCAGCGCGATGGCGGCCACGGTGAGGTACAGGTCGGACGAGGTCAGGGTGACGACTTGCGCATGCATGCGCTGCGCCAGGCCAGGATCCAAACCTGCCATGTCCACGCCGGCCGGCAGGTTGCCCAGGCGCTCGCTGAGCACCGTCGAATGGAAATGGTTGCGGCGCGTGATCAGGGCATCGAGCACGCCGGTGGCGACGACGGCCGACATGCCCTTGATGGTGTTGAACCAGGCCGAGGCGAAAGGGCCATCCTGCGGCGCCAGGCCCGTGGTGGCCAGCAGCAGCAAGGGAATCACGGCCATCGGTTGTGCAAAGATCTGCACCGCTTGCAGCAGGTAGAAATGCGTGCGGATCCAGTCCGGCGACATGCGCGCACCGAGCACGCAGGACAGGGCCAGCAGGGCCAGGCCGATGGCCAGCACCCAGCGGCAGTCGACGGCGCGGATATTGCACAGGGCGGCCACCAGCGGCAGGGCGATCAGCTGCGGCAGCGCCACCATCAGCATCACGGGCGCCGTTTGCAGCGGGCGATAGGCGTGCACCTGCGCCAGGTAGGACGAGGGAATCAGGATCACGGCCAGCAGCACGAACAGCACGCCGCCCAGGGTCAGCAGGGCGTGGCTGAGGTTGCGCCGTGACAGCAGTTGCAGCTTGAAAAACGGCAGCGGGTGCGACCATTCGTTGATGAAGAACAGCACCAGCAGCAGGAGGCCGCCGCCCAGCAGCACGCAGATCAGCGGCGAAGCGAACCACGCCATGCGCTCGCCCTGCAGCATGCCGATGACCAACATGCTGATGGCGGGCAGGCCAAGCAGCAGGCCGCGCCAGTCGAACTGGCGCAAGCGCTCCAGGCGCAGCGGGTCTTGCGGCAAGCCCCAGGACACCATCAGCAGGGCGACGATGCTGCCCGGGATGATTTGCCAGAAGGCCCATTGCCAGCCCAGGTACTCGGTCCAGAAGGCGGCCAGCGGCGTGCCCAGGCTGGGGCCGAAAGTGGCGCTCAGCGCATAGCCGCCCAGGCCATACAGCTTGATGTTCGGCGGCAGGAAGCGCAGCGCCACCGTCATCAGCATGGGTGGCAGGGCGCCGCCGGCCGCTCCCTGCACCACGCGCAGCAGCATCAGCACGGACAGGTTGGGCGCGAGCGGGCATAGCAGGCCGGCGGCCATGCAGACGAGGATGGCGCTGGCCGTCAGGCGGCGCAGCGAGAAGGTGACGGAACACCACGGCGCGAACGCCATGGCCGATACCGAGGCGGCCGCATACAGGGCCACGAGCCAGCTGGCGTCGTCGCGCGCGATGCCCATGGCGCCGCGGATGTCGGCCAGCGCGACCTTGGTGATGTTTTCATTCAGGCCGGACACCAGCACGGCCAGCAGCACGCCGGCCAGGCCCGTGGCCAGGCGCAGGCCGAAAATGGGAGGTGCGGGTGGCGCGGCCGCGGGGACGGCGCCGGGAAGCGGTACAGCAGACACAGGGAACTCCGTGGATGAGGATCAGTCCACGCAGTATAGGTAGCGCTAAATATGATGAAAATTGATCATTGATGAAGTCTGAATTGCGTCAGACGCAATGATGAGTGGGGTCGGACCCTATGGGTCTGACCCCGGTCTTTGTCGTTGGGTTTGGCGTCTGGCGGGTGAGTTCAAATCAAACTCCCCCAAATCAAATGCTGGAGTCAGACCCGCAAGGGTCTGACCCCGTGCACAAGTCCTTGATCATGCGGCGCAGCCAGCGGTGCGCATGGTCGTGGTCGAGGCGCGGGTGCCAGGCCTGGAATACTTCCACGCTGTCGACGGGGATGGGCAGCTGGAACGTGCGCAGCTTCAAGCCCAGGCGCTCGACAATGGCCAGCAGCGGCGTGGGCATCAGCGGCAGCAGCAGGCGCGAATCGGCCACGGCGAAGATGGCGGACTGAAAATTAGGGCTGATCAGCGACACCCGGCGCGTGTAGCCCCGCTCGGCCAGGATGGTGTCGAAGGGACCGCGCGCCAAGCCGCGCCGCGAGACGCTGATATGTTCGTATTCGGTAAAGCTGTCGAGGTTGATGGGCCCGTCGAAGAGCGGGTGGTCGCTGCGGGCGATGCCGACAAAGGAACTGGTAAACAGCTGCTGCAGCTTGATGTCGGGCGCAAAGGCGCGCCGCGCGCTGATGTACAGGTCGATGCGGCCCGCGTGCAGGGCGTCGTTTTCCGTGGCACCATCGCCTTCGGGCACGAAGCGCAGCACCGTGTGCGGCGCGTGCACAGCCAGCAGGTCGCGCAGCTTGCCGCCGTAGGCGCCGACAAACACGTCGTTGGCGCACAGGCTGAAAGTGCGTTCCAGCGTGCGCAGGTCGACTTCGCGGCCGGAAGTGAAGATGGCGTGCGCCTGCTCCACCACGCCGCGCACCTGCTCGCGCAATTCCAGCGCGCGCGGGGTGGGCGCCAGGCCGCGCCCGGAGCGCACGAAGACGGGGTCGCCGATGGCGTCGCGGATGCGCGCCAGGGTGCGGCTCATGGCCGGTGCGCTCAGATGCATGCGCCGCGCCGCAGCCACGGCGCTGCCTTCCTCGAGCAGGATATCGAGGGCGACGAGCAGGTTCAGGTCGGGGAGTTTCATGCGGCGATTATAGCCCGTGGGCCAACGCCAGCGCTGCGCCGGCAGGACGCCGGCGCAGAGAGTGAGGCTACTGCGGGATTACTCGGCTGCCGGCTCGGCGCCGCAGCATTTCTTGAACTTCTTGCCGCTGCCGCAAGGGCAGTCGTCGTTGCGGCCCACTTTCGGCTCTTCGCGCTTCATGGTTTGCACGGGAGCCTTGCGGCGCGGTACCCAGAAACGGTGGATGGCCGGCAGGTTCGCTTCCAGTTCCTGCGCCAGCTTGTGCGCCTTGACCGGGTCTTCCACCAGTTTCAGTTCGTCTTCCTTGATTTCGTCAGCGCCCAGCAGGTAGATCGGCTGCATCAGCTCGGCCACTTCGGAATCCCAGATTTCACTCCACGAGCCGGGACGCAGCTCCATGCCGTCCCAGAAGCCCCAGCACCAGGCTTCGGCGTCGATCAGGGTCTGGCCTTCGTAGTCGTGCTCGACGAACAGGGCTTCGAATTCCTTGGGCGCGACTTCAAACGTCACCAGCACTTCGTTCATGAAGCGCATGATCAGGTTGACGATGCGTTCTTCTTCCTTGCTGTTCTTGAATTTCGGCGCATCTTCGGCATCTTCGCCCCACACGCGTGGCAACCACTCGGCCGGCATGATCGGTTCCGGGCCGATGGCGACGGCCGTCAGATAGCCGTGCAGCATATCCATGGTCATCGCGTCTTCGGAGCAGCGCTCCGACAACAGGAATTGGTCTAGTTCGTCGAATTCTTTTTCTGATAATGGCTGTTCGAGTTGCATGGCTTGCTCTTTGATTGAATGTAAGGCACCAGTATACGCCTAGCGGCGCTTCATCGCCGAAGTGTTTGCACCGGCGGCGCGCGCGCGCCTTACAATGTCGCTTATGCACAATGAAAACCAGCCGCACGAGGACGACCGGCCCGTCCATCCCTTTTCCGCCCTGAGCCCCGATTGCGTGCTCGACGCCCTCGATAGCGTAGGCTTGCGCGGCGATGGCCGTCTGCTGGCGCTGAACAGCTATGAAAATCGCGTCTACCAGGTGGGCATCGAAGACAGCGCGCCCCTGGTCGCCAAGTTTTACCGTCCCGCGCGCTGGAGCGATGCTGCCATCCTGGAAGAGCACGCGTTCGTCTCCGAACTGGTCGAGCGCGAAATCCAGGTAGTGCCGGCGCTGGAAATCAACGGCAGCACCCTGCACCAGTACCAGGGCTTCCGCTTTGCCGTCTTCCCCCGCCACGGCGGACGCGCGCCCGAGCTGGACGATCCGGCGACGCTGGAATGGATAGGGCGTTTCATCGGCCGCATCCACGCCGTCGGCGCGCTGTCCACCTACCAGGAGCGGCCGGCGCTCGATCACCAGACGTTCGGTGTCGAGCCGCGCGAGTTCTTGCTGGAAGGCAATTTCCTGCCGCCCGAACTGCTGTCCGCGTATTCCAGCGTGGCGCAGCAGGCGCTTGATGGTGTCAAGCGCTGCTATGACCGCGCGGGTGACGTGGCCGTACTGCGCACGCATGGCGATTGCCATGGCGGTAACGTGCTGTGGACGGACGCCGGCCCCCATTTCGTCGATTTCGACGATAGCCGCATGGGCCCGGCCATCCAGGACCTGTGGATGATGCTGTCGGGCGAGCGCAGCGACCAGGTGCGCCAGATGAGCGACATCCTGGCCGGCTATGAAGACTTTTGCGATTTTGACCCACGCCAGCTGTACCTGGTCGAAGCGCTGCGCACCTTGCGCCTGATCCATTACTCGGCCTGGCTGGCGCGCCGCTGGGACGACCCCGCCTTCCCCGTCGCCTTCCCGTGGTTTAACACGCAGCGCTACTGGCAGGACCGCATCCTGGAATTGCGCGAGCAGGTGGCCTTGATGGATGAAGCTCCCCTATGGCCTATCTGAGTTAAATAGCGAAAAGAGCGGTAAAAGCGGCTCTTCTTGCCGCGCTGAAATACCTGTGCCCGCTACATAATGGTGTTAATAAATTCCTATAAGCAATGGAATTCACCCGAATAAGCGAGAAATCATGCAAGCACAGCAAAATCAGCGCCAGGCCGCCTCCCTCACCGTCGCGTACTCCGCCGACGACGAGTTCGACCAGGACAGCATGGTCTCGCTGCATGATTTCAAGGACCTGGAGCGCAAGGCGGAAGCGTCGGCTGTCGCCATCACGCCTGAACTGCAAGCCGAACCGGCAGCGGAAACCGATACCAAGGCGCCTGCCGCCGAACGCCAGAAAATGGAATTGAAAGCCATCCACGAGGCGATTGCCCGCGTGGAAGCGGAAGCGAAGGCCACCTGCGCCGCCGAAAGCCGCGCGCTGGCCGAGGCGCGCGTGCGCTCGCTGGCCGAGGACCGCGCCGCCATCGACGCGGCAGCCGCCGCCGCCGCACAGCAAAATGCGCAGGCAGCCGAAGAAGCGATTGCCGCCAACCGCGAACGTCTCGATACCATGCGCGCCGCCGCGCAAGCCAGCGTGGCCCGCCTGGAAGCCGTCAAGCAGGAGACGGCCGAACTGCGCGCCCGCGTGGAGTCCGACAATGCCATCCGCCTGGCCGCCGAACAGCGTTCGCGCGCCGAACAGGAAAGCCGCTTGCGCGCCAGCGAGCAAGTGGCCGTGCAGTCGGAACTGGCCGAGCAGGCCGCCCGCGCCGCCGAAGAATTGCAGGTGCAGACGGAGCAGGCGCGCCTGCAAGCCGTCGAGCGCGTCGCCGCCGTGCAGGCGGCCAAGGAAGAAATGGTGGGCATCGCTTCGGCCGACGCGCGCGTCGCCGTGCTGGCGCGTGAACGCGAGCGCCATGCGCACGGTGCGCGCCAGACGGCGCAGATGCTGGCCGAAGCGGAAAGCGAAGCGCTGGACTTGACGGTGCAGCGCGAACGCGCCGACCAGATCGCGCTGGAATCGGCGTTCAACCGCGCCGCCGCCGAAGTGCGCGCCCTGGAAGAAGCGCGCGCGCTGGCGCACCTGGAGCAGGAACGCGAAGCCATCGCGCTGGCGCAGGCGGAATCGGAGCGCCATGCGGCGCAATCCCTGCGCTTGCGCCTGCAAACGGAAAAGGAATTGCGCGACGCGGCTGTCCACCGCGAGCGCCTGGAAATGGTCGCCGTGGCCAGCGCGCAGGCGCGCCGCGACGCCGATGTGCGCATTCTGGCCGCCACTGAAGCGCGCATCGAAGTGGACCGCCAGCTGCGCGCCGTGGCGCTGGCCCGCGTGGCGGCCGAACAGGATGCGGAAATCGCTGGTCACGCCAAGTTGGAAGCGGAAACGGCGGCCCTCGAAGAAACCAAGGTACGCGAAGCGGCCGAGCAGGCAGCCGCCGTGGCGGCAGCCCGCGAAGTGGAAGAGCAGCAGCGCGCCGCCAGCCTGGCGTACGAACGCGCCGAACTGGCACGCCAGGCGTCGGAACTGGCCGCCAGCCAGAACGAAGCCGAGCAGGCCGAAGTCGATGCCGGCAAGGCTGCATTGGCTGCGCAGGAACAGGCATCGCAACTGGCACAGGAAAAAGCGCAGCAGGCGCAGCACCTGTTGCAAGCCGAGCAGGAGCGACTGGCCGCCGAACAAGCTGCCATCGCCGCCTTGAAAGAGAGACTGGAAGCGGAAGCGCTGGCGTTCAACGCGGCGCAGGAACGCATCGCCGCTGAAGGCGCGCAAGCCGAACTGCTGCGCGGCCAGCATGCTGCCGAACAGGCTTTGCGCGAAGCGGCGCAAAAGGAAGCCGACGCCATCCGCATCCTGATGGATCAGGCGCTGGTCGAAGGCGAGCAGAAAGCCGCTGCCGCGCAAGCCGTGCAGGCGCAGGCCCGCCTGGCCGTGGAACTGGGGCAGGTGCATAGCGAGCGCGCCCGTGTGGAAGAAGACAAGGCGCAAGCTGCCGATGCGCTGCTGGCGTCCGAGCGAGATTTCGTCGCTGCCGAACGCGAGTCGCTGGCCTTGATCGCGCAAAAACTGGTGCAGCAGCGCCAGACCAGCAATGCCGAAGAGCGGGCATCGCAGGCCATCGCCGGCCGCCTGGAAGCGGAAAAGCAGGCGACGGCGGCCGCCGAAGTGCGCGCCGCCATGGAACAGCAAGCGTTCGACGCCATGCGCCAGCGCGAGCAGCTGGAACGGGCCGCGCAGCAGGCGGCCAGCGAGAAGCTCGCTGCACAGCAAGCGTTGTTGGCCAGTGCCCAGGCCCATGCGGCCCTGCAGCGCAAGGCGGCCGAGACCACGCGCGCGATGGCGGCCGCCAAGCAGCAGTTGCTGGACCTGGAAACGGCGCGCGCGCAGCAGCAGGAGCGCGAACTGGCCGCCCTGCGCGCCAGCCTGGAGCAGCCGCAAAGCGTCTTTTCCAGCTCCTTGACCGCCGCCCGCGCGAAAGCCGAACAAGTCAGCTCGGCCAGCTTGACGCGCGAAGTGATCGAGCGCTTGACGCAGCCTAACGAAGCCGGCGCCGTCTGGCGTTCGCGTTGAATGCCTGAAAACCCGATAACACCCGGGGTCGGACCTTCATGGGGAAACGCAGTCCAATGGACTGCGTTCCAATCGCGCAGCGACCGACCCCAGTCCTTGCCTCGGGTTATTTTTCTATTCGCATTAAAACTTCCGTCCCACCCCCACCAGCAACACATCCGCATCGCGGTGGTAATCCGTCACCACCCGGTTCCACGCCACTTGCGCCACCCAGCGGCGGTCGACGTGGTAGCGGGCTGTGGCCGACAGCAAGCCTGTCAGGCGCGTGCTGTGGCCCTGGGTATCGCGCGCATCCCACGCCAGGTAGGGACCGCCACCCATGCCGAATTCCACCTTTTCATTGAGTGAACGGATCAGCCACAGCTGGGCGGCTACGCCGCGCCGGTGCGCCAGGTCGGCATCGCCTTCATCGAGGGCGGTGACTGTCCAGTCCACGTACTTTCCCGCCGCGCGCCGGTATTCCAGGGTGAACGGGCGCGCGCTTTCCGAGCGCAAGCTGTTGACGATGGTGTGGCCCGTCGAGAGTGTCAAGGTGTCGTCGTGCGTCCAGTTCTGCAAGTGCAGCTTGGCGCCTGGCACGCCGTCATAGCGGTAGCCGGCGCCGATCAGCAGGTGCGTGGTGTTGTCCTTGCCATCGGGCTTGATGCGGTTGAGCTGCGCTTGCGCATACCAGCGATTGTCGAACTGCCAGCGCGCCTGCAGGCTGACGATGGAACCCCAGCCATGGTCATTGTCGAAGTTGTGCAGGCCGTCGTCGGTCCTGGCCGTGTCGAAGAAGAAGTAGCGGCCCACGCCGGCGCCCAGCATCAGGCCCTGGTCCACTTTTTTCGTGCGCAGCCAGAACTGGCCCGCCATGCCGTCGCGGTGATGGTCTTCCGGGTGGCCTTCGTTGATATACGACAGGCTGACGGCGTTGTAACCGCCTACCGGCTGTGTGTAGCTGACGGCGGCAACAAAGGTGCGCTCATTGGTCGAACTGACTTTCAGGGCGCCGGCCATGCCGGAAATATCTTGTGCCTGGGCGCAGAGGGGAAGCGAGACGGCCAGCAAGGCCAGGACAGGGTGGCAGATGCGCATGAAATTTCCGGTGATGATGCAGGCTGAAGGTCGGCTGGCTGGGCATCATGCGACGGCGCAATCATCACGCACATTTACTACATTAGTAAAATGTCTCAGTCAGAACTAATTTCCCTAGTGTATAAGAAAGTGAGAATGTGTGAGGCGCGCCAATGATGAGGCGGGAGGGGAGGCGCCGGCCTGGAAGGGTTGGCCGGCGCGATGTTGCTGGAGTTGCTGGACTTGCGGTCGTATTACTGTCTCTATTACTGGCTCAAGACGACTTTATCGGCAAAATATTCCGTCTCGCCGAAGCATTGCGTCGGCACGCCCTTGTGCTGGCTGTAGGTGACGAGGATGCGCTTGCCGGCGGCAGCCGACAGTTGCTTCGCCACTTCCTCGTCGCGCACGCTGAACTGGAATTTTTCAGGGATGGTGCCCGGCAGTGCCGTCAGCAGCAATTCACCCTCCCATGTCTTGCAAATCCAGCCCCGCTTTGAGAACTTTTGCAGGTAGCCCGCCCGTTCGCCTTCCGAGTACGAGAAGCTGAGGGCCATCCACGTGTAGGCGGCCAGCAGCAGGAAGCCGGCCACGAGAAAGATAGCGAAGGCGAAGGTGACTTTTTTGGTCGTAGGGGTCATGTTGACTTTTATCGTTAAATTGAAGAAAACCCGGGGTCAGACGGGGACGCCGAGTTCCGTCGGGACTGCTCCCGGGTTTTCCGCTACTGGTGCACGTACACTTTCAGTCTTTCCGTCCGGCTTTCCAGTTCAAGCCAAAATTGTATCTTTCGTCCATGGCCTGGTGCGCCGTGATTTTACCTTGGCCGCCGAAGTATTCCACCAATTTTGTCACCTGCAGGTTGCCGCCGTGGTTTTCCAGCATGGCGATGGCGCACATGGCGTGCTGGCTGTCGCTGTCGAGGCGCACTTCCACCGTCGGCTGGCCGGGAATCTCGATCGTCACGACGCCATCGGTGGCGGCCCAGTTCGGCACGCCTTCGTAGATGAAGGCGTAGACGAGCACGCGCTTGATCTGGTCGAAATGGGTGCCGTTGATGAAGATGTTTTCGCCGCTGCTGATGCTGCCCGTGCGGTCGTCGCCTTCCAGGTGGATGTAGGGCGGCCGGTCGTAGGCGCCCCAGCTGTTGCCCAGCGCTTGCACGGCGCTCTTGCTGCCATTGCTCATTTCGAACAGGCAGCCGATATCGAGGTCGATGCCGCCCGAACGGCCGGCCGGCTTGTTGAACAGCTTGCCGAGGAAGCCCGTGTCGAGCTTCGAAGCGGGCGCCTGGCCTTGCGCGGCGTTCTGGTTCCAGTTCAGGTTGACCTTGATGCGGCCATAGCCGCCGCTATCGCGCTTGTCGAGCGAAATCTTGTCGCCGCGCTTTTCCAGGCGGATTTTCGACAGCGAGATTTTATTCGCCGGCGGTGGTGGTGGCGCTGCTGGCGTGGACACGGGAGCAGGGGAAGACGAAGCCGCCTCGCTGCCGCCAAAGTGCTTCAGCAGCGCCGCCAGGCCGCCCGCAAACCCCTGACCCACCGCACCGAAGCGCCAGCTGCCGTCGCGGCGATACAGTTCGCCGATGATGACGGCTTTTTCATCCTGGAAGTCATTGCCCGTGAAGGCAAACGTGGCCGCCTGGCCCAGCGCCATGCTGGAGTTGCCCAGCGCGCGCATGCTGCCCTGTTCCGTCGCTGCCGTGAATACCAGCTTGTCGATCGAGGCGGGCAGGCGGGCCAGATCCACCTGGAAGGTGGAGCGGGGGCCGTTCAAGTCCACCGTGATGGCGTTGTCCGGTGCGCTTTTCTGGTTGAAGAACACCATGTAGCGGTCGTCCGACAGCTTGCCGGCCGCATCGACGCCGAAGCAGCTGACGTCCACTTCCATCGAACCCGAAACGATATCGAGCGTGACGGCAAACGGGCCATTCAAGCCCAGGTCAGCCAGTTTGCCTTTTTGTCCGCGTGTGAAATTGGTCATGGTCGTGCAGTCCCTTCGTCGCTGGAGAGTTGAGTATTCAAGGAGTGATGCAAATGGGGGGCGGGCGCCGGGGCGCCGTCGGTCGCATGGCGGATGCCGAACAGGCGCGCCTGCTCGATGATGCGCTGCGCCCAGCTTGAGTGGGTCGCCACTTCGCACATCGATTCCTGCATGCGAAACACGGCCGGGCTGTCCGGGTCGATGATGCGCAGCGCCAGTTCGATGTCCGATTGCGCCACCTGGTAGTGGCGCTCGATCTGCGGCACCTGGTCGGGGTGGATGGCCGTCTTGGCGATCATGCCGTGCGCCATGTCCTGCGCTACTTCGGCATCGAGCCAACTGCCCTGCGACAGATGCTCGAAGACGGGCGCTGTCAGCTGGAAGCCGTGCGGTTTGAAGATGGTGACCAGGCGGCCGATGACCTGCCCCAGCGGCGTCTGATAAATGGTGCCGCTGGTGGGACGGCGCAGGCCTAGGAGGGCCAACAGATCGTTGCCGCCGATGCGCAGGGCCAGGATGCGGCGCCGCACTTCCGGCGCCGACAGGATGAGGCGGAACTGCTTCATCTCTTCGTCGTCGAACACTTCCGCCGTTTCCAGGGTTGGCATCAGCAAGTGATGCGTGTGGCGCACCAGCTCGAAATACGCGGCAAAGTTGTGGCGCGTGGACTTGGGCAGCACGAAGCCGCTCAATTTCTCGGCGCCGGGCATGCCCAGCACGCGCGCCAGCACGTCGAGATTGCGCACGCGCACGAAGCGCAAGGTATCCGACTCGTCGCACATGTTTTGCAGCGCCAGAGACAGGTTGAACAGCGCGTAACTGAGATCGCGCTCCGCGATGGCGTCTTCGGTGCAAAGAATGACCGAGCGTAAATGGCTGAATTTGTCGCCATTGGCGATCACCAGCAAGTCCTTGTGCGTGGTCGGCACATACATGGAGGCGCCCAGCGCCGCCTTGTGTTCACTTTGTGGGTGTAGGGAGTTGTTATCCATCGACTGCGCTCCTGATAAGGGCGACCGCCTGGTAGGGCAGCGCCGGTTCTACTATGACGGGTATGGCTTTTTCCTTCGCCAGAAGCAGCAAATGTGCCACGTCCGGCGCATTCATGTCGCGCACGATCAGGCGCTCGGGCACGCGGCGCAGCAGCACGCGCGTCGCTTCGCCGATACCTGGCTTGATCAGGTTGATGTCGCTGATGCCGTATTGCTGCTGCGCGGCGGCCATGTAGGCTTGCGAACGGGTCGCCATGGCTGGCGCATCGCTCGCTTCGGCCAGCGGCACGCCGCTGCTGGCGGCAATCGCCATGGCGTCGGCCACCAGACCATCGGCGAAATCGCGCGACTGGTCGTGCTGCTCGAACTGCGCGTAGTACACGCAGCCATGGAAGTCGTCGGGACCGATGCTGTCATTGAGCACGGAGCGGCTGACCAGGCCCGAGACGGTGGCATTCAAAATGCTCGACGGGATCAGGTAGTCGCCGGACGAGGCGGCGCAGGAGGCCGTGCCGGCCAGGTCGGACAGCACGAACAGGCCGCCGTCGATGGCCGTGCCTTGCGTCGCATTGAAGTCGTGGACCGTTTGGCGCAGTTCGCGCGAAATCACGCCCTTGCCCGTCCAGCCGTCGACGAAGACGATGGAGGCGTCACTGTGGCCCTGCGCCAGGATGTGTTTCAAGGCATTCGCATCGATGCCGCGGTCGCGGATGATGGAAACGGAATAATGGCTGCACTCGCGCTGGAATACCTGGCGCAGCAAGTGCCCGAGGATGACGCCCACGGGCGTGCCCGCGCGCGCCAGTGAGACCAGCGTGATGGCACCCGTGCGGCGTGCCGCGATCAGGGCCGCCAGGCGCAGGCTGTCGCGCGCCATCTGCAGGCGGTTGGCTGCAAACGCGCTCTGGAACAGCGCCAGGTAGGCGGGCGAGGGCAGGGATTCCGGCGACAGCATTTCGCTGTAGTGGCGCTGGCCGGACTGGATCAAGCGCTCTTTTTCGGCCAGGTCGAGGATGGGTTCGAGCGCCATCGGCGTGAGCAGAAACTCCACGTCTTGCTGGCGGTAGCTGCCGCTGAAATGCTGCGTGCTGTCGGTCATAGCGCCGCCACCGTGAGTGCCGCCAGCTGGGTGCCGTTGGGGATGATGGCGTAGTCGCAGGCAGCCATGAAGCGGGCGTCCGAACGGCTGTCGCCCATGCCGAAGCTGACGATGGGGCCATGTTCGGCTTCCAGCTCCGCGCGCAGGTAGGCCACGGCGCGCGCCTTGTTCAGGGTCTTCGGCAGCACGGCCAGGTTGTTGCCGTTGCGGTGGATGAAGTAGTCGGCGCCTTCGGTGGCGATCCACTGTTGCAGTACCTGTTCTTCGATGTCGGCCAGGCGTTCGCCGCGCGCTTCATGGTCCTTGACGACGATGTAGAACGGCGTGTTGTAGTCTTCGATCAGGCGCGCGCGCGAGGGCATGCCGGCCTTGATCTGGAAATCGTCGATGATGCGCATGGCGTCCTGCAGGCCGGGCAGCGCCGTCTGCATGTCGTTTTGCATCAGCGCCAGCCAGCCTGCATCGAGCGCGCCGCCCGGCTGCAGCACAATGCCGCCGTAATCGAGCACGCTGTAGCTGGTAAAAGGCAGGTCGACCCGGCGAAACGCGTCGCCGTTCCTCGCCGTGGCGGGGATCAGGGTCATACCGCTTTGCGCAAACGCAAAGAAGGCGCGCTGGCGCGCCGTCGTATACGAGCAGGCGTCGCCATTTTTCAGGTACGCGGCTGCTTGCAGGTCGGTCTCGCCCGGGCATTTTTTCGGGGTCTGGAACAGTGTGTCGTCCAGGTCAACAAACAGGAATTTCTTCAATTTTGGTCTCTGACTGAAAGTGGAACAGGCGGCCATTCAATTGGCCGGCGAGTTGCATGAGGGCCGGACTGGCCGGGGTTTCATGGCAGATGAAAACGTGCTGGTATTGGCCAGGCGCCACGTTGTACAGGTAATTGGCGATGCCTTCGCCGTAATTGTCGTCGCAGCAGACGATATGGCTGACGGAGCCCCACGACAGGATGGGCGAGCGCGTGGTCGATTGCACCACCACGTTCTTGCCCAGGCTTTCCAGTTCGCGCGCGAGCAGGAACGACGGGTGCATGAATTCGCCCGTGCCCAGCACCAGCACGGAGTCGCCTGCGCCGATTTCCTGCGCCAGCTGCACCGCCAAGCCTTGCGGCGGGGTCAAGGCGCGTCCCACGCCGATGCGCCCGAAGGCGGGGCTGGCGCCGCGTTCCGCATTCGCTTCGAAGCGCTGCGCGCTGGCCGCTATCGGCGCCGGCGCATCGCCGGCCTGGAAGGCGTAGTGGCCGGACAGTGCCGCGCCGACGGTGGTGGGCAGGCCGAAACGCTGGCTCAAGCCCGCGTTGGCGGCCTTGCCCATGAAATTGGTGATCACGCCCAGGTGCAGCTTTTCCAGCTGCGGATAGCGCGCGCGGCACACTTGCACCAGGTTGGCGAAGGTGTTGCCGGTCGACGCTTCATCGTCGATCAGCACCAGGCTGCGTGCCGTGGAAAAGAGGGCGCTGGCCGCGTCGGATAAATGCAAAAACTGGCGCGGCGCGTGGCTGTGCGATTCCTCGAATTCGAAGAAGGGCACCGTGCCCACGCGATAGCGCGAGCTGTGCAAAAACAGCGCCTTGCCATTCGGATTGGCGCGCAGCCACGCTTCGAACACGCCCTGGCCCAGGCCGACGGCTGTCTCGGCCATGGCGATGAAGACCACGGGGCCGGGCAGGCTGGGAGGGATTTGCGCCGCCAGATCGTCGTGGATGGCTTGCATGGCGCGCGGCGTGACGGGCCAGTGCTTGCCCAGCACCTTCGAGAGGAACAGGAAGCCGCGCTTGGCGTTGGCGCGCGCGGCAAAGCCGATCAGCCAGTCCAGCGGAAAGCGCGCTTCGTCCACCTTCAGGGTCAGTTCGCCCGTGGGCATCTGCTTCTTGATGATATTCATGGCAGCTCCACGGCGTAAGCCGATTCCGCCACGCGCATGCCCTCGCGGATGGCGGGCACGCTGAGCTTGTCGTAGCCCTGGTCGAAACCGGCCAGCGCCAGGTAAGGCAGGTTGGGGCCTGCCGCGCAAGCCATGCCGATGCCGCCCGACATGCGCGGGTTGATCTCCAGCAGCGCCAGACCGCTCGCGCCTACGCGGAACTGGATGTTGAACACGCCGTTCAGGCCATAGTCGCGCGTCAGTTTTTCGCAGGCGGACAGCAAGTCGTCGCGCAATTCGATCAACTGGCCGCTGCCGGGCGCGTGCAGCTTCTTGCGCGGCACAGCGCAGATCAGGCTGCCATGGTCGGCGATGCAGTCGGCGCTGTATTCATGGCCATCGAGGTATTCCATCAGCAGCAGGGTCTTGAACGTTTCCATCTGTGCCAGGCCACTGCGCAGCTCCTGCGCGTTGATATGGTAGGAAGCGCCTTCCAGCAGCAACTGGGCGCTGGAGCGCTCTTCGTCCAGCACGGCAAAGCCCAGGCCATACACGGATTCGGAAGGCTTGATGCACAGCTTCGGATAGCGCGGGCGCAGCTGCGCATAGGCGGCGTCGTATTCCGCGATGCTGGCTACGGCGCGGTACTCGGCCGGCCGCGCCATGGGCAGATCGAGGCCGTCGCAAAAGCGTGCCTTGTCATGCATCAAGTCCAGCACTTCTTCGGTGGCCACGCTGAGCACGCGCGTGCCGATGGCGGCGAAGCGCGCGCTGGCGGTGCCGATCAGGCCCGCTTCCTTGCCGGGCCAGAAAATGGAGATATCGCGCTCGCGGCAGAACTCCAGGCACCACTCGACATAATTGAGGCCCTTCAGGCCAGGCGGTTCGACCGCGTATTCGTGGGCCGACAAAAACGCCGCCGCATGCGCATTCGTATTGCTGCACACGATGTGGTAGCGCGGTTTGCCGCCGGTGGCGGCCATGTCCGCCTCGCGGATCAGGCGCATGGCCGTGCCGACCGAGGAAAATGTTTTGTTGAACCAGACTCTTTGCATGTACGGGGACCGGGTGGAAATAGGGGAAGCCGCGCGCAGGTGCGCGCGCGGGCAGTGTAGCCAGAAAAACTTAACCTGGCCTTAGAGAGAGGAAATCAGCCGGCCTTGCCGGTAGCCGTCCATTTCAGGAACGCGTCGCGGTTGCGCGAGCAAATAAACACCTTGCCCGCACCGGAAAAGCGCAGCACGATGCCTTCGCCGCTGGTCACGCTGTTGACGATATTGCCGAGGAAACCGCCGATGCCGCCGCCGCCCGCTCCGCCACCCGTGGTCACGGAAATCTCGTATTTCAGGCTATTGTCCCAGCAGACCACATGGGAATTGTCGATCACGACATCCTTGCCCGGCTCGACGTCGAGCTGGAACATGGAGCCGAAGCCCGACACCACCACTTGTCCCGTGCCGGCAGTCTCCATGACGAAGAAGCCGCCCGATTGGGCGAACAAGGCGTTGCCGATGTTTTGCGTACGCACTTTCATTTCCGTGCCCGCAGTGGCGGCGACAAAGGCGCCGTCGTTGAGCAGGTACTGGCGCGCACCCACGTCGACCACTTCGATGGCGCCCGGCAGGGTGGGCGAGAGCAGGCAGTCGCCGCTGCCGCGCACCGCTTCGATATGCTGCTGGAAGAACGATTCGCCATTCGCGAAACGGCGCATGATGGCGCTGCCCAAGCCGCCCGTCATCTTGCCTTTCAAGTCCAGCGCCGTTTCCATCATCACCATCGCATCGGATTCGCAATAGATGGTTTCGCCCTGCTTCATGCTGACGTGGAGGAATGGATCGACGTCGCCCGTGACACTAAATACTGGCATGATAAATCTCCAAAAAAAAGCCGCCTGATCTGTGCAGGCGGCAGTAATGATACGACACTAGTCCCATTCACACGCAGAAAGCCGGGCTGGCTTTCTGCGTGTGAATTTTAGGCATTCACGCCGAACGAGCGTGCGAGGGGGCCCAGCCCGCCGTTGAAGCCCTGGCCGATGGCCTTGAACTTCCATTCGCCGTTGTAGCGGTAGATTTCGCCAAAGATCATCGCCGTTTCCGTCGAGCTGTCTTCGGACAGGTCGTAGCGGGCGATTTCTTTTTCGCCTTCCGCGTTCAGGCAGCGGATGAAGGCTTTCGAGACCATGCCGAAGTTCTGGCGGCGCGCGTCGGCGTCGTGAATGGTGACGGTGACGCTGATGCGGTCGATGTCGGCCGGCACGCGCGACAGGTCGATTTCGATGCGCTCATCGTCGCCGTCGCCTTCGCCCGTGGTGTTGTCGCCCGTGTGCACGACGGAACCGTCGGTCGACTTCAGGTTGTTGTAGAAGATGAAGTCAGAGTCGCCACGGACTTTGCCGTCGCTTTTCAGGAGGAAAGCGCTACCGTCAAGGTCGAAGGTGGCGCCGTCCGTCGAACGAGGATCCCAGCCGAGGCCGACGATGATCTTCTTCAGGTTCGGTGCTTCCTTGCTCAGGTTGACGTTGCCGCCTTTTTGCAAACTGATTGCCATGTGGTGCTCCTTTAGTAATTTAGCTCAAATAACGGGCCGGTGGCGTGTTTTGCCTGGCTGGTCCGTTGTCATGCCTTCATGGGATGAGCGCAAGGCGCTCGTGCCATTACTCTCTTAATTGGGGGCGGAACCCCCGATTTCAAGCTTGTGCCGCGTGCCGTTTGCGATAACGCAGGGACGACCACAGCGAGACGAGGATGAAGGCCACGCCCGACAGGCCCGTGAACCACTCCGGAATATGGTACTTGACGGACGCCAGCATGATCAAGGCCAGGATGCCGATCGCATAGTGGGCACCGTGCTCGAGGTAGACGAATTCGTCCAGCGTGCCCTTGTGCACCAGGAAGACCGTCATCGAGCGCACGAACATGGCGCCGATGGCCAGGCCGAGCATGATGATGACGACGTCGTTGGTGATGGCAAAGGCGCCGATCACGCCGTCAAAGCTGAACGAGGCGTCCAGCACTTCCAGGTACAGGAAGCCGCCGATACTGCCGCGCGCCACCGTTTTTACCAGGTCGCCATTGCCGTTTTTGGCTTGAGCGACGCCTTCTTCTGCGTCATCCTGCAAGTCCGGTTCGCCTTCTTCCAGCAGGCCGCTGATCCAGTTGACGCCGATGTAGACGGCGATGCCGACGATGCCCGAAGCGAGCACGCTGTATTTTTCGTCCACGGGACCCATCGCCACGCAGGCAGCCACGGCGCCCATGGTAATCAGCACGGCCAGGCTTTCGGTGCCCAGCGCGTTGACTTTTTCCTCGGCCCAGCCCAGCCAGTGCAATTCCTTCTCGTCATCGAACATGAAGTTCAGGAACACCAGCAGCAGGAAGGCGCCACCGAAGGCTGCCACTTGCGCATGGTTGTCCGTCAGGTGCTTGGCATACACATCCGGCGTGGTGGTGGCCATGGTCCACACGTCGACCAGGCCCAGGCCAGTGGCGACAGAAACGATGACCAGCGGGAACAGCAGCCGCATGCCGAAGACGGCCACGAGGATACCGACCGTGAGGAACAGTTTTTGCCAGAATTCATTCCAGTGACGCAAGACCGAGGCATTCACCACGGCATTGTCGAATGACAGCGACACTTCCATGACGCCCAGCACGCCCGTGATCCACAGCGCCTGGATCATGCCTGACATGCCGCCATGGCTGTAACCCCACCAGCCTGACACTGCCATCAGGATAAAAGTGACTAAAAAGGAAATTCTGAAATGCCGCATGAGGACCCCGTTGCAAGTGTGAAAGACGTTTGATTATCTGCGCCGCTGTGTGCGCCGCACTCAGTGTTGATATTCGTCAATTGTTGTATATGCCATGATTTTATATTAGTTGCCGCCGGGAGCGGCGTTTTATAGTCTGACGACAGACAGTTCTGCTGGCGCGGATGATCTGCGATAATTGCGGCGCGCCCATCTGGCGGCCGCAGTTTCTTGCACACTTTACAGACATATAAGAAGGAATACTCCGTGGATATCGCTTACCTCGTCACGCCCCTGATCACCTGGATCCTGGTCGGACCGATCAAATTCCTGATCAACAGTGTCCGCACGCGGCAATGGGCATTCGGCCTGGTCGGCAATGGCGGCTTTCCCAGCAACCACAGCGCCGTCGTTTCCAGCATGGCCACCCTGATTGCCTTGCGCGAAGGCATAGCCCATCCCGCCTTCGGCGTGGCAGTGACTTTGGCCTTCATCGTCATCATCGACGCCAACAGCCTGCGCCAGCACGTGGGCAAGCAGGCGGCGGCAATCAACCGCCTGGCCGGGGAAGCGGCCAGCGCAGCGCACAAGACCTTGCGCGAGCGCATGGGCCATACCCTGGTGGAAATCGCCGGCGGCCTGTGCACGGGCGTTGCCATCGGTTTCCTGATCAACACCGTTTTTGCCCGCTAAGCGTCCTTTCTCGCCTGAAACGCAAAACCCCGCTTCAAGGCGGGGTTTTGCGTTTCAGGGCGTAAAAACTACGTTTCATCCATTGATTAAAGCATTACAGGAAACCGCCGATTGACATGCCCGGACGCGCTCATGGATACTTTGGCGCTTGTGGTTTTAATAAAAATAAATGCCTGCCATCGCCTGCAGCCCTATCCGGGCCGTCAGGACGGTCGTGGTCCTATCTATCCGGAGAATTACCCATGTTGCGCAAAACCCTGTTTGTTCTGGCAATTGCTTCTGCCCTGGCCGCCTGCGGCAAAGAGTCCAAAGATCCTGGCAAAGGCGCTGGCAAGGGCGCCAAGGAACAGGCGGGCGCCGCCGTCAATTTGCTGGTCTCCCCGGAAGATCTGCTGACCATACAAAGCAATGCGCTGGCGTCGGGGCCCGTCATCACCGGTTCTGTGCAGCCCGAGCGCAATGCGGACTTGCGCGCCGAAGTGTCGGCCGTGGTGATCCAGGTCATGAAGGAAAACGGTGAAGTCGTCAAGCGGGGCGACGTGCTGGTGCGCCTGGATGAAACGTCCATCCGCGACAGCCTCAATTCGGCCGAGGAAGCCAGCCGCGCCGCCAGCCAGGTGCTGGAGCAATCCGAACGCATGTTCCAGCGCATGAAAACCCTGCGCGCCTCGGGCATGACGTCGACGCAGGCGCTGGAAGACGCGGAAATCCGCCGCAACAATGCGCAAAGCGATTTGTCCGCCGCGAAAAGCCGCGCCGCGCAAGCCCGCCAGCAACTGCAGCGCACCCTCGTGCGTGCGCCGTTCGACGGCATCGTGAGCGAGCGCAAGGTATCGAATGGCGATACGGCGCAAATCGGCAAGGAATTGATCAAGGTTATCGATCCAACCAGCATGCGCCTCGAAGGCCTGGTGTCGGCCGACAAGATCGGCGTCGTCAAGGTGGGCCAGCCCGTGTTGTTCCGCATCAATGGTTATCCAGGCCAGGATTTCGCGGGCAAGGTGCGCCGCGTCGATCCTGCCGCCAACGCCGTCACGCGCCAGGTGGCCGTGCTGGTCGATTTCAATGATAAGGAACAACCGCGCGTGGCCGGCCTGTATGCGGAAGGGCGCATCGAGACGGAAACCGTCAGCGCGCTGATGATACCCGACTCGGCCCTGGTGAAGGCGGGCGACGTGACGTACACGTGGAAAGTCAAGGATAAGGCTTTACATAAAGTCAACTTGCGCATCGGCGCGCGCGATGTGCGCACGGGCCAGTGGGAAGTGCAAAGCGGCTTGGCCAGCGGCGACACCGTGCTGCGCACGCCGGGCTCGACCTTCAAGGATGGGCAGAAAGTGGAATTGACGGCCGCCAAGGCCGTGCCAGCGGCCGCCGTGGCCAGCAGCAGCACCGTCGCCGCCGGTAAAGGAAACTAAGCCATGTTTCTTTCCGATTTCAGTATCAAGCGGCCCACCGCCACCATCGTCCTGATCCTGGCCATGATGTGCGTCGGCTTGCTGGCGCTCAAGAAACTGCGCGTCAACCAGAATCCGGACGTTGAAGTGCCCTTCATCGTCGTCAGCATTCCTTACCCTGGCGCGTCGCCCGATACGGTCGAGCGCGAAGTGGTGAACCGCCTGGAAAAGTCCTTGCAAAGCATTTCCGGCGTGACCGAGGTCAACAGCGATTCGAATGAAGGTTCAGCCAGCATCTTCCTGAAGTTTTCCTTCAATACCAACCTGATCGAGGCGTCCGACAATATCCGCAATGCGATTGCCGCCGTGCGCTACAAGTTGCCGACGGAAATGCGCGAGCCTATCTTGCAGCGCATCGACCCGGCTGCGGAACCGATCATGCAACTGGCGCTGTCATCGAATACGCAAAGCCATGCGGAAATTTCGCGCCTGGCCGAAGACGTGCTGTCGGACCGCTTCCGCACCGTCGATGGCGTGGCGCTGGTCAACGTGGGCGGTTCGCTGAAGCGCGAACTGTCCGTGCTGCTGCGGGCGGAAAAGTTGCGTGAATATAATGTTTCCGTCAGCGATGTCGTCACCGCCTTGCGCAACCAGAACACGAATGCGCCCGTGGGCAAGGTGCGCGGCATCCTGGACGAGAAAAGCATTCGCCTGGTGGGCCGCATCGAGTCGCCAAGCGACTTCGAGAAAGTGGTGATCAAGCGCCGCGGCGAGGAAATCGTGCGCCTGGCGCAAGTGGCCACCATCGAAGATGGCTTTGCGGAAGTCAACAGCCTGAGCATGCGCAGCGGCAAGCCCAACGTGGGCATTTCCATCACCCGTGTGCGCGACGCCTCCACCGTCAGCGTGGCCAACAAGATCCGCGACATGGTGGCGGAAATCAACAAGACCTTGCCGAAAGGCACGATCCTGCAAGTGACGCGCGACGGCGGCGAAAACGCCCAGCATAGCTTGAACAATGTGATCGAATCGCTGGTGCTGGGCGCCGTGCTGACGATTTTCGTCGTCTACGCTTTCCTGAACTCCTGGCGTTCCACCCTGATCACGGCGCTGAGCCTGCCCACGTCCGTGATTGCTGCCTTCATTGCCGTGTGGTTGTGCGGCTTTACCCTGAACTTCATGACTCTGCTGGGCCTGTCGCTGGCCATTGGCGTGCTGATCGATGACGCCATCGTGGTGCGCGAAAACATCGTGCGCCACATGCAGATGGGCAAGGACCGCCGCACGGCCGCGCTGGAAGGCACGGCCGAGATCGGCATGGCCGTGGCCGCCACGACTTTCTCCATCATCGCCGTCTTCATTCCCGTGGCCTTCATGCCTGGTATCTCTGGCGAATGGTTCCGTCCGTTTGCCCTGACGGTGACGTGCTCGGTGCTGGTCAGCCTGGGCATCTCGTTTACGCTCGATCCCATGCTGTCGGCCTACTGGGGCGACCCGGTCGAGGAACACTCGGTGCCGAAAAAGGGTATTGGCCGCGTGCTGGAGAAATTCAACCACTGGTTCGACCACCAGGCCGACCGTTACGGCCGCGTGATCGCCTGGGCCCTGCATCACCGCCGCTGGATGGCTGTCATCGCCTTCGGCAGCCTGGTGGGCGCCATCGTCCTGCATTCCACGCATGGCGGCACGAGTTTCCTGCCTGCATCCGATTCGGGCAATCTGATGATCAATGTGCGTACGCCATCGTCGAGCAGCATCGAGTATTCGCGCCTGAAACTGGAAGCGGCGGCCGTGCTGGCGCGCACCTTGCCTGAAACCAAGGATACCAACAGCTCCATCAATGCGGGCGGCGGACGCGTGTATGTCGATATCGGCAAGCGCAACACCCGCAAGCGTTCGGCCAAGGACATCGCCGTCGAGCTGCGCGAGAAGATGTCTCGCCTGGTGGGCGCCGAATACGTGGTGCAGGATGACTTGAGCAACGGTTCGCAAAAACCCATCCAGGTAGAATTTACGGGTCCCGATTCGCGTAAACTCATGGAAATTACCAACGCCTACATGGACAAGCTGCGCGCCATTCCCGGTGCCGTCGACGTGGGCCTGTCCGAGCAAGACCCGAAAAACGAGCTGCAGATCGAGCTCAACCGTGGCCTGGCCAATTCGATGGGCATTTCCGTCAATGACGCGGCGCAATCGTTGCGTGTGGCATTCGCCGGCGTGGAAGTGGGCGACTGGGTTGATCCGACGGGTGAGACGCGCGACGTGGCCGTGCGCCTGCATCCCGACGACCGCGTGGCATCGGAAAACATCGAGCGCCTGCCGATCAGCGTGACGGGCACGTCGCAAATGGTGCCGCTGGACCAGATCGCCACCATTACCATGGGCAAGGGACCATCCGGCATCGAGCACAAGAATGGCAAACGCACGATTACCGTGTCGGCCAATGCGCAAGGCCGCTCGAACGGCGAAGTGACGAGCGACGCCATGAAACTGGCCAACTCCATCGACTTCCCGCCCGGCTATGGCCTGGCGCTCGGTGGCGCCGGCCAGGATCAGCAAGAGCTGTTTACGGAAATGCTGATCGCGCTGGTGATGGGTATCGGCCTGATGTATTTGATCCTGGTCATGCAGTTTGGTTCCTTCACGGCGCCGGTGGCCGTGATGATGTCCTTGCCGCTGAGTTTGATCGGCGTGGTGGTGGCGCTGGTGATCACCAACAATACCCTCAACCTGATGAGTTTTATCGGCATCATCATGCTGATGGGCCTGGTCGCCAAGAACGCCATCTTGCTGCTCGACGCGGCGCGCAAGCGTGAGGAAGAGGGCCATGGCCGCGAAGACGCGCTGATGTATGCGGGCCGCATGCGCCTGCGCCCCATCCTGATGACGACGTTTGCGCTGATCGCCGGCATGTTCCCCGTGGCGCTGGGCCTGGGCGAGGGCGGCGAGTTCTACCGTCCATTGGCGATTGCCATCATCGGCGGCACCATCACCTCGACGATTTTGACCCTGCTGGTCGTGCCGACCTTCTATGACAGCATCGAAATCGCCCGCGATGGCGCCGTGGCCAAGTTCCACCGCCGCGCCGCGCGCATGCCCGTGGCTGTGGCCATGATATTGACCTTGCTCGAGTGCGTGCTGACTCTGCTGCTGGTGCGCTTCGTCTACCGCATGCTGAAAAAGGCCGTGCTGTTCCTGATGGGACGTCGCGCGCCGAAAGCAGCGTCGGTCAGCCTGCAAAAATAGTACCGGGCCAAGGCGTGGCTTGCGCTGCGCCGTGGTATTTCAAGAGCCTTCTGCGGAAGGCTCTTTTTTTGCCTGTGACCGGCTGGCCAGGGT
Organism: Janthinobacterium kochi; assembly: GCF_051380715.1. Classification (NCBI taxonomy): domain Bacteria; kingdom Pseudomonadati; phylum Pseudomonadota; class Betaproteobacteria; order Burkholderiales; family Oxalobacteraceae; genus Janthinobacterium; species Janthinobacterium kochi. Next base: position 56,538 of record NZ_JBNYXO010000015.1, read on the forward strand.
GCGGCGCACTAACTGTTGCGCGGTGGCGACGTGGTCCCGGTACCTGTTCCCGGTGCCATACCGTTGTGGGACGGCGTGGTCAATGGCGGCGCGGTGGTGTCCGGGGCGGTCTTGCCCGTGGTGCCGGGCGTGCCGCTGGTGGCCGGCGGCGTTGCCGGCTCGGCGGTGGTGGGCGTGGCGGCGGTACTGGTATCGCTGTGTTTGTTGCAACCGACCAGCAGCGCACAGACGATGGCGCTACCGAGGACGAGCTTGCTGGTGGTCAGGAGTGGAGCCGTCATGATTATTCCTCTTCAGTGGAAGACTCAGTGGAAGACTGTCGTGGAAACGCATGCCTTGTCAGATTGCGCATCTGGAACATGGCTGGCATCGCTTGCAAGATTTAGAGTAGGTGAGCCGGCACAGGTTCACCGGACTTGCACATGCGGGGTGCTGGCGGGGGCGGGGGAGCGCCGCGTTTGACGTAGCGCAAACCCGCAAGGGATATGGCCAGTTGGGCCAGGGCAGGATGCCCTGGCCGCGTAAGGATGGTTTATTTGGCGGCAGGGGCCTTGCTCACTTCCACTTCCCAATCCACGCCCGACTCGATGTGATGCTTGGCAGCAAAGTCACCCTGGCTGAGGGCGACGGCCACATCGAGCAGGCTGTTCAGGTAGACCAGGGGCTTGCCCTTGGCGACGCCGCCAAACGTGTGCTCGAATGGCGCCGTGACCTTGGCCACTTGCTTGCCCTTGTGCAAAATGCGCACTTGTAGCGTGTCATGCAGTTTCACCTGCAATTCGTCGAGCAGCGATTTCGGGATATTCGTCCACACATTGCCATATTTTACGTCCAGCACGGGCACGATACCGCGGATGGTGTTGCCGTCGCGCACAGGTTTTTGATACGCAATCTTCACCACGGATTCGCTCGGCAATTGCGGGCCCACCTGTTCATAGCTGATGGCGCCCGAGGCCAGGCGCGCACCCACATACGCGTACACGTCGCGGCCGTGGAAGGTATACGACTCGGCGGAGCCAGTCAGGCGGTTGACCTTTTCATCGATTTCGCGCAGTTCGGCTACGCCGTCGCGCTCTGCGATCAGGGTGAACAGGCCATTGTCCGGCCCCACGAAGTAGCGTCCACCCTTGGTTTTTAGTACCACCGACTTGCGCTTGGTCCCCACGCCCGGATCGATGACGGAAACAAACACCGTGCCTTGCGGCCAGTAATTGGCTGTCTGGTACAGGCGGTAGGCGCCCAGCCAGATGTCGTAGTCGGGAATCTGGTGCGTCAGGTCCGAGATGGTGAGTGTGGGGTCGACGCCATAGGCGACGCCATGCATGGCGGACACGGCGCCGTCGGCCGTGCCGAAGTCCGTCATTAGCACCAGCGGCGCGGCAGCCTGGGCGGACGACAGCAGGAGGGCGCTCAGGCAGGCGCCGGCGACGAGGTGAGAGACGATGTGAGAAAGTCGGTTGATGATCATATGCTCTTTCCGTGACGTTAAAACGTGTAGTTCAGCTTGGCGTAGAAATACGCGCCATTGACGCCGATGGGGTTGATGAAATTGTAGGGCAGGGCGCCGCCATACGTGGCGTTATTCGTCTGGCGCACGCGCTGCGGATAACGGTCGAGGATATTGTTGCCACCCACGCTCAAGGTCAGCTGCTTGCTCAGCTTCAATTGGCCTTCCAGGTCCAGCGACCAGACGGCGCCAAAGCGCTGCGCGGGGATGCCATCGATCAGCGGCGCATCACTGTCATAAGAAAAATCTTTCAACTCGCCGAAGCGTGTGGCGCGCGCCTGCATGCCCCAGCCGGCCGCTTGCCAGTCGGCACCCAGGATCAATTTGCTGGTCGGTGACGCATGTTTGATGCGGAACAAACTCGTCTCCGTCAGCAGGGTCAGACTGGGATCGATATTGGTCAGCGTAGCGGAACTCTGGCGCACTTTGTCGAGGCTGGTTTTGTTCAAGTTCAGCGCCGCGTTCAGGTTCAGCTTGCCTGACGTGAAGGCCAGGTCGTGATTCAGCACCACGTCCAGGCCTTTTGTGCGCGTGTCGAGCAGGTTGGCCAGATAGGCCACGGACTGGATGTCGCTGCGGCCATTGGCGGCCAGGTAGGCGGTGACGGCGTCGCTTTGCAAGTCGCTCGAGCGCGTGATGCGGTCGCGGATGCGGATCACGTAGGCGTCCACCGTCACGCTGGTGGCGGCCGCCGGTTTCCAGGCCAGGCCCAGGGAGACGTTGGTCGATTTTTCAGGTTTCAGCTGTTGCGCGCCGAAGCTGCGCGCCAGCGGGTCGCTGGCCGGCAGCAGGGCCGATGTTTGCAGGGCCGTACCATCTGCGTTGAAGTTCAATGTGGCGAAGCGGAAGCCCGTCTGCACGAGGGCCGGTGCGCGGAAGCTGTTGGACAGCGAGCCGCGCACGAGGAAATGTTCCGTCACTTTATAGCGCGTGGACAGCTTGCCCGTACTGGCGCTGCCGAAGTCGCTGTAGTGGGAATAGCGGGCGGCGGCGCCCACCAGCAGGCGCGGCGTGAGGTCGCTTTCCACGTCCGCATACACGGAGCGGATTTGCCGGCTGCCGTCGTAGGCGTCCGATGGCCGCAAGCCCGGTCCCGCCTGCGCGCCCGGTGGAGCTTCCGTGAAGCTGCCGGCCGCGTACGCCGCGGGGTCGCCAGCCGAGCTGGTGTAGGTTTCGCGCATCCATTCGGCGCCCACCGCCAGGTTCAAAGAGGCGGGCAAGCCGATGTCGATGCTGCGCGTGGCATCGACGTTCAAGGCGTTCTGGCGGAAGTCGAAGCCGGCCAGCTTGAAACGCGTGGGGCTGCCCGCGCCCAGCGAGGCGTTGACGGAGTGGCTCACGCCGTAGTCAAAGCGATCGCTGCCGTGGCGCGCGCTGGCGTCCCAGTTCCACTCGCCTGTGCTGCCGCGCACGCCGGCCACGATGCTGAGGTCGCGCTTGTCGCCATTGGTGACGGGGCGGTAGCCATTCGGATACAGGGCCAGTACGTTCGACGGGTCGCCCGGATAGCGGAAGTAGGCGCTGCCATCGGACTTGCGCTCGTTGAGGGTGGCAAACGAGTACAGGTCCAGGCCGTTGGCCAGGGTGAGCTGGGTGTTGTAGAACAGGTAGTGGTTGCGCTGGCGCGAGTCACCCGACTTGAATACGACCTTGCCGTCGAGCGCCTGGTCGGCCGGCGTGAAATTATAGGACGTCCAGCCCGCGTCGCTGGGGCCGGCCCGTTCCGTGGGCGAGCGGCGCCGCGTTTCCGCGCCGAAGCGGAAGAATCCCGCCTCCCCAAGTGGCACGCCATAGTCGGCGTTGATGATGACGGTCTGGCCATCCGTCAGGGTTTGATCGGTCGGCTCGAAATGCGTATGGTTGGCGCCATAGCTGACGGAAGCGGCGCCGCCCGTGCGGGCTTTTTTCAGCACGATGTTGATGACGCCCGCCACGGCGTCGCTGCCGTACTGGGCGCCCGCGCCGTCGCGCAGGATTTCGATGTGGTCGATGGCGTTTGGTGGAATGGCGTTGATGTCGACCGGCACGGTGCCGGCGAAGCTGCTTTCTGTATCGAGCACGGCGCTGGTGTGGCGGCGCTTGCCGTTGATCAGCACCAGCACCTGGTCGGGCGCCAGTCCCCGCAACTGGATGCCGCGCACGGAGTCCGACGCGCCGCTCGATTCAATGCGGGGGAAGTTGATCGAGGGCGACAGGTTTTGCAGGGCCGCGCCCACGTCGCCCGTCGACAGCGCATTGCTCACTTCGCGCGCGCCGAAACGGTCGATGGGCACGCTGCTGTCGAACACGGTGCGGTTGCGTGCGCGCGAGCCGACGACGGTGACCTGGTCGATGCTGGCGCCGGCCGTTTCAGCGGTGGTTCCTGTGCCTGTGCTGGCGGTGGCTTGCGCGTCCTGAGCCCAGGCGGATGGGGCGCCCAGCATGGCGCAGGCAAGCACGATGGCGCGCAGCGGCGTGGCGGGAGTGGCGGATACAGGATAGAAGTGGCGTGGATGCACGGCGTGGTCCTTTGGGCTCAATGAGTGTTAGTACGGAAACAGTTGCCATGAGCTTAAGGGCGGCGGCGGTGCGCGCTAACGATTCTTTCTTGATATGCTTATGCTGTTGTTTTTATGCCGCTATCACCCCCGCTCAGGATTCTGGCGCGACCGGCATGTTGGGCTGGGCCGTGACGGGTGTGCCGGCCGCCTCCAGCGGTGCGACGAAGTTGCACAGGTCCGACTGCAGCTTGCCGTGCCAGCCCAGGGCGGGATTGAAGGCGTACGAGGTGACGCCGCAGTTGGGCATGTCGGCGGCCTTGTCGATGGCCAGGATGGCCTGCTCGTCGCAGCGTTCCAGCAGGTAACGGAAACAATTGACGATGACCTGGTGGCCGACGATCAGCACGCGTTCGCCCCGGTATTCGCGCGTGATGGTGTCGAGCACGCTGCGCAGGCGCAGGATGACGTCGCACCAGCTTTCACCACCCGGTGGCGCTCGTCGGCCACCACGCGGGCGAGGCTGTCCGCATCGATGCGCGCCAGCACGGCTTGCGCCGTCTGCTGCGCCCGCAAGTAGGGCGAGTACAGCACGACGGTCGGTTGTTGTTCAGGGGGAAGGGTGGCGAACCAGTCGCCCTGGGCGTGCGCATGGCGCGCGCCACGTTGCCGTCACTTTGGCCGTGACGCACGATCCAGATGGGCTGCGGCCATTTCTGTTCCATCGCCTTGTGCCTTCCTCTGTATTTATTGTGAATAAATATAGAGGAAAGCGGCGGGGCGCGGCGCGCCGATGGATGGCTTCTTAGGCGGCGTGTTCCGCTTCGTCCAGGTCGGGCGCGTCGTCGCTGTTGTAGACGGCCAGGTCGGTCTGTCCCATGACCCGGCTGGTGACGGTGCCGGCCGTAATCGAGCCGCTCACATTCAATGCCGTGCGGCCCATGTCGATCAGCGGTTCGACGGAGATCAGCAAGCCGGCCAGGGCGACGGGCAAGTCCATGGCCGACAGCACGATCAGGGCGGCAAACGTGGCGCCGCCGCCCACGCCGGCCACGCCGACGGAACCGATGGTGATGATGGCCAGCAGTGGCAGCAGGAAGCTGACGGTGAATGGATCGACGCCGACGGTAGGGGCGATCATCACGGCCAGCATGGCCGGGTAGATGCCGGCGCAGCCGTTCTGGCCGATGGTCGAGCCGAACGAGGCGGCGAAGTTGGCGATGCCTTCCGGCGTGCCCAGGCGCTGGGTTTGCGTCTGCACGCTCATCGGGATCGAACCGGCGCTGGTGCGCGAGGTGAACGCGAAGGCCAGCACGGGGAAGACTTTTTTCACGAAGCGCAGCGGGTTCAGGCCGACGCCGGCGATGAGGGCCAGGTGCACCAGGAACATCAATATCAGCGCGCTGTAGGAGGCGACGACGAAGTTGATCAATTTCAAAATGTCCGTGTAGCTCGACGACGCTACCACTGCAAACATCAGCGCGAACACGCCATACGGCGTCAGGCGCAGCACCAGGGTGACCATGCGCATGACGATGGCGTGCGCCACTTTCATGAAATTTTCGAAGGAGGCAAAGATTTCCGGCTTTTTCGCCGCGATGCCCGTGGCCGAGATGCCGATGAAGAGGGAGAACACCACCACGGCGATGGTCGACGTCTTGCGCGCGCCCGTCATGTCGAGGAAGGGATTGGTCGGCACGAAACTGACCAGCAGTTTGGGCAGGGACAAGGCTTTCGCCGTTTCCAGCGAGCCTTGCAGCTGCACGCCGCGCGCCACTTCGGCGGCGCTCGACGTCAGGCCGACAGCCGTCAGGCCGAACAGCTTGGCCATCAAAATGCCCAGCGCGGCGGCGATCATGGTGGTAATGAGCAGGGTGCCGATGGTCAGCGCGCTGATCTTGCCCAAGGAACTCGCGTCCTTGAGCTTTAGAATGGCGGAAATGATGGAGACCATGATCAGCGGCATGATGATCATTTGCAGCAGTTTTACGTAGCCGCTGCCGACGATGTCGATGTATTCATTGGTGCCCGCGATGACGGGCGAGCCGGCGCCGTAGATGGCTTGCGCGGCCGCGCCCAGCAGCACGCCCAGGCCCAGGCCCGTGAAGACGCGCACGGTAAACGTCGCGTGGTTGCGTTGCTGGCGGAACATGAAGGCGAAGACGATCAACGCAACGAGCAGGTTCAGAATGATGTTAATTGCCATGAAGGGGCCTTATCTTGGTTTTATTCGAGACTGCACGCAGCACATAAAACTGTACTACAACTGACAGCTGCCCCAGCCCGGGGCGAAAGGGCAAGTACTGTACAGTACTATGGGGGTGTTTTGCGCAATACTGCTGCGAATATTACGCTATATAAATATGCTTCACAGGCATAAGCGCAGGTATATGTCTTCCGGATGATTGTGAAAAGGAAGATTTCATGCCAGCATTGCACGTTTGTTCGTTTGCTAATCTGGCGCAGTATTTTTTAAGGAAAAAGATGAATGCTTTAACGGAAGCCCAAGTACTCGATGCGGAAGAGCGCTTGCGCCTGGCCATGATGGCCTCCGACGTGGCTGTACTGAATCAGTTGCTGGCCGATGACTTGTTGTTTACGAATCACCTGGGTCATCTGCTGAGCAAACATGCGGACTTGGCAGCGCACGAGCAGCGCCTGCTGACCATCACGGACTTGCACGCGTCCGAGTGCCATGTACGCGTCAACGGCCACGTGGCCGTGGTCTCCGTGCGCATGCAGCTGACGGGCAGTTATCACGACGTCGAAACGCATGGCGACTTCCGTTTTACGCGCGTCTGGACGCAGGATGCGGCCGGCACGCTGCAAGTGACCGCAGCCCATTCGGGCATCGTGGCATAGGGGTGCTGTAGTGGATCATCGTTCCAAGGGGCAGCTGTTTGAAGCTGTCATCGCCGCCGGCCCGGCCACCCTGGCCATCACGGCCGGCTATCCCGTGCTGTTGTACAACCTGGTGCGCACCTGGGCCGACGGCCCCGGAGACCATGCCCTGGCCGCCTTGCTGCTGACGGGCGGCCTGTGGGCCTTGCTGGAATTCTGGCGCATTGCCCTGGCGACGGTGGCGCGCAAGGCATACGCGTTCAACTGGCGCTTCTGGCTGGCCATCGCCGGTTTTCTCGCCTGCTTCGTGCGCTTTGTGCCGGACATGCCGGCCGGACTGATGCTGGTATTGATGGTGCTGCCGGCGCTGGCGTGGACGCATTTCATCTTGTTGCAGGTCAAACGTCCGCAGGACTTGTAGGTTTTACTCTTCCTCTTCGGTCTCTACTTTTAGCCAGGCTATCCGCCCATTGCCCGCCTCATGCAGATGGGCCAGCAGGGCGGTGGCGGCCGCTTCTGCCAGGCTGAAGTCGAACAGCACGGCGTCGCCGTGTGTCACGTTCAGCAAGGTGGCGCCGGCGCCATCGAGTTCGCGGCGCAGCATGCCTTCCATCGCATACGGCACCGTGCAGCGCAGGGCTCTCTGGCGCACGATGGCCGTCTTTTCCGCCTGCAGCAACGCTTGCGCCACGCTATCCGTGTAGGCGCGCACCAGGCCGCCCGCGCCCAGCTTGATCCCGCCAAAGTAGCGCACCACCGTCGCCAGCACGCCTTCCAGGTCCTGGTGGCGCAGCACGTCGAGCATGGGCCGCCCGGCCGTGCCGCTCGGTTCGCCATCATCGACGGCCGCCGACTGCCCGCCCGCCAGCAGGGCCCAGCACACATGGCAGGCGCCCGGATGCTGCGCCTTCAAGCCATTGACCACCTGCTGCGCGCTGGCGCGGTCCGTCATCGGCTGCACGCAACCGATGAAACGGCTTTTCTTGATGATCAGTTCGCTGTGGACGGGAGTGGCAATGGTAAACGGCATGGCGGGTGTGAAGGCGGGCAAAGCAGCATGATAGAGGAAATGTGCGCCGGGCACGAGTCAGCCCCCGCTCACGCGGCGCAGACGGACACCAGTTCGCGCAGCGCCGCGTCGCGCACTTGCAGGATGTCGAACAGTCCCAGCGCGTGCAGCGCGGGCAGGGCGTCGAGGATGTCGCGCTCGGCGATGGCACGCCCGGCGCTGTTGCCCGTGTCGTCCAGCCATAGCCTGGCATTGGCGAGGAAGGCCCCCACCGTTCCCTTGCGCACGGTGACGCCATTGAACTGGCCCTGGTTTTGTTGATCGGCTAATACGTCTTCTGCACGCATGCTGAACTCCTGAAGGTTGGAAAGACTTCACTGTATGATGGCCGGATTGTCTTGTCTGCGTTGTTTATGTCATTCGATACGTCAAATCCGCCAATTTTTGCAGCGTCGCCGCTGCGCGCCATGCGCATTACCCAGCCGCAGGAACGGGTGACGGCGGCGCACCGTCATGCCAGCGGGCAGCTGTTCGGCGCCATGCGGGGCTTGCTTTCCGTTGCCGCCGATAGCGGGCAGTGGGTGGTGCCGGCCAGCCACTGCGTGTGGATGCCGCCCCATCACGTGCATGCGCTGCGTTCGCATGGGCCGTTTGCGGGCTGGAGCGTGTATGTGGACGAGGCCAGCTGCGCCGGCTTGCCCGCCGCGCCTTGCGTGATGCGCGTCTCGGGTTTGCTGCGCGAGGCGGTGGGCCGCGCCAGCACCTGGGACGAGGGCGCGCTTGATGCGAGGCAAGCCCGGGTGGCGGGCGTGATCCTCGACGAGATCGCCGCCTCGCCGCACGAATCCCTCGGCTTGCCCCTGCCCACGGACCCGCGCCTGCTGCGCGTGGCGCGCGCCATGCTCGACGACCTGGCCGACGAGCGGGGCGTGGAAGCGCTGGCCGCCTGGGCCGGCGTGTCGCCGCGCACCCTGGCGCGCCGCTTCACGATGGAGACCGGCTTTACGCCCTCCGCCTGGCGCCAGCGCGCCCGCATCCTGCGCGCCCTGGAATTATTGGCTAGCGGCCAGCCCGTGACGACGATTGCGCTGGACCTGGGCTACGACAACGTCAGCGCCTTCATCGCCATGTTCAAGCGGGTGATGGGCGTGACGCCGGGCAGGTATGGGGAAGGGGTGGCATAGCTGGCGCGGAAAACAAAAAAGCCAACCGCGAACGGTTGGCTTCTCTGACGTATTTGGTAGGCCGTGCGGGATTCGAACCTGCGACCAACGGATTAAAAGTCCGCTGCTCTACCAGCTGAGCTAACGACCCAAAAACTTTACAACTGAACTGCGGTAACGCTGTGTCGTATCAACATGCTTGCCATGATGGCGACTGAATCTTGGTAGGCCGTGCGGGATTCGAACCTGCGACCAACGGATTAAAAGTCCGCTGCTCTACCAGCTGAGCTAACGACCCAAGGGCGGCTATTATGACGGCCAATGGCGGTTTTGGGAAGGGCCGGGGTGGAAAAAGCCTGGCATGGGCGTCATGCGCGATCCAACGTGGACAGGCAACCTTCCATGTATATCTGCAGGCCCACTACCGAAGACCTTCCCATCCCCGAGCGCGCTGGTGCAGAGCATGACGAAACTGATCATTTTCTGCGCCATCCAGGGCCCGGTCATGCGCGGCTTGCCGTCATGCAATTGCCAGCGTGTTTGGCGCCGGTGCCGTGCTGCTGCTATTGGGTCTGGTCTTCCTGCTGTTCCTGCCGGAGCTGCCCCTGGAGGGGCATCCGGCGACGGCGAAGGCGCAAGATGATCAGTAGCGTTCCAGCCAGTGCGCGTAGGGCGCCGGCATCACCCACGAGGCGCGCTCGACGCCGAGTTCCTTGGCGGCAAAGTAGGCCCAGTGCGGATTGGCCAGGTGCGCCTTGCCGACCATCACCACGTCCAGCTGTTCTTCCTTGACGACACGCTCGGCAATGGCCGGTGTGCCGAAGCCCCAGGCGGACGAGACGGGCACGCCCGCCTCCGTGCGCACGCGCTCGGCAATCGGGCCCATGAAGGCCGGGCCCCACGGAATAGACACGTCGGGAATCGTGAAGCCCATGCTGACGCTGATCATGTCCATGCCCGCATCCTTGAACTGGCGCACCAGGCCGATGGATTCGAGCAGGGTTTGCTCGTCGCGGCCGTCAAATTCCAGCACGCCGAAGCGGATGGTCAGCGGCAGGTGCTCTGGCCATACGGCACGCACGGCTTTCAATGTTTCCAACAGGAAGCGGCTGCGGTTTTCCACGCTGCCGCCATAGATATCGTCGCGCTGGTTCGAGTGGGCGGAAAAGAAGCTTTGCGCCAGGTAGCCGTGGGCGAAGTGCAGTTCCAGCCATTCGAAGCCCACTTCGCGCGCACGCACGGCGGCGTCGACGAAGTTCTGTTGCACGCGGGCGATATCGTCGAGGTCCATGGCGCGCGGCACTTTCGGCAGGCCGCCGCCAAAGGCGATGGCGGACGGGGCGATGGTTTGCCAGCCGCGCGCATCGCCTTCCACGATATGGTCGTCGCCTTCCCATGGACGGTTGGCGCTGGCCTTGCGGCCTGCGTGGGCGATCTGGATGCCAGGCACGGAGCCGGCCGCCTTGATGGCCTTTACCACCGGCACGAAGGCTTGCGCCAGATCATCGTTCCAGATGCCCGTGCAGCCTGGCGTGATGCGACCTTCCGGCGCCACGGCCGTCGCCTCGACGATCACCAGCCCGGCGCCGCCGCGCGCCATGCCTGCGTAATGCGACAGGTGCCAGTCGTTGGCCTGGCCATCGACGGCCATGTACTGGCACATGGGCGGCACGGCGATGCGGTTGCGCAGGGTGATGTCTTTGAGGGTGTAGGGTTGGAAGAGGGCGGACATGGTGGCCTTTGTGTTTGTTGGTGGTAAATAGGGAAATGTTGATTCGGTAGTTCGTAAATATTCGAAGAATGGAATTAGTATAACGCATGCTGTATGATTCTGCTCATGCGTCCACACAAACATCCCCCCGCCAGCGAATTCGTGCTCGAACGCGTACTCTACGCCTTGAGCGACACTATCCGCCTCGACATCGTGCGCCACCTGGCTCGCGTGGACGCGGCCGCCTGCGGCGACCTCGACGGCGGGCGGCCGAAGTCGACCGTTTCCCATCATTTCAAGGTCTTGCGCGAAGCGGGCCTGGTCTACACGGAAAACGCGGGCACGACGCACATGAACACCCTGCGCCGCGCCGATATCGAGAGCCGTTTCCCCGGCTTGCTCGATGCCATTTTGGCGCAGCAGCCATTGGCGCCCGCGGCGCCGGAGGCGGAAAAGCCGGCGGCTTAGCCGCCTGCCGTGCCCCGCCATCTGCCAGGCTCGGCTATCATGTCGGCCTTTCGGTAAATCCTCGGCCGCGCGCCTGTTACGCGATGGGCTGGCGACACTACCTGGCATGGCAAGGGATGGGAATGACGGCAGCAGCAGTGGTTGTACAGGCGGACCTGGAAAATCGTCCGCAGTTTGGCTGGATCAATGGTTTCAAGGCGGGCGCGGCGCAGTTGATCGTGTTGCACCACCTGGCGTTTTACGGCCCCATGTCCGACTATGTGCGGCCCCTGTGGCCCGAGTTGCTGGACTGGCTGGGCGGCAGCGCGCGCATCGCCGTGCAAGTGTTTCTCGTCATCGGCGGCTTCCTGGTCGCCAAATCCCTCTCTCCCGCCGGCCGTCCCGGCATTGCCACCCCCTTGCAAGCGGTCTGGCGCCGCTATGCCAAGCTGGCGCCGCCTTTCCTGGCCGCCACCTTGCTCGCCGCCGTGATGACCCCTGTGGCCGGCATCTGGATGCTGCACGATTCCATGTCGGCCGCCGTCACCCTGGGCCAGCTGAGCGCCCATGCCTTGCTGCTGCACGGCGTGCTGGGCTATGAATCGCTGTCGGCCGGCGCCTGGTACGTGGCCATCGATTTCCAGCTGTATTTGCTGACGGTATCGCTGCTGTGGCTGGGCGGCCGCCTGGCGGGCCAGCGGCGCGGACATTGGCTGATGCCGCTGGCCGTCACCGTGGGCATCGCCTTTTCCCTGCTGTATTTCAATCTGGACGCGGGCTGGGACAACTGGGCGCCGTATTTCTTTGGCAGCTATGGCCTGGGACTCATGGCCTGGTGGGCCAGCGATCCGGCCCGTAAGTCCGGTGCCATGAGCGTGCTCATGGCCATGGCCGCCGTGCCCGTCCTGCTGGCGCTGGCCGTCGACTACCGCAGCCGCATCGCCCTGGCGCTGATCGTCGCCTGCGCGCTGTTCCTGTTCGGGCGCGCCCGCACGCCTGCGCAGGGCCGCGCCTGGAGCGTCATCAACGCCCTGGGCCGGATCTCGTATGCCGTGTTTCTCGTGCACTTTCCCGTCAGCTTGCTGGTGAATGCGCTGTTTATCAGCTATGTCCCGCTCGAGCCAGAGTGGCAGGCGCTGGGCATGCTGACCGCCTGGGTTGCCAGCCTGGCGGCCGGGGCGGCGTTTCACCGCTGGGTAGAGGTGCCGCTGGGGCGGGTGATGCCGTTGCTGGTGGGTAAGGCACTGGTGCGGCCGATATCGGCTTGAGCATCGCACGCTCGCCTGTCCTTAAGGTGCTGGCACGCACGGCCTTTATCTTGCAGATTAAGATCGGCCTCAATGGCTGCGATACTTTCAAACATAGCGAAGTATTCTCGTTCCAGATAGCCACCGATGACCAGGACGAGATCGACCGCTACTGGAACGTGATCGTCAGCCATGGCGGGCGGAACGTGAATGCGGCTGGTGCAAGGACAAATGGGGCTTGTCGTGGCAGAGCACGCCGCGCGTATTGACGGATGCCCAGGAGCAAGGCGGTGATGTTACGCAGCGCCATACGCGGCGATGATGGGCATGCGCAAAATCGGCCAGGCCGCCAGGCAGCTGGCAAACGTTTCTGGTTGCCGCCGCTCAATATTGCCCCATCCCCCATCGGTAAATTACATATGACGGTGGCCATGCCCGGTTTCCTGACCGGCATCGAGTCGCGCACCGCGCGCGCCGGCGGAGCAGGTGGTCGCTTCGGCTGCACCCATGTAACGCCCTTGTGCAATATGCAGGTGGTGCAGGGCTGCATGCCACGCTGCGGATCCGGAGCTAAGGCCAGCCGATCCGCTGGGGGAGGGTGGTTTAACGTCAACAACCTGGTCACGCCTGGTGAGTTTGCGCTGGCGTTCGACCGCACCTCGATGTCGATTGTCGCTGCCGTGAACAAGCTGGGCGCGGCGTTGGAATCGACTTTGCTGGCCGGGCTGGCGCAGTCGGGCGCGTCATGAAGCATATAACTTGCCGATGAGCGGCAGGCCTATGCATTCCGACGATATTGACATGATTGAGGGCGGTTTTTTGCGGATAGCCAAGTCGCATGGCATCGACCAGCTTATCGTAACAGGCTGGCAAGTTATTGATCAGCATCGGCTAAGGCAGTTGCCGCGCCAGGTCTGTATTCGCCCGCGTTTTCCATCCGCATAGGGATGATTACTTCTTCGGGCCGCGCAAGCAGGCGCCGCGAGGTCGACGACAAAAGCTCGCCATCGGTATGTTTGGTCGGTCGCCGGCGCCAACGCTTGAATCTGCGTGGACAAGCGCGACACATGCTCGCCGCATTCTCGTTGATGCATGCCTTTGCTCACGGTGGAAGCCGCTCAGATTCTGTCATTGCACGGTGCAATGACTTGCGCTTCGAGCCTCCTGTAGCGCGTTGCTTTCATGAATAAATTGACCTGTGTGTAGAAAGCACAAAAATTCGATTTGATTTATTAAAATCAATATGAAACAATGAATTAAGCAAAAAAATGTTTTAATTGTTTAATTTGTCAATATTGTCATATAATTACTCAATTACCAACTTCTCGGGGAAGCGCCAGATTGCCCTGCCGGCGAGACTGAAATTGCTACTTGTATGCGCGCCATCTCGCAGGAATAGTTTTCAATCATAAATATAATGCAACATTTTTTGAAAGTGGGGAAATTTTGAAACACTTCGGCATATCCAAAAAGCTCTATTTCTTTTCCACGATACTGATCCTGCTGCTTGCCTTGCTGGCGGCAATTTCCTGGAGCCGGCTTGGCGACGCGGGGCAACTTGCCAAGGATGCCGGCCTGGTGAAAGTAAAACAGTTGCAGCTGATCTCCAGCACTGAACTGAGCGTAACGACGGTACTGCTGCAGATAAGGCAGGCATTGATCTTCAAGGATATTGAGAAAATCAATGCGGCATTGAGGGAAATAAAAAAGGAAAAAGAAAATATCGCCGGAAATGACGCGGTGTTTGATAGCGCCTTGCCAACGCCAGAGGCCAGAACCGCGTTCCAGATATGGCTGGACATGCAGAAATCCGCTTGGCCGGTGGTCGAAGAAAACATGCGCATTATTGCCGCTGGTGATACAGAGCAGGGCATTGCTTTTCTTTCTGCCAAAACGATACCAGAGTTGAAGAAAATGCAGGCCTGGCTTGACACGGAACGGGGAAGTCAGGGTAAATATCTTGCTGCGGAAGTGGGGCAGATCGAAAGCCTCGCCAATGCAACGCGCACCCAGCTGAGCATGCTGACCTTGTTCATCGCTGTCGGCATGATGACTTTCTCCTGGTATATTTCGAGGCTGTTGCGCCAACGAATTGCGGTTTCTCAATCCGTAGCTGAATTGGTGCGTGATGGCGATCTTTTTACGCGGCAAAAAGATGAACAGAGCGATGAGTTTTCGCCCTTGTTGGTCGCATTGACGACAATGCAGGAATCTCTGGCAACAGTGGTGGGGACGGTGCGCGAGAATGCGGAACTGGTGGCGCTCGCTTCGACTGAAATTGCCCAAGGCAATGTTGACCTTTCGCAGCGCACAGAATCGCAAGCCAGTGCCCTTGAGGAAACTTCTGCCTCAATGGAAGAGCTGGGCAGTACGGCGCAGCAGAACGTCTTGAATGCGGCCGAAGCGAACCGGCTAGCGATCAATGCCAGCGAGGTGGCGATGGAGGGCGGCGCTGTCGTCTCCAAGGTGGTATCGACCATGAAAAACATCAATGAAAGCTCAAAAGAGATTTCATTGATCGTCAACGTGATCGATGGCCTGGCTTTCCAGACCAATATTTTATCGCTCAACGCGGCGGTGGAGGCTGCCAGGGCCGGCGAGCAGGGCAGGGGCTTTGCGGTGGTCGCATCCGAGGTGCGCAACCTGGCCCAGCGCAGTGCGGAGGCAGCGAAACAGATCAAGATTTTGATCGAGACCAGCGTTGCGCGGGTAGAGCAGGGCGTCAGCCTTGCCGACGAGGCGGGTGCGGCGATGGGCAAGATCGTTTCATCCATTAAGGATGTCACCAATATCATGGTCGACATCAGCACAGCGGGTGCCGAGCAAGGTTCTTCGGTCGCTCAGGTGGGGCAGGCGATACTGGAGCTTGACGCGACGACCCAGCAAAATGCCGCGCTGGTGGAGGAAAGTACTGCTGCGGCAGAGAACCTGAAGATACAGGCAGAGCAGTTGGTTGGTGTGGTTGCCGTTTTCAGGCTGGGGCAAAATGGCGTGGGAAATTCTGCAGCTGCGCCCCGGCCATCTCCTGTAAAAGCAAGGAAGGCAACGCTGAAATTGCAGATGCGTTAGGGAATGCATTGCCATGGCGCGCCATGGCACACTTCAGCAGCAGCCACAAAAAAAAGCCCACGAACCGAAATTCGTGGGCTTTCTTAAGTATTTGGTAGGCCGTGCGGGATTCGAACCTGCGACCAACGGATTAAAAGTCCGCTGCTCTACCAGCTGAGCTAACGACCCAAAAACTTGTACAACAACTTCGGTAACACTGTGCCGTAAAAAAATGCTTGCTAGTACAACTCGCAAGCAGATCATTACTGCGTATTCGTGGTAGGCCGTGCGGGATTCGAACCTGCGACCAACGGATTAAAAGTCCGCTGCTCTACCAGCTGAGCTAACGACCCGAAGAAGGAAGATTATAGGGGGTACCCGGGATTCTGTCAAACCTAACGGGCAACTTTTTCCCCGCTTTTACTTTTTGCCGCCCCGTTCCTTGGCGGCCTGGGCCGCGCTGGAGTCCGGGTAGCGCGAGATCAGGGCATTCAGCGTCTTGGTCGCGTTCGGCTTGTCTTTCAGCTCCGTGTAGCAGCTGGCGATGTTGAGCATGGCGTCGGCCGCCTTCGGGCTGTCCGGGTAGTGTTTCAGCACTGCCTGCTGGGCCGTGATGGCGCTCTTGCAGTCGCGCTGGGCGTAATAGGCGTTGCCCAGCCAGTATTGCGCGTTGGCAGCGTAGGCCGATTCAGGATAGCGCTTCACGAAGCCGTCCAGGGCCGTAACGGCGCCCTTGTAGTCGCCCGACTTGAACAGGCCGAACGCGGATTCGTACGCGCTTTGTTCGGATACGCCCACGGCCGCTTCCTGGCCGTCGATGGTGACCTGGCGCGGTTCGAGCTTGCGCAGGCGCGCGTCGATGTCGGTGTAGAAATCTTTCTGGCGCTTTTGCACATTCGCCAGGTCGTTGCCCAGCACTTCGATCTGGCCGCGCAGGCGGGCGATCTCTTGCATGGTCTGGTCGTGCTGGTTGATCAGGCTCAAGGTGCTGGTCTTGTCCGCCTTGGTGTCGACGCGGCTGTTCAGGTCGCGTGCCATGGCGTCGACCTTGGCGCGCAGCTCGAGGATGGCCTTGCGCGCTTCATCGTCATCGAACAGGGCGGCGTTGGCGTGCAGGGGCAGGTAGGCAAACGCGGCCATCAAGGCGGCGGCGACGCCGGCTTTCGAGAATGTCATCATGGGTCGGGCTTTCAAAGGTTACGCAAACATGCAAACGGGGCGCCGGGCGGTGAATCACCGCGCTGCGCCCCATTATTATGCCTATGACTGGCCAGTTAGGTAAGCGTCAATGCTGCCGCGCTCACCCGTCAACATCAATAAACGATGTCAGCGCGGCGGTTTTCTGCCCATGCTGCTTCGTTGCTGCCTTGTGCTTTAGGCTTTTCTTTGCCCAGCGACACGGCTTCCATTTGGCCTTCTGGCACGCCCAGGGCTGCCATCGACTTGCGCACGGCTTCAGCACGTTTCTGACCCAGGGCCAGATTGTACTCAGCGCCACCGCGTTCATCGGTGTTACCTTGGATCAGGATCTTGCGGCTAGGCGTTTTCACCAGGTAGCCAGCGTGGTTTTGCACGACTGGGGTGTCCGCTTCGCGCACGACGTATTTGTCGAAGTCGAAGTAGATGCTGCGGTTAGCCAGCACGCCTTTTGGATCATTCAGTGGATCGACCGACGCGGTCGTCACTGGCTGAACTTGACGGGTGTCAACTGGAGCTGCGACTTTTTCAGGAGCACGCTCAACCACTGGGGTTTCTGCGACTTTGACTGGGGTGCTGCAGGCGGACAGCAGGGCTGCGGTAGCGGCGATGAAAGCCAAACTTTTAAAGTTACTCATTTTTATTCTCCGGGTCATGGTTAAAGGTGAAACTGTACAGCATTTACTTCATAAAAGGACCCCAGGTGGGTTCCTTAATATTGCCAGCTTGCGTAGTCAAACGCTGTTTGACGCGGCCATCCACCGATACCACTGCCAGCGACTTGCGTCGTCCGGATTCGGTCGCGTACATGATATATTTCCCGTTGGGCGAAAAGCTCGGTGATTCGTCGTTGGCGGTGTCCGACAGGCGCAGTTCCTGGCCACTAGCCAGGTCGAGCGCGTAGAGCTGGAAATTGCCGTCGCGACGGGAAATATAAGCGAGAGTCTTCCCGTCGGACGAAATCCGCGGGCTGATGTTGTAGGAGCCGCCAAACGTCACGCGCTTGGCTTCGCCACCGCTGACCGACATGCGGTAGATCTGTGGTCCGCCGCTGCGATCGCTGGTGAAGTAAATGCTTTGGCCATCGGCCGAGAATTGGGGTTCCGTATCGATGCCGCTGCTGCTGCTGACGCGGCGCAAGCCGCTGCCGTCGGCATTGACGGTGTAGACCTGGGTATGGCCATCGCGCGACAGGGCCACGGCCAGGCGCGAACCGTCCGGGCTCCAGCTTGGCGCCGAATTGCTGCCTTTTTCATTCGATACGATGGTGCGCTGCCGTGTTACCAGGTTTTGCACGTAGACGATGGGCTTTTTCTTTTCAAACGAGACATACGCCACCTTGGTGCCATCCGGCGACCATGACGGTGAAATGATCGGCTCATTCGAGCGCAGGGCGACCTGGATGCCTTCGCCATCGGCGTCGGCCACTTCCAGGCGGTATTCGCGGCCCGATTGCGTGACGTAAGCGATGCGCGTGGCGAACGCGCCCTTGACGCCCGTCAGCTTTTCATAGATGTCATCGGCAATTTTATGCGCCAGCAAGCGGTTGAACTGCGGCGCGGCCGCATTGTTCATGCTCGAGATCTGGGCGCCCTTGATGGTGTCGAACAGCTTGTAGCGCACGTCCAGGCGGCCATCGGCCATGCTTTGCACGCTGCCGGCCGCCAGCGCATCGGCGCCGCGCGACTTCCATTGATCGTAGCTGACGGGCGCCGTTTCCGACACGGGCGCATCGGCATCGATCAGCTTGAACACGCCGCTGCGCGCCAGGTCGGCCTTGATGATGCCCGACAGCGATTGCGGCGCCGCCGATTCATTGACAAAGCTGGCGACAGCCACCGGAATCTGGTTGCTGCCGATCCCTGTAATCTCTACGCGCAGCTGCGCCTGGGCGCTTGACGCTCCCAGCATCAGGCCGGCACAGAGCACGACATAGCTCATTTTTTTCATGGTCATCATTTAGGCAAATCCTTCATCTCGAATATGAGTTCAATCTCGCGTTCCACGGTGCCGTCTTTTTTCTTCGGCAGTGGCGACGATTTATTAATGGCGTTTTCCACCGAGCTGTCATACGCCGGCAGGCCGCTACTTTTAATCTTTCGGACCGAAATAATTTCCCCAGTTGGCAGTTGCTCGATCTTGAACACGGCGCGCGGGTTGCCCGGCACGTCCGTGCTACCGCTGTACGCGATATTGCTCTTGATCTTGCTCGTCAGGGCAGCGACATAGCCGCTGTCCTTGCGTGGCGCGGTCGCTTTCGCGGCCGTGCCCGTTGTGCCATTGCCTGCCTGCGCCATCATCCGCTTCATGTCATCGGCACGCATTTTGTCGGCTGCAGCTTTTTCCGCCGCCGCTTTCTTGGCCTTGGCAGCTTTTTCCGCCGCCGCTTTTTTATCGGACAATTCTTTCTCGGCTTTTTCTTCCGCCGCTTTCTCTTTGGCTTCCTTGGCTTTCTCCAACTTGTCGGCCTTTTCTGCTTTTTCTGCTTTTTCTTTCTCCAGCTTGTCAGCCTTGTCTTTTTCTTTCTGCTTCTGTTTTTCCAGTTCGCGCTTTTCTTCCTCGCGTTCCTTCAATTCCTGCTTGCGGCGTTCTTCCGCTGCCGCTTTCTCTTCTTTCAGCTTGGCCTTCTTGCGCTCGAGGGCGATCTCCGCCTCGCGCAAGTCGACCTTCGGCTCGGGCGCGGCCACCGGCGGCGGTGGCGGCGGGGCCGGCTGTTCCACTTGCGGTTCCGGCGGCGGCGCCGGCGTCGGCTCCGGTTCCGTCGCCACGTCGGGCGGCGGCGCGGCCGTCTGCACTTTCATGTCCCACACTTCCGCTTCGACGGCGACAGGTTCCGTATTTTGCCAGTGTACGCCCACCCACAGGAAAAACAGCAGGCCAAGGTGCATCGCCAGCGCCAGGCCCAGCGAGGGCCAGCGGCTGCGTTCGCGCGGCACGCTGTAGGGCTTGCCGAGTACATGGTCGATTTGTTTGTTCTGCAAAGTCTAGTCTATCTAAAAACGGTCAAGTCTGGAAACAGGATGCTGTGCTTACTTTGTGGCCAGGCCGACTCTGGTAATGCCCATCTTTTTCGCTTCCGAAATGAGCTGGATTACATCGTCGTACTTGCTTTCCTTGTCGCCCGCAATCATCACGGGATAGTCGGGATTGCTTTCGTGCAAGCCGCGCAGCTTGCGCAGCAGGGCGTCGCGGTTCGGTTCCGTTTCCGGCGACAGCTGTTCCTTGCCGATGACGCCGATCGACAGCGAACCATTCGGTTTGAGCACGATCTGAATATAGTCATCGGGCGGTTTGGCCGACTTTTCCGCGTTGGGCAGGTTCACCACACTGGGATTGTTCGACGACGGCATCACCATGAAAATGATCAGCAGCACCAGCATCACGTCGATGTACGGCACGACGTTGATTTCGGACTTGAACTTGCGGCCACGGCCGCCGCGCATGCCGCCGCTATTGAATGAGGAACCCATGGACCTTGCTCCCTCTTAGCGCGACTGGCGCTGCAAGATGTTGGAGAATTCCTCGACGAAGCTTTCGAAGCGGATCGCCAGGCGGTCGATGTCATGCGAAAAACGGTTGTAGGCGACGACGGCGGGAATGGCGGCGAACAGGCCGATGGCGGTGGCGATGAGCGCTTCGGCAATGCCGGGCGCGACGGCGGCCAGGGTGGCTTGCTGCACGTTGGCCAGGCCGCGGAAGGCGTTCATGATGCCCCATACGGTACCGAGCAGGCCGATGTAGGGCGAGACGGAGCCGACGGAAGCGAGGAAGGCCAGGTGCGATTCGAGCACGTCCATTTCACGCTGGAAGGCGGCGCGCATGGCGCGGCGTGCGCCGTCGAGCACGGCACCGACGTCCAGCGCTTCGCGCGAACCGTAGGAAGCCTTGCCCTTGATGAATTCGCCCATGCCGGCGTCAAAAATACGCGCCAGCGCGCCGCTCTGGTCGCGGTTGCCGCTGGCGCTTTGATGCAGCGCATGCAGGTTGCCGCCGGCCCAGAAGCTGCGTTCAAATTCGATGGTTTGCTTGCGCGCCTGGCGCACGGCAAACATCTTGCGGAAAATGTAGGTCCAGCTGGTCAGGGAAATCAGCAGCAGCAGGGCCATGATCAGTTGCACGATCAAATGGGCATTGGAGATGAGCGCGAGGAAAGAAAGATCTTGTGTAACGTTCATTGGCTGGCAGTCTGTTGGGTGAATTGTCCGGGAGGGCGGGTAGGGTTCAGGTGGCGCGCATGCGGGCCGCGATTGCATCAGGCACGGCGCGCGGGCGCAATGCCGAGTCGACGCAGCCGATCTTGACGCGGGCCGTGTTCAGCAGGCGGTCGCCGCACCACGCTTGTTGCAGGAAAACGATGGAGGCGCGCCCCATTTTTTCTATGCTTAAGGTTAATCTTACCGTGTCATCGAGCCTGGCTGGCGCATGATAGTCGGCGTTGACGCTTTTGACAACGAACATCGCGTCATGCTGTTCCAGCAATGCCTGCTGGCCCACGTCGATGGCGCGCAGCCATTCGGTGCGCGCGCGCTCGAAGAATTTCAGGTAGTTAGCGTAATAGACGATGCCGCCGGCGTCGGTGTCTTCATAGTAGACACGTACGTTCCAGGTAAAGACTGAAGGCATGTTTATTGCGCCAGTAGTGAGATTGAGCAACATTTTACGCGATTTTTCTTCTTGTGACTGTGGGCGCTTGCTGGAAATCCATGCAAAAGCTGCATATAAGTTGCACCGCAGCATTGTAAATCCGAGCTGCACAATGGCAAGCTTCGTAACATACGCTTACATGCGCAGCCAGGTTTACGTCAAGCTTAAGCACTGCATGCTTACTCCCGGGCGGCCCTTGGCGGTGCCCGGGTTGCCATGGCGCGCGGCGATTATAGCTGCACCGTTGCATTCCTTGCTCAATTTGGGCACTTAACTTACAATTTGACTTCCATTACGTCTCACGTGACTGGCGAAAAGTCGGGCGATCCCCACAATGTGGCGATCGGAAAACCGGCGAAAGGTGGGCACCCACCGGGAAATGTGAGATTTTTCATCAGCCGTTCGCCTGGGTAGCCACTATGGAAAAGCACGAAGAGGCTGCCTGTCCAATGTTGTTATTCACTTAACGCCGGCTCCCCTCATTCGATCCAACCTGCCAGTACAAGCACCCTCATACTTGGAGTTTTTACATGTTTGCAAAAGATCACACCCTCGCCAACGTCGATCCTGAATTGTTCGCCGTCATTCAAAAAGAGAACACGCGCCAGCACGACCACATCGAATTGATCGCGTCGGAGAACTACACGTCGCCAGCCGTCATGGAAGCGCAAGGCTCGCAGCTGACGAATAAATATGCCGAAGGTTATCCAGGCAAGCGTTACTACGGTGGCTGCGAATACGTCGATGTGGCCGAGCAACTGGCCATCGACCGCGTGAAAAAACTGTTCGGTGCCGAATGCGCGAACGTGCAGCCGAACTCCGGCTCGCAGGCGAACCAGGGCGTGTTCTTTGCCGTGCTCAAACCAGGCGACCTGATCATGGGTATGTCGCTGGCCGAAGGCGGCCACCTGACCCACGGCATGCCGCTGAACATGTCCGGCAAATGGTTTGACGTCGTGTCGTATGGCTTGACGGCGGAAGAAGACATCGACTACGAGGCGATGGAACGCCTGGCCCGCGAACGCAAGCCAAAGCTGATCATCGCCGGCGCGTCGGCCTTCTCGAAAAAGATCGACTTCGAGCGTTTCGGCAAGATCGCCAAGGAAGTGGGCGCGTATTTCATGGTCGACATGGCCCACTACGCCGGCCTGATCGCCGCTGGCCTGTACCCGAACCCGGTGCCATTCGCCGACTTCGTCACCTCGACCACGCACAAATCGTTGCGCGGCCCGCGCGGCGGCATCATCCTGATGAAGGCCGAACACGAAAAAGCCATCAACTCGGCCATTTTCCCTGGTATCCAGGGTGGCCCGCTGATGCACGTGATCGCCGGCAAGGCCGTCGCCTTCAAGGAAGCGCTGAGCCCTGAATTCGTCGAATACCAGAAGCAAGTGGTCAAGAACGCCGACGTGCTGGCGAAAACCCTGATCAAGCGCGGCCTGCGCATCGTTTCCGGCGGCACCGAATCGCACGTCATGCTGGTCGACCTGCGCGCCAAGAACCTGACGGGTAAAGAAGCCGAAGCCATCCTCGGTTCCGCGCACATCACCTGCAACAAGAACGGCATCCCCAACGACCCGCAAAAACCCTTCGTCACCTCGGGCATCCGCCTGGGCAGCCCGGCGATGACGACGCGCGGTTTCAAGGAAGCGCAAGCAGAAGAGGTGGGCAACCTGATCGCCGACGTGCTGGACAATCCGCATGACGCCGCCACCATCGAGCGCGTGAAAGCGGCCGTGAAAGTGCTGGCCGACGCGCATCCGGTGTACGCATAATTATTTGTCCAGAATGTGTCATACAGAGTAAGATTCTGTCTGACACATTCCTTCGTGCCCAAGGGCGCCCGGAGTGATTCGGGCGCCCTTTGTACAAGGGCGGCGATTTCCCTCATTATTACTATAAAGTTGTAGCCAGCTCATGAAATGTCCATTTTGCCAGCACGGCGATACCCAGGTTCTCGATACGCGCGTATCGGAGGAAGGGGATGCCATTCGGCGCCGCCGCCGCTGCGGCAAATGCGACAAGCGTTTTACTACCTACGAACGCATTGAACTTATCATGCCTGCCGTCGTCAAAAAGAATGGCAGCCGGACGGAGTTCGCTGCGGATAAGTTGCGCGGCAGTTTGATGCTGGCCTTGCGCAAGCGTCCCGTCGCGGCCGCCTCCGTGGATACGGCCATCGCGTCGATCCAGGAAAAACTGCTGACCAGCGGCTTGCGCGAAGTCGATTCCGGCTATATCGGCGAACTCGTCATGCAGGAACTCAAACGCCTCGACAAGATCGCCTACATCCGCTTTGCTTCCGTCTACAAGAATTTCGAAGACCTGGCCGAGTTCCAGGATGCGATTGCCGAAGTGGGGCAGGCGCGCAGCAAGCCCTGACGCGCTTGCGCCATCCCTTGCCGCAGGCGGGGATGATGAACAGTCCCACTCCCACCACGCCAGCGTTCGCCTGGCAAGTCGCCTGATCAATTCAGGCGCTCTTTTCTTCTTCTTTTTCTCCTTTTCTCGGCGACGTTTGCGCTGCCTCATGCCTGCGCTTTTGCGCGCGTCTATCGTGTAGCTGGGCCGTGCATCCGCGCGGCTCCAGTCCGGGTTTCATTCTGTCAGCAGGAGAAGCTCATGCATAGCGGTACGCGTGGTCCCATGGATGGCAGCAGCCTCGTCGAGGTGCTGGTATCGCTGCTGTTGTTGGCGCTGGGCTTGCTCGGCGCCAGCATCCTGCAACTGCACTCCCTGCGCGCACGCCATGAGTCGGCACTGTTGTCGGCGGGCGTGCAACTGGCCGCTGGCATGGCCGAACGCATGCGCGCGAACAGCGTACTCATGCATGGTCCCGATGCGGGCAATCCCTACCTGAACGTGGCCTACGCGGCGGCGGACGGCGCTGAGCCTGGCGGCGGCGCGCCCGACTGTTTCGGCGCTGCCGCCTGCAGCGCGGCCGAGCTGGCGCAATTCGACATCGCTGAATGGAAGCGGCAGCTGCAATCGGCCTTGCCCGGCGCGCGCCTGCGTATCTGCCGCGACGCGCCTGCATGGGATGCCGCCGCCCAGGGCTTGCATTGGGCATGCAGCGGCGGCAAGGGCGCGCCCATCGTCATCAAGCTGGGCTGGCGCGCCCGCGTGCCCGATGGCTCGCCCGCCGTGAATGCGGCAAACGAGTCGCTGCCCAGGCTGGCATTCCAGCTGGACGGAGGCGGCGCATGAACGGCATGCACGCCCGCTGGCGCCGTCATCGCGGCATGAGCCTGGTCGAATTGCTGGTGGCCCTGTCGCTGGGCGCGCTGCTGATGCTGGCAGCCAGTAGCGTGCTGCTGGCTGCCAGCGGCAGTTATGGCGACCAGTTCGCCAGCGCGCGCCTGGACGACAACGGCCGCTATGCGCTCGACACCATCGCCCGCGCCGTGCGCCAGACGGCGTATGTGAATTGGGACAGCAGCGCCGCGCCCGTCGCCCATGCTGCGCACGACAGCGCGAATATCGCCGGGCTCGACGCGCATAGCCTGGGCAAGAACAGCGAGGGCATCAGCGGCGCGCTGCCCGTGGCCCTGCATGGCAGCGACGTGCTGGCCTTGCGCTATTACGGCGCCGGCAAGGAGGAGGGCGGCGACGGTTCCGTGCTCAACTGCGCCGGCTTCGGCGTGGGCGCCGCGCAAACGGAGGTGCAGCGGGGCTGGAGCATTTTCTACGTGGCGCAGGGCGCCGATGGCGAGGGCGAGTTGCGCTGCAAATACCGTGGCGCGAACGGCTGGGGCGCGGACGCCATCATCCGCGGCGTTGACAGCTTTCAGGTGCTGTATGGCCTCGACACGGATATGCCGCCCGACGGCGTGGCGAACCGCTATGTCAACGCCAGCGCGCTCGACGCTTACGATGCGGCGCTGGTGCTGGCGGGCGCGGATGCGGCCGCGCGCCAGCGCGATTTTCACCGGCGCACGCACTGGAAGCGCGTGGCCAGCGTGCGCGTGGCGCTGCTGTTGCATGGCGAGGCGGGCCAGCTGGACAAGATGGCGGAACTGGGGCCAGCGCAGTTCGACTTGTTCGGCAAGGCATATGCCGAGGCGCACGGCGCCGGCGACACAGGTGTGCGCATCGCGCGCGCGTCCTTGCCCGCCGCAACGCGCTCGCGCCTGCGGCAACTGGTGCAGACGAGCATCATGCTGCGCAACGGGCCGGTCTAGGGCGGCGCCACGATGGCTGGCGCGGGTACCCGCTGTTGCCCAAGCTGCTGTGCTCTTGGCGCGCGGCGGCGTGGCGCCACCCTCGTATATGTGCTGTGCCTGCTGGTGATCATCTTGCTGCTGGGCATATCGGCAGCGCAGATGGCCTTGCAGGGCGAAAAGGCGGCACGCGGCGAGCGCGACCGGCAAATCGCGTTTCAGGCGGCGGAGGAGGCATTGGTGGATGCGCAGAACGATATCGAAGGCTTGCCCGGCGCGCCCGGACGCAGCAGCCTCTTCGCACCGGGCAGTGCGGCAGGGTTCGCGCACGACTGCGGCGAGGGAGGCGCACTGGGCTTGTGCCTGCCCGCAGCCCCGGATGCGCCGGCCCTCTGGCTGAGCATGGACCTCGATGGCGCCGAAGGGAGCAGCCGCGCGGTTCCATACGGCCAGTTTACGGGCGCCGTCATGCAGACGGGGCAGGGTTTTCTGCCGTCGCGCCGGCCCCGCTATCTGATCGAATTGCTGCCATTTCACCCACCCGGCGCGCAGGCTACGGCAGTGGCTGGCGGCCTGGCCACGGAAAGTTATATATACCGCATCACGGCCATGGGTTTTGGCGCGCAGGAAAGCACGCAAGTCGTGCTGCAAAGTTATTATCGCAAGCAGGCGGCTGGAGCGGGGCCATGAGGGCCTTGTCGTTTGCTTTGCTGTCCGCTTTGCGGGCTGTCTGGCTGCTGCTGATCGGCTTGGTTTGCCTGGATTGCGGCGCTGCCGTCGCGGCCGCACCTCCCGTGGCGCTGGCGCGGGCCGATGCGGGCTTGCACGGTGCCCGCGTGCCGCCGAATCTGCTGCTCAACCTGTCCCTCACGCATGCGGCAGCCGCTGCCGCACATGGCGGCGACTATGCGCCGCAGCGCGAGTACCTCGGCTACTTTCATGCGCGTATGTGCTACAGCTATCCGTACCGCGGCAAGGATGGCGTCATGCTGCCGGACTTGCGCGTAGCGACCGCTTACTTCTCCGTGCTGAAACCGGCCGATGCGCTGCACGGCTGCGGCGGCGATAGTTTTAGCGGCAACTTTCTCAACTGGGCCAGCACCAGCATGCTCGACATCGTGCGCTATGCCCTGACGGGCGGCGACCGCGTCATCGACGAAGTGCGCAAGACGGTGCTGCAGCGCGCCTGGCTGCCCGATGCGGACAGCCCCATCGACTTCTTTGGCCACCCCGTCTTTTTCCCGCGCAAGGTCTTGCAGGCAGGCGTGGCGGCGGCGACGCCGTTTGCGCTGGCGCAACTGGCCATCGTGTCCTGCCGTAACCGCCTGCTGTTCGGCGATGCCAATGTCAGCCAGCCTGCGGGCGGCAGTTGCGACGCTCCCGGCGCCGCTGCCACGTACGGCGTGTTCCTCGCGCGCGTGCGCGTGTGTGACGCCGATGAGGGACCGCTGCGCGACGACTTGTGCCTAGCGTATGGCAAGAACTACAAGCCGGTGGGCGCCGTGCAGCGCCATGGCGGCAGGGTGCGCGTGGGCGTGTTTGCTCACTTGAATGGCATGCCCGCCAGCGCAAGCCCCGTGTATGGCGGCGTACTGCGCGCGCCGCTGGCCCACGTGGGCAGGCAGCGCTGGGCCGCGCCCGACTATATGCCGCAAGACAATGCCGACGCCGAGTGGAATCCCGCCACTGGCGTATATGTGGCGCCAGCTGTGGCCCAGGCGGCGGGCACTGGCGGCGGGGTGACCGCTTACATCAACGGCCTGGGCCGCGGCAACGCCGGGCATCCCGGCAGGTACGCCAGCGCGGCGCCAACGGCCGAATTGCTGTACGAATCGCTGCGTTACCTGCAGGGACGGCAAGCGAGCGCAGTGGTGCCGCCCACCACGGCCCCGCCCGCCATTGACGACGGCTTGCCGGTGGTGGTTGCGTGGAGCGACCCGCAAACGGCCAGCTGCCAGCGTCACATCGTCGTCAGCCTGGGCGACGCGGGCATGGCGGTCGACCGCTACGTGCCCGGCAATGTCCCGGCGACGCCCGCGTCAAATGGCGACCGCGCACGCGCCGCCGATGGCTTTGTGTCGCCGCCGTTCGATGCGATGGCCTGGACGCATGCGGTGGGCAGCCTGGAAAGCGGCGGTGCGCAGGGCAACCCCGCGCCACGGCCCGAACTGGCGACGCTGGAATTGCTGGCCGACGGGGCGGGCGGCGCCAGCTACCATGCGGCGGGCCTGGCCTACTGGTCGCATGTGCAGGCGCTGCGTCCCGGCGCCAAGAACGACGGCGTTGCAAGGGTCGAGCACTATGCGGGCGACTTGCTCCACGGTGATCCGGCCAGCGAGCCCGGCGCCACGCCCGTCACTACGCCCTTGTTGCTGGCGGCCAAATATGGCGGCTTTCTCGATGCGAACGGCGACGCCAACCCCTACAAGAGCGCGGCGGGCAGCGCGCTGGAGGAATGGAGCCTCGACGGCCGCTGGCCTGGCCATTACCTGCCCGGCAGCGACCCCGCCGCCCTGATCGCGGGATTGCGCGCAGCTTTTGCGGCCGCCGACAACGCTACCTTGCCGGCGACGCTCGCCGGGCCGGCCCTGATGGCGTTGGCCAGCGGCACGGAAGAGGCCTACTGGTTCCAGACGCGGATGCGCCTGGCCGATGGCGGCATGACCTTGTCGCGTACGGTGTTTGCCGTGGGCGCCGATGGCGCACTGCTTCCTGGCAAGCCATGGTGGCGCGCCGGCGGCCAGGATAAGCTCGTGCCAGATGGAGCGTCCATGGCCTTGCGTCCCGTCTACACGCTCGACGCCAAGGGCAGCCTGATGCCGCTGGCCTGGAAGCGGCTCGATGCGGAACAGCGCGGCGCCTTCGACGGCGGCGATGGACAAGGGGCGGCGCGCCTGGCGTATCTGCTGGGCCAGCGCACGGACGAGGTGGGCCAGCCAGGCGGCTTCCTGCGCCGGCGCTCGGGTAACCTGGGCGCCGCGCCGTACGGCAATCTGCTGTACGTGGGCGCGCCGGGGCTGGGCTTGCCGGGCGCCGGTTATGGCTTGCACCGCAAGGTGTTGCTGCAGCGCCGGAAAATGTTGTATCTGGGCGCCAACGATGGTTTGCTGCATGCGTTCGATGCGCGCACGGGTAGCGAAGTGTTTGCCTATCTGCCGCAAGCGTTGCTGCACGCAGCGCCAGCCGCTGCGAGCACTCACTACAGCCCCGGCCCGCTTCTCGACGGCGCGGCGGCCACGGCGGAAGTGCTGGCGCTGGGGCGCTGGAAGACGGTGCTGGTGTCGGGCATGGGCGGTGGGGCACAAGGCGTGTTTGCGCTCGACATCACCGACCCGGCGCGCTTCGCGCAAGACGGGGCGCTGTGGGAATTCACGGACCGCGACGACAGGCTGATCGGCAACGTGCGCGCGCCGCCATCCTTTGCCCGCATCAACATGGGCGGCAAAAAGGGCGCGCCGGCCTATCGCGATTTTGCCATCGTCGCCAGTGGCTACAACAACCATGTGAACGATGGTAAAGACACGACGGCGCCCGCGTCGGCGGCCGCCATCTTCTTGCTGGCGCTGGACAAGGCGCCCGGCACGCCCTGGCTGTTGGGAAGTAATTACTTCCGGCTCAAGGTGCCCGTGGCCAGCGGCGGCGATGGCGGCCATGATGCGGGCGCCGATGCCATCTCCCACGTGCTGGGCCCGCCCGCCGTGGTGCCGGGCGGCGACGGTGCGCTGGCGTATATGTATGCGGGCGATTTGCAGGGTAATATCTGGCGTCTCGACATGGCTGGCGGGCCGCCGTGGAAGGAGGGCCAGGGGCGCAAGCTCGTCTTTGTCGCGCGCGATGCGCAGGGCAGGCGCCAGCCCGTGACGCAGCAGCTGAACGTGGCGTACGCGCCCGGTGGCGGCTACGTGCTGCTGTTCGGCACGGGCAAGCTGCTCGAAGCGGCCGATACCTGGCCTTCCGCCTTTCTGTCACAGTCGTTTTATGCCGTGCACGATGATTTGCGGGAAACATCCCCCACGCGCAGCCGGGCCGACCTGGAGCCGCGCAGCCTGGGCGAGGCGGCGGCCGGCGTGCGCGTCGATGGCGCGGAGCTGCGCTATACGGGCAGCGAGGCCATGCGCGGCTGGTACCTCGATTTTCTCCATACCGCACAGACGGGCGAACGCAGCATCAGCAGTCCCGTATTGGCCGCCGGCAAGGTGCTGTTCAATACCGTCCTGCCCGGACGCGATCCTTGCGCCAAGCCCGCCACGCGCCTGTACGTGCTCGATGTGCTGAGCGGCTTTGCCGCCGATGGCGCCGGTGTCGTGCAGGCGGGCGAGCAGACCGGGCGCTTGTTCGATGGCCTGGCGCGCGCCCCGCCGCTGGCGCTGGAATTGAACAGCACGGTGGGCGCCGCGACAGCGGCAGGGCGGGCCGAGGGGCGCACGGAGCTGGCCGTGCTGCAACCGGGCTTGCCCGGTGCGGACAGCGGAGTACTCCAGGCGCTCAAGGTCGTCAGCGCACCGCTGCCAGCGCGGCGCCTCAGCTGGCGCGAAGTGGCGAACTGGCGCGAATTGCACGAGGCGGCCAAGAAAAAATAGGCGGGGCATGGTTGGCGTGCTGAAAGTTAAAGATGCAAAGGCCGGCGCATCGCATCGGCTGGCGCTTTTTGAAAAAAGGGGAGGTCGCATGGGCGTGCTGGCATGGCGGAAGGGGCCTGCTGCAAACGGCGGCGCCCCTGCCGTCGCCCTGGGCTTCAGCCTGATCGAACTGCTGTCCGCGCTGGCGATCATGAGCCTGCTGCTGGCGCTGGCCGTGCCCGCTTATCACGGGCATGTCGTGCGCGCCAAGCGGGTGCAGGGACAGGCGGCCCTGCTGCGGTTGATGCAGCAGCAGGAGCGTTATTATTCGCAAAACAATCACTATCTGGCGTTTTCCTCGGCCTCGCCAGCGCCGCCATTTTCGTGGTGGTCCGGCGACGGGCCGGCTGCCAGCGCGGCCGGCAGCGCATATGAAATCGAGGCGCTTGCCTGTCCCGGCATGACGATCGGGCAATGCGTGCTGTTGCGGGCCATGCCGGGCACGTCCAAGGTCGATGCGCAGTTCCAGGATGCCGATTGCGGCATTCTGTCCTTGAGCAGCACGGGCCAGCGCGGCAGCAGCGGTCCGGCCAGCCATTGCTGGCCCTAAGCCAGGCCATGAGCACGCGCAAGCACCCGCGCCGGACAGGGCACACCCTGCTCGAATTGCTGGCCGTGCTGGCGATTGCCGCGCTGTTGGCGGCCGCCGCCATGCCCGGCTTGCAGCAGGTGCTGGCGCGCCAGCAGCTGCGCGCGGCGGCCACGGACTTGTTCTCGGCCATCGAATTGACGCGGGCGCAGGCGATGGCGCGCGGCCAGCGCGTGCTGCTGATGCCGGCCGGGCTTGGCGGCACGGACTGGCGCACGGGCTGGCTGATATTCATCGACCGCAATGCCAGCCTGGCGTTCGACGACGGCGACGAATTGCTGTTCCGCCAGGGGCCGCTGCCGGCGGGCATCACGGTCCAGTTCGCGTTTTCCTCGGCCACGGCGCCGTTTTATATCGCCTACAATGGCGCAGGACGCAGTTGCAGCGCGAGCAATAGCCTGGCGGCGCGCTGGGGCACCTTGTCGCTGACTTTGGGAAAGCAGGTGCGTCATATTAAAATCAATATGCTGGGCCGGGTGCGCGTGTGCGACCCGCAGCAGCAAGCGACCAATTGCAGCGGCGTGGCCGACAGTTCGTAACCCGACTCACCTATCACTCACTATCAAAGAAGCCCGTGGAAATACTCAACGATATCGATGGCATGCGCCTGGCGCTGGAATGGGCGGCGCGCGGTTTATACACGACCTCGCCTAATCCCCGCATCGGCTGCGTGATCGTCAAGGATGGCCAGGTGATCGGCGCCGGCGTGACGCAGGCGGCAGGGCAGGATCATGCCGAGGTGCAAGCGCTGGCGAATGCGGCGGCGCGCGGCAACGACGTGCGCGGCGCCACGGCGTACGTCACCCTGGAACCGTGCAACCACCATGGCCGCACGCCGCCCTGTTCCGATGCGCTCGTGCGCGCGGGGCTGGGGCGCGTCGTGGCCGCCATGACGGACCCGAATCCGCTGGTGGCGGGGCAGGGACTGGCCAAGCTGCAAGCGGCCGGCATCGCCGTCACCACGGGCGTGCTGGTCGACGAGGCATATGAAATGAATATCGGCTTTTTCTCGCGCATGCAGCGCGGCAAGCCGTGGGTACGCATGAAAACGGCAGCCAGCCTGGACGGCATGACGGCCTTGCACAATGGCCAGAGCCAGTGGATCACGGGGCCGGCAGCGCGCGCCGACGGCCATGCCTGGCGCGCCCGCGCCTGCGCCATCCTGACGGGCATCGGCACGGTCAAGGCGGACGATCCGCAATTGAACGTGCGCGCCGTCGAGACGCCGCGCCAGCCGCGCCGCATCGTCATCGACAGCCGGCTCGACATCAGCCTAGACGCGCGCATCCTTGCTGGCGGTGGCACGTGGATCGTGGCGGCCGTTGCCAATCCGGAAAAGGAAGCGCAGCTGCGCGCCCTGGGCGCGGAAGTCATCCTGTTGCCGAACGCGGCCGGCAAGGTCGACCTGGCCGCGCTGATGCTGGAACTGGGCCGCCGGCACATCAATGAAGTCCACGTCGAGGCCGGCTCCAGGCTGAACGGTTCGCTGATCCGCGAAGGCTGCGTCGACGAGCTGCTGGTCTATCTGGCGCCCACCTTGCTGGGCGATGCGCAAGGCATGTTTGCCTTGCCCGCCTTGACGGATCTCAAACAGCAGCGCACCTTGCAATTTCACCAGGTTCAGCAAGTGGGCGAAGATGTGCGTATCCTTGCAAGATTCGCCCAGCGTAATTAATACTTTCACACTTTTTATAGGGTTAGTTCATGTTTACAGGAATTGTTGCCGCCATCGGCAAGATTGAAACCGTGCAAGCACTCGACGGCGGCCTCGATGCAGGCGTGCGCCTGACCATCCACGCGGGCGGCTTGCCGCTGGCCGACGTGGCCCTGGGCGATTCGATTGCCATCAATGGCGCTTGCATGACGGTGGTGGAAAAGTCGGACACGGGCTTTGCCGTCGATGTCTCGCGCGAAAGCCTCAATTGCACCGTGGGCCTCGATACCGCCACGGAAGTGAACCTGGAAAAAGCCCTGACCCTGGCCGAGCGCCTGGGCGGCCACCTGGTGTCTGGCCACGTCGACGGCCTGGGCATCGTGCGCAAGTTTGAAGCCGTGGGCGAATCGTGGGAACTGGTCATCGAAGCGCCGCACGAACTGGCGAAATACCTGGCCTTCAAGGGTTCCGTCGTTGTCAACGGCGTGTCGCTGACCGTCAACCGCGTGGAAGACCTGGGCGCGGGTGCCGTCAACGGCTGCCGCTTCTCGATCAACCTGATTCCGCACACGATCGCCATGACGACCCTGAAACACTTGACGGTCGATGGCAAGGTCAACCTGGAAATCGACCTCATCGCCCGCTATGTCGAGCGCATGCTGTCGCTGGACAAGGCTGCCGCCTGATATAAGAACACAGCACTAAACGTAGCAACACCGCCTCCGCCTTGCCAAGCGTGTGTTGCTTTTCTATCAGACGCGCATACTATGAAGCTTTCCGCAGTGGAGGCTAGCCATGGACCCGATTTCGCGCGCAACCGTGCCCAATGTCATACCGGCCACGCCCGGCTTGGGCGCAACGGCGCCTCTGGCGCCGGCGCTGCCCTTGCCCTCGTCCAGCGCGGCGGCGGCCCTTGCCATGCTGTCCTCGACCCAGGTCGATATTTCCCCGTTGGGCCAGTTCCTCTCCGGCGTGGCCTTGTCGCGCCGGCAACTGCTGGCCTTGCAGGGCGCCACGGAAGAGGCCAGGGCGGCAAATACCCCCGTGAATGTCAATGACGACTTGCTGGCGCTGGCGCGGCAACTGACGGAATCGTTCGCCCAGCTGCAAACGAGCGGCATCGATGCCAGCCAGCTGGCGATGGCCGGCGACACGCCGGGCAGCCTGGCGCAGCGCTACGATTTGTTGTCGGGCGATGGCACGACGGATGCCGTGGCTGCGCTGGCGCAAGACGGCAATTTGCTGACCCAGGCGGGCCTGGCGCGCATCGGCATCGATTTGCGCAATGAAGAGGTCGATCCGGCAACTTTGCAGGCCGCATATGCGGCCGACAGCAATGCTACCCTGGATGCCTTGCAACAGGGAACGGACGTGCTGGCGCAGGTGGGCGCCGTGCTGGTCCAGCAGCAGGGTGCGCCGCAGGCCGCCGTTGTCGAAGCGGACTTGACGGGCGTAGCATTGCCGGCCAGCGCCACGCAGGCCGCGCCGCCGCAGACGGCCGCCATTGCGCAGCGGCAGCTGGAACTGCAGCAGCAACTGGAAGCGGAAGAACTGAACCTGGACTTGCAGGAGTTGCGGCCCCAGCCGCCGGCGCAAGCAGGCACCGATGCCACGCAATTGCTGCAGACGCAGCGCACCGACAACCAGCGCGTCGATGCCCAGCGCCTGGACGCCGAACGCATGGACAGCGAGCGCATCAATACCGATCAGCAGGCGCAGCAGCAGGAAGCTGCGCGGGTGGACGAGCTGCGCCAGGGGCAGGTGCAGCAGCAGGGCTTGCAGCAGCAGGCGCAAGCGGCAGCGGACGATGCGGCGCGGACGCAGCTGGCCGCCAGCGACGCGCAAATGGCGGCCCAGGCGGCGAACGACCGGGCGCAGTCGCTGGCGCGCGCAGCGCAGGGGCAAGTGGATGCGGGCCTGGCGACGGCGCAAGCCCAGTTGGCCCAGCAAAATGTGCAGGCGCAAGCGCTGGCCGCGCAAAACGCGGGCATGGCTGTGCCGCCGCCATCAGCGCAAGACCCATCCGTGGCCGCGGCCATCGCCGCGTATAACCTGAACAATGCAGCCCTGAATCCCGGCTTGATGAACCGCCCATTGCCGGCCAGCGATTCGCGCCTGCCGTTGGTGGCGCCCGTCGCCGCCGTGGAACCCGTCAAGCCCGTGACGAAAATCTAGGGCAGCAGGGTAGCGTCCAGGGTAATGTTGGCCTTAAGCAGCTTCGACACGGGGCAGCCGGCTTTGGCCTTGCCCGTCAATTCCTCGAATCTGGCCTGGTCGGCGCCCGGTATCTTTGCTTTCAGGATCAGGTGGACGGCCGTGATGGCAAAACCGTCGTCCACCTTGTCGAGGGTCACTTCGGCCGTCGTTTCCATCTTTTCCGCCGTCAGGCCCGCTTCGCCGAGGATCAGCGACAGGGCCATGGTGAAGCAGCCCGCGTGGGCGGCGCCGATCAATTCTTCGGGATTGGTGCCGGGCTTGCCTTCGAAGCGGCTGGCAAAGCCGTAGGGATTTTCCTGCAGGGCGCCGCTGCGCGTGCTGATGGTGCCCTTGCCGTCCTTGATGCCGCCTGACCAGATGGCTGATCCATTGGTTTTCATGTTGCCGCTCCTGTGTGGGGTGTCGTTGCGAGTGGGGTGTCAGCGCCGTGGCGGTGACCGTCTGATCTTATGCTCTTCGCAAGGCCGGCGGCGCGCGTCTTGCCGCCTCCGTATGCGCTGGATCGGGCAATGGGCGCTTTGCCGGACAAGCTGCGGCATCCGTGCCGCAAAGCTGTCTTATTTCAGGTCTGCAAGCGCTAAATCCTTTAAAATAGCAGGTTATAAGAAAATTCCCGGAAATCCGCGGAATTTTCGCGCTTGATGTTTCAGGTTCAGGTTCAGTTTTTAGTTACATTAACAACGCCCGGCAAAACCGTCGCGAGCGGAAGGGAGAGGTGGCTGAGAAGCGCAACCGTACGAAGGTACGGTGAGCATCGCAGGCCGCCTATACCGACGCGCAGCAGGTTTTGCCAGGCGTCATAAGAGGATGAATAATGTCAATTTCAAGCACCGAAGAGATCGTCGCTGAATTGCGCGCCGGCCGCATGGTGATACTGGTCGATGAAGAAGACCGGGAAAATGAAGGCGATCTGGTGCTTGCCGCCGATTTCGTGACGCCTGAAGCCATCAATTTCATGATCACGCATGCGCGTGGCCTGGTCTGCCTGACCCTGACGGAAGAGCGTTGCGACGAGCTGAGCCTGTCGATGATGACCTCGCGCAACGGCACCGCCTACGGCACGAACTTTACCGTCTCGATCGAGGCGGCCGAAGGCGTGACCACGGGCATTTCCGCCGCCGACCGCGCCAAGACCATCCAGGTGGCCGTGGCCAAGGGCACGCAGCCCAGCGATATCGTCCAGCCCGGCCATATCTTCCCCCTGAAAGCGCAAAAAGGTGGCGTGCTGATGCGCGCAGGCCATACGGAAGCCGGTTGCGACTTGACGGCCATGGCCGGCTTGACGCCCGCTTCCGTGATTTGCGAAATCATGAAGGACGACGGCACCATGGCGCGCCTGCCGGACTTGCTGGTGTTTGCCGAGCAACATGGCTTGAAAATCGGCACGATTGCCGACCTGATCCATTACCGCAGCCAGACGGAGTCCCTGGTCGAGCGCGTTGCCGAGCGTACCTTGCACACGGCGCATGGCGAATTCCGTTTGATCGCCTTCCGCGACAAGCCCAGCGCGTCGGCCCACCTGGCGCTCGTGCACGGCGACCTGGTGCCCGGTCTGGAAGCGCTGGTGCGCGTGCACCAGCCCGTTTCTCTGCTGGACGTGCTGGAAAGCGAAGCGACCACCCACTCGTGGACGGTGGCCGCCTCGATGGCTGCCATCAAGCAGTCCGAGCGGGGCGTGATGGTCTTGCTGAACTGTGGCGAAACGTCGGGCGAGCTGTTTGCCCAGTTCGCCGCGCTGGACACGCCGCAAGCCAAGCCGAAAGGCCGCGCCGCCAGCATGGACTTGCGCAGCTACGGTATCGGCGCGCAAATCCTGCGCGACCTGGGTGTGAGCAAGATGCAATTGCTGGCCAGCCCCCGCAAGATGCCGTCGATGGCCGGTTTCGACCTGGAAGTAACCGGTTTTCAGTGCCATCCTGGCCCGACGTCGATGTGAGAGTAAACGATGGCGGCATGTGCATGTCGCCCTGAACCACCAGATTAAAGAGGCATATGATGACCGTAGGAACATACGAAACTAATTTTGCCGGCGAAGGTTTGCGCGTCGGTATCGTCCAGGCACGATTCAATGAAATCGTCGGTGGTGGCTTGCTGTCGGCATGCCTGGAAGAGTTGAGCAAGCTGGGCGTGGCCGATGAAGATATCCTGCACGTGACCGTGCCGGGCGCCCTGGAAATCCCACTGATTCTGCAAAAAATGGCAGAAACCGAGCAATTCGACGCCCTGATCGCACTGGGCGCCGTGATTCGCGGTGAAACCTACCACTTCGAGCTGGTATCGAACGAATCGGGCGCGGGCATCACGCGCATCGGTCTCGATTACGGCATCCCGATCGCCAACGCAGTGTTGACGACCGAAAACGACGAGCAGGCGGAAGTGCGCATGCTGGTCAAGGGAGCTGAAGCGGCACGCGTGGCAGTGGAAATGGCTAATCTGGCGCAAGCGCTAGAAGAGTTGCAAGAATCCGAGGAGGACTAGCCGTGTAGTGAACGTCCGATAAAACGCCCATAGCTGCGTTGCAAGCCCTCGCCGTACATTCGTACTGTCTTCGGGCTCGCGCCTTGCTCTGAGCATTTTCTCGAACGTTCTGACACGCGGTTGGCTGCGGCGCGTTGAAAAGCGCGCCGTGCTGTCTCGTCGGAATTTGTAGTCAACACGTATTTAAGAACAGGTAACAATCATGACTGAGAAAAATTTGCTCGCCAATCCCAGCAAAAACCGCACGCCGCGTCACCGCGCGCGCGAGTTTGCGCTGCAGGGCTTGTACCAGTGGCTGTTGAACAATGAAGACGCGACCACCGTCGTGAACAATATTCGCGCTGCGCATGGTTTCGACAAGGCCGATGGCGATCATTTCACGGTGCTGCTGTACGGCGCCATCAAGGATTCGCTGGCGCTGCGCGACAGCATGGCACCCTTGATCGACCGCAATATCGCTGAACTGTCGCCCATCGAACATGGCATCTTGCTGATCGGTGCATTCGAGCTGAAGAACAACATGGAAATCCCGTACCGCGTCGTCATCAACGAAGCTGTCGAGCTGGCCAAGTCGTTTGGCGGCATCGATGGCCACAAGTATGTGAACGGCGTGCTCGACAAACTGGCAGTGAAATTCCGCGAGGAAGAAGTGGGCGCCAACAAACGCAAGTAATATACAGAGCAATTCCTGAGGCTGATGCTGCAGGGCAATGAAAAAGCCACTGGCACTTGCGTGCGGTGGCTTTTTTATTTGGTGCCGCTTTTTGGATGCCCCTGTGAGGGCTTTTAAAGGGTCACAGGCCGGCGATCTCGTTGTGAGGTAATACTTTGATGGTGATGCCGCTTTCCGTGGCCGGGGCCTTGGCTGGCGCTGGCGTGTTCGAGGCCATCACCGGCGTCGTGGTCGGCACGCGCTGGCCGGCGGACACTTGTTTCAGACGGCGGTATTCAGCCAGCACGCGCGAGCCGTAGCCCGAGTCGGTGGCGAAGTTGGCGGCCCCCACGTAGGTTTTCAAGCCCGCTTCAACGGAACCGCCACGCGTGACGTAGTCTTTCAGGATCAGGGAGCCGACACGGATATTGGCCACGGGATTGAGGGCTGCTTGCACGCCACCCATTTCCTGGAAACGCTCATGGTGCACTTTTGACATGACTTGCATCAAGCCTTGCGCGCCCACGGGGCTTTCCGCGAACGGGTTCAAGCCCGATTCGATGGCCATCACGGCCAGGATCAGCAGCGGGTCCAGCTTGATTTCGCGGGCCGTCAGGTAAGCCGTCGACACCAGCATATTGGTCGCATCGTTGGCCACGCGGTAGCGCTTGGAGAGCCAGTTGGTGACCCATTGCTGCTGCTTTTGCGTGCCCAGCAAGGCTTTTTCTTCCTTGCTCAGCGGTGCGTTGTTGGCGGCAGCCGTTTGCACGGACGCAGGCGCTTCCATCAGTGCCGACAGGGCCGGTGCTTCAACGGCTTGCGCTTCTGCCATCGGCAGCGGGAACAGGCTGTGCGTCAGTTGCTTGCCCAGGTCCGGGCGGAACATCAGCAGGGCGATCAGTGCCAGGGCGGAAATGCCGAAGACTGTCAGTGTGTGTTGCGCCGTGGTCAATACGCCACGTGCCGAAATGGCTTGTGCGCGGGCGCGCAAACGCGCCAACGCTGGCTGGCCAGCCACGGTTGAAGCAGGCAATGCTGCTTCAGTGCTACGATGAGTCATAGAGTTCCCCGAAATGTCGCGTCAACAGGCAGTCCCTCCGCAGTCTCGCGGTGTTGTGGGTACTGCCAATGCCGTGCATCAGAAATATCATCGTTTCCGCCGCGTATGGATGCGTGCGAGAAACGCCGTCATTGCTTGCTTGAGCTGATCGGTCCCATGCTGGTATTGGATCAGTCGCAATACAACTTTTACCGGGGGTAAGGCAGACGCCTTTTGAAAACACTCCTTAAAATGTCATGTGGAGCCC
Organism: Janthinobacterium kochi; assembly: GCF_051380715.1. Taxonomy (NCBI): domain Bacteria; kingdom Pseudomonadati; phylum Pseudomonadota; class Betaproteobacteria; order Burkholderiales; family Oxalobacteraceae; genus Janthinobacterium; species Janthinobacterium kochi. The sequence goes on from NZ_JBNYXO010000015.1 coordinate 95,505, forward strand.
CGACTCCGTGAATGAAAGAGAAACGCTAAAATCAAGCTCTGGGCCGGCGTGCTCTTTCAAGTTGGGCGAATTGTAGAAGCCGTTTTATATCAAGTCAATACTAACGAATAGATTCTTTATTACTTTTATGTCTTACTTTTTGTCTTGCATTGTGCCAAAAGCCAATAAAATCAATTACTTGGCATAGATCCTTCAGCAACGGCGTCCGACGTCAAAAAAAATTAAAAACACATGAAATATTCAGATTTGCGAGATTTTATTTCTCAACTGCAACAAATGGGTGAACTTAAGCCCATTTCGACCCCCATTTCACCGATTTTGGAGATGACGGAAGTCTGCGACCGCACCTTGCGCGCAGGCGGACCGGCCTTGCTGTTCAACCATCCGACGGGCTACGACATGCCGGTGCTGGGCAATCTGTTCGGCACCACGCGCCGCGTGGCGCTGGGCATGGGCGCGGAAGATGTCAGCGAGTTGCGCAAGATCGGCCATGTGCTGGCGCGCCTGAAGGAACCGGAACCGCCGAAGGATTTCAAGGATTTGCTGGGCCTGGGCTCGCTGGTGAAATCTGTATGGGATATGTCGCCAAAAGAATTGCGCGGCGCGAAGTGCCAGGAAATCGTCTGGGAAGGCAATGACGTCGACCTGGCGCGCCTGCCCATCCAGCATTGCTGGCCCGGCGATATCGCCCCCCTGATCACCTGGGGCCTGGTGATCACCAAGGGACCGAACAAGAAGCGGCAAAACCTGGGCATTTACCGTCAGCAGGTATTGGGGCGCAACAAGGTCATCATGCGCTGGCTGGCGCACCGGGGCGGGGCGCTGGACTTCCGCGAGCATGCAATTCAAAGCAAGGGCAAGCCGTATCCGATCGCCGTCGCGCTGGGCGCCGATCCCGCTACTATATTAGGGGCCGTCACGCCGGTGCCGGACAGCCTGTCCGAATACCAGTTCGCCGGCTTGCTGCGCGGCAGCCGCACGGAACTGGTGAAAGCCATCGGCAGCGAGCTGCGCGTGCCCGCGTCGGCCGAAATCGTGCTTGAAGGCCATATCTACCCGGACGAGAACCATCCGAGTGGCTATGAACACGCGCTGGAAGGGCCGTATGGCGACCACACCGGTTACTATAATGAGCAGGATAGTTTCCCCGTGTTTACCATCGACCGCATCACCATGCGCCGCAACCCGATTTATCACTCCACGTATACAGGCAAACCGCCCGACGAGCCGGCCGTGCTGGGCCTGGCCCTGAACGAAGTGTTCGTGCCGCTGCTGCAAAAGCAGTTCAGCGAAATCACGGATTTCTATCTGCCGCCCGAAGGCTGCAGCTACCGCATGGCCGTGGTGCAGATCAAGAAACAGTACGCGGGCCACGCCAAGCGCGTGATGTTCGGCGTGTGGAGCTTCTTGCGCCAGTTCATGTATACCAAGTTCATCGTGGTGGTCGACGAAGACGTGAATATCCGCGACTGGAAAGAAGTCATCTGGGCCATCACGACGCGGGTCGACCCGATCCGCGACACGACGCTGGTCGACAACACGCCCATCGATTACCTGGACTTCGCCTCGCCGGTCAGCGGCCTGGGCAGCAAGATGGGCATCGACGCGACGAATAAATGGCCGGGCGAAACGACGCGCGAGTGGGGCACGACGATAGCCATGACGCCGGAAGTGAAGGCCAAGGTGGATGGTATCTGGCAGGAGCTGGGTTTGTAGAGCGGCTGGGGTCAGACCCTCAACACCGCTAACAAATAGGTCATTGCCAACGCGACCGGGGGTCTGACCCCGGATTTTCGCATGGTCGCGCAGCAACTTCCCCAATCTTGCGCAGGTCGGTTATAATTGTCCCTGGCGGGCCCCTGCGCATCGTGGCATGGCTAACCTGGTCAGGTCGGGAACGAAGCAGCCACGGCTATTAACCATGAGTGCCGCAGATCAGGCTCGCCTCCTTCGGGAATGTTTTATCAGGATCATCAATCAAGCTGCCATTGGCGGCTTTTTTGTTTTGCGGTGCTGTGTTTTGCCGGTCCGCATGCTTGCCTGATTTTCCAGAATGCCACTCTCCATGTTATACAATTGCTGCTTTGCCGCGTTTGCCATAGTGAATGGCCCGGCCATGAGGCTTGCGCCCGCCGCGCAGGATCACCCGCAAAATCGCATGGTAAAATCTCAGCATGTCCTATCAAGTCCTCGCCCGTAAATACCGCCCCAAGAATTTCGAGACGCTCGTCGGCCAGGAGCACGTCGTGCGCGCGCTCACGCATGCCTTGCATAGCGGCCGATTGCATCACGCCTACCTGTTCACGGGCACGCGCGGCGTCGGCAAGACGACCCTGTCGCGCATCCTGGCCAAATCGCTCAATTGCATCGGCCCCGATGGCACGGGCGGCATCACGGCCCAGCCGTGCGGCGTGTGCGAGGCGTGCACGGCAATCGATGCGGGACGCTTTGTCGACTATATAGAGATGGATGCGGCGTCGAACCGCGGCGTCGATGAAATGGCACAGCTGCTGGAACAGGCGGTCTACGCGCCAAGCAATGCGCGCTTCAAGGTCTATATGATCGATGAGGTGCACATGCTGACGAACCACGCGTTCAATTCCATGCTGAAAACCCTGGAAGAGCCACCCGAGCACGTCAAGTTCATCCTGGCCACGACGGACCCGCAAAAGATTCCCGTCACCGTGCTGTCGCGCTGCCTGCAGTTCAACCTCAAGCAGATGCCGCCCGGCCACATCATCAGCCACCTGGACAATATCCTGGGGCAGGAAGGCATCGATTTCGAACAGCCGGCCTTGCGCCTGCTGGCCCAGGGTGCCCACGGTTCCATGCGCGATGCACTGTCGCTGACGGACCAGGCCATCGCGTATGCGGCCGGCGCAGTGACACTCGACGCCGTGCAAGGCATGCTGGGCGCGCTCGACCAATCCTACCTGGTACGCCTGCTCGACGCGCTGGCGCAGCAGGACGGCGCGGATCTCCTGGCCGTGGCCGACGAGATGGCCTCGCGCAGCCTGTCGTATAACGGCGCGCTGCAGGATCTGGGCACCTTGTTGCACCGCATTGCGCTGGCGCAAACCGTGCCGGCCGCCTTGCCGCAGGATTTGCCTGAGTATGCAGACATCGTGCGTTTGGCCGCCGCGTTCGACGCGGAAGAAGTACAGCTGTTTTACCAGATTGCCGTCCATGGCCGCAATGAACTGGGCTTGGCGCCCGACGAATACGCGGGCTTTACCATGACCTTGCTGCGCATGCTGGCCTTTCGGCCCGGCATAGGCGGCGCCGATGGCGTGCCGGCGGCAGCACCGGCCGCTGCAACGGGCAACCGTCCCGCTTTTGTCGCCGCCGCGCGCGCCGCGGCAGGGGCGTCCGTCCCGGCGGCCCGCGCTGCCACGAACAGCGTGGCCAGCCACGCGACCGTGACGGCTGGCGCCGCGGCGCCAGCGGCCGTCGTAGCCGCCGCTGCCGCCAGCATGGCCCGCAGTGAAGCGCCGCCGCCACGCGCACCGGCGCCAGCACCCGTTTCCGCCCCGGCGCCGGCACCAGCGGCGCCGCCCGCCGCCGTTCCGGTTGCGGCTGCGGCAACCCCTGCAGCATCGGGCGCCCCCATCAGTTCCGCCCGCGCCGCCATCAATGCGGCGTTGGAAGCGGCCCGCGCCGCTTCAAAAGGCCGTCCGGGCAGCGCACCATCGGCGCCATCGTCGGCGCCCAAGCCAGCTGCACCTGCGCCAGCACCGGCTGCTGCCGTAGCCACGCCAGCACCGGCAGCGCCCGTCCAGGCAGCGCCACCACCACCGGCCGCCGCGAAAGCGCCGGCACCGTGGGATGATGCGCCGCCCGTGGCCGTGATGGAGGCGCCGGTCCGCCAGGCACCGCCGCTACAGCAGGCGCCAGCTGACGACGACTTGCCGCCGTGGGTCACCGAGTTTTCCGACGACAGCGCTTCGGCTGCCGTGTCGGCACCCGCCGCGCAGAGCACCGAGCAAGCCGCCGTCGTCATGCCGCAGCGTGCCGCCAAGCAAGCCGCGCCCAGCGGGCCGTATGTGATCACGCCCGTGCCGGAGCTGGACTGGGACGGCAACTGGCCGGCCGTCGCCGCCGTGCTGCCCTTGCGCGGCGTGGCCCAGCAGCTGGCCGTGCAGGCCGAGCTGATCGAATGCCTGCACGACGGCCACAGCACCACATTCCGCCTGCGCGTACCGATCGACACGTGGCGCAGTCCGGCCAACGTGGAAAAGCTGGCGGCCGCCCTGACCGAACGCTTCGGCCGCAAGGTCGCGGTCGACACGGAACTGGGCGCCGTCTGGTACACGGCCAGCGCGGAAGCGCAGGCGCACCGCGAGGCGTGCCAGCTGCAAGCGGAAGAAACCATCGCTAGCGACCCCTTCGTGCTCGACATGAAGCATGCATTCGACGCTTTTGTCGTGCCGGGAACGATTACCCCTGCACCGGCCGGCTCCGCCGCGCCGACCCTGCATTGATGATTAACACACTCACAAACTGAATTGAACGGAGCATTCTCATGATGAAAAATCAACTGGCTGGCCTGATGAAGCAGGCGCAAGCAATGCAAGACAACATGAAAAAGGCCCAGGAACAACTGGCGCTGGTGGAAGTGGAAGGCCAGTCCGGCGCCGGCCTCGTGAAAATCGTCATGACGTGCAAGAACGACGTCAAGCGCGTGTCCATCGACCCGTCGCTGCTGGCCGACGACAAGGACATGCTGGAAGACCTGGTGGCTGCCGCCTTCAACGACGCCGTGCGCAAGGCGGAAGCGACGTCCGCGGAAAAAATGGCAGGCTTGACCGGCGGCATGAACTTGCCAGCCGGCTTCAAAATGCCATTCTGATGCCATACCGCATGCGCTTGATCTATGGCACGGGGCAGGGTTGATGCATGTCCAAGTCGCTTGAATTTTTGACCGAGGCGCTGCGGCGCCTGCCCGGCGTCGGCCCCAAGTCGGCGCAGCGGATGGCATTTCATTTGTTGCAGCATGATAGGGAAGGCGCGGCCATGCTGTCGCGCGCCCTGTTCCAGGCCGTCGATGCTGTGCATCACTGCGGCCTGTGCAATACCTTTACCGAACACGAAGTGTGCGAGACTTGTCTCGACGAAGAGCGCGACAAGCGCTTGCTGTGCGTGGTGGAAACGCCTGCCGACCAGTTGATGATCGAGCAGACGCTCACCTACAAGGGCCTGTATTTCGTCCTCATGGGGCGGCTCTCTCCGCTCGATGGCATCGGCCCGAAAGATATCCACCTCGAGAAACTGCTGGGCCGCGCCAACGATGGCGTGGTCGGTGAAGTGGTGCTGGCCACCAACTTTACGAATGAAGGCGAAGCGACGGCCCATTACATCAGCGAAATGCTGAAGGCGCGGGGCTTGCGCGTGAGCCGTCTGGCCCGCGGCGTGCCCGTGGGCGGCGAACTGGAATACGTCGACGCGGGCACGATTGCCCGCGCGATGCTCGACCGTAGGGCAACCTGAATCATGCAAGAAAAAACGTCGGCTGGTCCTTTGGCGGGCATCAAAGTCCTGGAACTGGGCACCCTGATCGCGGGGCCGTTCTGCGCCCGCATGCTGGCCGAATTCGGCGCCGACGTGATCAAGATCGAGTCGCCCGATGGTGGCGACCCCATCCGTACCTGGCGCGTGCTGAAAGATGGCACCTCGCTGTGGTGGTCGGTGCAGGCGCGCAACAAGAAAAGTCTGACCTTGAACCTGAAAGCGCCGGAAGGCCGGGCCATCGCGCGTCAGCTGGCCCTGGAAGCGGACATCATCGTCGAGAACTACCGCCCCGGCGTGCTGGAAAAGTGGGATCTCGGCTATGCGCAGCTCAAGCAGATCAAGCCCTCCCTCATCATGGTGCGCCTGTCCGGTTTCGGCCAGACGGGCCCGATGAAGGATTTGCCCGGCTTTGGCGCCATCGGAGAATCGATGGGCGGCTTGCGCTATGTGTCGGGCTTTGCCGACCGCCCGCCCGTCAGGGTCGGCGTGTCCATCGGCGACTCGGTGGCGGCCCTGCATGGCGTGATCGGCGCCATGATGGCGCTGCGCCACCGCGACGTGACCGGTGGGCGGGACGGCGGGGAAGGGCAGATGGTCGACGTGGCCCTGTACGAATCCGTGTTCAACCTGATGGAGTCGCTGGTGCCTGAATACGACCAGGCGGGCGTGGTGCGCGAGCGCACGGGCGGCTCGCTCCCCGGCATCGTACCGTCGAATACCTACACCACGGGCGACGGCGAAAACATCGTGATTGCCGGCAACGGCGACGCCATCTTCAAGCGCTTGATGCTGGCCATGGGCCGCATCGACATGGCGGGTGACCCGCAACTGGCGCGCAACGATGGCCGCGTGGCGCGCACGCAGGAAATCGACGACGCCATCGGCGCCTGGTGCGCCACGCACACGATCGACAGCGCGCTGGCCGTGCTGAAGGCGGCCGACGTGCCGTCCGGAAAAATTTACTCCGTGCGCGACATGCTGAGCGATCCGCAGTTTCTCGCCCGCAATATGTTCGAACAACACCATTTCGCCGACGGCACGCCTGTCAAATTGCCCGCCATCAGCCCGAAACTGTCCGCCACGCCGGGCAAGACCCAGTGGCTGGGGCCGACCCTGGGCCAGCATAACGATGAAGTGCTGGCGTCGCTCGGCTATGACGCCGCTGCCATCGCGCGGCTCAAGACCGATGGCGTGGTGTAAGCCACGCCCTGCCGACTTATTTGATACCGATCATGCTTCCATTGTTCCGCACCGCGCTCGTCCTTGCGTCTTCCGCCATCCTCCTCTCCGCCTGCGCCAGCTTCCCCCACGACGCGCCGGTCACGGGCCTGCGTCTGATCGGCGAACAGCGCATCGCGCTCAAACACGCGTTCGAAGGCACCACGGTGGGTGGCCTGTCCGGCATCGACTATGATGCGGCCAGCAACAGCTGGGTGATGGAAAGCGATGACCGCTCGGCAATCAACCCGGCCCGTTTCTACCGCGCCACCTTGGCCTACGACAGCAAGGCGTTTACGCGCGTGAGCCTGAGCAGCGTGCATTTCTTCACGCAGCCCGACGGCAGCCGCTATCCGAACCTGGCGCATGCCAGGCTCGATCGTGGCGACCAGGTGCCCGACATCGAGACCATCCGCGTCGATCCGCAGGACGGCAGCCTGTGGTATGGCAGCGAAGGCAACCGCAAGGTGGGTCTGCATCCGTTTGTGCGCCACGCCGATAGCGGCGGCCACTACCTGGCCACCTTGCCCACGCCCGCGATGTTCAAGGTCTCGCAGGAAGAAATTGGCTCGCGCAACAACATGAGCTTCGAGGCACTGTCTTTCTCGTCGGATGGCAAGAGCCTGTGGCTGGGCATGGAAGCGGCCCTGTACCAGGATGGCCCGCTGGCCACGCCCGAGATTGGTTCTGTGGTGCGCATCACGCGCCTGGACCGCGCCGGCACCGTGCTGGGCCAGTACGCGTATGCGATCGAGCCCGTGGCGTCACGGCCCGCGCCGGGACGCGAAGCGGATAATGGCGTGTCGGAAATCCTTGCCGTGAATGACCATCAACTGTTGGTGGTGGAGCGGGCCGGCGTGGAATACGCCGATGGCGTGTATACGAACCATGTGCGCATCTACGCGATGGAAACGGATGGCGCCACCGATATCCAGTCCATCGCGGCCTTGGCGGGCGCGGCCTATGTGCCGGCGCGCAAGCGACTGCTGCTGGACCTGGAAAAGATCGGTCTTGAAAGAGTCGACAATATCGAAGGCATCAGCTGGGGCCCGCGCCTGGAAAGCGGCCGCCGCAGCCTGGTGATGATTTCCGACGATAATTTTAATCCGCAGCAAGTCACGCAAATCCTTGCCTTCGAAGTGCTCTAGTTTCCAGGCTGGCCAGCCGGTCGGACTGCCTGGCCAGCATGGCCGTGATCGTGTCGTGCGGCGACGGGTGGCCCAGGAAATAGCCTTGCGCCATGTCGCAGCCGTATTCTTCCAGCATCAGCAATTGCTCGTCCGTCTCCACGCCCTCGGCTACCACCACCATTTTCAAGCCATGTGCCATGGCGATGATGGCGCGCGTGATGGCAGCGTTTTCCGTATCCTGCGGCAAGCCGGCGATAAAACTCTTGTCGATCTTCAAGGCCCGCACGTCGAAGCGTTTCAGGTAATTCATTGAAGAATAGCCCGTGCCGAAGTCGTCGATCGACAGGTACACGCCGATGCCGCGCAATTGCTCCAGGGTCACCATGGTGGCGCGCGCATCGTCCATCAACGTTCCCTCCGTCAATTCCAGCTCCAGCAGGCGCGCGTCCAGGCCCGTGTCGGCCAGGGCCGAGAGCACGATCTGCATCAGGTTTTCATCCTTGAATTGCTTCGCCGACAGGTTCACGGCCATGCGGATGGCGCGTCCGCCATCGCTTTGCCACGCCTTGGCCTGGTTGCAGGCCGTGCGCAGCACCCATTCGCCGATGGGCACGATCAGCCCCGTCTCTTCGGCCAGCGGGATGAATTCCGTGGGAGAAATGATGCCCCGTTCGGGATGGCGCCAGCGCACCAGCGCTTCCACGCCCACGATCTGCGTGCTGGGCACGTCGATCTGCGGCTGGTACAGCAAATACAGCTCGTTGTTTTGCAAGGCCTTGCGTAGCCCCACTTCCATTTTGACGTGGCTCATGATTTCCATCGTCAGCGATGAACTGTACAGCTTGGCGTTGTTCTTGCCGCAGTTCTTCGCGTGGTACATGGCCGTGTCCGCATATTTCAATAGCGAATTGCAGTCCTCGCCATCTTCCGGATACAGCGAAATGCCGATGCTGGCCGTGACGAAAATCTCGTGCCCCTCGATCATGAAGGGCCGCCGCATGGCCTCCTTGACGCGGTGCGCCACGTTGAGCGCATCTTCCACCCGCTCCAGGTCGGGAATCAAAATCGTGAATTCGTCGCCGCCCAGGCGCGCCAGGTTGTTACCGCCGGAGGTGGCTTCAAACTCGTGTTCGGCGCGCAGCACCAGGTCGCTGGGGCGTATGGTTTCGCGCAGGCGCCCGGACACCACCTTGAGCAGGTGGTCGCCCACGTCGTGGCCCAGGGTGTCGTTGATGCGCTTGAAGGCATCGAGGTCCATGAACAGCACGGCGAATTTCTTGTCGTGCTCTTTGGAGCGCACCAGTTCGCGTTCCAGGGTTTCCAGGAAGGCTTGCCGGTTGGGGATGCCCGTCAGGCTGTCGCAGTAGGCGAGGCGGCGGATCTGCTCTTCCGTGCGCTTGCGCTCGCTGATGTCGCGTACCAGGCCCAGTACCTCGTCGGTCCCGGTTGCCACCAGGCGCGCTTCGAAATGGCGCGTGCTGGTGTCGTGCGTGAGCGTGTAGTCGACCGAGCCGATGTGCTGCGTGGCCAGCACGGCGTGCGCCTTGTCCAGCAGGCGCGCGGCGATTTCGGGTGGCAGCACGTCGCCGATATGGCTGCCCACGCAGTCGCTGATGGAAAAGCCCGCGCTGGCGTCGTGCCCCTGTTCATAGTCGAGATAAAAGCCCTCGCGGTTCAGGCGAAAGAAGGTGTCGGGGATGGCTGCCAGCACGGCGCGGTTGTGCGCGTCGGCGATGCGCAGGCGGGCGATGGCATCGCTGGCGCGCAGCACGTACAGCGCGCGGTGGCCCAGGATGGGCCAGTTGATGGGCTTGGAAATGAAATCCGTGGCGCCCACCTCGTAGGCATGCGTGACCGCTTCCAGCTCGTCGTCGCCGGTGACCATGATGATGGGCACGGTGCCGCCCACTTCCTGGAGGCGGATTTCGCGGCATACGGCAAAGCCGTCCAGGGCCGGCATGTCGACGTCGAGCATGACCAGGTCCGGCCCGCTGTGCTTGTAGCTGGCCAAGGCCTGCACGCCGTCCTCCGCCTCGATCACGTCCAGGCCCACCTGCGTGAGCATTTGCCGCATCAGCAGGCGCATCACGGGATCGTCGTCGGCGACCAGCACCAGGCCGCGTGAGGGAGGGAGGGGTGCTGTCATGTCAGTGTTCCTTCACGAGGATGGCGCTCAGCGATTCGCGTACGGCCAGGAAGGCTTGCTGCATCTGCTGCAGCAGGATAGTCGCGCCCTCGGTACTGCCGGCGCGGCCCAGTTTTTCCATTTCCTTGCATAGCTGCGCCAGGCCATCGGCGCCCACGTTGGCGCTGCCCGACTTGAGACTGTGGGCCACCTTGCGCAGCGCTTCCGCATCCGTGCCGGCAATCGCTACGCGCATGGCGATCAATTGGCGCGGCGTCTCGCTGGTAAAAGCGAGGATGACCCGCTCGAGCAGCGCATCGCCATCGGCGCGCGACAGGGCGCGGATGTTTTCCAGCGCCTGCCGGTTCAGTGGCTGGCCCGCTGACGGGGGGGCGGACACGGGCAGCTGCACCTCGGGGGGCGCTTCCTGCCGCGTTTGCGGCTCCGGCGGCGCCTCGCTGTGGTGCACGGTGGCCGCGCGCGGCAGGGTGATCCAGCGCGCTATCGTGTGGCCCAGGTCTTGCTGCGTAAAAGGTTTACTCAGGTAATCGTCCATGCCGGCCGCCAGGCATGCTTCGCGGTCGCCCTGCAGCGCATTGGCCGTGATGGCAACGATGGGCAGCACGCGCGCGTGGCCGCACTGCTGTTCATGGCGGCGGATTTCCGCTGTGGCGGCAAAGCCATCCATCACGGGCATCTGGCAGTCCATCAGTATCAAATCGAACTCCTCGGCCTGCGCCGCTTGCAATGCTTCTTCGCCGTTGCGCGCGCACACCACGTCCAGGCCCAGGCTGTCGAGCATGGCCAGCGCCACTTCCACGTTGACGGGATTGTCCTCGGCCAGCAGCACGCGGCGGCGCTGGCGCCGGCCCACCTGCCGCGCCGTGTGTGGCGGATGGATGCGCATGCCCTCGCTGGCGCGCGGCGGCGTGACGATGCAGTCCAACAGGTCGCATTCGCGTGCCGGCTTGATCAGCTGGAAGGCCACGCCCGCCTCGCGCCGCTGCACGGGGTCGGCCGCCGCCTGCTCCGTGCTCAGCAGCAGAAGCTTGAGGTCGGCCAGCAGCGGGTCGCTCTTGATATTGGCGGCCAGGGCCAGCCCGCTGGTGCGCGGCAATTCCATGTCGAGCAGGGCCACGGCATACGGCGTGCCCGCCTGCGCGGCTGCGCGCAGCTTGCCCAGGCAGTCGCTGGCCGTGCCGGCGCTGTCGCTGACGATGTGCCAGCTGGCAAGCTGCCGTTCCAGTACGGCGCGCGTGGCGGGTGTGTGGTCGACGATCAAGGCGCGTAACCCTCGCGTGGTTTTCAGGTTGAAGGACGGGTCGTCGCTGTCGACGCGCCGCTTATCGAAATTTACTTCGAACCAGAAGATCGATCCTTGCGTTAAAGCATTATCAACGCCGATAGTGCCGCCCATCAGCTCCACCAGCTGTTTCGAGATCGTCAGTCCCAGGCCTGTGCCGCCGTGCTTGCGCGTGGTCGAGCCATCGGCCTGCGAGAACGATTCGAAGATGCGGCTCTGCGCCTCGTTTGATACGCCGATGCCCGTATCGTGCACCTCGAAGCGCAAGCCCACGCTGGGCGTATCTTCGCTGCACACGGCCACTTTGACGGTGACTTTGCCCGTTTCCGTGAACTTGATGGCATTGCCCAGCAGATTGACGATGATCTGGCGCAAACGGTTCGGGTCGCCGCAGATGGCGATGGGAATGTCATAGGCGATATCGAATTCCAGGCTGATGTTTTTTGCTTCCGCCTGCGGCGCGAACACGTGTTCTATATCGTCGAGCAATTCGCGGAAATTGAAGCGGATGTATTCCACGCTCAGCTTGCCCGCCTCGATCTTGGAAAAGTCGAGGATGTCGTTGATGATCACCAGCAAATTCTGCCCCGAGCGCTGCACCATGCTCGTGTAGTGGCGCTGCTGCGGGCTCAAAGGGCTGGCCAGCAGCAGTTCCGTCATGCCCAGCACGCCATTCATGGGCGTGCGGATTTCATGGCTCATGGTGGCGAGGAAGGCGCTCTTCGCCTGGCTGGCCGCCTCGGCCGCGTCCTTGGCCTTTTCCAACTGCGCCGTGCGCACGCCCACCTGGCGCTCGAGCTGGTCGCGGTAATTGGCCAGGGTGCTGTCGCGGCTGTCGATCTGCGCCAGCATGTCGTTGAAACTGTCGATCAGCACGCCCAGCTCGTCGCTGCGCTGGTGCGCGATGCGGTGGCTGTAGGTCTGGCTGCTCGACACTTTTTGCGCCGTATCAATCAGCTTGGTGATCGGTTCGGCGATCACGCTCTTGAAACGCCGCGCGAGGAACACGGCTACCAGGAAGGACAGCACGGTGGCGCCGCCGATGGCGCCGACGTGGCGGCCGATGTCGCGCCACATATGGTTCAGGTCCGCTTCGATCAGCACGGCGCCGATGATCTGTTGCGCCTCGCCTGGCCGGTAGACGGGACGGTACAAACGCATGGCGGGCGCCAGGGTCGTGCCCGCGCCTTGCGTGACGGGCTGCACGGCCATATCGGCCAGCAAGGCCGGGTCCATGTCTTCCGGCGTAGCCACGCCGTCCGCGTGCTGCGGCGCGCGGTACAGGGCGAACAGGCGCCCGCCCCGGTCGAACAGGGCCGCCTGGGCGATCTCGTCGCGCGCGGCCAGCGATGCCAGCACCTGCTCCGCCTGTGCCTGGGCAGGCTTGCCCGCCAGCAAAGGCACCGCGCTGGCCGCACCGATCACGCCCGCCAGCGATAGCAGTTGCCTGCTTTCATCGTTCTTGTGGCTGAGCACGGACGTCAGCGCGAACGCCACGAATACCAGCAGCAGCGCGCAGCCCGACGACAGCACCGAAATCATGGTCAGTTTCTGGCTGATGCTGGAGCGTTGGAAATTGAACATGGTGGCGGCGCTTCTCCGGGCTATCCCTTGACTGTTATTTAATTCCTATTGGAAAAATATAGACGCGAAGACACACCCAGATATTGATGTGGGTCTAAGGGAGGAGAGGGGAGGGGAACTATTGGGGGCAGACCCGGCGGGGACATGTGCCCCAATGGGGCAAATGTCGATCCCGCAGGGACTGACCTCAGTTTTTGCTGTTGGGGCTTATAGGGGTAAACCCATGAAAGGCTGGGGTCAGACCCGGCGGGTATGACCCCGGTGCTGGCCCGGTATTAACAACACCCACCACGCTTGCCGGCGCCGCCATAGCGGGCTTCCTGGCGTTCGCGGAAGAACTCTTCATACGTCATCATCGGCTCGCCGGGATGGGTCACTTCCCGGTGCGCTACATAGGTGTCGTACTCGGGCAAGCCGCACATGAGCCGCATGCTTTGCCCCAGATACCGTCCAGCCTTGATGATTTCATCGATCATCATTGCACCGTGGGCATGGCCTGGAACGGCGTTTCCTTGGTGCTAGGCTTGCTGTCGGCGCGCGCCTTCATGACGGTGCGGATGCCGAAGAACAGCACGCTGATCACGACGATGACGAAGAAGGCGGCCAGGCCGGCGTCCAGGTAGTCGTTGAAGATGATCTGCTGCATCTGCGCCACCGACTTGGCCGGCGCCAGCAAGGTGCCTTCATCGAGCGCCGCCGAGTATTTCTTGGCGTGCGCCAGGAAACCCACGCGCGGGTTGGCGTCGAAGATCTTTTGCCAGCCTGCCGTCAGGGTGCACAGCAGCAGCCAGATGGTCGGCGTGATGGTGACCCACGCATACTGGCCTTTTTTCATCTTGAACAGCACGCAGGTGCCGAGGATCAGCGCGATCGCTGCCAGCATCTGGTTGGCGATGCCGAACAGCGGCCACAGGGTGTTGATGCCGCCCAGCGGATCGACCACGCCCTGGTACAGGAAGTAACCCCAGGCCGCCACGCACAGGCCCGTGGCCAGCAGGTTGGCGATGACGTTTTCTGTCTGTTTCAGCGCTGGCACGAAGCTGCCCAGCAAGTCTTGCAGCATGAAGCGGCCCGCACGCGTGCCCGCATCGACGGCCGTCAGGATGAACAGCGCTTCGAACAGGATCGCGAAGTGGTACCAGAAAGCCATCATGGCCTTGCCGCCGATGGCGCCGGAGAGAATCTGCGCCATGCCGACCGCCAGGGTCGGTGCGCCGCCCGCGCGCGAGATGATGCTGTGCTCGCCAACGTCCTTGGCCGTCTGCGTCAGCATTTCCGGCGTGACATAGAAGCCCCACTGCGAGATCGCCTGTGCGGCGGACTCGGCCGTGGTGCCGATCAGGGCGGCCGGGCTGTTCATGGCGAAATAGATGCCTGGCTCGATGGTCGAGGCGGCTACCAGGGCCATGATGGCAACGAACGATTCCATCAGCATGGCGCCATAGCCGATGAAGCGGGCGTGGCTTTCGTTTTCAATCATCTTCGGCGTGGTACCCGAGGAAATCAGCGCGTGGAAGCCGGAGACGGCGCCGCAGGCAATGGTGATGAAGAGGAATGGGAACAGATTGCCCGACCAGACCGGGCCGGAGCCGTCGATGAACTTGGTCATGGCCGGCATTTTCAGGTATGGCGCGACGACGATGATGCCGATGGCCAGGCCCAGTATCGTGCCGATTTTCAGGAAAGTCGACAGGTAGTCGCGCGGCGCCAGCAGCAGCCACACGGGCAGCACCGAGGCGATGAAGCCGTAGCCGATCAGCATCCACGTCAGTTCCGTGCCCGTGAAGGTGAACATCGGGCCCAGTACGGCGTGTTCCTGTACATATTGGCCGCCGATGATGGCCAGCATCAGCAAGACAAAACCGATGATGGAGATTTCGCCGATGCGGCCGACGCGGATGAAGCGCGAGTACACTCCCATGAACAGGGCGATGGGAATCGTCGCCATCACGGTGAAGCTGCCCCATGGCGAACCGGTCAGCGCCTTGACGACGATCAGGGCCAGTACGGCCAGAATGATGACCATGATCATGAAGCAGCCCAAGAGCGCAATCATGCCGGGAATTTCGCCCAGTTCAGCCTTGATCAGGTCGCCCAGCGAGCGGCCGTCGCGGCGCATGGAAATGAACAGCACAATGAAATCCTGCACGGCGCCGGCAAACACGACGCCCGCCAAAATCCACAGCATGCCGGGCAAATAGCCCATCTGCGCGGCCAGCACGGGGCCGACCAGGGGGCCAGCGCCGGCAATCGCCGCGAAATGGTGGCCGAACAGCACATATTTATTCGTCGGCACATGGTCGAGGCCATCGTTGTGCTTGAAGGCGGGCGTCATGCGGCGAGGATCCAGGCCCAGCACCTTGTCGGCGATGAACAGGCTGTAGAAACGGTAGGCGATCAGATAGACGCAGACGGCGGCGATGACGATCCAGATGGCGCTGATCGGTTCGCCACGTTGCAGGGCGACGACGCCCAGGGACCCGGCGCCGGCCAGCGCAAGCGCTGCCCAGCCGAGCTGTTTGAAAATGCGGTTCATGCTTCCTCCAGAGATTGACGGGCGTTGTGCCGTGCGATGATGTGTGCTGCCGGTCCTGGTCGTCGCCAGTTTGATGTTACTTTTGGTGTATTTGCAGCGTATGGCAAGTATTCAGGAATCGTATAATTGCCGCAAGCGCACGACTACGCAGTAACGCTCAGTATTACTACGCAGGGCTATCGCGACGCCGCGACGTAAAATCACGCATTCCCACCAGCATCGACGCCGCCGGAGCACGCAAGGCCATGAAACTCAGACAGAAAGTCATCTTCCTGGCCATCACGCCGCTCATCCTCGCCCTGTGCGCTATCGCGTTTGCCGTGCGGCACCAGGCCATCACCCTGGCCGAGCAGCAGCGCGCCACCATCCAGCAGGCGTATCTGGCCAGCAAGGAAGCCGAACTCAAGCATTACGTGACCCTGGCCAGCCATTCCATCGCCTCGTTATATGGCTCGGGCCGCAAGGATGCCGCCACGCAAGAGGAAGCCAAGCGCATCCTGTCCGCCCTCAGCTACGGCGACGATGGCTATTTCTTCATCTATGATTTGCAGGGCAAGTCGCTGATGCATCCGCGCCAGCCCGAATTGGTGGGACAGAATTTGTGGGAGTTGCGCGACGCGGACGGCAATCTGACCATCCAGCGCCTGATGCAGCGGGCCAAGAGCGGCGGCGGCTTCGAGCGCTACAACTGGATCAAGCCGTCGACCAACAAGTCCGCGCCCAAGCTCGGCTATGTGATATTGATGCCGGAATGGGGCTGGATGATGGGCACCGGTATTTATATGGATGACGTGGACCAGGCGCTGGCCAAGGTCGATGCCCAGCAGTCGCGCAATATCCGCTCGACCATGGAACTGATCGCCGCCATCGCCATCCTCGGCTCCCTGCTGGTGGCCGCCTGTGGCCTGGTGCTGAACCTGCGCGAATTGCGCGTCGCCGACGCCAAGCTGAAAGTGCTGGCGCAGCGGGTGGTCGAGTCGCAGGAGGAAGAGCGGGCGCGGCTGTCGCGCGATTTGCATGACGGCATCAGCCAGTGGCTGGTCTCCATCAAGCTGCAGATCGAGGCCGGCATCGCGCGCCTGGCCGGCAATGCTGAACAGAAAGACAAGGCGCCCGCCACGTTCGAACGGGCCGCCGAGCAGCTGAACAAGGTGCTGGGCGAGGTGCGGCGCATTTCGCACAACCTGCGCCCGGCCATTCTCGACGACCTGGGCCTGGCCGCCGCGCTCGACCACCTGGTGCATGAATTCAATGACAGCAGCAGCGCGCAAGCCAGCTTCACGGCCAGCCCGGCGGCGGCGGGCGAAGGCTTGCCCGACATGGTCAATACCGTGTTGTTCCGCATTGCCCAGGAAGCGCTGACCAATTGCGAGCGCCATGCCCACGCCAGCGGCGTGGAAGTGAGCCTGCACGAGGCGGGCAAGGCGGTGGAATTGCGCATCGGCGACAATGGCGGCGGCTTCGATTTCGACGGCATCGCCCTGCACCCGCAGCGCGGCATCGGCTTGCGCAACATGACGGAACGCATGGAAGCCATCGGCGGCAGCCTGCACATCACTTCTTCGCCGACCGGCACCCTGGTGCTGGCGCGGCTCGGCCTTCCACCTACACACTGATAGATACACAGACATGACCGAGAAGATCAACATCCTGCTGGTGGACGACCATCCCCTCGTGCGCGACGGCTTGCGCGCGCGCCTGGAGGCGGTAGCGCATTTCGACGTGGTGGCAGAGGCGGGCGGCGCCGACGAGGCGCTGGCCCAGGCGCGCCTCCACCAGGTGGACCTCGTGTTGATGGATATCAATATGCGCGGCATCAACGGCATCGAAGCGACGGCGCTGTTCAAGCAGGCGTTTCCGCAGATTGCCGTGCTGATCCTGTCCATGCACGACAAGCTGGAATATGTGTCGCAAGCCATCGCCGCCGGTGCGCGCGGCTATGTGCTCAAAGATGCCCCAGGGAAAGATATCGTCTTTGCCATCGAGACGGTGATGTCAGGCGGCATTTATTACAGTGCGGCCCTGGCGCGGCAATTGTCACGCCCGCAAGTGCACGATTCCTTCCTCACCTCGCGCGAGCAGCAAGTGCTGCAGCACATCGCGGCGGGTCAGTCGAACAAGCAGATCGCCCGCGACCTGGACCTGAGCGTGCGCACGGTGGAGACGCACCGGCTCAACATCAAGCGCAAGCTGGGTATCGAAGGGCAGGCCGAATTGATCAAATATGCGGTCGAGCATGCGCATGGCGGCAGCGCCTGAACCATGCTGGCATCACGGCGGGCTTATCAAACCCGCATGACAGGCGGGTCTCCCGGGGGAATGTTTTTTTTGAATATTTATTGCCAAAATTAAACTGTTTCGTGGGTTAGATTCGGATAGAATGATTCTCGCTGTCGAGGGCATCCCTGTCGGGCCAGGGTTGCCAATGCAGGTCAGTTTATTTACTATGGCGCCCTACCCACACTGAGATACCGATGTCAGCGTCTGAATCAAACCTGTTTCCGTTGGTGGGATTACAAGCAGTGGCCAATGCTCATAACGAGTGGGTCGCTGTCACCCTGCATGTACCGCAGGCCTCGACGGCACCGCTGCTGGCGGCGCTGGCCGCCGCCGATGCGTATGCCTTCCTGGCGCCGCTCGACTGCATCATTCCCCTGGCCGACCCGCATGGCGTGGACGAGGCCGTGCTGGCGCAACTGGTGCCGCAACGCACCATCTTCCGTTTGCCGGCCCAGCTTGCCGGTGACAAGCAAATCCAGAAAAAATGCCAGCAATGGCGCGACGCCGGCTATCGCATCCTTCTCGATGGCGCCGATGCCGGTCCCGTGATGGCGGCGCAGGTCGAAGCGCGCGCGCTGAGTTTTGACGCGGCGGGCGCACGCCCGGCCCTGCATCAGCTGCTGCCCTTGCCGGGGCCGCACCTGGCCTACAACATCGTCGACGCGGGGCAGCTTGCCGCATTGCAAGAAATCGGCGTGAGCTGGTTTGCCGGCGATTACGCCCTGCACCATGCGCGCCAGCAAAGCGAGCCGGAAGACGCCACCTCGCGCCGGCGCCTGCTGGCGCTACTGGGCCTGCTGGCCCGCGATGCCGATGCGCACGAGCTGGAAGTGCCGCTCAAGCAAGACCCATCGCTCAGCTATCATTTATTGAAACTGGTCAACTCAGCCGCCTTCGGTTTCACGGCGCCGATTGCCAGCTTCAGCCAGGCCATCACCTTGCTGGGCCGACGCCAGCTGCAGCGCTGGCTGCAACTGCTGCTGTATGCGCGCCAACAAGACGATGGCAAGATCCATGCGCTGCTGCCGCTGGCGGCCGTGCGCGCGGCGCAGATGGAAGCGCTGTGCCAGCTGCGCGGCGGCGACCGCGACGCGCAAGACCTGGCCTTCATGGCGGGCGTGTTTTCGCTGCTCGACGTCCTGCTGGGCATGCCCATGCCGGACATTATCGCCACCCTGAACCTGGCGCCGGAAGTCAGCGCCGCCTTGCTGGAGCGCAATGGCGAGCTGGGCATCTTGCTGGCACTGGTCGAAAGCGCCACGCCGCCGCTTGATGGCTTGCGCCGCGCCGGCATCGATGGAGAAACCTATTGGCGCAGCCTGCTGCAGGCCTACCAATGGGCTATCCAGGTCAGCCGGAACCTGTAGCATGACCTTGCTGCCGGTGTCGGATTTCCTCGGTAACAGCGCCGCCCTGTGCGATGCCGTCGTGCGTTTGCGTGGTCCCGCGCTGGTCGCTGAGCTGGGCCGTATCGCCAGCGCCGTGATGGCCAGCCCGCATGGCCAGTTCCTGCCTGCGGCCAGCATGGATGCCGCTGAGGCGCCCGCGCTTTTTCCACGCGATACGCCCGCCTTGCTGCAGGAAATCAGTTTCGACGGCCACTGCTTCGGCCATTACAGCGTGGCGGGACGCAGCCTGTACAGTGACGCCGACCGCCGCCACCTGGCCAGCCTGGCATCGCTGACGGCCGGTGTGCTGCAGGTGCATTCGCTGGCGCAACGCTCGACCCATGCTTTTGCGCAAGTCGAAGCCTTGCTGGCGCGGCAGACGCAAATCCTCGACCAGTTGCACGAATCCGTGCTGACGATGGACTTGACGGGTTACATCACCAGTTGGAACAAGGGCGCCGAGCGCCTGTTCGGCTACACTTCGGTGGAAGCCGTGGGGCGCAACATCCTGTTCCTGTACGACGATGAAGACACGGCTTTCCACGACGCCTTCCTGGAACAGGGAGGGCGCCTGATGGAGGTGCGCCGCCGAAAGAAGTCAGGCGAGGTCTTCTGGGCCAGCCTGTCCTTGTCGCCGCTGCAGGACATGGACGACAAGCCCATCGGACTCATCGCCTACCTGACGGACATCACGGAACGCAAGCTGGCCGAAGAGCGCCTGCACCACCTGGCGTATTACGACCCGCTGACCAGCCTGCCCAACCGCACCTTGCTGGCCAAGCTGGTCGACCAGGCCCTCTCCGTGGCCCAGCGCAGCAAGATGCTCGGTTGCGTGCTGTTCATCGACCTGAACCGTTTTAAGCTGATCAACGATACCCTGGGCCGGCGCATTGGCGACGAATTGCTGCGGCAAGTCTCGCTGCGTTTCCGCAAGGTATTGCGCGACCAGGACCTGGTGGCGCGCCTGGGCGGCGACGAGTTCGCCGTTGGCCTGTTCGACATCGGCCAGCATTTCGAGGCCAGCATGGTGGCGCAAAAGCTGCTCGCTTCCCTGATGCAACCGTTCCTGATCGAAGGCCACGACTTGCGCGTGGGCGCCAGCATCGGCATCAGCGTCTACCCGCAAGACGGGCAGGACGCGGAAACCTTGCTGCGCCTGGCTGACATCGCCATGTACCGCGCCAAGCAGGACAGCGGCGGCGAAGCGGAAAGCGTGGCCTTCTACAGCCACGACATGAACTTGGGCATGCAGGCGCGCATGCGCCTGGAAACAGGCTTGCGCCAGGCATTATCGGAACAGCAATTGCTGCTGCACTACCAGCCGAAATACGCCTTGGGCAGCGGCCGCATCATCGGCGCCGAAGCCCTGGTGCGCTGGCATCACCCGCAGCACGGCATGATCCCGCCCGCCGAATTCATCCCCCTGGCCGAATCGACGGGCCTGGTGGTGCAGGTGGGCGAATGGGTGCTGGAAGCGGCTTGCGCCCAGGCGCAGGCGTGGAAACTGGCCGGCCTGCCTCCAATCCGTCTGGCCGTCAACGTTTCCGCGCGCGAATTCACCTCGGCCCTGCCCACCAGGGTGGCGGCCACCCTGGCCCGCTACGGCCTCGAAGCGGCTTGGCTTGAGCTGGAAATCACGGAAAGCACCCTGATGCACAACATCGAGAGGGTCATCGGCATCATGGACCGCATCACGGCGCTGGGCGTGGCCCTGTCGCTGGACGACTTCGGCACCGGCTACTCAAGCTTGTCCTACCTCAAGCGTTTCCCCATCGACACATTAAAGATCGACCGATCGTTTACCACCGGCATCCCCACCGACGCCAGCGACTGCGCCATCGCCAGCACCATCATCAGCATCGCCCAGCAGCTGCACCATAAAGTGATCGCGGAGGGCGTGGAAACAGCGGAGCAACTGGAGTTTTTGAAGAGCTCCGGCTGCGACGAAGTGCAGGGCTATCTGTTCTCGCGCCCGTTGCCAGCGGTGGAGTTCGAGAAGGCGTTGCGGGAAAACTGGGGGCTGTAAGGCTTCTGCTTTGGTGTCTGCGCAGATATAGCCCCGGCCCCGGCCGCTGGGAAAATAAGACCACGACAGTACTAGCCATTGGTAAGCCACTGACCTTTATGTATAATGCTGCCATCAGGAAGCGTGGCCGAGTGGTTGAAGGCACTAGTCTTGAAAACTAGCGACGGGTTACACTGTTCGTGAGTTCGAATCTCACCGCTTCCGCCAGAAAATAAAGAAACCGCCTTCGGGCGGTTTTTTATTGCCTGGCGGAAGCGAGCAGGGCGCCTGCGCGCCCTGCGTGTGAGATTCGAAGGGCTGGGCCTACCGGCCCAGCCCGCCCCGAATCCTCCCCCTGCTGCCGCTGCGCGCGCCGTGGGCGCACGTTCGTGGCTCCAGTTAGCTTTTCGACTGAGCCAGCTTTCACAGCGCTCAACTTATCAGTCCGTGTCTGAATGGCAACCTGACCCTCGCGTACTCTCGCGTACTCATTTGGTGCCGGCCAGCGGCGCCACGGTTCAATTCTGTGCTCACGGCATGTCATTCGAACAGGTCGGCATCAAGCACGGCCATGCGCGCAATGTTAGGCCAAATCGTTAGTCCCGCCGGCTCTACTTAGGGTAAGGCATGGCATAAACAGGTTTACTTTTATTTCATAATTCGATTATTATGGAATTATGGAATTGACTTTGGGCATATATGGAAACCAAAAAAGTTATTGCTGCCTTAGGCACTGGCGCAAGAATCGCGTCTGGCCAGCTTTCGCCTGCTTGTCCAGGCTGGATCACTAGGGATGGCGGCAACGAAGATTGCCGAACATATCGGTATCCCGCCATCGTCCCTGTCATTTCACTGAAAGGAACTGGTGCACGCGGATCTGATCGTACCGCACCAGGATGGACGCTTTGTCATCTACGCAGCGGATATTGACAAGATGAATACCCTGATCGGATTTTTGACCGATGACTGCTGCGGCGGTGCGCCTTGCACTACTTCGCAAGGCGCAACCTGTGACGCCATATGAATCCAAACGTACAAATCGAATCGCAATCCCCTCCACCGCAGTAATTGAAGGAGTCGTCATGACCGAAAAAGTGTACAACGTGTTGTTCCTCTGTACCGGCAACTCAGCCCGTAGCGTGATGGCCGAGGCGTTGGTCTCTACTATGGGCAAGGGCCGCTTTCGCGGCTTTTCAGCTGGCAGCCATCCGGGTGGCAGTGTGAACCCATTCGCCATCGAGCAAATTGAAGCGACCGGCTATCCACTTGAAAAGCTGCGTAGCAAGAGTTGGGATGAATTTGGAACTGCAGACGCACCGCATATGGATTTCATCATTACTGTGTGCGACAACGCCGCTGGCGAGGTCTGCCCATACTGGCCTGGTCATCCGCTCTCTGCACACTGGGGGTTCGAAGATCCAGCTGCAGCTACCGGCACCGACGAGGAAAAGCGCGCTGTATTCCATAAGGTATTCCGGCAGATCATGACCCGGATGAACGTCTTCGTCAGCCTGCCGTTGCACATGCTGGAAAAAAACGCGATTCAGCATGAGATCAAAGCCATCGGACAAACCGCCGTCTGATGAATGACGCAGCCGAGGTCTTGGATGGAAAGGATAGCATGAAAATTTTGGTGTTTCTCGGGTCGATACGCGCCAGCACGCCGCCTCAGCCGGTGCGTCTGGGCGAGCGTGTCGCCAGGGCTTGCGCGGCGCAATGCGGCCGCAATGGCCATGAGGTGGTACTCATCGACCCATTGGATTACGACCTGGGTGACGTGTTCAAGCCGCACTTTTCCTATGCTAAAGGGCATGCGCCCCTGCCGTTGGAGCACTTGGCCAGTGAGATTGCCTGCGCCGACGGGTATGTGATGGTTAGCCCTGAATACAATCATTCAATGAGTCCGGCACTGGCGCATCTGCTGAACCACTTTGGCAGTTCCCTGTTTGCCTTCAAGCCCAGTGCTATCGTGACTTACTCGGCTGGGCAGTGGGGGGGCGTGCGGGCGGCGGTGGGCATGCGCGCTTTTCTATCAGAGCTGGGTTGTTTGCCGGTCTCGGCCATGGTCCACGTTCCGGCCGCACACACTGTTTTCGCTGTCGATGGCAGCTTTGCGCCCGAAGTCGATAGTACGCGCTGGGTTTCTTATATCGAGCGCACACTTTCCCAGTTGACATGGTGGGCCGAGGCCGCCGGACGGGAGCGCGCGCGCTCTGGAGGAGCAGGGCTTTCGCCGGCTTTCCTGCGCGATCCTTCCCAGCGCAATGCGCCGTGAGGCGCATGTGGATAAATGATTGCTAAAATACCATTTGAAGGTGCTATGTGCAGCTTGCGGTCGCGCCATTTCCTGTCACTTCACGTCTATTTGGATCCCCCTGATGATTCGACTTGCCACTATCGCCGACGCCGCCGTGATCGCCACGATCTACAACCATTACGTCAGCAGCTCCACCATCACGTTTGAAGAGCACGTAGTCGGCATCGATGAGATGGCCCAGCGTATCGCCTCTGTCGGTGCGCAGCTGCCGTGGTACGTCTTTGAACGCGACGGAGAGATAGTCGGCTATGCCTACGCAACGCCCTGGCGTGCCCGCAGCGCCTATCGTTTTTCGGTCGAATCGACGGTGTACGTGGCGCATGAGTGTATGGGGCAGGGAGTGGGCCGGCAGCTTTACAGCACGCTAATCGATGATTTACGTCAGCGAAAGCTGCAGGTGGTTATCGGCGGTATCGCACAGCCCAACGACGCCAGCGTCGCTTTGCATGAACGCCTGGGATTCGAGAAGGTGGCCATGTTCAAGCGGGTCGGCCGTAAATTTGATCAATGGATTGATGTGGGATATTGGGAGCTGCAGCTTGCGTAGTTGTCTAGAGTCGTGTGATTATGTACCCCACCGTAGCTGGCCGCTATTCAAAGCCAGACACGTTTTGCGCACACTGTTGGACAACCTCAATCAGCAGCCTTCTCATGACTCAAGCCCTGCATAGCCGCGCCCGGACAACTCACCTGATCCGCGAAGAAATCAAGAACTCTACGTTGTCCCAGGCCGA
>NZ_JBNYXO010000016.1:0-90625 GCF_051380715.1 Janthinobacterium kochi
CTTGTGAACATTTGATATTTTAAGTTAGACGCCCATCCGAAGATTGACGCTGCACTTACATCAAATGCCCACACTTATCGACTGTTAATTGTTAAAGAACGGTATTCGGTACTGCTTATTTGCGACTTTCGCGCTATCGACAAAGCGTTGTGTTTGTCAGCTGCGAAGAAGGAAGAGTATGAAGCTTTTTCAGCATTTCGTCAACCTTCTTTTTTGCCGTCTGCTACTGCATCTGGCTCCCTCTGTTTCGCTAAAACTAGTGCGTCTCATCGGGGAGGCGAATCATATCAAAGACCGTCGAAGTTTGGCAAGCGCTTTTCCAGGAAAGCGTGCATGCCTTCTTTTTGCGCGGGAGTGCCGAAAGCGGCCTGGAACAAACGGCGCTCATAAGCGACGCCGTCGGTCAAGGTCGTTTCAAAGGCGCGGTTGACGCAATCCTTGATCATCATGGCAACCGAGGTCGGCATGGCAGCGATGGTCTTGGCGGCAGCCAGCGTCTCTTCCAGCAATTTATCGGCTGGCACCACGCGCGACACCAGGCCGATGCGTTCCGCCTCGGCGGCGTCGATGGTACGTGCCGTCAGCAACAGGTCCATGGCCTTGGCCTTGCCGATGGCGCGCGGCAGGCGCTGCGTCCCGCCCGCCCCTGGCGTGACACCAACCTTGATTTCCGGCTGGCCAAATTTGGCGCTGTCGGCGGCGATCAGGAAATCGCACATCATGGCCAGTTCGCAGCCACCGCCAAGTGCGTAACCCGCTACGGCGCCCACTACGGGTTTGCGCACGCGCAAGATATGCTCCCAGTTGCGGCTGATGTAACCCTGAGTGAAGGTGTCCGGGTAGGTGTAATCGGCCATAGCGGCGATATCGGCACCGGCGGCAAACGCTTTTTCGCTACCCGTGAGCACGATACAGCCGATATTCTCGTCCGCGTCGAACTTCAGCAGGGCGTCGCCCAGCTCATTCATCATATTGTCGCTCAATGCGTTGAGCGCCTTCGGGCGGTTCAGGCGGATGACCGCCACTTTGTCCTGGATATCGATGATCAAGTCTTCGTATTGCATAGTGTCTCCTCTGGATGAACGGTGCAACGATTGTAGCGGCTAACGGCGGCGGTGCGGCAGGTGCGCTGCTATTATTGTGAGCCCGATCACCTTTATCGAGCAGCGTATTTTCTCTTCCTTCTTTCAGTACTGCGCCCACTACCTGCGCGGCGACGGCAGCGCCGCCAGCGTCAATTTTCGCCGCCTGTGGTTCAGCAACGGCCTCAATTGCTTCGGCGCACAGATCACCTCGCTGGCCCTGCCGCTGTGTGCGGTACTGCTGCTGCATGCGACGCCGGAACAGATGGGCGTGCTCGTCGCGCTGCAAGCGCTGCCGTTCGCCCTCTTTGGCCTGCCTGTCGGCGTACTGCTGGACCGGCGCAGCAAGCACCCGATCATGCTCTTCAGCGAAAGCATGTCCGGCCTGGCCCTGGCCAGCGTGGCTGTTGCCTACTGGTGCGGCGTGCTGTCGATGCCATGGTTATATATAGTGGGGTTCATCATCGGCACGGGCTTCGTCGTCGGTGGCGGCGCCGAACAGGTCTTCCTGACCTTCCTCGTGGGACGCGATGGCTTGATCGATGCGCAATCAAAATTTGCTGCGACCGAATCGGCTTCGCGCCTGATCGGCCCCGGCCTGGCCGGTGTGCTGGTGCAAGTCTTGTCGGCGCCCGTCGCCATCCTGTGCACGGCTTGCGGCTATTTTGTTTCCGTCTGCAATTTGCGCGCCATGAGCGTACGCGATCCGCGTCCCGCACCATCCGACAAGCACGCCCTGCGCGACATCGCCGACGGCTTGCTGTTTGTCTGGCGTGAACCACTGCTGCGCGCGCTTGCCTGGGGTGCCGGCATCTGGCACTTCCTGTTTTACGCCAGCATGGCCTTGACGGTGCTGTTCGCCACGCGCGACCTGGGCATGAGTCCTGGCGTGCTGGGCATGACGCAGATGCTCGGCGGCGCCGGCGTATTGCTCAGCGCCTTCATCGTCAAGCCACTGACGCGCCGCTATGGTGCCGGCCGCACCATTCTCATCGGACTGGCATCCACCTCCGTCTGTTTTGCCATGACGCCCACCATCCCCGCCGCCCTGTTCGGCAGCGCGGCCGCCAGCGCCGTGGCTTATGCCGTGCTGATGTTCTTTTTCGATTGCGGCGTGATGCTGTTTTTTATTCCCTACCTGGGCCTGCGCCAGAAAGTCACGCCCGACCCCATGCTGGGCCGCATGACCTCGACCATGCGCTTCCTGACGGTGGCGACGGCACCGCTGGGCGCGCTGGCCGCCGGCTGGGTAGCGGAACACTTTGGCGTGCGCAATGGCCTGGCCTGCATCGCGGCAGGCAGCATTCTGTTGACGGTCGCGATGGTGTGGGGCACGCCGCTGCGTAGCGTGCGCACCTGAAGCGATGAACGGGCATACACTGCTGAAAGATTGCCTTGGCGACACTATTCATGCCAAAACTTGCGAGGTTTGATTTATATCAAGGTTTTAATTGATGTAAATCCATAAGCTGTCTTACATCACTTGAGGAGCACGCTATGTTTAACACCATCTTATTTCCCACCGACGGCTCGCCGTTGTCCGACAAAGCCGCCGAGACCGCCCTCGCCTTCGCTCAATTGAACAAGGCCAAGCTGGTCGCCATCAGCGTGGTGCAGCCCTTTCCGTTCTCGCCGATGGCCGATGGCGGCATCGTGCTCGACGCGAGCCTGTATGAACAGCAGATGCAGGAAGCCTCGCAACGCGCCATCGACAAGATCGGCGCAGCGGCGCGCGCCGTTGGCGTGCCCTTCGAAGGCGTGGTCGCCGTGTCACCGAGCCCGCATGACGAAATCGTCAATGCGGCGCAAACCTACCATTGCGACATCATCCTGATGGCCTCGCATGGCCGCAAGGGCTTGAACAAGCTGTTCGTGGGCAGCGAAACGCAAAAAGTGCTGGCGCATACCCTGCTGCCAGTCATGGTCCTGCGCTAACCTTGCGCTAGCGCATCCCAACCCGGCGCCGCGCAGTTCCCCCTAGCGCGCCGGTGCCTGTTTCGGCAGCAATACCCACACGGCGCCGCTCTGCTTCATGCGGCCCGCATTCTCTGCCGCTTCCGCGCCAAAGCCAAAAAAGTAATCGACCCGGATCGGCCCGCGAATGGCGCCGCCCGTATCCTGCGCCATCACCAGGCGCTGCATGGGAATCTCGCTATTGGCTTGCGTGGTGGACAGGAACACGGGCGCACCCAGTGGCAGGAAGCGCGAATCGATGGCCACCGAGCGCTGCGGCGTCAACGGCACGCCCAATGCGCCCTTCGGCCCCACCTTGGGATCGGGCAGGCGCTCTTCCTTGAAGAAGACATAGCTGGGATTGGCGTTGAACAATTCATCCTTGCGCGTAGGGTGGCCAGCAATCCACGCCTTGATGCCCTGCGCGGACGCCTGATTCAGGGTCAGCTCGCCCTTGTCGACCAGGTAGCGGCCGATCGATTTGTATGGGTGGCCATTCTGGTCCGCATACGCCACGCGCACGGTTTCCTGCGTATCGGTCAGCTGCACGCGCCCGGAACCTTGCACTTGCAGGAAGAACGCCTCGACTTCGTCATCCACCCACAGCAACTCCTTGCCCGTGACGGCCGTGGCGCGCTCGATGTCGGCGCGGGTAGCGTACGGGATCACCTTCTTGCCCACCAGCCTGCCTCGCAAGCGCATGTTTTTCAGTTCCGGATACACGCCGGACAAGTCCACCGAGACCAGATCGTCGGGCACCTTGTACAGCGGAGTCTGGTATGGACCGCCGCGCTTGCGCGCCCCATGCAGCAGCGGCTCATAGTAGCCAGTGACGAGGCCTGTGCTGACGCCATCGGCGGTGATGACTTGATTGGGCACAAAGAAGGTCTCGAAGAACAGGCGGATGGCCTTGTCGCTGTCGGCATTCACCTGACGCGCTATCGTGCACGATTCTTTCCAGTCCGGACGTTTCACCAGCACGCCGCACGAAGCCATGAACGCTGGCCAGGCGGCGCGCATGTCGTCGCGGGCCCAGCCAGGCAAAGCGGCAAATTTGGCGGGCATGAAGGTGGGGGCTGCCCCATCCGTGCCATCCCTGGCATCGGCCGGCTTGGCCGGCACCGGCTTGACGACGGTCGGCGCGATGGCGGGCGCCATGCCACTGGTGGCAGCGGGTGGCGTGGACGGCGTGGTGCAGGCGGATAGAGCAAGCGCGACGCCGGCGATTGAAACGGGTAGACTACCGCGTGTCAACAGAAGGCGGGTAAATACTAAGCTGCGGGTAAATAACATAGGAGTGCGTATGTGGATCTTGATGATAGAGGCGCTGGTGGCGTTCTTCTTGCTGGCATTTATAGTCTGGTGGACCATGTATTCGGGTAAAAAACCCGCGCCACCCGCGCGCAAGCAGCTCGGCGAAGAACAGGACAGCACCGAAAAACTGAAATAGGGGGCGCACGCCCCCGGCCTCTCGTTAATGCAGGGTACGCGGCACCGACAGCACGAATTCGGGAATCGGCGCTTCGAACTGATGGCCATCTTCGGCCACACAAAAGTATTCGCCGTGCATCGAGCCTTGCGGCGTGCCCAGCATGGTGCCGCTCGTGTATTCGAACTGCTCGCCCGGCTGCAGCAGCGGCTGGTGGCCGACGGCACCCAGGCCGCGCACCTCTTCGACCTTGTTGTTCGCATCCGTGATGACCCAGTGGCGCGAAATCAGTTGCGCGCCTGCCGTGCCCGTGTTGACGACGCGAATCGTGTAGCTGAACACGTGCCGCCCCTGGTCGGGGGCCGATTGTTCGGGCAGATATTGTGTCTTGACCGTTACCGTAAATTCATAAGTCGCCATCGTCATTCCTATTCAGACATTGCCAGTCATATATTGTGTGTCGCGCGCGCCGCATTGGCCATCGCGCGCCGTGTATTCTGCGTTCCAGTAAGGCATGGTAACGGCGTCAAGCGTAAAATAGCGCATCTTCGCATTTTCTACTCTTAGCCCTTAGCCACCATGACAACATTCCGTATCGCTCCCAGCATCCTGTCCGCCGACTTTGCCCGCCTGGGCGAGGAAGTGCGCAACGTCGTTACCGCCGGCGCCGACATCATTCACTTCGACGTGATGGATAACCATTATGTGCCGAACCTGACCATCGGCCCGCTGGTGTGCGAAGCGATTCGCCCGCACGTGCAAGTACCCATCGATGTGCATCTGATGGTAAAGCCTGTCGATCGCATTATCCCGGATTTCGCCAAGGCTGGCGCGAACATCATCACCTTTCACCCGGAAGCGTCGGATCACGTCGACCGTTCCTTGCAGCTGATCCGCGACAATGGCTGCAAATCGGGCCTGGTTTTCAACCCGGGCACGCCGCTGCATTACCTGGAACACGTGATGGACAAGATCGACATCATCCTGATCATGTCCGTTAACCCTGGCTTCGGCGGCCAATCGTTCATCCCGCAAGCACTGAAAAAAATCGCCGAAGCGCGCCGCATGATCGACGAATCGGGTCGTGACATCATGCTGGAAGTCGATGGCGGCATCAAGATCGATAACATCGCCGCCGCCGCTGCCGCCGGCGCCGACACCTTCGTCGCCGGCTCGGCCATCTTCGGCAAGCCGGATTACAAGGCCGTCATCGATGCCATGCGCGCCGAATTGGCAAAAGTGACGGGCGCCTGATGCAAGCGGGCACGGTGAAAGACCACGTACTGGCCGGCGTGCGCGCCGCCATCATCGACCTCGATGGCACGATGCTCGACACCGTGCCCGATTTTCATGTCGCCATCAATGGCATGCGCGCCGAATTCGATCTGGTGCCCATCAGCGCCGAGGCCATCAAGCTGATGGTGGGCAAGGGCTCGGAAAACCTGATCCGCACCGTGCTGGCCCTGGACTTCGATGCCGCCGGCGTGGAACAGCGTTTTGACACGGCGATGGAGGCTTACCAGCGTCACTACCTGGCCATCAATGGCCAGTTCAGCACCTTGTACCCGGACGTGGAAGCAGGGCTGGCGGCAATGAAGGCGGCGGGCTTGCGCCTGGCCTGCGTCACCAACAAGCCGATCGCCTTCGCCCTGCCCCTGCTGAAGCAGAAAAAGCTCGACGGGTATTTCGAGATCGTCTACGGCGGCGATTCGCTGCCGAAGAAAAAACCCCACCCCATGCCGCTGCTGCAAGTGTGTGCGGACTTCGACCTGGCGCCCGCCAAAGTGGTGGCCATCGGCGACTCTTCGAATGACGCGCAAGCGGCACGGGCTGCGGCTTGCCCCGTCTTGACCGTACCGTATGGCTACAACCACGGACACCCTATACACGACACCGATTCCGATGGTATAGTAAATACGCTGCTCGAAGCGGCCGATTTTATTAGCATGCACAACAGACCAGCATACTGACCAACCCAACACCATATCGTGAACACGTTTCTCATCAAAAAACACAATGTCACCCAAACCGGCTCGATTGAGGCCTGGCTTTGGCGACGCTGGCAATCCTGGCAGGCCTAAGGGCCGAGCCGTGTAAGATTGCTGTCGGCGGCACGCGCGCATTTGCGTGTTGTATGCGCCGGCAGGTTTTTTGATAACCCACCGCAGGGTCTGTGCTTTGACAGCACGACGCACACGCGTACCCTGGCGGCATGGAGAGACACATGACCGAACTCGAATTCAAATCGCTGTCCCAGCAAGGCTACAACCGCATCCCCCTGATCGCGGAAGCTTTTGCCGACCTCGAAACCCCGCTCACGCTATACCTGAAACTGGCGCAAACCCAGCAAGGCGGCAAGAACACCTTCTTGCTCGAATCCGTCGTCGGCGGTGAACGCTTCGGCCGCTATTCCTTCATCGGTTTGCCCGCCAACACCGTCTTGCGCAGCCATGGTAACCGCACCGAGATCGTCAAGAACGGTGCCGTGATCGAAGAGCACGAAGGCAATCCGCTCGACTTCATCGAACAGTACCAGTCGCGCTTCAAGGTAGCCCTGCGCCCCGGCATGCCGCGTTTTTGCGGCGGCCTGGCCGGTTACTTCGGCTACGACACCGTGCGCCACATCGAGAAAAAACTGGCCGGCGGCGCGCCGAAAGACGACTTGAACCTGCCCGACATCCAGTTGATGGTGACGGAAGAACTGGCCGTCATCGACAACCTGTCCGGCAAGCTGTACCTGATCGTGTATGCCGACACCACGCAGCCCGAGTCGTTCTCGAAAGCGCGCCAGCGCCTGAAGGACTTGCGCATGATGCTGCGCCGCGGCGTCGATGCACCGGTCACCAGCGCCTCCGTGCGCACGGAAACCATCCGCGACTTTTCCAAGGAAGACTATCTGAAGGCGGTCGCCAAGGCGCATGAATACGTGATGGCCGGCGACTTGATGCAGGTGCAGATCGGCCAGCGCATCCGCAAACCGTATGTTGACTCGCCGCTGACCCTGTACCGCGCCCTGCGTTCGCTGAACCCGTCGCCCTACATGTACTTCTATAATTTCGGCGACATGCAGATCATCGGCGCCTCGCCCGAAATTTTGGTACGCAACGAGAAGCTGGCGGACGGCGGCAAGAAAGTCACCTTGCGCCCCATCGCCGGCACCCGTCCGCGCGGCGCCACGCCAGAGCGCGACGCCGAATTGTCGGCCGAACTGCTGGCCGATCCGAAAGAGATCGCCGAGCACGTGATGCTGATCGACCTGGCGCGCAACGACATCGGCCGCATTGCGGAGACGGGCAGCGTGCACGTCACCGACCGCATGGTCATCGAAAAATACTCGCATGTGCAGCACATCGTCTCGAACGTGGAAGGCACGCTGAAAGACGGCCTGTCGAACCTGGACGTGCTGCGCGCCACATTCCCCGCCGGCACCCTGACGGGCGCGCCAAAAGTGCGTGCCATGGAAGTGATCGACGAGCTGGAAATCACCAAGCGCGGCATCTATGGCGGCGCCTGCGGCTACCTGTCGTTTGGCGGCGAAATGGACGTGGCAATTGCCATCCGCACGGGCGTGATCAAGGACGGCATGCTGTATGTGCAGGCCGCAGCCGGCATCGTGGCCGATTCGATCCCCGAAATGGAATGGCAGGAAACCGAAAACAAGGCGCGCGCCGTATTGCGCGCCGCCGAACAAGTGCAAGATGGCCTGGATGGGGAGTTTTAAGATGCTGCTGATGATCGACAACTACGACTCCTTCACCTACAACATCGTGCAGTATTTCGGCGAGTTGGGCGAAGACGTGCGGGTCTACCGCAACGATGAAATCACGATCGAACAGATCGAAGCGCTGAACCCGGACCGCATCTGCATCTCGCCCGGCCCGAAAGCACCGGCACAGGCGGGCATTTCGGTGGAAGTGCTCAAGCACTTCGCCGGCAAGAAACCGATACTCGGCGTATGCCTGGGCCACCAGGCCATCGGCGAAGCGTTTGGCGGCAAGGTCATCCGTGCCAAGCAGGTCATGCATGGCAAGACTTCCCTCATCGCACATACAGGCGTGGGTGTCTTCAAGGATATACCCAGCCCCTTCACAGTGATCCGCTACCACTCTTTGGCGATCGAACGCGCCTCGCTGCCTTCCTGCCTGGAAGTGACAGCGTGGACGGACGACGGCGAAATCATGGGCGTGCGCCACCGGGAATACGATATCGAGGGGGTGCAATTCCACCCCGAATCGATTCTCTCGGAGCACGGCCACGCCCT
This sequence comes from Janthinobacterium kochi, assembly GCF_051380715.1. Lineage (NCBI taxonomy): Bacteria > Pseudomonadati > Pseudomonadota > Betaproteobacteria > Burkholderiales > Oxalobacteraceae > Janthinobacterium > Janthinobacterium kochi. Next base: position 8,726 of record NZ_JBNYXO010000016.1, read on the forward strand.
GCTGAAGAATTTCCTCGAGCGCTGATTCCATGCGCACGCCACGGCGTGCCATCAGTGTCCTCCTGCGCCATCATTGAAGAAGGAAGCATCATGCCGATCACCCCACAAGAAGCCCTGCTGCGCTGCATCGAACACCGCGAAATCTTTCACGACGAAATGCTGTACCTGTTCCGCCAGATCATGTCCGGCGAAATGTCGCCCACCATGATCGCGGCGCTGACCATGGGCCTGCGCGTGAAAAAGGAAACCATCGGCGAAATCGCCGCCGCCGCGCAAGTGATGCGCGAGTTTTCCACCAAGGTGCCCATGGCCGACACTACCAACCTGCTCGACATCGTCGGCACGGGCGGCGATGGCGCGCACACTTTTAATATCTCCACCGCCTCGATGTTCGTGGCGGCAGCAGCCGGCGCGCGCGTGGCCAAGCATGGCGGACGCAGCGTCTCGTCATCGTCCGGCAGCGCCGACGTGCTCGACTCCCTGGGTGTCAACATCAACCTGCAACCCGAGCAGATCGCCCAATCGATCGCGCAAACGGGCATCGGTTTCATGTACGCGCCCAACCACCATGCGGCCATGAAGCACGCGGCGCCCGTGCGCCGCGAACTGGGTGTACGCACGATCTTCAATATCCTCGGTCCGCTGACCAATCCGGCCGGTGCGCCAAACATCTTGATGGGCGTGTTCCACGCCGACCTGGTCGGCATCCAGGTACGCGTGCTGCAGCGCCTGGGCGCGCAGCATGCGATCGTCGTGTACGGCCGCGACAATATGGATGAAGTGTCGCTCGGTGCCGCCACCATGGTGGGCGAACTGGTCAACGGCGAAATCCGCGAGTATGAAATCCATCCGGAAGACTTCGGCATGTCGATGATCGCCAGCCGCAACCTGAAGGTGGCCGATGCCATCGAATCGAAAGCCAAGATGATGGAAGCGCTGCGCGGCGAACCCGGTGCGGCAGCAGACATCGTCGCCCTGAACGCGGGCACGGCGCTGTACGCGGCCGGCGTGGCCAGCTCGATCGAAGATGGCCTGGCGCGCGCGCGCATCGCCGTCAGCTCGGGTGCGGCCCTGGCGAAACTGGAACAATTCGTGCAGGTCACGCAGCAACTGGGCACCCCGGCACAAGCGTAAGCTCCCCGCCCTCCTTGATAGAATAGCGACCATCATGTCCGACATACTCGATAAAATCCTGGCCGTGAAGGCCGACGAAGTGGCGAAGGCGAAAGCCCATCGCAGCCTGGCCAGCCTGCGCGGCGACGTGGAAAGCGACAGTGCCCTGCGCGCCGATCTGCGCGGCTTCGAGGCGAGCCTGCGCCAGCACATCGCCGCCGGCAAGCCCGGCATCATCGCCGAAGTCAAAAAAGCGTCGCCATCGAAAGGCGTGATCCGCGCCGACTTCCGCCCTGCCGACATCGCCGCCAGCTATGCCCAACACGGCGCGGCTTGCCTGTCCGTGCTGACGGACGAGCAGTTCTTCCAGGGCAGCGTGGAGTATCTGCAGCAGGCGCGCGCCGCATGCGCCATCCCCGTGCTGCGCAAGGATTTCATGGTCGACATGTACCAGATCTATGAAGCGCGCGCCATGGGCGCCGACTGCATCCTGCTGATCGTCGCCGCGCTCGACCACGGTCTTATGGCCGAAATGGAAGCGTGCGCCCACGAACTGGGCATGGGCGTGCTGATCGAAAGCCACGATGGCGACGAACTGACGGCGGCACTCAAACTCAAGAGCGCGTTGATCGGCATCAACAACCGCAACCTGCGCACCTTCGAAACGTCGCTCGACACGACCATCAATCTCTTGCCGCGCATCCCGCAAGACAAATTGATCATCACGGAATCGGGCATCCACAGCACGGCCGACGTGCAACGCATGCGCGACGCGCACATCCACAGCTTCCTGGTGGGCGAAGCGTTCATGCGCGCGCCCGACCCCGGCGTGGAACTGGAACGCCTGTTCAGTTAAAGCATGGTAGGCTGGCACGCATGAGACACGCGATGATCGTCCTTGCCGCCGCCAGCCTGCTGTCGGCTTGCCAGACTGCGGCCCCGCCAGCGGCGCGCACGCCCGCAGCTACGCTCCCTAGCACGCCGGCCGCGATACAGCTCGCCGCCAGCATCGACGCCTACAAGTCGCTGGTCGCGCAGCAGATCATGGCGGCCAACGGTGCATACACGTTCAGCGGGCGCCTGCCGCCCATGCTGCCGGCCATCGTCGTGCTCGACCTGAGCGTGGGGCCCGACGGCGAACTGAAAAGCGTGCACGTCCACCGTTCTCGCAACAGCGAAGCATCGGCTGCGGCGCTGGCCGCCGTGCGGCGCGTGCCAGCGTTCTTTCCGCCGGCGGGACACTTGATGCGCCGCCACGCCCGGACCTTCGATTTTTCCGAAACCTTCCTGTTCAACGACCAGTACCGGTTCCAGCTGCGGACCTTGTCCGGTCCACAGTAAGCGCGCAAGTATCGAGTTCGATGCGGTCGCGTCCCCGCTCCTTGGCCAGGTACAGGGCCGCATCGGCGCGCGACAGCAACTGTTCCAGCCCCTCCACCACCGATGCCTGGCAAGCGACGCCGATGCTGACCGTGCATGATGGCAGGCCCGCATGATTCGGTTCGTGCAGCAAGGTGCGAATGCGTTCGGCCACGCCCAGCGCATCATGCGCCGGCATGTCCGGCATCAGCACGACGAACTCCTCGCCGCCGAAACGCGCCACGCAATCCGATTCGCGCAAGGCGCCTTTGATAACGATGGCCACATGCGCCAACACCTGGTCGCCCACGGCGTGACCGTAGCGGTCATTGATCGATTTGAAGTAATCGAGGTCGATGCTGAGCAGTGTCAGCGGCAAACAGCGACGGCGCGGACTGTCTACTTCGCGCGCATAGGCGTCGCCAAAACCGCGCCGGTTCAACACCTGCGTCAGCGGATCGTGGGTCGAGCGGCGCTCCAGTATCTGCTGCAGGCGGCGCGTCGCCACCGTCATGAAACCCACCGTCAGCAGCAGGGCCATGAAATTGGCGACCGCCAGATAGATGCCGGCCGGCGTGCCGGTCACCGTCAGGTTCACGCTGGCGCCGCCATGCAGCAAGGCCGATACGCCGCGCGCCAGCACCACGACGGCTTGCGTCAGCATCAGCGCGCCAAAGAAAAAACTGGAGAAATGGCGCTCACCATGACGCCACACCAACTGCACCTGGCGCGCGTAAAACAGGAAGACCAGCAGGGAGAAGACCGCCACGCGCGCCGAGAAATCAGGGTGCACCAGCAGCCACCAGCTATTGCCGGCGATGGCCAGGGCAAGTACCAGCAGATAGGCGCGAAGGCTGGGCGCCAGGCCAAAGAATTTCTCCGTGCCCAGCATCGACAGGCCGATGCCGGCCACCAGCGCCGCATTGGCCGCGATCATGGACAATGCCGGCGGCAGCACTTCGCGGGCGCCAAACAGCAGGGACGCGCACACGAGCAGCAGCAAGCCGGCCGCCCAATGCCCCAGGCCATGCACCTCGCGCCGGAAACTGCGATACACCGAGAACATGACGATGCTCATCGCCCCGCACATCAGGGTCGTCATCAGCATGATCGTTCGAGGATCGAGGGTTTGCACGTTAGGGGCGATCTAAAAGAACAATTCGGCAATTTTAGTTTAGTTAAAGAAAAATTAGTTCATTTGCAGTAAATATGATGGCAAGCCACCATTTCGACGGATGAGTAGCATGTGATAAATTGCTGCTTGAAATGAAAAACCGGCCAATCACGGCCGGTTTTCTGTCTTACTGCACGACAGACAGCATCATGCCGCGCTAGGACGCTTCGGCCCCGTGGTTTTCTTCGGCGCCGGCAGCAGGGTCAAGCTGACACCCGGCACGCGGTCACCCTGCAGCACGGCGGTGAATGTCATCAGTTCGTCGCGGCGGAAGGCGTGGATCGCCACCTTGGCGCCGACGGCGTAACGGCCCAGCAAGGCGTCCAGGTTGGTGCCCGTCACGCGCAAGCCGTCGACTGCCACCAGCACGTCGCCCGCCGACAGGCCGGCCAGGTGGGCGCCGCCGCCCTGGTGCACCTGCGCCAGTTTGGCGTCATTGCCGTCGCGGCCCAGGTTGACGTCCAGGCTGGCTTTTTCCGCCTTGCGCGCATCGCTGTATTTCACGCCGAACGGCGCCAGCAGGCGCGCCAGCGGCACGTCGTCCGTGCCGCGGATGTAGCGTTCGAAGAACGGTTTCATGCGCGTGCCGGAGATCTCATCGAACAGGGCTTCGACTTCGGCCGGCGTCACGCCACGGCCTTTGCCTTCTCCTTTGCCCTTGTAGAAATCGCGGCCATAGCGCTGCCACAGCGCCTGCATCACGTCGTCCAGCGACTTTTCGCCATTCGTCTTGCTGCGGATCGTCAGGTCGAAGGCCAGCGCGATCAGCGAACCCTTGGTGTAATAGCTGACGATGGCGTTCGGCGCATTTTCATCCTGGCGGTAGTACTTGCCCCAGGCATCGAAGCTGGAATCGGCCACGCTTTGCTTGCTGCGGCCGCTGCCGCGCAAGACGCTGTTGACGGTCTTGCCCAGCAATTTGAAATAGGCTGCCTCGTCGATCAGGCCCGCGCGCACCAGCATCAGGTCATCGTAATAGCTGGTGAAGCCCTCGAATAGCCACAGCAGCGGCGAATAGCTTTCCGCCTGCAGGTTGTACGGCGCAAAGGCGGCCGGCTTGATGCGCTTGACGTTCCAGGTATGGAAGTACTCGTGGCTGCACAGGCCGAGGAATTTCAGATAACCGTCGCCGATCTCCGTGCTGGTCGACGCCGTCGTCGGCAAGTCGGCGCGCGCACAGATCAGCGCCGTCGAGGCGCGGTGTTCCAGGCCGCCGTAACCGTCGCCGACGGCCATGGTCATGAACACATAGCGCTCCATCGGCGCTTTTTTGGTCTTCGGCTCGAAGAAGGCGATCTGCGTTTCGCAGATGGCTTTCAGGTCGCGGCACAAACGGTCCAGGTCCAGGTTCGGCACCTTGCCCGTGACGACGATATCGTGCGGCACGCCATGCGCCTTGAAGGTGGCCAGCGCGAAATCGCCCATTTCCACCGGGTGGTCAATCAACTCATCGTAGTTGGCCGCCTGGTAGCTGCCGAAGCCATAGCGCTTCGCCTTGAGTTCCGGCAAGGAGGTGGCCACGCGCCAGGTCTTGCAAGCCGCATCCTTCGGCTGCACGATGTGCACCTCGTGCGGCTCGGCCTCCTGCCCCAGTACGCGCAGGAACACGCTGGTGCCATTGAAGAAGCCGTGATTCTGGTCCAGGTGCGCGGCGCGCACGGACAAATCCCAGGCATACACATCGTATTCGAGCGTCAAGGCGCCCTTGCACGGAGCGGCTTGCCACGAATGCTTGTCCAGCTTGGCCAGCGCCACGGCCTTGCCCTCGGATTCGGCGCGGATGCTGACGATGTTGCGCGAAAATTCGCGGATCATGTAGCTGCCCGGAATCCAGGCCGGCAAGGACAAGACCTGGCCGATGGCGGCCGGCGACTTGACTGTCAAGGTGACCTTGAACATGTGGCCCGCCAGGTCGGAGGCGGCGATGCTGTAGATGATGCCGGCGGCGGGCGCCTTGGCGATATTTTTTTTAATTGGAGCTTTTTTCATGTTTTTCTCGTGTCTGGCATGGATGTTCTAAAGTCGCCTGGGCGCGCCATGCACCGGCGACAAATCGTCAGGTGTATCAATATCGCGCAAGATGCCGCCGTCGTCCACTGTCACGTCGCACACGGCATGGCTGTTGACGATGCTGCGCGCGCCCTGGTCGCCATCGAGCGCCAGCAGCAGCGCCAAGTGAAAGGCACTGAACGCGACAGGATTGCCGCGCCGCCCCTGGAACACGGGCACGGCGATGTGCGCGCCATCGCCGATGGCTTGCGACAAGGCGGCGATTGTAGCCGGTTCTACACTAGGCATGTCGCCCAGGGCGATCAACCAGCCCGGTGCGCCGCGCACATGGTCGATGGCGTAGGTGAGCGAGGCGGCCATGCCCGTATCGGCATCATGGCAGACGCGCACCTCGCAGCCCAGCGCACCGAGTGCGCGCGCCACCTGCGTGTCGTCGGCGCGCACCACGGCCAGCACGCGCGGCAATGCCGCCAGCATGTTCCTGGCCGCCGCCACCACGACCGGCAAGCCCGCATGCGGGCCTTCCGTCAACGGCTGCAATAATTTGTTCTGCACGCCGGAAGGGTCGAACCTGCGTCCCCTTCCGGCTGCCAGCAAGATGCCGACCGTACTCAAAAGACCACTGCCGTCATGCGGCCGCCAGGTCGAACGGCAGCTTGCGCAGGCGCTTGCCCGTCAGGGCAAACAGCGCATTGGCGAAGGCGGGCGCCAGCGGCGGCACGCCCGGTTCGCCCATGCCCGTCGGCGCGTCGCCCGATGGCACCAGGTGCACCTCGATCACCGGCATGTCGGGCATGCGCGGCACCGGGTAGTCGCCGAAGTTCTGCTGCTGCACCAGGCCATCCTTGAGCGTGATGGCCGCGCCGGGAATGGTCATGCCCAGCGCCATCAGCGCGGCGCCCTGCACTTGCGCCTCGATCGTCAGCGGATTGACGGCCAGGTTGCAATGCACGCCCGCCCATACCTGGTGCAGCTTGGGCGCGCCTTGCACCACCGACGCCGTCACCACGTAGGCGACCACGGAATTGAACGATTCATGCATGGCCACGCCCCAGGCCTGCCCTTTCGGCAGCTTCTTCCTGCCATAGCCGGACTTGGCCACGGCCAGGTCCAGCGCGGCGATGTGGCGCGTGTGCTTCGCGTCGATCAGCTGCTTGCGGTAGGCGACGGGGTCCATCTTCGCCACGTGCGCCGCTTCGTCAATCAGGGTTTCCATGACGAAGGCCGTATGCGTCGAGCCGACGGAGCGCCACCACAGCACGGGCACGTTCGCCTTGGCCGTGTGCACGGACAGCTTCATCGGCAAGGTGTACGGTTCGCCCATGCCTTCGACCATGGTGCCGTCGACGCCATTTTTCACCATGAAGGCTTCGAACGGCGTGCCGGCCATGATGGACTGGCCCACGATGGTATGGTCCCAGGCGAGTATCTTGCCTTTGGCGTCGAGGCCAATCTGCGCGCGGTGCACATGCGACGGCCGGTAGTAGCCGCCCTTGATGTCGTCCTCGCGGCTCCACATCAGTTTTAATGGTCCGCTCTTGCCGGCAGCCCGGTACGCCTTGGCGACATTGACGGCTTCGACCACGTAGTCGGACGACGGCACGGCGCGCCGGCCGAAACCACCGCCGGCCATCATCGTGTGCAGGGTCACCTGTTCGGGTTTCAGGCCGGATGTGGCGGCAATCGCCGCCTGGTCGCCCGTCTGGAATTGCGAGCCCACCCACATCGTGCATTTGTCGGCCTGCAGGTCGACGACGCAGTTGAGCGGCTCCATCGGCGCGTGTGCCAGATAGGGGAATTCGTAGACGGCCTCGATTTTTTTCGGCGCCTTGGACAATGCGGCGACATCGAATGCGCGCGCCACCGTACCGGGCGTCTTGGCCAGCGCCTTGAAGGCCGCCAGTTGCTGGTCGCTGCTGACCTTTTCCACGGCGCTCGTGTCCCATTCGATCACCAGCGCGTCACGTCCCTGCTTGGCGGGCCAGTAGCCGTCGGCAATCACCGCCACGCCGCTGCCGCCTCGGTCGGTCTTCACTTCCAGCACCTCCAGCACGCCCTTGATGGCCTTGGCCTTGCTGGCGTCGAACTTCGCCACTTTTGCGCCAAACACGGGCGGGCGCGCCACCATGGCCACTTTCGCGCCAGGCGGCTTGAAGTCGATGCCGAACTGCTGTTTTCCCGTGGACTTGGCGGCGGCGTCCAGGCGTTTCACGGGTTTGCCGATGATGGAAAAGTCACGCGGGTCCTTCAGCTTGACGCTGGCAGGTACAGGTTGGCGCATGGCCGCGTCGGCAAGTTCGCCATACGTCGCCTTTTGCCCGCCGGGGCCATACAGCACGCCTTTCGCGGCGCGCACCTGGTCGGGACTGACTTTCCACTGCACGGCGGCGGCGCCCACCAGCATGGCGCGCGCCTTGGCGCCAATTTCCCGGTACTGCGTAAACGAATGGGCGATGCTGCCCGAGCCGCCCGTCATCTGCATGCCGTAGGCGGCGTCCTTGTACTGCTCGCCGGCGGGCGCCAGCGCGCCATGCACCAGGCTCCAGTTGGCGTCGAGTTCCTCGGCGATCAGCATGGGCAAGCTCGTTTGCACGCCCTGGCCGAATTCCAGCCGGTTCACCTGCACCGTCACCGTGTTATCGGGCGCGATGTGCAAAAAGGCGTTCGGTGCATACACGGGCTTGGCGGGCGCGGCATCGGCCGCCAAGGCCAGCTTGCCCGCGCCCGGCAGGAAAAAGCCCAGCATCAAGCCGCCGCCCGCCACCGCGCCGGCCTGCATGAACCCGCGCCGCGAGACGCCACCGGCAAGCACCGCTGGCGCCGATGCCAGCGCCGCGCCCAGGGTCACTCCGCCCTGCTGCAATGCTTCCTGATTCAACCATTCGATACGCATGTCGCTCTCCTCAGGCCAGGGTTTTGGCCGCGTCCTTGATGGCCGCGCGGATCCGTTGATAGGTGCCGCAGCGGCAGATATTGCCGCTCATGGCGCCGTCGATGTCGGCATCGCTGGGTGCCTTGTTGCTGCGCAGCAGCGCCGTGGCGCTCATCACCTGGCCGCTTTGACAGTAGCCGCATTGCGGTACGTCGTGGCGCACCCATGCCGCCTGCACGGCCTTGCCCACCTGGTCGTTTTCCATCGCTTCGATGGTGGTGATCTTCTGTGCGCCGACCGAGGAAATCGGCGTGATGCAGGAGCGGATGGGCTGGCCGTCGAGATGCACCGTGCAAGCGCCGCACAGGGCCGCACCGCAACCGAATTTGGTGCCCGTCATGTTCAGATTATCGCGCAGCGCCCACAGGATGGGCGTGGAAGGATCGGCGTCGACCTGCGTGTCGCGTCCGTTGATATTCAAGTTAATCATCTGCTGCTTCCCCTTTTTTGGATTGTTATGGCATCTACAAACAACGCTTGATGATACGACAGCGGAAAAAAGTACAAAAAAAAGCGCGCCTTGCGAGGGCGCGCCGTCCAGCCTTCCTGGCGACAGCCCGGATTACTTAATGGTCGAGAATTTCTGTTCCAAGGTCTTCGCATCGACTGCGCCCGGAATGCGGCTGCCGTCGGCAAAGAAGATGGCCGGCGTGCCCGAGACGCGCAATTGCTGGCCCAGGGCCAGGATTTTTTCATGCGGATTGGCGCAAGTGGCGGCCACCGTGGCTGGCGCCTTGCCGTTCAACATCCAGTCATCCCAGGCCTTGTTGCGGTCTTGGGCGCACCAGACATTGCGCGACTTGACGATGGAGTCCGGCGACAGAATGTTGTACATGAAGGTGTAGACGGTGACGTTGTCGATTTCCTTCAGCGCATTCTGGCGGAAGCGCTTGCAATAGCCGCAGTTCGGATCTTCGAACACGGCGATGACGCGCTTGCCATTGCCCTTGACGGTTTTCATGGCCGAATCGAGCGGCAGGTCGGAAAACTTGATGCGGTTGACTTCGTCCAGGCGCACCTTGGTCAGGTCTTGCGACGTCTTGGCATCGAAGACGTGGCCAACGAACAGGTATTGCGCGGCCTTGTCCGTGTACAGGATGTCGCCACCCGTACGCACTTCATACAGGCCGCCGTACGGGGTTTCCTTGACCGAATCGACCTTGGCGCCTTCGCCCAGGCGCGGTTCGATCAGCTTTTTGATGTTCGCTTCCGTCGGCGTTTCCGCGCCAGCGCACGACATCATCAGGCCCGAGGCCAGCACCAATGCGATTCTGCTCATTTTTATCACTATCACTTCTCCACTTGAAACGCCTGGCGGAACTGACCTCTGGCCCGGCATCGTTATCTCTTTGACAAAACGATCGCCGCAGACCAGCTGCGGCGACCTTGAATTTTCACTGCTACCATTATCCGGCGATATCTTAAGATTTACTGATGTCCCAAGGCATGCGCAATCATTTTCCGCTTCAGGGCCGGCAATTTATCGAGCAAGTTTAATCCCAAATTGCGAACCACGCGCAACGGTTCCAGATCGGCGCCAAATAATCGCGCCAGACCATCGGTGGCCAGCTGCATCAGCAGCACGTCTTCCTTGCGCGCGCGCGCATAGCGGGCCAGCACGCGCTCGTCGCCGATGCCGCGGTGCGCCTCGCGTTCGGTAATCGTCTTGACCAGCTGCGCCACATCAGCAAAGCCCAGGTTCATGCCGTGGCCCGCCATCGGGTGCACCACGTGGGCGGCGTCGCCCACCAGGGCCACGCGCGGCGCCACCATGGCGTGCGGGCGCATCAGGGTCAGCGGAAACGCGCGTACCAGCTCCGGCTGCAAAGGCGTCAGTTTGCCCAGTTTGTCGTGGCAATATGCGGCCAGGCGCGCGGCCAGGGCATCGGCCGATTCGGACATCAAGGTGTCGGCCAGCGCATCGGGCGCCGACCAGACCAGCGAAACGCGCTCGCCCGGCAGCGGCAGCAGCGCGACGATGCCTTCGCGGCCCGTGAACCACTGGTGCGCCGCGCCATGGTGCGGCTTTTCGCAGGCGAAGTTGCTGACCACGCCGCGCTGGCCATACGAGCGGTAATCGAGACCGATGTCGCACTGGCCTCGCACCCACGATTGGGCGCCGTCCGCGCCCACCACCAGCGCGCAGGTGATGGTGTCGCCGCCATCGAGGTGCACGATGGCCGAGTCATTCGTCCATTCCAGGCGGCTGGCGCGACCCTGCAGCACGTTGACGTTCGGCGCGAATTTCAGGGCGGCGTCCAGGGCCTGGCCCAGGTTGCGGTCCTCGATGATCCACGCCAGCGTACCCACATGGGCGCCGTAGGCGTCGAAACCGAGTCCGCCCGCCTGCGCGCCGTCGCCGTTGACCAGCATGGCGTCGACGGGCGCCACCCTGTCGGCCGCCAAAGCGCCCCATACTTTCAGGGACGACAACAACTGGTGCGCCGTGTGATTGAGCGCATACACGCGCACATCCCAGCTGGCTTCGACCGGCTTGATGGTGGGTGCCGGCGGACTCGCCGGGGATAACAGGGTGACGCTTTGTCCTGCCTGGGCAAACGCCAGCGCCGTGGTTTTGGCGATGGCGCCATTGCCGACGATGCAAACGTCGCTGTGGCTATGCATGAAGCGCCGCATGGTAGGGGGAGTGAGACTGTTCATGCGGCCATTATAGCGTTTGCTCCAGCTGTTTCAGATAGTCCGGAAGTACAGGACGCGTGCCACAGATCAAGCGGCGCCATGAAATACGGGTAGCACGTGGTCCGCAATCTCCTGCAAGGTCTCGGCCAACGGGCGGCGGTTCTGCCGCAGCTGCAGGCCGATATGCCGCACGCCGGCCTCGCGCATGGCGTGCAGCTCGGCGATCAGGCCATCGCGCCCCATGCGCCCGCCGAAACGAAAACGCCGCAGCGGCATGTGCGGATCTTCATCCAGGTCCAGGTGAATGAAACTGACATACGGCTTGTCGTCCCCGGCCACGGCGCACCATTGCGCCGAGCGCCGCGCATGCTCGTCCGGCATGCCCGGATACGCGAGCCAGCGGGTTCGCGCAGCGGCAGCACCACGGCGGCCGTGCCCAGCAAGATGTTTTACGTAATGCCGGCTAGGTAGCCCAGATACGTAAACACCTCGAAGACCTGCGCCGCGTCGCCGAACGATGGATCATACAGGGGCACGTCGCGCAGCCACAGGGCTCTGAAACCGAGGGGGTCGGCCAGCTTTGCCAGCGCCGCATGCTGTTTCAGGTCAGGCTCGCCCGGCACACGGACGGACGCCGCATTCGCCTGGCGTCCCGTGGACGACCAGTCATTAACGAGCGGCAGTTCCAGGCCAATGCTGAAACCGCCCTGCCCCAGCTTCGTCATGGCGCCCATATCAATCCCACTGCGGCGCCAGGCCGTCCGGGTTGGCCAGGCGTTCGCCCCGCTCCAGGGTCGCCATCTGCGCCATTTCGTCCGGTGACAGGGTGATGCGCTGGAAATGCAGGTTTGCTTCCAGGTTGGCGCGTTTTGTCGATGACGGAATCACGGCAAAACCCTGCTGCAGCGACCAGCTGAGGGCCACTTGGGCCGGCGTCACGCCATGTTTGGCGGCGATGGCCACGATCACGGGATCGATGACTACCTTGCCATACGCGAGCGGCATGTAGGCCGTGATGTGGATGCTCTGGCTGCGCGCGAACTCGATGACGGTGCGGTTTTGCAGGAAGGGGTGGATCTCGATCTGCTGCGTGGCGATTTCTGCCGCGCCCACCGTATCGATGGCCTGCTGCAGCTGCGCGCTGGTGAAATTCGATACGCCGATGGCCCTGGTCAGCCCCTGCGCCTTGGCGTCCGCCAGCGCTGCCATATATTCAGCGACGGGAATCGCGTCCTGCGGCGACGGCCAGTGGATCAGGGTCAGGTCCAGTTGTTCCAGCTGCAGCTTGTGCAGGCTATCCTTTAAGCTTGGAATGAGTTTGTCGCGCTGCAGGTTCTCGATCCAGATCTTGGTGGTGACGAACAACTCGTCGCGCGGGACGGCGCTGGCGACCATCGCCTGGCCCACTTCGGCTTCATTGCCGTAGATTTGCGCCGTATCGATATGGCGGTAGCCGACGGCCAGGCCCGTGGTGACGGAATCGATGACGACCTGGCCCTGCAGGCGGAACGTGCCCAGGCCGATGGCGGGGATTGCGGAGGGTTGGGTAGTCGTGTGCATGCGGCAGTTCTCTCAAGTCAGTAGCAATGGCCGCACTATGCGCCTTTCCTTTGTTGATAAAAATACCGTTTACATAAAATTATATTTGATCTTCAAGCAAGGAATGCGATGGGCACGCAGGAAATCCGGGAAAAGTCGCCGCCGGCTCTTGCATTCCCGTTTTGGTCTGCTATAATTCGCCACCTTGGCCTGGTAGCTCAGTCGGTAGAGCAGAGGATTGAAAATCCTTGTGTCGGTGGTTCGATTCCGCCCCGGGCCACCAAGAATTCGTTTTACTTTTAAAAACGCCAACCTTCGGGTTGGCGTTTTTGCGTTTATCGTCCCATCCCGCTTTCAAGCTGAGCATCGCGCTGCCGCGCCAGCGACAAGACCTTCTGCGGCTCTTGATTCAATGACTCCAGCAACGCGACCACGGCCTGCTCGATGGCCCGCCACTCATGCAGATGGCTGCGAAAGTAGCCGATGTCGATATGAGAATTTCTCAAGCCGTGCAGGAAAATCTCGTGCGAGCAGCGGGGATTAATGACCAACTTACCGCGCTTCTTCAGCGCGTTCGCCCTTTCCGTACCGGGATCGGGAAAAAAATCCGGGTCGCAGACAATCTGCGTTTCTATCCGCTCGCGCGATGGGTATAGATACAAGTCCTTTTCATAAAATACCGTGATCACATCTTCCCGCACGCGCTGCGGCAGATCGCTGTGCTCATAGCGCAGCAAGCCATCACGTGACGCCGCCTGCTTGCGATTGGGCATCCAGATCGAGCTAAAGCGCTGGGCAAGCTGATATTTTTCGGCCAGCGTATTGGCGTCAAAATTCTGCACCAGAATGGAGACTTCATCCTGATAACTGATCCAGATGGGCGTATTGTCATGCGGAGCGATGAAGGGCCGCAACTTGCCCCCCTTCCACTGCGCTTGCAAGAGCAAACCCTGCCTGTTGCCGGCTTGCTCGTACAAACCTCGCATATAGCTTGGAATATAGTTCGCGGGAATGAGAAACTTGTTGCCATTGACCACCATGTGCAGTTCGGTCGCTGGCTGTTTGCGTGGCGACGCATACCAGGCCAGGGCGGCCAGACAAAAGATGGCGAGCAATATCCTTGTTGTCAAATGTCGCTTGCGCGGGGACGGTTGCGTCATCTCATAACCCCGGCATCAGATGAGAGAGGTCCTGCAGATGTTTGTCCATCGGACGTAGACGCTCCAGGCGGAACAGCCTGTCCAGATCCAATTGCTTGCGCAGCCGCTCAGGCGCTATGTCCATGCCGAAGCTGCCATCCATGGCGGCCGGGTAATCGAAATGCATGCGCGACCAGGCGCCATTCGCATAGCGCCAACTGCCGATCTTGTCAGCATCGGCATAGGCCTGGAATGGATCGAGGGCGTAACCTGACGTGAGCACGCCAATTTTCCCCAGCCAGGCGGCATGCTCCATGGAATTTACTCCGTTCAATAACGCGCGCCCTTCCGACCGCAGAACACGCGATGCATTGACATAAAAGCGCTCATCGAGTATGGCCTGCCAGACTTTCTCCGCGCCTGCGACATCATGGGCATTCAGATAAGGAGACAGAGGAACATGGGCGGTCCACCCATATGCATCCAGGTCAAATTTGGTAAATGTATCGACGTGATATCGAGCGATATCTTCCACCGAGAGCGGTGCGACTTTCCCCAGCGTCATCGAATTCGGCCGATATTTTTCACGATATCCAAGATCAGCCCGCATCAGCTCGATGCCAAACTGATCCCAGTCGCGCTCGCTCATCACTCTCCCAAGCTGATCTGCCCGCATCTGTGCATAACCGTTGGCAATGGCGCCGCTGATGGTGTCATTGCGCACGACACCCAGCGCCAGCCGCGCATAGCGGTCGCCGCCGGCGGCCAGATAGTTCCAGTAGGCTTCCCGGTTGCCCTGGGCCGCGTAGAAGCGCAGGATGTCCATATCGCGCGCGACCTTGTTTGCGTTTGCCGCCGCACCTTTGACGGCTGCGGCTGGCACGGTGCGCGCCAGCATGGCAGGCGCCGCCTCGATCGCCGCCGTCCGCGCCTGCAAGGATTGATGCCTGGCCAGCGCCAGTTCATTGCGCGCCAGCCACATGGCGACCGTGGGGCCGAGCCGCGCATTGTGCATGGCGGCGCCGAGTATGGCTTGCCGCCGCATGCTGCCATGACGTATGACGAGGCTCACGCTGCGCAGCATGGCGGTGATGGCGAGCGCATGGCCATGGGCGAAATCGGCGGCAACCATGCTGGCATGGGGGGCTGGGCGATGCAAATCAGACACAACAAAACCGGCGGCCGCAGGATCAGCCCCCCATAGTTTGCCTAAGCCCATGCGGTAAGTGCTGCCGGCGTCGCGCAGGCTGGCCACCATGGACTTGCCCATGGCGCCCGCGTCGAACACCTGCGCCAGCAAGGCTTCCAGCGCCGCCTGCGATGCCAGCGTCGCCATGCCCAGGCACAAGGCGACATCGTGGCAAATTTCGCTCAGCTGTGGCCATATGGTGGCAATATCGACCTGCGAAAACTGCAGGCGCAAACGCTTGAGCGCTGGCTCTTTGGCATAATCGAGCGCCTGCAGCACGCGACGCGAGCGGTTCTCAGAACGCATCAGGACAGCGGCATCATGCCTTGCATGCAACAGATGACGCCGCAGGTCACGCTCGGCTTGCTGATCGAGCGCCACCAGCATGGCATGCAGGCGCGGGCGGTCGTAGGGAAGTATCGTCATGGCAGGCCCGATGGGAAGATTCCCACAGCATGCCGTGCTGGGCTGTACCGGCGTTGAGCAGCCTCAGCGATTGCTCTTATTTTCTTGCTTGCAGCATCTGCATTCGTGTCTCAACGCTGCAAGCGCGGCCTTACCACATCAAATCATCAGGAATCTGGAACGCCGCATATGGATCGTCCTCGTCCACTTCGGTGCTGGCCTGTTTTACACGCACGACGATGGCCGGGTCGCGTTCGGCGATCTTGTCGGCGATGATGCGCGGCACCAGTTCCACGGCGCCGCCCAGGCAGACGATGACCAGACGGCCCGCCACCAGGTGGGCTTGCACGGCGGCCGTCACGTAGATGCGCTCGATCTTGTTGTTGAACGTGAAGTTGTACGGCACGTCGCCGTTGTTGCCCTTGCTTTGGCGGTTTTTTTGCACCATTTGCGCAATCTGCGCCACGATGGCCTTCTGGCTGGCGGCCGCGTCGCGCTGGGCGTTCAGTTCGCGCGCGCGTTCCGCGTTCTTGCGCTGGGTCTCGAGCGCGGCGAGGCGCACTTCGTCGACGCTTTGCGTGCCGCTCTTGCGCTCGTCCTTTTTTTGCTTGCTCTTGTCCTGGTTGGCCAGTTTGACCTTCTTCTTGTCGACCAGGCCGGCCTTTAAAAACTGCTCTTGCAACGAGACCATAACTACTCCGTGTTGAGGGTGCGCCGGCCAAGGCAGCGGCATCGGCCGGTGGAAAGACGCTAGCATAGCAAAAAACAGGGGCGCTGCCGCCGCAACATGGCTGCCCGGGCCAGCCGGCAGGTTCTTGGCGCCTGCCCGTAACAAAAAGACACACTCGAATGGAAATCTTGTTGATAAATGTCATATAGTTAGTTACGTTCTGCATATCGGCATTGCCTGCCGATTGCATGTCCCCTTCCACTGACTGCGCCTACAAGGATTTGCCATGAAACAATTAATCGCCCTCTGCATCGCTGCCGCGTTTGCCAGCACCGCCTTTGCCGCCGCACCGGAAGCGGCGCCCGTCGCCAAGACGGCGCAACAGTCAAAAATGACCACTTGCAATGCGGACGCCGCCGGCAAGAAAGGCGATGAGCGCAAGGCGTTCATGAAGGAATGCCTGAGCGCCAAGCCGGCACCCGTCATGACGCAGCAAAACAAGATGAAGGCCTGCAATGCCGACGCCAAGGATATGAAGGGCGACGCGCGCAAGGCATTCATGAAAGAGTGCCTGAGCGCCCCCAAGAAATAAGCGCCGGTTCGTAGCGCCAGTGTGCGCTTCACCCCATAGCGCCAGCCGAAAGGCTGGCTTTTTTTCGCCAGCAACACGCCGCCAGGCATGCAACCATGCTTAATGATCAAGATGACATGGAGAAAGATAGCGCGTAGTATTTAGTCAACCTACTGCTCAGTACGGTTACACGGCATTCTGGAGAAAGGACGGCAGCGTGGCGGCGTCGAACGATCTCGCGCACTGGCGCGGCCAGGTCTTTAGCCGCCTGCTGCAGG
Source organism: Janthinobacterium kochi (assembly GCF_051380715.1). Taxonomy (NCBI): domain Bacteria; kingdom Pseudomonadati; phylum Pseudomonadota; class Betaproteobacteria; order Burkholderiales; family Oxalobacteraceae; genus Janthinobacterium; species Janthinobacterium kochi. Next base: position 25,745 of record NZ_JBNYXO010000016.1, read on the forward strand.
TGGTGCTGCTGCTTGGCTTCGTGACGGCCATTCCCAGCGCGCTGCTGGCCGCGAGCGAAGCCATCTGGTCCATTGTCGCCCTCGACTTGCTGGCCATCGGCTGGGTCGGCGTCATCTGGCATCTGCGCGCCATGCCCTACCGCTGGCGCGTGTGGCAATTCCTCATCGTCGCCTACCTGGTGGGCGTGGGCCTGTTGCTGAAAATCGGTCCCGTCAGCCAGATCTACATGATGCTCATGCCCGTGCTGGCGGCCTTGCTGCTGGGCATGCGGCCAGCCCTGTCGACGCTGATCCTGACTTCGCTGACCATCTTTTTACTGGGCCTGCATCCCGACGTTGCCCTGCAAATGCCGGGCACGCCCGACTCCCCCGTGCTGCGCGCGCTGATCGTGGCCCTGAACTTCCTGTTTATCGCCGCCGTCCTGACCCTGTCCTGCGCCTTCCTGCTGCGCCATCTGGAAGACAGCAGCCAGGCCCTGTCGCAACGCAACGCCGAGCTGCGCTTGACGGCGACGGCGCTGGCCCGCCTGAACGATATGGTGATGATCGCCGAAGTGGCCGATGCCCTGCCCGGCTCCAGCGCGGTGCCGGCCACGCGCATCATCTTCGTCAACGATGCCTTCGAGCGCAGCAGCGGCTATGCGCGCGCCGAGGTGCTGGGCCGCAGTCTGCTGTTCCAGCAGGGCCCCGCCACCGATGCGGACGAACTGGCGCGCATCGCCGCCGCCATGGCCCGCGCCCAACCGGCGCGCGCGGAATTGCTGAACTATGACAAGAGCGGCAAAGCGTACTGGGTCGAAGCGGAACTGGTGCCGTTTACGGATGCGGACGGCAAGCAGACGCACTGGGTGGCCGTCGAGCGCGAAATCGACGAGCGCAAGAAATCCGAGGCGGACATCCACCGCCTGGCCTTCTACGACGTGCTGACTGGCTTGCCCAACCGGCGCCTGCTGATGGATCGCATCGCCCATTTGCTGGCCGCCGCGCCGCGCGACCATAAAATCAGTGCGCTGATGTTCATCGACCTCGACCACTTCAAGCACATCAACGATGCGCGCGGCCATGCCACCGGCGACGCGCTGCTGCGCCTGGCGGGCGAACGGCTGGCGCAACTGATGCGCAAGGCCGACACGGTGGCGCGCCTGGGTGGCGACGAATTCGTCGTGCTGCTGGCGCACCTGGCCGACGACCTGGACAGCGCCGCCCGCGCGGCTGCCCAGGTGGCCGAGAAAATCCGCGCCGCCATCGCGCGCGACTTCGATATCGACGGGCAGTCCTACCACTGCTCGGCCAGCATCGGCGTATCCCTGCTGCCGAAAGCGGGCCAGCAGGCGCACGATCTGCTGCGCGAAGCCGATATCGCCATGTACCGCGCCAAGGCCGAAGGGCGCAACGGCATCGCCTTCTTTGAAGCGGCCATGCAAGCGGGCGTGGAGCGCCGCCTGACCCTGGAACGGGCGCTGGCGCGCGCGCTCGATATGGGGCAATTGTGCATGCACGTGCAACCGCAGGTCGACCGCGAGGGCCGGGTGACGGGCGCCGAATTGCTGATGCGCTGGCCACAGCCGGACGGCACGCACATTGCGCCGGGCGTGTTCATCCCCATCGCAGAAGAATCGGGACTGATCGTCAGGCTGGGCAACTGGGCACTGCGCGAAGCGTGCCGCGTCGCCAGCGTGCTGGCGCAGGTGGGAACACCCGTCGCCCTGTCGGTGAACGTCAGCCCGGCCCAGTTCCGCCAGCCCGATTACGCCTCCCGCGTGCAGGCCGCGCTGGCCGAACACGGCACGCCGGCGGCCGCCCTGATCCTGGAATTGACGGAAGGCTTGCTGATCGACCAGCGCGACGCCTCGCTGGCGCGCATGCGCGAACTGGCAGCCCTGGGCATCCGCTTTTCCATCGATGATTTCGGCACCGGGTATTCCAGCCTCGCCTACCTGACCTCGATGCCACTGTACGAACTCAAAATCGACAAGCGCTTCATCGACGACACGCCGCACGATGCGCGCGACACGGCCATCGTGCAAGCGATACTGGCCATGGCGCGCCACCTGGGCTTGCGCGTGGTGGCCGAAGGCGTGGAAACGCAGGAGCAGGCCGACTTCCTGGTCGCCCACGATTGCGACGGCTTGCAGGGCTATCTGTATGCGCGGCCCATGCCACTGGAAGCATTTATCACCTGGCTGGCCCTGCGTCAGACTTAGCTTTCCGACATTTCCTGCACGAAACTCCTCCGCTAGAATACCGGCCGCATAGCCTGTACCTTCACCATCCCCTTTTTTTAAAGCGATCCCCGATGCGTCTGGTTCTTCCCCTGCTGCCGCTCCTGCTGCTATCTCTGCTGCCCGCCGCGCATGCGGCCCCTTCCACCACCGCCCCCACGCCGATCACCCTGGATCAGGCCATGGCCGATCCCGACTGGATCGGCACTCCCGTCGAAGCGGCATGGTGGGGCTGGAATGGCCAGCTCAATTACAAGCAAAAACGCCTCGGCTCGCCCTTGCGCGACACCTATCAATTGCCAGGCGCGAACGCCAAACTGAATAGCGGCAAGAAGGTTGACGATGCGCAACTGGCGAACCTCGATGGCCAGCAGATGGTGGTCAACCGGGCCGGCACGCGCGCCATCCTGCTGCGCAACGGCGACTTGTTCGAGCGCGACCTGAAAAACGGCACCTTGACACAAATCACGCGCGGCGTCTCGGCCATCAGCGACCCGCAATATTCAAACGACGGCGGCGCGGTGCAGTACCGCAGCGGCACCGACTGGTTCAGCTGGAGCCGTTCTGAACGCCTGAGCGCCCCCGTCGCCCTGTTGCGCGCCGCCAAGGATCCGGACGCCAAGCCGGAAGCGGACGCCCTGCGCGAGCTGCAACTGCGCCTGATCGTCAACCTGGCGCGCCAGAAGGAAGAACGCGATGCGAGCCGCGAACGCCGCCAGGAAGAGCGCCGCCTGGACAGCACGCGCGCGCCGGAACCGATCTACCTGGGCGATAAAGTCACCATTTCCGGCAGCGCCCTGTCGCCGGACGGCCGCTGGCTGCTGTTCGTCACGCAGAACAAGGCCGCCGAAAAGGGCAAGCTGGGCAAGCTGGCCCGCTACGTCACGGAAACGGGCTACCCGGACGTGGATGACGAGCGCACGCGCGTGGGTCGCAACATGCCCATAGCACAAAGCCTGAAACTGGCCGACTTGCGCACGGGCCAGGTGCGCGACATCGCTTTCGACAGCCTGCCCGGCATCGCGGTCGATCCGCTGGCGCTTCTGCGCGCCGAACAGAAGCTGCCGCCATTGAAAGGCAACCGTCCCGTGCGCATCGATGCCCAGCGCGACGGCATCGCCTGGACCGATGACGGTTCCAAGGTAGCCGTGCGCGTGCGCGCCATCGACAACAAGGACGGCTGGCTCGCCAACGTCGACCTGGTCAACGGCGCCCTCGTGCCAGTGCACCGTATCAGCGACGCGGCCTGGGTCAACCGCCGCGCCGAGGAATTCGGCTGGCTGCCCGACAATGCCACCCTGTGGTACCTGTCCGAGGAAAGCGGCTACGCCCACCTGTACACGAAAACGGGCGCGGCTCCGGCACGCACCTTGACCAGCGGCCAGTGGGAAGTGAGCGCCGTCGAATGGAGCCGCGACGGCAAGAGCGCCTATTTTCTATGCAACCGGCAAGCGCCCGGCACATATGAAGTGTGCGCCAGCACGGCCAAAGATGGCGGCGCGCGCGAAATCACGAATCTGAAAGGCGTGGAAAACTTCGGCCTGTCGCCCGATAACGGCAAGTTGCTGTTGCGCTATTCGACCAGCTATGTGCCGGCCCAGCTGGCCACGGTTTCTGTCTCTGGCGGCAAGGCGACCATCCTGACGGACACGCGCAGCGACGCCTTCAAGGCGCGCAGCTGGGTCATGCCGCAGCTGGTGCAACTGCCATCCACGCATGGCGCGGCACCCATCTGGGCCAAGCTGTACCGCCCCGCACAGCTGGAGGCCGGTAAACAATATCCGATCATCATGTTCGCGCACGGCGCCGGCTACCTGCAAAACGTGACGCAGCGCTATCCCGTCTACTTCCGCGAACAGATGTTCCACAACCTGCTGGTGGAGCACGGTTATATCGTGCTCGACGTCGACTACCGCGCCTCGATGGGCTATGGCAGCGCCTGGCGCACGGCCATTTACCGCCAGATGGGCCATCCGGAACTGGAAGATTTTATTGACGGCGCCAATTGGCTGGCGCAGCAGCACCAGGGTGACATCAAGAATGTGGGCATCTATGGCGGCAGCTATGGCGGCTTCATGAGCCTGATGGCCCTGATGCGCGCGCCGGAAATCTTCAAGTCCGGCGCCGCCCTGCGCCCCGTGACGGACTGGACCACCTACAACCACGAGTACACGGCCAATATCCTGAACACGCCCGACGTCGACCCGCAAGCCTATAAAATCTCGTCGCCGATCGAATACGCCGACAAACTGACGGGCAACCTCCTGATCGCCCATGGCATGATCGACGACAACGTGTTCTACCAGGATTCCGTGCGCCTGTCGCAACGCTTGATCGAGCTCAAAAAGGATAACTGGGAAATGGCCAGCTACCCCATGGAGCGCCACGGCTTCGTGCAGCCGGAAGCGTGGTATGACGAGTACCGCCGCATCTATCAGTTGTTCCAAAGAACCTTGAAGTAATCGTCATTGCCCGGCTCGCTCGGCAAAAACTGTCGGATTACGCGAGGCGAGGCCTCGCTAATCCGACCTACTCGCTCAGGCGTAGGTCGGATTAGCGGCGCAGCCGCGTAATCCGACACCCCCACACTCCAATCGCTCAGTCAAACGGCACGGGCCGCGGCGTCGTATCGGACGATGGCGGCAAGATCGGCAGCACGATGTGCGGCTGCTTGCCCGTCAAGGTTTTCAGGAAGGCCACCAGCTTGGCATTTTCGCCCGGCGTAAAGGTGCGGCCCAGCTGCAAACGGCCCATCACGTCGACGGCTTGCGTCAGGGTCGCCGCTTCGCCATCGTGGAAGTAGGGGTAGGTCAGTTCCACGTTGCGCAAGGTGGGCACCTTGAAATTGAAGCGGTCCGCATCCTTGCCCGTCACGGCCGAGCGCCCTTGCGCCGTCATCGCCGTTTTATACGGTTCCACCACGCCCATCTTCTGGAAGGTGTTGCCGCCCACGGCGGGACCGTTATGACAGGCGATACAGCCGCTGGACTTGAACAGCTGGTAGCCGGCCAGCTCGTCTTTCGTCAAAGCGCTCTTCTTGCCGACCAGCCATTGGTCAAAGCGCGCACCGGGCGTCACCAGCACTTCCTCGAAAGCGGCGATGGCGCGCGTGACTTGCTCGATGGTCAATTTATCCTGGCCAAACACTTGCCTGAACTCCGCGCGGTAGGCGGGAATCGAGGCCAGCACGTCGATGGCCAGCTCATGCGTAAAAGCCATCTCGCCGGGATTGGCGATGGGGCCGCCCGCCTGTTCCTGCAAGTCCTTGGCACGGCCATCCCAGAATTGCGCCACGTTCATGCTGGAATTGAGCACCGTGGGTGAATTGATCGGTCCACGCTGCCAGTTATGGCCAATCGAGGTTTTGATGTTATCCGTGCCGCCCATGCTCAGGTTATGGCAGCTATTGCAGGAAATGAAGCCCGAGCGCGACAGGCGCGGATCGAAAAACAGTTTCTTGCCCAGCTCGACCATCGCCGGATTGGCGACCTTGGCGGCAGTGATCGGCTGGATCGGCTCCTTTTCGGCGGCGTGCAGCACACCGCTGAAAGCGAGGCCGGCGATGAAGACAAAGGGGAATAGGGTGCGGCGCATAGTCTAACTCCTGGAAACATTTCCCAAATCGGCGGCACGCGCCGGCGCGGGAATGCCGCACGCCGGCCCGGTTGCCACCCGTACATCGCTGAATGGATGTTGATTTATATTAACTTTGACTAGTTAATAAGGAAAATGACCGGGATCAAGGTTCTGGCCAAGTACGAATCGCGCTTGCCATTTACGCAAGCGTGGCACATGATGAAGGCATGCAAACGCCAACCTATCCCGTCTTGCTGCGCGCCGCGTGCGCCAGCTTCCTGCTGCTGGCCGCCAGCGCCTGCGGCAGCACCCCCACACACAATGATGCGCCGCCCGCCCCCGGCAATGCCGGCTTGCTGGCGCAGATCCAGGCGGAAGTGGGCAGCGCTGCCTGCGATACCACCCAGCAGTGTCAAACCATCGCCATCGGCGCCAAGGCCTGCGGCGGCCCGGAACGCTACCTGGCCTGGTCCAGCAAGGACAATGACGGAAAGAAACTCAAGGCACTGGCCCAGGCGCAAGCCGAGGCGAGCCGCAAGCAGCAGCAAGCGGACGGCATGATGTCGACTTGCTCCATCGTCACGGACCCGGGCGCCACCTGTGAGGCGGGGCGCTGCGTGCTGCAAAAGAGCGGCCTCGGCGGCAGTTCGGCGATGTAAAAAAAGCCGTTGGATCAGCAGCTTTGGGGGTTCTGCAACGCGTCAGGAGTGCAGCTGCAAGATCTTGATAATTTTGCTTTCCACCGTCTCGCCCGCGCCCGAGGTAGCATTCTTGCTTTCCTTGCGCAGCAACAATAAATGGTCACCGCTGACGCCATACTGGCGCGTGTCGTCCATCTTTTGCGCAAAGCTGATAACGACAAAGGCGCGCCGGCTTGCCCTTGTAGCTATCCATTTTTTCGCCACTGAACACGGCTTCCTCGATATCGCGCGACAGGGCGTCCACCGCCGACACCATGGATCGCAGCTCCGTCGCCTTCATTTCTCCCAGCGCAAAGCCGATCGGCGCCTTGACCTTCGGATCCTTCATCCTGGCGCGCTGCTCGGCTTCCACTTTCGCCAGCACCTCCTTACTGTAGAGCACCTGCAAGCCCGCCGGCCCGCCCTCGACAGCCACCGTGGCCTGGCCAGTATCGTCTTCCGCCGCCTTGCCCTCGCCCTCGCGGCGCCAGGTTTTCGATTCGCCCTGCGCCTTGATGGGCATCTGCCCCTGCAAGCGCGCCAGCGCCGCATTCAGATCGGCCACCCCGTCGGCCGGTGCCGTGCCGCAAAACAAACTGAACAAGCCCGCCACCGCCAGGCCTTGCACTCCAATACATCGCTGCATTGCCACATCCCTTCAGGTCATGCAAGGATGTCAAAACACCATGTTTTTGCCATCTGTTGCATTTGAACACAGCTAGCTCTGGTCAGGTGGAAAGTCTTTCTGCTATAATTCGCCGCCTTGGCCTGGTAGCTCAGTCGGTAGAGCAGAGGATTGAAAATCCTTGTGTCGGTGGTTCGATTCCGCCCCGGGCCACCAAGAATTCAGCAGTACATAACAAAAAGCCAACCTTCGGGTTGGCTTTTTTGTTTTCGCCTGCAAACAACGTCATGCCATCCATCGCCAGCTATGTACGCAAACGTACGGACTGCAGCCGCGCAAGGGAACATGCTGCAGGCAGACCACACACCCATCCCGCCGCCAGCGCCCTGCGCAATACGGCAGACGGGTCACCTGGTCATCTCTCCCTGCCATGCGAAACTCGCGCCCGACGCCGTCGAGCCGTTCCGTACATAACGGCACACTGCCAAAGGATGCATCATGAAACCTACCCTGATATTGCTCGCGCTCGCCTCTACCCTCGCCTTGACCGCTTGCCAGCGCGAAGCGCCACCGGCGCCCACCGTCGTGCAAGTCGTCCCCGGCGCGCCTGGCCCTGCCGGCGCAACGGGTGCCCCGGGTGCGGACGCGCCCGCCGGTGCGACTGGCGCTACCGGCGCCACGGGCCAGACCGGCGACAGCGGTGCCGCAGGATATGACGGCGCCAAGGGCGCCACTGGTGCACAAGGCAACGAAGGCGCCAAGGGCGACGATGGCGCCAAGGGCAAAACGGGCGAGACGGGCGACACGGTGATTGTCGTTCCGCAACGCTAATACCGTTAGCGCCGTGAAGCACCGGGAACCTTGTTCCCGCACAACGCCAACCCCTGCGGTTGGCGTTGTGCGTATGCGCTGTACCGCACAGTAGCATCGGCCATATCGGCCTACCCTGTTCTTATTACACAGGGAGATATCGCATGCTGACGATCATACTGATGGTGGCCCTGCTGGGCCTGCTTGCACTGTTTGCGCCCGGCCCCGCGCGCCGCGCCCTGCTCGCTCCGCGCCTGCTGGCCTTGTTCAAGCGCATTCTGCCAACGATGTCCGACACGGAACGCGACGCGCTCGAGGCGGGCACCACGTGGTGGGATGCCGACCTGTTTTCCGGCCGGCCCGACTGGACAAAGCTGCATGCCTATGGCCGCGCCAAGCTCACGACCGAGGAGCGCCATTTTCTTGAGCACGACGTCGAGCGCTTGTGCGAACTGGTCAATGACTGGGAAACGCAGCAGCAACTCGACTTGCCACCGCAAGCGTGGGCCTACATGAAAAGCCAGGGCTTCCTCGGCATGATCATCCCGAAACAATACGGCGGCAAGCAGTTCTCCGCCTACATGCATTCGCAAGTGGTCATGAAATTGTCGAGCCGCTGCTCGGCGCTGGCGGTGAGCGTGATGGTGCCCAATTCGCTGGGGCCGGCCGAACTGCTGCTGCACTACGGCACCGACGCCCAGAAAGATTACTATCTGCCGCGCCTGGCCGCCGGCACCGAGCTTCCCTGCTTTGCCCTCACCAGCCCGTATGCGGGTTCCGACGCGGCCGCCATTCCCGACCTGGGCGTGGCGTGCATGGGCATGCATGAGGGGCGCACCACCCTGGGTTTCCGCCTCACCTGGAACAAGCGCTACATCACCCTGGCGCCCGTGGCGACCTTGCTGGGCCTGGCATTCCAGACCAGCGATCCTGAACATTTGCTGTCCGAGAATGAAACTCCGGGCATCACCTGCGCCCTGATCCCCGCCAGCCACGACGGCGTGGTAATCGGCCGGCGCCATCACCCGCTCAATGCCGCGTTCCAGAACGGCCCCACCTCCGGCAACGATGTCTTCATCCCTATCGACTGGGTCATCGGCGGCCAGGCGCAAGTGGGCAAAGGCTGGCGCATGCTGATGGAATGCCTGGCGGCGGGGCGCGCAATATCTCTGCCCTCGTCCAGCGTGGGCATGGGCAAGATGGCCGTGCGCGGCACCGGCGCGTATGCGGCCGTGCGGCGCCAGTTCAACATGCCAATCGGCAAATTTGAGGGGGTACAGGAAGCGCTGGCCCGCATGGGCGCCAACCTGTACCTGATGGATGCGGCCCGCACCCTGGCTGCGCACGCCGTCGACCTGGGCGAAAAGCCGGCCGTCATTTCCGCCATCGTCAAATACCACGTCACGGAACGGGGACGCGCGCTCGTCAATGACGGCATGGATATTCTCGGCGGCAAGGGCATCTGCGTGGGCCCCAACAATTTCCTGGCCAGCGCCTACCAGCAAATCCCCATCGCCATCACGGTCGAAGGCGCCAACATCCTTACGCGCAGCCTGATCATCTTCGGCCAGGGCGCCATTCGCGCGCACCCATATGTACTCAGGGAAATGGCCGCCGTCAGCGAAAGCGATGGCCGCAAAGCCGTGCGGGATTTCGACGCGGCCTTCTTTGGCCACGTGGGCTTTGTATTGGGCAACCTGGCCAGGGGATGTTGGTACGGGCTGGGCGGCGCGCGCCTGGCGGCCGTACCCGACGCCTGCGCGCCCGCACTGGCGCCCTACTACCGCGCCCTGACGCGCATGTCGACGGCGTTTGCCGTCATGACGGATATGTCGATGTTCGTGCTCGGTGGCGAGCTCAAGCGCCGCGAGCGGCTGTCCGCCCGTCTCGGCGACGTGCTGGCGCAGCTGTATCTGGCTTCGTCGGTGCTGAAACGCTACGAAGACGACGGCCGCCCCGAAGCCGACTTGCCCTACGTGCACTGGTCGCTGCAAGATGCGCTGCTCAAGGCGCAGCAAGGCTTGACGGGCGTACTCGACAATTTCCCCGCGCGCGTGCTGGCCGTGCTGCTGCGCACGGTTCTGTTCCCCTTCGGCCTGCCCCACCGTCCGCCGTCCGACGAACTGGGCAGCGCAGTGGCGCTGGCCCTGCAAACGCCGGGCGCCGACCGCGAACGCCTGCTGGCCGACGGCCATGTGGCCAGCGACAGCGGCGATCCCGTGGCTTGCGCCGAGCGGGCACTGGTCTTGCTGCCGGAAGTGCTGTCCATGGAAAAGCGCCTGAAAGACACGCCCGAAGGCGCGGCCCTGCGGCACCTGCCGCAAAGCCTGTCCGCCATGCAGCAGTGGCTGGCCGCGGCCAAGGCCGCAGGCACCGTCAATTGCCAGGAGCACAATACCTTGCTGGAATATGCGCGCCTGGTCGACGGCTTGATACAGGTCGACGATTTTACGCCCGCCGCAGCGCATGAAACGCTGGGTTCCTATCCCCGCGATGATGCAGGCGTGGTTGACGCCAGCGGCAAGCCCGGCACGAGCGCTACCAAGGCCGCGCACACGACGATGACGGAGAGCCAGATGGCGCCAGATGTCAATCCCTTGACCCAAGGCAAGGCGTCGCCGCGCCTGCACGCATAGAATGGCCCGCTTTGCCCCCTCCATGCGCCACGCTCCCGAATTACTCCTGCCTGCCGGCTCGCTGGCCAAGATGCATGCCGCCTTTGACTACGGCGCGGACGCCGTCTATGCGGGCCAGCCGCGCTACAGTTTGCGCGTGCGCAATAACGATTTTTCAACCTTGCAAGCCTTGCAGGAGGGAATTGATGGCGCGCATGCGCGCGGCAAGCAATTCTTTGTTGCCAGCAATATCTTCGCCCACAATGCCAAGCTGAAGACGTACTTGCGCGACATGGAGCCGGTGATCGCCATGCGTCCCGATGCCCTGATCATGGCAGACCCGGGCCTGATCATGATGGTGCGCGACAAGTGGCCGGACATCCCCGTGCACCTGTCGGTGCAGGCGAATGCCGTCAACTGGGCCGATGTAAAATTCTGGCATCGCCTGGGCTTGACGCGCGTGATTTTGTCGCGCGAACTGTCGCTCGACGAGATCGAGGAAATCCGCCAGCGCTGCCCGGAGATGGAACTGGAAGTGTTCGTCCACGGCGCCCTGTGCATCGCCTATTCGGGCCGCTGCCTGCTGTCCGGCTATTTCAATCACCGCGACCCGAATCAGGGCACCTGCACGAATTCCTGCCGCTGGGATTACAAGGTGAAAAATGCGTCCGAAGACGCCAGCGGCGACCTGGGAGGCATGCAGGTGGTGCCCCTGGAATTTCACCAGGCGCTGGCCGAGGCCGACAACAACGCCTTTTCCGCCTTGCACCAGCAGCCGCGCCACCCGCTGGCGGACCAGCCCTATTTCATTGAAGAAGCCCAGCGCCCGGGACAGCTGATGCCGATCCTCGAAGACGAGCACGGCACCTACATCATGAACTCGAAGGACTTGCGCGCCGTCGAGCACATCGAGCGCCTGGTGAAAATCGGCGTCGACTCGCTAAAGGTCGAGGGCCGTACCAAGTCGCTGTACTACGCGGCGCGCACGGCGCAAGTCTATCGCCAGGCCATCGATGACGCCGTGGCAGGCCGCCCTTTCGATATTGGCCTGCTGGGCCAGCTGCAAGGCCTGGCCAACCGTGGCTACACGGACGGTTTCTATCAACGCCATCATACCCAGACGCATCAGAACTACATGCGCGGCGCGTCCGAAGCGGACCGCAGCCAGTACGTGGGCGACGTGCTGGGCGTAACGGACGGCTGGGCCAGGGTGGAAGTGAAAAACCGCTTCGCCGTGGGCGACCGCATCGAGGCCCTGCATCCGGGCGGCAACCGCGACTTCATCATTACCCGCATGCTCAGCGATGATGGTAACGAGATCCAGGTGGCGCCCGGCAGTGGCCACTTCGTGCGCATCGAACTCGACGGAGCCCTCGACAAGGCCTTGCTGGCGCGCTATTTGTAACCGCCAGTCTGGCGGTGGCATCGGCAAACCGGTCCACAAGTGTTTGATTTGACAAGTAAAAATCTGCGCATCACCGCCTAAATAATTTGTTTAGGCTTCAACATTGCTATACGATACGGCCACCCCGCGCCCGGGGGCCTTATCGGCATCCCGTGCGTCCCTGACACGTTCACCGGAATCCCCGATGCCACCTGCCACTACCGCCCTGATCACCAATGATGCCGTCGTCCTAGGCCTGCTTGCCATGACCCTGGGGGCCGTCTTCTGGACTGCCTCCCGCACTGACGGCTTCTGGAAAAAGTTTTACACGTATATTCCTTCCTTGCTGATATGCTACCTGATCCCGGCACTGCTCAACACCTTCGGCATCATCGACGGCAATGCATCCGGCCTGTACGCCGTGGCGCGCGACTACCTGCTGCCCAGCGCGCTGGTGCTGCTGTGCGTGGCCATCGATTTCGGCGGCATCATCCGCCTCGGCCCCAAGGCCATCATCATGTTTTTGACCGGAACGCTGGGCGTGATGCTGGGCGCCCTCGTCTCGTTCGAAGCCTTGCGTCTGATCCACCCGGAAACGGTGGCGGGCGACACCTGGCGCGGCATGACGACTGTCGCCGGTTCGTGGATAGGCGGCGGCGCCAACCAGGCGGCCATGAAGGAAGTGTTTGAAGTCGATGCCACGCTGTTCGGCCAGTTCGTCGCCGTCGACGTGCTGGTGGCCAACGTCTGGACGGCCGTGCTGCTGTTCCTGGCCGGCCGCGCGGGCGCCTTCGACCGCTGGACGGGTGCCGATTTGACGGCCATCAATGCGCTCAAGGACAGCATCGAAAGCTACCGCGCCCAGCACGCGCGCATTGCCACCTTGACCGACATCATGATCATCCTCGGCGTGGGCCTGGGCGTGACGGGCCTGTCGCACTTCCTGGCCGGCCCCATCATCAGCTGGATCGCCACCCTGCCGGCCGAGTGGCGCTTGCAGGATTACAGCCTGACGTCGAACTTCTTCTGGATCGTCGTGCTCGCCACCACCTTCGGCTTGCTGCTCAGCTTTACCCGCGCGCGCAGCCTGGAAGGCGCGGGCGCCTCGACCATCGGCTCGGCCATGCTGTACGTGCTGGTGGCTACCATCGGCATGCACATGGACTTGAAAGCCCTGTTCGACAAGCCTTTCCTGTTCCTGCTGGGCCTGATCTGGATCGCCGTGCATGGCGGCCTGATGCTGCTCGTCGCCAAGCTGATCCGCGCGCCCCTGTTCTTCATGGCCGTGGGATCGCAAGCGAACATCGGCGGCGCCGCCTCGGCCCCCGTCATCGCCAGCGCCTTCCACCCGTCCCTGGCCCCCGTGGGCGTGCTGCTGGCTGTGCTCGGCTACGCGCTGGGCACCTACGGCGCCTACATCACGGGTTTGATTCTGCGCAGCATGGCGGGGTGAGACCGATCCTTGCTTGACCAGTCAAGCCCGCAACGACAACGCCAACCTTCGGGTTGGCGTTGTCGTTTACCACTAGCATCGGCCACCGCGCCTAAAAAATCACCACCATGTAGCAGAAACCCCTCAAAACCAAATTTCCGCACCATTTTCGTGCGAAATCTGCGATGATAGTTGCCCAAATAACCGATTACCTCCATGGAATTCTGATGAAATACGCATCTGCTCACGAGTATGTCCAGCATGTCGCCGCACGCAATCCAGGTCAACCCGAGTTTCTGCAAGCCGTCACCGAAGTCATGGAGAGCTTGTGGCCGTTCCTGGAGCAGCACCCGAAATACGCGGAACAAGGCTTGCTGGAACGCTTGATCGAGCCCGAGCGCGTGGTCATGTTCCGCGTGTCGTGGGTCGATGACCATGGGCAAGTGCAAGTCAATCGCGGCTATCGCATCCAGCACAGCATGGCCATCGGGCCGTACAAGGGCGGCATCCGCTTCCATCCTTCCGTCACCCTGTCCGTGCTGAAATTCCTCGCTTTCGAACAGACGTTCAAGAATGCGCTGACCACGTTACCGATGGGCGGCGGCAAGGGCGGCGCCGATTTCGATCCGAAGGGCAAGAGCCCGGGCGAAGTGATGCGCTTTTGCCAGGCCTTCGTCAGCGAACTGTTCCGCCATGTGGGCTCGGACACGGATGTGCCGGCCGGCGACATCGGCGTGGGCGGGCGTGAAGTGGGCTACATGGCCGGCATGATGAAAAAACTCAGCAACCGTGCCGACTGCGTGTTTACGGGCAAGGGCGCCAGCTTTGGCGGCTCGCTGATGCGGCCGGAAGCGACGGGCTACGGCACCGTGTATTTTGCCGAAGAAATGCTGAAAACGCGGGGCCGCTCGTTCGAAGGCATGCGCGTGTCCGTGTCCGGCTCGGGCAACGTGGCGCAATACGCGGTGGAGAAAGCCATGGCCATGGGCGCGAAAGTCATCACCGTCTCCGATTCGAGCGGCACCGTCATTGATGAAGACGGTTTCACGCCGGAAAAGCTGGCCATCCTGATGGAAATCAAGAATCATCTGTACGGCAGGGTCAGCGACTACGCCGAACGCACGGGGGTGCGCTTCGAAGCGGGCGTGTCGCCATGGCATGTGCCGGTCGACATCGCCCTGCCCTGCGCCACGCAAAATGAATTGAACATCGACGATGCGCGCACCTTGATCGCCAATGGCGTGCAATGCGTGGCCGAAGGCGCCAACATGCCCACCACCATCGAGGCGGCCAAGGCGTTCGAGGCGGCCGGCGTGCTGTATGCGCCGGGCAAGGCCAGCAATGCGGGCGGCGTGGCCACGTCGGGCCTGGAAATGAGCCAGAACGCGGCCCGCATTTCCTGGCCGCGCGAAGAAGTCGATGCGCGTTTGCTGCAGATCATGCAAGGCATCCATGCGGCGTGCAAGCAATACGGCACGCGCGCCGATGGCACCGTCAGCTACGTGGATGGCGCCAACATCGCCGGCTTCGTGAAAGTCGCCGACGCGATGCTGGCGCAAGGGGTGATTTAACGCGCCCGGGGTCAGACCCGACGGGTCAGACCCGACGGGTCAGACCCCGGCAGTGTTCGCTTACAACATTTCAGGTTTCATCAGGCTCTTGCGGCTGATGGTCCGGCCCGACACCATGAACTCGCCGTTGCCACGGTAGTGCAGGGTTTCGGGCAGCTTGGGCGAGGTGGCCACGTGGGCCTTCACGCACTCAAAAATGAAGAAGCCGCCCTTCGGATTGCCCGCCACCTGGGCCAGCTTGCATTCGAAGTTGGCGTAGCACTCGGCGATCAGGGGCGCGCCCACCTGCTCGGCCGGCTGGGCCGTCAGGCCGAAGGCCGTGAACTTGTCCGTGTCTGCGCCGCTGCAATTGCCGATGGCGACCACCTGGTCGACCATGTCGGCCGTGGGCAGGTTGATCACGCACTCCATGCTGCGCTTGATCATTTCATAGCTGTGATTCGCGTCGGAAATGAAGCAGCCCAGCAAGGATGGCGACAATTCCATCAGCATGTGCCAGGCCATCGTCATGACGTCGCTTTCACCATTCCACGTTGAACTGACCAGCACCACCGGCCCCGGTTCGAGGAAACGACGGATATCGGCGACGGGATAATCTTCTTTGTGGTAATTTTTCATCTGGTCTCCTGGACGCGGTACGCCATAGCATAGCCCAACGGCGCCTGGCCGGGCGCGCGGCTGGCCGATGGCGGCAGCGTGTCATCCGCGCCGCGATTTGTGCAGTTCGTCGCAAATTTCTCCCCAATGGAGATGTTGCACAATAGAATACACTGATCAACTACTCAAGGAAACCGCCATGCGCCCTCTGTTCCTGTTGTCCGTCCTGTCCCTGGCTTGCCTCTCCACCCTCGCGCATGCCGACGAGCAAACCCGCACGGTCGGCGCCTTCAACGCCATCGATATCCGCGGCCCCATCAGCATCGAAGTCGAATCGGGCAAAGAGCAAAGCCTGCTGCTGCGCGGCGACCAAAAATTCCTCAGCGGCGTGATCACGGAGGTGGTCGATGGCGAGCTGAAAATTTCCATGAAGGACAAGGATATCAAGAAAACGGAGGGCGACCCGCGGGTCATCATCACCATGCCCACCTTGCGCAAGCTGATCGCGGAAGGCGCGGGCGAGAAGATCTTGACCAAGCTCCATGGTCCAAGAGTCGACATCAGCTACAAGGGCGCGGGCCGCCTGGCCGCCGATGGCCAGGTCGACTGGCTGCGCCTGAAGGCGCAAGGCGTGGGCGAAGTCGATACGAAAGCCTTGCTGGCGAAAAACGTCGACGTCAATTTCGACGGCATCGGTTCAGTCAAGGTGTATTCCTCGGGAGAACTGAACGCCGTGGTGCGCGGCATGGGCGAACTGACGTATTACGGCAAGCCGAAGATCGTGCACAAGTCGGTCGCCGGCATCGGCAGCGTCAATGCCGCCAAATAAGATTTCCTAGAACAACAAGGCCGTCAGGCCACTGGAGACCGCATGAGCGCAACACCCGAGACCCAAGCTACCGACGCACCGCTGGTGCTGCGCCAGGACGAGGGTGGCCTCGTCACCCTGCGCCTGAACCGTCCGCTGCAATTCAATGCCCTGTCGGTAGCCATGCTGACGGCGCTGCAAGCGGCGTTCGATGCCATCGCGCAGCAGCCGCACGTGCGCTGCGTGGTGCTGGCCGCCGAAGGCAAGGCCTTTTGCGCGGGCCACGATTTGCGCCAGATGCAAGCCACGCGCCAGCTTGATTCTTATCAAACCCTGTTCGCGCAATGCTCGCGCGTGATGCAAGCCATTCAGGCCTTGCCCGTGCCCGTGATTGCCCGCGTGCATGGCATCGCCACGGCGGCTGGCTGCCAGCTGGTGGCCAGCTGCGACCTGGCCGTGGCGGGCGCGTCCGCCCGCTTTGCCGTGTCCGGCATCAACGTGGGTCTATTCTGCGCCACGCCATCGGTCGCCCTGTCGCGCAATGTGTCGCCCAAGCGAGCCTTCGACATGCTGGTGACGGGCCGCTTCATCGATGCCGACACGGCCGCCGACTGGGGCCTGATCAACGAAACGGTGGCCGACGCGGCGCTCGACGAGGCCGTGGCGCGCCTGGCGCAGCAAATCATGGCGAAAAGCCCGACAGCTATCCGCTATGGCAAGCAGATGTTCTACCGGCAGCGCCAGCTACCGCTGGACGAGGCCTACGCCTATGCCGGCGACGTGATGGCGCGTAACATGATGGAAGAGGATGCGGACGAAGGCGTCACCGCCTTTTTAGAGAAGCGGCCGCCCAGCTGGGCGCGGCCTTGAGTACCTGACCGAACCTACTGCGCGTCGGTATAGGCAGCCTGCGATGCTCACCGTACTTTAGTACGGTTGCGCTTCTCGGCTACCTCTCCCTTCCGCTCGCTACGGTTCTGTCAGGTACTCTTGGACTCCATAGTCTTAACGACTGTCCTTCATCTGCTGCTGCACGGAAAGACTCAAGGTACCGAGGTCTTCCTTGCCCAGCAGCGGCAAGTGCGCCAGCAGCTGCATCAGGGTCGAGCTGCCCGTCACATCGAGCTCGGACGACTGCACCAGCACCGTGCCGGCGCCCGTGAAGTCGATCTGCTTTTCCTCGCCAGATAAACTGAAACCCGTGAGCGCGCCGGCGGCCGAAGCCCAGCCCTGCACGTGGGCGTAATCGTAGTGATACGAAGGGCTGGGGCAATCGGCCCAGCCCAGCACGGCCTGTTCGTCCACGCGGCACGGCAACTCGAGGAAATGCACGGGGCCGTTCGACGAAGCGATCACTTTGCCCGTGCCGATCATGGTCAGATAACCGGGCAAGGTCGATTCCTGGCAAATCACGTCCTTGGTAAAACCCAGCAGGTTTTTCGCGCGGATGGTCATGTTGGCGTTGTCCAGATCGTAGCACGCCAGGTCGTTGCCGTTGTCGCCCAAAATCAATTGGCCTTGCCCTTGCGCCACGACAAAGTGGTGGATGTATTTGGGCGCATTGAAGGCGTTGCGCACGATCAGGTCGAGCACGCTGCTGCCCATGGCTTCGAAGCGCAGCTCGCCATAGAAGGCGATCATCTTGCCCTTGCGAACGAAGATCTGTTCCTTGACGTCGATGACATACGAAAAACGGTTCAGGTTATCGTTCTTCGGCAAGGTATCGGGAGTGTAAATCGTCATGGCTTACCTTTCGCTCGCTTGGATGTAGACCGTGCCCTGGCCCGTGAACTTCACCTGGTACGATTCGCCGGACGCCTGGCCGACGAAGGTTTTCCAGTTCAGGTCCGTGACGATGGTCGAGCTCAGCTGCCCCGTGTGGCCGATATACGCTTGCGGATCGACAAACACGGGCACGTCCGGCGTGACGGGCAAGCCGATGGCATTGCCATCCGACAAAATCGCCACGTCGCCCGTGCCTTGCAAGGTGGTGGTAAACAAGCCCTGGCCCGAGGCCATGCCGCGCACCACGCCCTGCACGCCGCCTTGGTTGCCGAGGAACATAGTGCCGGCCGTCAGGCGCGCATCGAAGGCCAGCAGGGAATCGCTTTCCACATAGAACGTTTCGCCGCGCACGGGGACGATGCTGACGAACAGGCCGCCCTGCGCATAAAACACGCTGCCCGTGCCACGCGCCGACATCATGGCATAACCCTCATTCGTGACGGCACGCATGGCCAGACTTTGCACGCCCTGGCCCGCCAGGAAGGAGCGGCTGAACGCCACGTCGCCCTGGTACGACACCATGGCGCCCTTGCGCGCGAACACTTCTTCATTGCCGAGTTTAACCTCAAGCATCTTTTCATTGATTTGCTGATAGACAGGCATCGCGGGTCCTCGCTAACTTAACGTTCGGCCGGCTGGATGAATACCACGCCCTGGCCTGTGAATTTGTGCTGGTACGATTCGCCCGAGCTCTGGCCGATCATCGTGCGCCAGTTGACGTCGAAAACGAATTCCTGGCGGATGTCGCCCTTGAAGCCGACGAAGGCGTCCGGGTCCACGCGCAGCGGGTGCGCCGGCGTCACTTCCAGCATGATCAGATTGCCGCGCGAAATGACGGCCAGGTTGCCATGGCCCTCGACGGTGGTGGAAAACAGGCCCTGGCCCGAGCTGGCGCCGCGCAAGCCGGCAAAGCTGGTGCCCGTCTTCAGGCTGGTGTCATAGGCCAGCAGGCTGCTGCTTTCGATGGTCAGCTTTTCGCCGGCCAGCGCCATGACGGTGATCTCGGCCGCATTCTGCGCAAAAAACACCGTGCCGCTGCCTGAAGCTTGCATCACCTGCATGCCT
The DNA here is from genome assembly GCF_051380715.1 of Janthinobacterium kochi. Classification (NCBI taxonomy): domain Bacteria; kingdom Pseudomonadati; phylum Pseudomonadota; class Betaproteobacteria; order Burkholderiales; family Oxalobacteraceae; genus Janthinobacterium; species Janthinobacterium kochi. Next base: position 44,915 of record NZ_JBNYXO010000016.1, read on the forward strand.
TCGTTCGTCACCTTGCGCTTGAGCGCGCCGAAGATGCCCTCGCCGCCCAGCAGGGATTTTTCAAATTTGATGCTGCCCGTATAGGCGACCATGGCGCCGGCAATCGCCAGCACTTTTTCATCCTGCAGGCGCACTTCCAGCAGGCGGTCGGTATTGGTGCGGAAACTGGTCACGCGCGACTCCCCAAGAATGCCAGGGCACAAAGCCATGGCTATCCGACAAGATACCGGGGGCGTTACCGCCACGCAAGTGCTATTCCTCCCGAACGGGGGTGTGGGCGCATAAAAAAAGGCGTGCCCGGAGGCACGCCTTGCGTTCACGCAAAGAACGCCTTATTCAGCCAGCACCGGCCTGGCGCCGCGCGCGTTCTGCAACAGCGGCACGGGATCATTGGTATTGACCTCGACCACCGTGACGCCCTGCAGCACGCCGGCCACCTGGTAGCCGACGGCGCCCAGGTGGCGCTTGCCTTCGGCCAGATTGGACCAGCTCAGCGAAACCGACGCGGTGCCGCCCGTGTAGGCCGTGCCCGGCATCAGCGCCTTGAAGCCGCCATTCGACAAGCCCGGCGCCAGCACCCACGACGACAAGGTGTAATCGGCCTGGCCGTTTTGCGGCGCGAAACCGATCACGCACACCTTGTAGGTGCCAGCGGCGGGCAGGCGCAGTTCCACTTGCTCATTGGAACTTTCATTGCCGCTGCTGCCGACCAGCACATTGGCGGCGTTGTAGACCTCCATGTCCAGGTCGGTATTCGCCCCGCCCGTCGTTTCCGCATCGTAGGTGGCAAAGCGCGCCGCCAGGGTACCGGCCGGTATCACCACGTTGTGCACGTTCACGCCCGTCGCGCCGCCGGCCTTGCAGGCAGCCGATGCGGCAGCGCCCGTCGCTGCCTGGCCGATCGTGCGCGCTTCACGCACGGCTTCGACGAGACCCGACTTGACGCCCACCAGCGCGCCCGTGAAGCCCGTGCCCAGGGTCAGCACCTTGCTTCCCGTGGCCGCTTCGCTCTTCACCAGCGGGATGGCGGCCAGCGAGGTGCCGCGCGCCGTCAGCGGGCTGCGCACCGTGTGCGTGCCATCCGTCCAGCTCAAGGCGCCGTAAGTCCAGGTATTGGCCGGCGCCGTGGTGCGCGTCAGCTTGATCTGGTACTGGGCCTTGGCGCCCGGCGCCAGGTTCAGGGTCGTTGGCGTCACCGCCACCGTATAGCCGGGCAGGCTGGCCGAGACGTTGTAGACGGCGCTGCTGGCGCCCACATTGGTCACCGTGCGCGTCAATACCTGCGTGCCCAGCACATTGGCCGCCGTCAGCGACGCCAGGTTCAGGTTGTAGGCAGCGATGCTGCCGATGGCCTGGCAGGTGGCGGCGCTGTAGACCTTCAGGTTCAGGCCGCACAGGAAGCGCGCATAGTCGATTTCCGACATGTCGTACACGAGGCCAGGATCGGCCGCGCTATTCGGCGCGATGTGGCCGGCGCCCTGGCCCCACGGCAGCTGGCCCGAGTTCTTCGCCGTGGCATCCCACGACACGGAACCATTCAAGCCATCCGAATAGGTGCTGAAGGCCGTCGTCATCAGCGCCGACTTGATGGCCGCAGGCGACCAGCCCGGATGCTGCTGCTTGAGCAGCGCCGCCACGCCGGCCACGTGCGGGCTGGCCATCGAGGTGCCGGAATAGAAATCCCACTCGACCGACGGCGCCACGCCACCGGCCGCCACGGCATCGCGCTGCGCCTGCGTCAGGTCGGCCGTCACGCCGGCAAGCACGTTGGTGCCGGGCGCCGACAGGTCGGGTTTCAGGATGTTCGCGTTGGCCACGTTCGGTCCGCGCGAGGAACGGTCGCTGACGATCGGCGCCTGCACCGTGGTGTCGGGGATCGTATGCACTTCACCCAGCGCCGCCGTGCCATCGGGCGTCGCCGCCATGAAAGCCTTCAGCGCGTCGCCCTGCGCCTGCGCCAGGTGCACGGTCGACAGCGCGTGCGCCTGGTTGATGACGGTGTTGGCGCCGCCGGCCACGTTGGCGATGATCACGCCAGCCGCGCCCGCCGTCCTGGCGTTCGCGCTCTTGTTGACCAGCACGTTACCGCCACGGTCGCACACGAGTACCTTGCCCGCCACTTTCGCCGGGTCCAGATAGGCCGAGGTGGCATCGGCCACGCCGAAGCAGCGCAGCAAATTCAGATCCGTCGGCAGCACGCCGGCCAGGCCCGCGTCGCGCGACTGGATCAGCGGCAGCGCCGGCGTATTCGCATTGCTCGACGCGCCCTCCAGCTTGGCACCATTGCTGAGAGTGACGTTGGCCGCGTACAGGCGGTTGTGGGTGGAGTTGGCGACTGTCGCCAGCCACGGGCTGATGTGTGACACGGGCGCCGGCACATCCGGCGCGGGCGTGGCCGGGCCGGAGTTGCCGCCGGACGTGGCGACAAACACGCCCGCTGCCGCCGCGCCGAGGAAGGCCACTTCCGTCGGTTCGTCGAAAGCGCCGCCGCCCGCGTTCGGGCCGATGGAGAAGTTGATGACATTCACGCCGTCCTTGACCGCCTGGTCGATGGCGGCCACGCTGTCGGCTGTGGCGCAGCCGTTGCGCCCCGTCGAGGCGGCTGTCCAGCAGACTTTATAGGCGGCGATGCGGGCGCGCGGCGCCATGCCCGACGCCTTGCCCAGCGACACGCCGTTCGAGGTGGCGATGGCGCCATTGTTGCCGCCAGCCGTGGAGGCCGTATGCGTGCCATGGCCGCCGTGTCCCGTCAGGCCGGCAACGGAATCGCGCGGCGACAAAAATTCCGTCCAGTGCAGCGCCGAGGTGGCGGCGCGGTAGTAGCGCGCGCCGATCAGCTTATTGTTGCAATTCTCGGCGGAAAATCCCTCGCCCGTCTGGCACGTACCCTGCCAGCTGGCCGGCGGCGCGCCGTACACGACGTTGTTGCCGCTGTGGCTGGGCACGCCGTTCTCGTCGAGGCGGTCGGCAAAGGCCGTGTTCTCGGGCCAAATGCCGCTGTCGACGATGCCGATGATGATGTCTTCGCCCGCGTGCGCCTTGCCGCCCAGCTGTTCCCAGATGCCGCCCGGCTTGTCCAGGCCCAGGAAGCTGGGCGTGTAGCTGGTGTCAAGCTGCAGGATGGAGTCGGCGCTGATGCTGGCCACGCCGCTGTTCTTCTTCAGGGCCCGCACTTCATCGTCCGTCAGCAAGGCGGAAAAACCGTTGAAGACGACGCTGTACTGGTGCGTGATTTCAGCCGCGCTGACGGTGCCGGCCACGGCGGCCTGTTTGCTGTCGAGGTAGCTCAGATAGGCCTGCACGTCGGCGGCGCCCACATCGATGCGCGCGCCCGGGGCCGGCCTGGTGGCGGCCAGGCCCTTGACCTGGCCGGTGTAGGTGGCGGCCGGCTTGTCGACCAGTTGCACGATGTAGGAGCGGCGTTCCTGCGCCTGCGCCGCTTGCGCCAGGCTGGCGGCCAGCAGGAGGATACCGAGTGAAACGGGACGTAATTTCATCTCACGCTCCTTGCACGGTGGTAGCGGCGAACTTGCCGCTGCGGCGGCGCGACAGCATGCCGATGGCGCCCAGGCCGGCCAGCATCAGCATGTAGGTCGACGGTTCCGGCACGGCGCTGATATTGATATTGTCGAGCGCAAACTGGCCCTGGTTAAAGGCGGGGAAATCGAGGGAATTGCTGCAGGCGCCCGTGTCGTTGAAGATGCACGCATTGAAGGTCAGGCCCGTGAAGACATGGTTGCTGAAGCCGCCCAGCAGGGAAGCGCTCTGGAAAAAGTAATTGCCATCGCTGCCCTGGCCGGGAAACGCCAGCGAGGTGCTGACCACTTGGCCGTCGCTGAGGGTGCCGCGCAGTTGCAGCTGCCCCCAATTCTGGTTCGGCAAGCCGGTCACGGGCGCGATGAAGGAATAGTCGAAACCGGCCAGGATGAATGCCTGGTTGTCGGCACGGGAAAAGTTCACGCCGCCATCGTTGAGGATGGCCAGGTAATTGCCGGTGGCGCCCTGCGGGCAGGCGGCGATATCGCACGACGAGCCCGCGCGGCCATCGAGGATGGCGCCGACGCCGCTGACGCCGCCGCCGGCCGCCGTGGTCGGGTCAGCCAGGAACAGCAGGTTGTAGCTCGACGTATTGAGCGTCTGGCCGCTTTCATAGATATCGGGACGCAGCGAGTCGAAGCTCAGCACGTCGGCCATGGCCGGCGCCGAAGCCAGCACGGACAAGGTGGCCAGCGCGGCAAGGACGGTGGAGCGACCGCGGGTAGCGGGCGGATTGGCGGTGGCGGGCGATACCCGCGCATGTGATAAACGATTCATTCTATTCCCTTGATTGTTGTGGATAGATAGGTCGGCAGGTCTGACGCCCGCTTTCAGCTTTTTCACAAAAGTGTCAACAAATATAGCAAATTGCATAAAATAAATATCATATTTTTAATATCATTTATTTATTTTTTATCTAACTCTGCGAAACTTTGTTTTGTTTTATCTATGAAAGCTTGAGGAATCTCAACGTTACATTTTAACAACAATTCATGGCGACCCAGGCGTGCGCGCCAGCGTGCCGACGCGACTTCAGATAAGCTCGATATCCGCGCTTGCTGCACCGTCACATCGCGGTACACCTGTTCCATCCTGGAACACTGCCTGGTCTGCCGGCTCTCCACGAGACGCGCCCCTTGCGCCCCCAGTGCCGATGGCATGAAGCTTGCACAACAAGGACATCGACCGCGCTCAGGGAGCAGCATCATGCAACACGACCAACTGGCCGGCAGCGGCCGCACCGGCACGCGCCAGGCCCATCGCAGCATCATGTGCTGCGCGCTGGCGCTGGCTTTTTTCCTGCTGGCCACCAGGCTGGACCTGGCCGAACGGCTGACGCACGCCCTCTGGCGCCAGGAGCACTGGCAACTCGATGAACTGGTCCTGAGCCTGCTGCTGCTGGTATTGGCGCTGGCCGGCTTTGCCGTGCGGCGCGGACGCCAGGTGGCCCTCCTGCTGGTGCAAAACCGCGCCCTCACGCAGCGCCTGCTGCGCGCGCAGGAAGAGGAACGCTGCGCGCTGGCGCGCGAACTGCACGATGAAGTGGGACAAGACTGCACGGCCATCCGCGCTGCCGCCAGCTACATCCTGCGCGCAAATGCCGGCGACCAGGCAAATGTGCAAGCGTGCGCCGCCAGCATCGCCCGCTCTGCAGAAGCGCTGCATGCGATGGTGCGCAGCATGCTGCGCCGGCTGCGCCCGCCCGTGCTCGACAGCCTGGGCCTGGAAGCAGCCCTGCAGGCGCTGTGCGACAGCTGGGCGCAGCAGCACGGCATCGCTTGCCGTTTCGCCCCGCACGCCATTCCCGCCGGCCTCGACGACAGCACCGCCACAGCCATCTACCGCCTGGTGCAGGAGGGCTTGACGAACGTGGCACGCCACGCCGGCGCCGACCATGCCACGGTGGAATTGCGCGCCGATGCGCACGGCTTGCTGCACCTGTCCATCGAAGACAATGGCCAGGGTTTGCGCCAGGACAGGCAGCAGGATCCCGGTTTCGGCATGCTGGGGATGCGTGAAAGAGTGGCCGGCCTGCGCGGCCATATCCGCTGGATCAGCGCGCTGGGCAACGGCTTGCGCATCGAAGTGGCCATGCCATTGACGGCCAGCGCCGCATGAACATGCGCCCGATCCGCGTGATGCTGGTGGACGACCATCCGGTGGTGCGCACGGGCTACCGGCGCCTGCTGGAACAGGGCGGCGACATCGCCGTCGTGGCCGAAGCAGGCAATGGCGAAACGGCGTATGGCTTGTACCTGGAGCAGGCGCCCGACGTCTGCGTGACGGATTTGTCCATGCCCGGCATCGGCGGCCTGGAATTGCTGCGCAAGCTGCTCGCCCGCGACGCCGCTGCGCGCGTGCTGGTCTTCAGCATGCACGACACGCCGCAGCTGATCGCGCGCGCGTTTGACGGCGGCGCCTGCGGCTTCGTCAGCAAGCAGGCCGACCCGGAACACCTGGTCGACGCCGTGCGCGCCGCCCACGCGGGCCGGCGCTACCTGGATCCGCACAGCGCGCCCAGCGTGCTGCAGGGCACGGCCAGCTTGGAAGCGCAGCGCTTAAGCAGCCTGAGCCAGCGCGAATTCGAAATCTTCCGCTTGCTGGCCGAAGGCCGCAGCGCCGCCGACTGCGCCCGCCTGCTGCACGTGAGCAGCAAGACGGTGGCCAACCACCAGACCTGCATCAAGGAAAAGCTCGACGTGCCCGGCCCCGCCGCTTTGGTCCACCTGGCCTTACGTAACGGGGTCATCGAACACGTCCACCCTTAAAACGCGTAGCGCATACCCACATTCACGCTGCGCGGTGCGCCGGCCGCATAGAAGGTCGCGTTGACCATCGGATAGTCGCCGCCCACGGCCGGCAGCGGCCGGGCGGCGAAATTGCCGTTGGCGTCGAAAGCCGTGGCGCCCAGCTGGGCCGCCGTCGCATATTTCCGGTCGAACAAGTTATTCACCTGGGCAAATATGCTCAGGCTTGGCGTCAGCTGGTACTTGCCATTCAGCTCGACCACGGCGTAGCCGGCGCTCTTGCCAGAACCCAGGTACGATGGCCCGCCTGCCTGGTGCTGGTTATTTTCATTGCCGCGCGCATAGGCGCTCGACACGGCCACCATGGCCAGGCCCACCGTCCAGTCGCGTCCACCCTGATAATCCACGTGCGCCTTGAAAATGTGGCTCGGTGTCAGGGGAATGCGCTTGCCCGGCGTAATGACGATATTGCCTTCCAGGCCAGGCGCGTCGGCATCGCTGCTGCTGTTGGCGCTGCCGTTGACCACTTCGCGGCTTTGATACGTCGCCTGCAGCCACGTGTAGTTGACGCCGAAATCCAGCGCGCCCGTCTTGCCATCGGCCGCCAGTTCCACGCCCTGATGGCGCGTCTTGCCGAAATTTTTGAAGTAGCCAAAACCGGCCTGGTTGTCGGCCACGAACAGGATATCGTCGTGGTTTTCCGCGCGGAACACGCCCGCGCTCCAGCGGGCCACCTTGGCGAGCTTGCCGCGCACGCCCGCTTCCCACGTCTTCGTCACCACCTGTTTTAATGGCGGGTCGCCGGCCATGGCGTTGGGCAGGCGGCACGGGTTTTCCGGGTCGGCGCAACCGAGTTCGATGGCCGTCGGCGTGCGGCTGCCTTCGTTGTAGCCGAGGTAGGCGCCGATGCCGGCCGCTGGCGCATACGCCAGGCCGATGGCGGGATTGAAACGACTGAAACGGTGGTCGCCATCGAGCGAGCCGCTGCCACCGCCGGGCGTGATGGCGTCGCGGTTGCGCACCGTGCTGCGGTTGTAGCGGCCCGAGACGGTCACCGTCAATGCTTGATTGAGCGCAATGCTGTCGCTCGCATACACGCTCCAGGTGCGCATGCGCCCGCTCAAGTCGACCCGGTTGTCCACCGGCGTGCCATCGTCATCGATCTGCGTGCCGTCGGCAAAGAAGTCGACGGGCGTGATGCTGCGGTCCGGGTTCAGGTAGCCGAACTGGCTGGTCTGGCGAAAGGTGGCGTGGCTCGTGTCGTAGGCGGCGCCGGCCGTGACGGCATGGCGCGCTCCCGCCAGATCGGCCAGCACGGTGAACTGGCCCGAGAAACCATAGTTTTCCTGCTGCGTATGGCTGCGATTGATCATGCCATTACATTTTTCAGCCGGCTCATCGTTCAACAGCACGTTGCCGAGGCAGCGCCACTTCGGAAACGGCGTATTGCCTGCATTCGCCCCGCTGGCGGGAAAGCCCGTGTAGCCGGCCGCCGCCAGCGCCGCCCGTTCGGCCGCGCCGGGCTGGTAGACGGACTGGTCGAGCGACTCGTCGTTCAGGTCGCCGTTAAACGTGTGCGTGTCGATCTTGCGGTAGTACACATTGCCGGACAACAACAAGGCCTCGCTGGCCTGGTGCTTGCCCGTCAGGTTCAGCAGAGTCGACTTGTTTTCCGTCAAATCCGGCTTGGTGTAGACGCTGCGGTAATCGCGCGCCAGCAGGCGCTGCTCCTGCAAGCCATTGCCCGTCAGCGCATTGTCCGCGTGGGCCACGGTGACGCCGATATCGGTGCGCGCATCGCTCCAGCCCAGCTTGCCGAAGACCTGGCGCACGTCCGACGGCGAATCGTCGCGCCACCCATCTTCCTTGAAACGGTTGCCCGTCACATACCAGTGCCAGCCCTGCGCGTTGCTGCCGCCATGCTCGACTTCGACGCCGCGCCGTTTATCCGAACCCAGGCGCACCTCGATGGCGGTGCCGGGACTGCTGCGCCCATCCTTGGTCTGCAGGGCCAGCGCGCCGCCCAGCGTGTTCAAGCCGAACAGGGGGTTCGAGCCGGGCATCAGGGTCAGCGATTCGATCGCCATGCGCGGGATCAAGTCCCAGCTGACGACATCGCCAAACGGCTGGTTCAGGCGCATGCCGTCGAGGTACACGGACAGGCCTTGCGGCGTGCCCAGCAGCGGTGACGCCGTATAGCCGCGATAGCTGACGTCGGGCTGGAACGGATTGTTCTGCACCTCATTCACGTAGACGCTGCCCAGATTGCGGCGCATGAAGGCGGAAATATCGAGCGCGCCGCTGCGCGCGATCTGCTGCGCGCTGGCCGTCTGCACGGGCGAGGCCAGCGCATCGCGCGGCTGCTCCACGCTGGGTAGCGGCATGCTGCCCGTGATGATGACGGTGGGCAAGTCGCCCGCTGCGGCCAGGTTCGCGGACAGGCTGGCGACAGCCGGCTCGGCGGCCTGCGCCTGGCACAGCGCCATGGCAGCTGCGGCGAATAAAGTCAGTTTCATGCGTATCCCCGTTTTTATAGTGGTTTTTATTGCGTCCAGTATCGGACAGCCACCAGGGATGAACTAGGGAAAAATTCCCGCCGTGCAGGGAAGGGGTAACAAAGTCAGCGCTGCAGCGGCAAGTAGCTCTGTTTGAGCTGGCGCAAGACAAAGCTCGATTTGCTGTGGCGGATGCCGGGAATTTTATACAGGCGCTCGCGCAACAGGCGTTCATAGTCGCGCGTGTCGCTGACCGCAATGCGCAGGTAGTAATCGTAGTCGCCGGAGACGAGAAACGCTTCCAGCACTTCCGGGATCATGGCCAGCGCGTGGCCGAATTCGAACAGTGCCTGATCGGAATGGTCGTCCAGCGTCACTTGCACGATGACGGTGTCGGCCAGCCCCACCTTGGCCGCGTTGACGTTCACCGTATAGCCTTCGATGACGCCATCGTCTTCCATGCGCTTGATGCGCGCCCAGCATGGCGACGAGGTCAGACCCACCCTGGCGCTCAGCTCGTGCAGGCTGATGCGGGCATCCTGCTGCAGGGCCGTCAGGATGGCGAGGTCGAATTTGTCGAGCTTCATTCTGTCATATCCTTATTTCACAGCAAATTTTACTGAACATATCATTTTATACGAGAAAAACAGCAGCCTTTTCTGCCGGGGCAAGCAGAAAATAGACCCATGAAACCCGATCCCGCTCCCCTCCTCGCTCCCGCCCACGATCTTGCGCCGCGCAACGGCGCCAGCACCCTGATCGATACCCTGCTCGCCTTGGGCGTCGACACCGTCTTCGGCTATCCGGGCGGCGCCGTGCTGCCGCTGTACGACGCGCTGCACGCCCAGCCCCGCTTGCGCCATGTGCTGGTGCGCCACGAACAGGCAGCCGTGCACGCGGCAGAAGGGTATGCGCGCAGCACGGGCCGGCCCGGCGTCGTCTTCGTCACGTCCGGCCCCGGCATGAGCAATACCACCACGGGCTTGCTCGACTCCCTGTGCGATTCGATTCCCGTCATCTGCATCAGCGGCCAGGTGGCCACCACCAGCATCGGCACCAACGCCTTTCAGGAATGCGACGCGCTGGGCATTTCGCGCCCCGTCACCAAGTGGAACCGGCAAATCCGCACGGCCGACGAGACGGCGGCCGTGGTGCAGGAAGCGTACGCGCAGGCCACGCAAGGCCGGCCCGGTCCCGTGCTGATCGACTTTCCCAAGGATATGCAGCTGGCGCAGGTCGCGGTAAACACGCCGCTGCCGCCCGCTACCGCCACCGCAGCGGCCATGCCCGATAGCGCCGACCTCGAACATGCCGCCAGCCTGATCGCCTCCGCGCGCCAGCCCGTGTTCTATGGCGGCGGAGGCCTCATCAATTCCGGTCTGGATGCCTGCGCTGCGTTCCAACAACTGGTGAAGCTGGCGGCCGCGCCCTGCACCTTGACCCTGCTGGGCCTGGGCGCCTTTCCCGCCTCGCACCCTGCCTTCCTCGGCATGTTGGGCATGCACGGCACGCTGGAAGCGAATCTGGCCATGCACCATGCCGATGTGATCGTCTGCGTCGGCGCCCGCTTCGACGACCGGGTCACGGGCCGTCTGGACGCCTTCTGCCCCGGCGCGAAAATCATCCACATCGATATCGACCCGGCCTCGATCGGCAAGGTGGTGCGCGCCGACGTGGCCCTGCGCGGCGACTGCGCACCCGTGCTGGCTGCATTGCTGGCGCAGCTGCGTGGACGCTTGCTGGCGGACCGCCAGCCGTGGTGGCAGCGCATCGATGGCTGGCGCGCGCAGGAGTCGCTGGCGTTCGACGACACGCCCGACGTCATCGCGCCGCAGGCGCTGATGCGCCAGTTGCAGGCGGCGCTGGACAGAATGGATAGCGTCGACGCCATCGTCTCCACCGACGTGGGCCAGCACCAGATGTGGGCGGCGCAGCACTTGCGCTTCGAGCAGCCGCGCCGCTGGCTGACCTCGGGCGGCGCCGGCACCATGGGTTATGGACTGCCGGCCGCCATCGGCGCGCAGATCGCCCATCCCGAAAAATGCGTGGTGTGCGTCAGCGGCGACGCCTCGATTTTGATGAATATCCAGGAACTGGCCACGGCCACGCAGCACCGCCTGCCCGTCAAAGTGGTATTGTCGAACAATGGCTATATGGGCATGGTGCGCCAATGGCAGGAACTGCACCACGGCGAGCGCTACAGCCACAGCTACACGGCAGCGCTGCCCGATTTCGTCGCCCTGGCGCGCGCGTTTGGCTGGCAGGCGCACAAGGTGAGCCGGCGCGAGGAACTCGATGCGGCATTAACTACCTGCCTGGCGTCCGAAGGTCCGTACTTCCTCGACGTGCGCGTGCATGGCGAGGAAAACTGCTTCCCCATGCTGGCGCCCGGCGCGGGGCAGCATGAGGTCACCTTATCCAAGGGAAAAGTGTACAGCGAGCGGTAGGTCGGATGACGGTCCTTCGGACCTCATCCGACCTACGTCCATATTCTATAGACCCAGTAACTTTCATCATCGCGGCTGGCACGCGCCAGTTCGGTGGGGCTCAAGCCCGTGATGGCGCGCACCTCGCGGCACAGGTGGGCCTGGTCAGCGTAACCGCCCTCGGCGGCGATATCGCTCCATGAGGCATTGCCTTGCAGCATGGCCTCGCGCGCGTCGAGAAACGACTGTTCCGCGCGGCGCATGCGGCGCAAGGTGCGCATGGGCTGGCCGGCCCAGGCCTTGATGCGGCGCTCGATATTGCGCACGCCGCTGGCCAGGCCCGTCGATGCCGCTTGCACGCCCAGGCGGCGCACCCAGTCCTGTATGGCGCCGGCCGGATGGTCGCCGCTTTTGCGCGCCATCGCCCAGCGCGGCGCCAGGAACGCTTCCACCAGCGCGATGCGCGCCGCGTCGTCGGGTGCGGCCAGCACGGCGTCGGACAGTGCCAGCCAGTCGGCGTCGAACAGGGGTTCGAGCGGGCGCACCTGGTCGAACAGGACTGCCATGTCGATGCCCGTCAGCGCATGCAGGGCGGCCGGATACAGCATCACCATGAACGAGTGCACGGGGCCGGGGTTGTAGCTGACCAGCGGATAGCCGCGCGGGCCGCTGAACAGGGCGGGCGGCATGCGCACATGCAGCAAGTCAGGGCCGGGCGCCGCCGCCTCGACCTCGCCCGCGACGGTCCACAGCAGGCAGCACATGGGCGTGGCAGGAAAACGGTTCAGGCGCTGCGCTGGCGGCAACGGCGCGCAGCCGGTGGTGTCGCGCACGAGGAAGGCGCGCACGCAGGAAGCGAGCGCGGTGCGCGGCGCGATCAGGCGGGTCAGGGGCGTAAGGGCGGCAGGCATGGCGACGATTGTACCGGCAATTTCTGGCTGCGCACGATGTCGTATTCGTTCAAGACGCGCGAACGCAAGCGCGCTACAGTCATGTCATCGTTCCCACTACAACAGGAGCTTGCCATGCCACCACTCGACCACGTCGCCGCGCCCGCCACCACCGCACCCCTGCGGCAGATCCGTCAATTGCCAGGGCCTTTCGCCCTGCCCATCATCGGCAACGCGCTGCAAGTGAAACTGCCGCGTATCCACCGCGACGTGGAAGGCTGGGTGCGGCACTATGGCCCCTACGTGCGTGCCTGGTTCGGCCGCACCCTGGTGCTGGTGGTGGCCGACAGCGAAGCCGTGGCGGCCGTGCTGCGCGACCGCCCGGACGGCTTCCGGCGTCCGCTGTCGAGCTATATCGTGTCCGAGGAAATGGGCGGCAACCCCGGCCTGTTCCTGGCCGAGGGCACACAATGGCGCAACCAGCGCCGCATGGTCATGGCCGGCATGGCGCCGGGCGCCATCAAGGCGTATTTCCCCGCACTGGTGACGGTGGCGCAGCGCCTGCAGCGGCGCTGGCATCTTGCCGCCACGCAAGGCCAGGCGATCGGCCTCGATGGCGACCTGAAACGCTACACGGTCGACATCATCGCCGGCCTGGCCTTCGGCACGGCAGTCAATACGCTCGAATCGGGCGAGGACGTGATCCAGCGCCACCTGGACGCGATCCTGCCCGCCGTGGCGCGGCGCAGCCTGTCGATGCTGCCGTACTGGCGCTACTTCAAACTGCCAGTCGACCGGCGCCTGGACCGCGACGTGGCAGCGCTGGACGTGGCCGTGGCCGACCTGGTGCGGCAAGCGCGTGCCCGCCTGGAGCGCGATCCCGCGCGGCGCGTGCGCCCGCCCAACCTGCTCGAAGCCATGATCGCCGCCGCCGATGAGCCCGACAGCGGCGTGGACGACCGCGCCGTGGCCGGCAATGTACTGACCATGCTGCTGGCCGGCGAAGACACGACGGCCAACACGCTGTCGTGGATGATTTACCTGCTGCAACGCCATCCGCCCACCCTGGCGAAGGCGCGCGAGGAAGTGCGGCGCCTGGCGCCCGACGTGGCGCACTTCACCCTGGCGCAAATGGATAGCCTCGACTACCTTGGCGCGTGCGCCAGCGAAGCCATGCGTTTGAAACCGGTGGCGCCCTATATCCCGCTCGAAGCGCTGCGCGACACGGTGGTGGGCGACGTGGCCGTCCCCGCCGGCAGCCTGCTGTGGTGCGTGATGCGCCACGACAGCGTCTCCGATGCGCACTTCCCCGATGCGCAGGCCTTCCAGCCCGAGCGCTGGCTGGAGGACAGCAGCGAGGCCAACAACAAGCGCGCCGCCATGCCCTTCGGCGCCGGTGTACGCACCTGCCCCGGCCGCTACCTGGCCTTGCTGGAAATCAAGATCGCCATGGCCATGCTGCTGGGCAGCTTCGACATCGCCGGCGTCGATACACCCGATGGCGGCGAGGCGCAAGAACTGATGGGTTTCGTGATGTCGCCCATCGGCCTGACGATGCGCCTGGCGCGGCCGCAGTGATACCATGGGGGAAATCATACTCACTTGAGTTCCCCCCATGACAATCCGCCCGGAATCGCCGCAGCAAGCCGACGTGCAAACCCTGATCGCCGAGCTTGATGCATATCAACAAACCCTGTATCCGGCCGAGTGCGTCTATTCGCTGGATCTGGCGTCCGTGCCGCCGGACAGCTTGCTGTTTGCCGTCGCCCGCGATGCTGCGGGCACGGCGCGCGCATGCGGCGCCATCGTCGTCACGCCCGCCTTTGGCGAGGTCAAGCGTATGTACGTGCACCCGGACAGCCGCGGCCTGGGCCTGGCCAAGCGCCTGCTGGCCCTGCTGGAAGAGCAGGCGCTGGCGCGCGGCTGCCGCTTGCTGACGTTAGAGACGGGCATCCACCAGCCCGCCGCCATCGCCCTGTACGCGCGCCACGGCTATCAACAGCGCGGACCGTACGGCGACTATCCCGACGACCCATTCAGTGTCTTCATGGAAAAACCGCTGCAGGTGGCTGCATGAACGCGCCCACCGACAGCTTGCTCGACATCCGCGCACGCCTGCGCGCCTTTGCCGGGGAACGCGACTGGGACCAGTTCCACACGCCGAAAAACCTGGCCATGGCCCTGTCCGTGGAAGTGGCGGAGCTGGCCGAGCACTACCAGTGGCTGCCGACGGGCGCGGATGCGGAACTCGACGATGCAAAGCGCGCGGGCATCCGCCACGAACTGGCCGATGTGCTGATGTACCTGGTGCGCCTGGCCGACAAGAGCGGTGTCGACCTGCACGCGGCCGTGCTGGAAAAGATGGTGCTCAACGCGCAGAAATACCCGGCGCAGCAGGTGCGCGGCGACGCGCGCAAGTATAGCGCGTACTGATACACCCATCCGTGCGTGGCTGCTGCCTAAAAAGGCGTAGCATCCAGGCATGCGTATTCCTCTCTCCCTGCTGCTCGCCTGCCTGCTCCCTGGCTCACTGTACAGCGCTGTTGCGCTGGCGCAAACCGCGCCCGTGCCGCAAGTGAAAGTGGATGCCACGCGCGACCCCGTGGATAAATCCTACCGCAAGATGCTGCAGGGCGTGGACCGCTTCGAGCGCGACCATGCGCTGGCGCCGCAGGCGGTGCTGCGTTTTCGTTTGCTGCCGCGCCAGCCTGGCGTGGACATGACGGGCGTGCAGCTGCGCATCGCCGGCGATACCGTCAGCATCCCCTTGCCCTTGGCTGAGGACAACAGCTTTGCCCCCGTGCGCAACGCGCAAGCCGCGCGCGAAGATGCCGTCCTGATCGCCAACCGCAAGGCTTCCAGCATGAGCTGGCGCGCGCAGGTCATCACGCCCGGCTTGCCGCCCGGCACGCGGCGCCTGGGCGACCTGCGCCTGGAATGCCGCGCCGGCATGGATTCGGGCCTGATCTCGAACGACCCGCAAATCATCGCCTGGCTGTCCAGCATGCTCTACAGCACAGACAAGGTGTGTTCCGAGCCGGATGGTAATTATTTGTTTTTCACGGAGCGTCCCCTGTTCGGCGTCACCCTCGTGCATGGCGAACGCAGGGTTACGCTACCGCTCACCATGCTGTACGCGGGCGGCGAGCAAACGCCCGCCTCACTGCCCTATTGCGATTGCCAGGTGCTGCTCGACCGCACGTATTACGCGCCCCTGTGGGACGCCAGCTGGCCCGACGATACCTTGCTGGAATTTACTTACATGGACGAGGTGGCGCCATGAAATGGCTCAGTGTCTTCGCGCTGGTGCTGCTCGCCGCCTGCTCCGGCACGCGCGCCTTGCAGGCAAGTAAGAATGTGCCGTACGCCACCCTGGAACAGACGGTGCAGCCGGGCAGCAGCACGCGCGAGCAGGTGCGCGCGGCGCTGGGAGACAGCACGGCCATCCGCTTCGACAGCGGCAATGAAGTGTGGATGTACAACTACCCGGCCGCCGCCGGCGCGCAGGGCGAGTATGTCATTTTGTTTGGCGGGGATGGGGTGGTGCAGAAGGTGCGCAGCGGGGAAGTGTACCGGGTACCGAAGTAGCTCCCGCCAGCGTTGCGCTGGCGGGATGATGGTCTTAGCGTGCCTTCAGCAAGGCCCTTGCCGCCACGCCCGCACCCACGCTGCGGCCTACGCCGGCAGCCTTGCGCTTGGGCGACGCCTTGAGTTTGAAAATGCTGATCGACTGGGCGACGCTGTCGGTGCGCAGCGCCAGGCTGGTGGCAGCCGCAGCGGCCTGCTCCACCAGCGCCGCATTTTGCTGCGTGATGCCATCCATCTGGATGACGGCCTGGTTGACTTGGCCGATGCCCTGGTTCTGCTCGCGCGTGGTGGAGGAAATCTCGTCCATCACTTCCGTCACGCGGGCCACCGAGGCGATCACTTCCGCCATGGTGGCGCCCGCATTGCTGGTCAGCACGCTGCCCGCATTCACGGTAGCGATCGAATGGTCGATCAGATTCTTGACTTCCTTGGCCGCAGTCGCCGAGCGCTGCGCCAGGCTGCGCACTTCACCGGCCACGACGGCGAAGCCGCGGCCATGCTCGCCCGCACGCGCCGCTTCCACGGCCGCGTTCAAGGCAAGAATGTTCGTCTGGAAAGCGATGCCGTCGATCAGACCGATGATGTCGAGAATCTTGCGCGACGACGTACTGATTTCATTCATCGTGGTGACCACTTCGCTGACGATGGTGCCACCCTTGGACGCGACGCTGGATGCCTGCGCAGCCAAGTCGTTGGCCGTGGCCACGTGGTCGGCGCTGTTTTGCACCGTGGACGTCAGTTCTTCCATGCTGGCCGCCGTCTGCTCCAGGCTGGACGCCTGCGATTCCGTGCGGCTGGACAAGTCCATATTGCCAGTGGCAATTTCCGCCGTCGTGACGCGGATATCCTCGAAGTTGGCGCGCACGTCGCCGATGATGCTGTGCAGGTTGATGTTGGTCTGGCGCAAGGCCGCCATCAATTGCCCCATATCATCATCACGCACCTTGTCGATGACGCCCGTCAAGTCGCCACCGGCCATCTTGCGCGCCATGGTGATGGCGTCGCCCAGGGGCGCGACCAGCGAATTGTGCAGATGAGCCCAGAAATACAACATCAGTGCGACGGCTGCGGCGGCAGCGCCGCTGAGCCAGCTGCGCGTTGCCGTGCTCGTGTCGCCGTCGATATTCCAGACGGCGCAGCCGAGGATGGCCAGCACCACGCCAAAGACGATGCAATGCAGGGCCAGGTCTTGCGACAGGCTCAGCTTGCGCCACTCGGCCAGCTTGGCGACCCAGCCCTGGCGCACGACACGGCCATTGCGGAATGCCAGCCTGGCGGTGTTGCCATCTTTAAAACTTTTATACAGGGCTGCCGCTTCGTTGATCTGCTCGCGCGTGGGCTTGGTACGCACGGACATGTAGCCGATCGGGCAGCCGTTCTCGATGACGGGCGTGATATTCGCAAAGACCCAATAAAAATCGCCATTCTTGCAGCGGTTCTTCACCATGCCGGTCCATGGCATGCCGGTCTTGATGGTATCCCACAGGTCGGCAAACGCTTCGGCCGGCATATCGGGATGACGCAGAATATTTTGTGGCGCACCCAGCAGTTCCATTTCTGAAAAACCGCTGACTTCAATGAAATACTG
The DNA here is from genome assembly GCF_051380715.1 of Janthinobacterium kochi. Taxonomy (NCBI): domain Bacteria; kingdom Pseudomonadati; phylum Pseudomonadota; class Betaproteobacteria; order Burkholderiales; family Oxalobacteraceae; genus Janthinobacterium; species Janthinobacterium kochi. The sequence continues at coordinate 62,186 of NZ_JBNYXO010000016.1, forward strand.
ATTGGCGTAATTGATGTTTCCCTGTAAATCCGTGGTGGAAACAATCGTCATGCCTTCATTTAATACGTATTCATTTTGCGTGATAGGCGTATTGACCCGCATCGTCGCTCCTCTATTTTTTTTCAACTAGCATAACAAAAACATAAAAACAATATACCACATCAAGCACCAGCGATATATCGCCACGGCGACAGTGACACGGGTCAAACAATTTAACAAAAGTCAATTTATTTATATTTTAGAATTTACTTTAACCTAACTTGATTGACTTTATTGAAATTCAAAGTTTCAATAGGATGCAGCATGAATAATTAATTAAATATTATTTATTGTTATCCAGCGCGATAAACAAGCCGCCTACGCCGCTTAAAAGATGGAAACGGCAGGCCAATAGGAAAAATGCATGGCACAGCCATCCGCGTTAGTAACGCAGCAACAAGGTTCATTTCTTGAGGGGGGGAAATAAAAACTGGCGCGAACGCGCCAGTGGGGGATATGTCTCCAATCCGCGACACAGGCGCCGGGGCGCCTGTGGGGATGGCTTACTTAAATGATTTACGCGGCGGGGACTTCGGACGCGGCGGCGCAGGTTTACGCTCCGTCGTGCCGTCATCGAGGCTGATGCGCAGTTTCTGACCCGAGACCACGACCGATTTCAGGTGGTCGAGGATTTCCGGCGGCATGCCTTCCGGCAGGTCCAGCACGCTGTAGTTGTCAAAGATATCGATGCGGCCGATATGCTTGGCTTCCAGGTTCGCTTCGTTGGCGATAGCGCCGACGATGTTGCTTGGCGTCACAGCGTGCTCACGTCCCACTTCGATACGGTAAGCCGTCACGCCTGGGCGCGGACGTTCCTTCTTCGGCGCGCGCGGTGCTGGTGCCAGCGCTGCGTCGCCCGCGTCGGCCGGCGCATCCTTGAACGCTGGCGCGGACTTGGCGGCAAACGGCTTGCGTGGCGCGGCTGGCGGCGCCAGATCCGGCGCGTCGCCATCGCGGCTGATGCGCAATTGCTGGCCCGCGACCCATACGCTTTTCAGCTGGTCCAGCAATTCCTTCGGCATGCTGTCCGGCAAGTCCAGGACGCTGTAGTCGTCATAGATTTCGATGCGGCCGATGTTTTTCGAATCGATGCCCGCTTCGTTGGCGATGGCGCCCACGATATTGCCCGGTTTAACACCATGCTGATGACCTACCTCAATGCGGAAGGTTTGCATGCCGGCGTCGGCAGGACGGGAGATGCGTTCCTTTTTCGGGAAGGCCGGACGTTCGCCCCGTTCGCTGCGCTCGTTACGCTCGAAGCGCTCGCCCCGTTCCGGACGGTCGTTGCGCTCAAAGCGGTCTTGGCGCACAGGACGGTCGTCTTGCCAGGTGGCTTGCTCGCGCGCCTTGTTCTTGTCCAGCAACAGCGGCACATTGCCACGCGCCATCTTCGCCAGGGCGGCGGCGATTTCGATGGCGGGAATGTTCTGTTCGCGTTCGAAATCTTCGATCAGCGACTGGAACTGTTCCAGTTCGCCCAAGGCCAGGGTTTCGCTGATCTGTTCCTTGAACTTGGCGATACGCACGTCGTTGACGGCCTGGATCGTCGGCAGTTCCAGCATGCCGATCGGCTGGCGGGTCGAGCGTTCGATGGCTTTGAGCAAGTTCTTTTCACGCGGGGTGATGAACAGAATCGCTTCGCCGCTACGGCCGGCACGGCCCGTGCGACCGATACGGTGGGTATAGCTTTCCGGATCGTGCGGCACGTCGTAGTTGACGACGTGGCTGATGCGCTCAACGTCCAGGCCGCGGGCGGCCACGTCGGTAGCCACGAGGATGTCGATCTTGCCGTCTTTCAACTGCTGGATCGTGCGCTCACGCTGCGCTTGCTGGATATCGCCATTGATGGCGGCAGCCGAGAAGCCGCGTGCCTGCAGTTTGCCGGCCAGCTCTTCCGTACCCAGCTTGGTGCGGGCAAAGATGATCATGCCGTCAAACACTTCCGCTTCCAGGATGCGGGTCAATGCGTCGAGCTTGTGCATGCCCGAGACCAGCCAGTAGCGTTGGCGAATGTTGTCGGCCGTGCCCGTCTTGGCGGCGACCGTCACTTCGGCTGGATTGACCAGGTAGGTGGTGGCGATGCGCTTGATGACGGAAGGCATGGTGGCCGAGAACAGGGCCGTTTGATGGCCATCCGGCGTTTCTTTCAAGATGCGTTCGACATCGTCGATAAAGCCCATGCGCAGCATTTCATCGGCTTCGTCCAGCACCAGCGTTTTCAGCTTGGACAGGTCGAGCGACCCCTTGTCCAGGTGATCGATGACGCGGCCGGGGGTGCCGACGATGACGTGCACGCCGCGGCGCAAGGCCGACAGTTGCGGACCGTAGCTTTGGCCGCCGTAAATCGGCAGCACGTGGAAGCCGGGGATGTGCGCGGCGTACACCTGGAACGCTTCAGCGACCTGGATGGCCAGTTCGCGCGTCGGTGCCAGGACCAGGGCTTGGGGTGAGCTTTGTTTCAGATCAATGCGCGACAGGATAGGCAAGGCGAAGGCGGCGGTCTTACCCGTACCTGTTTGCGCCTGGCCCAGCACGTCGCGGTTAGCGAGCAACAATGGAATCGTGGCCGCCTGGATAGGCGACGGTGTTTCGTAACCGACATCCTTGAGCGCGCGAATCAGCGGCTCGCTCAGGTTAAGGTCGGAAAATAAGGAAATTGGTGTATCAGACATGAAATCACTCACAAGTTCGCTCGAATCGCCCAATGCGAAAGAGTGTATCTGCTAGTTTACTCTTTACTGGACCTTACCGGGTGGCCGCATGCCGCAGAACGCCGTTTTTTGCGGCATATGGACCGAAAAAAGGCAGAAAAATCGGTGATCCGCACGCAATTGCCGCGTGATTTTGCCAACATTAAACGATACACAACAATGTGCGGCCTGCGCCTGTTCCACGCGGCAACAGCAGCGGCGGGCACCTCTAAACGATGGCGCCCACCCCGTATCAGGTGCGCAAGAACTCCAGCAAATCCTCGTTCAGGCGGTCCTTGTGCGTCGTCGCCAGGCCGTGCGGCGCGCCCGCATACACGAGCAGTTTGCTGCCGATGATGAGCTCAGCCGTGCGCCGCGCCGAGGCGGCGATGGGCACGATCTGGTCATCGTCGCCATGGATCACCAGGGTCGGCACGTCGAATTTGGCCAGGTCGCCGGTGAAATCCGTTTCCGAAAATTGCTTGATGCACAAATAGGCGGCCGGCATGCCGGCCTGCATGCCCTGCCGCCAGAAGCTGTCGCGCACGCCCTGCGACGGCTTGGCGCCGGACCGGTTGTAGCCATAGAAGGCCTCGCTCAAGTCGCGGAAGAATTGGCTGCGGTCCGCCTGCACGCCGGCGCGGATGGCATCAAAGGCGGACAGCGGCAAGCCCAGCGTGTTGTCCGGCGTTTGCAGCATCAGCGGCGGCACGGCGCCCACCAGCACGGCGCCCGCCAGGCGCTGCGTGCCATGGCGGCCGATATAGCGCGCCACTTCGCCGCCGCCCGTCGAGTGGCCCACCAGGGTGGCGCCCGTCAAGTCCAGCGCCTCGATCAGGGCGGCCAGGTCGTCGGCATAGGTATCCATGTCGTTGCCGTCGAAGGGCTGGCTGGAGCGGCCATGGCCGCGCCGGTCGTGCGCGATGACGCGGTAGCCGTGCGAGGCCAGATAAAACATCTGGTCTTCCCAGGCGTCGGACGACAATGGCCAGCCGTGGCTGAAGACAACGGGCGGGCCGCTGCCCCAGTCCTTGTAGTAGATCAGGGTGCCGTCGGCGGTACGCAGGGTATTGCTCGATTGCAAGTCAGTGGCAGTCATGGAACGCTCCTTGTCGGTGGACCAGAAGCCATTGTGGCCGCAATGGCGCGCGCACGCCGCGCGCTACGCCAGAGCATTGCGGTAGAGTAAGATTGCCGCTGCTTTGCTTTCCCGTATTCACTTTTGGAGTCGTCATGCGTTTTCCCATCGTCCTCGCCGCCAGCCTGTTCAGCACGGCTACCCTCGCCCAACCGCTCGTTGCCGAAGCGCCCCTGCGCGCCCACCTGTCCTTCCTGGCCGACGACTTGCTCGAAGGACGCGGCACGGGCCAGCGCGGCGGCGACCTGGCCGTGCGCTACCTGGAAACGCAGGCAGCCGTGGCCGGCTTGCAGCCACTGAAAGATGGCACGTACCGCCAGGCGCTGACCATCGTCGGCAGCAAGGCCTTGCCATCGAGCACAGTGACCTTCAGCGCGGGCGGCAAGACGCTCGCTCCCGCCTTCGGCAAGGACATCGTCTTCGGCGCCTCCAACGGCCAGCAGACAGTGGCGTTCGACGCGCCCGTCGTGTTTGCCGGCTACGGCATCCGCGCCCCGGAAGAACACTGGGACGATTTCAAGGGCGTCGACCTGAAGGGCAAGCTGGTGATCATGATGGTCAACGATCCGCAGCCGACCGCCGCCGAACCGAACCGCTTTGCCGGCAAGTCCCTCACGTATTACGGCCGCTGGGTCTACAAGTACGAGGAAGCGCTGCGCCAGGGCGCCGCCGGCGTGCTGCTGATCCATACGACGGCGTCCGCCTCGTATCCATGGTCGGTGCCTGCCAACGGCTTCGGCCATGAGCGCTTCAATCTGGCCGGCGCGGGCAATGCGATGGAAGGCTGGCTGCAGGAAGACATGGCGCGTACGCTGTTCCAGGCCGCTGGACAGGATCTGGACGCCTTGCGCGCGCAGGCCGAAACGCGCGCGTTCCGCCCCGTGGCCCTGAGCGCGACGGTCAAGGTGCAATTGAACAGCCAGATCCGCAGCATCGAGCAATTCAACGTGGCCGGCATCGTGCCGGGCACGGACCCGAAACTCAGGGACGAAGCCGTGATCTACTCGGCGCACTGGGACCACCTGGGCAAGGATGACGCAGGCAGCCAACGCGCCGGGCAAAGCGACCATATCTACAACGGCGCCATCGACAACGCCTCGGGCGCGGCGGCCCTGCTGGCCATGGCGCAAGTGGCCGTGAAACAACCGGCGCGGCGCACGCAGATCTTCCTGTGGCCGGCCGGCGAAGAAACGGGCATGCTGGGCAGCACGGCCTACACGCGCAAACCCCTGTGGCCGCTTTCGAAAACAGCCGCCGACCTGAACCTCGACAGCATGAACTTCGTCGGCAAGACGCATGACATCGGCGTGGCCGGCGCCGAGCGCAGCAGCCTGTACGCGAGCGCCGCCAAGGTGGCCAAGCGCATGGGCCTGCGCCTGGCGCCCAGCATTCCCGACCTGTCCGGCGCGTTTTACCGGGCCGACCATTTTGCGTTTGCCAAGGCCGGCGTGCCCGCCTTCAACGTGGGCTCGGCAGTATTCTCCGGCGACGGCGCGTTCGACTTCGTCCAGGAACCGACAGCGTCCGGCGAGCGCCTGGTCGCCTTCAAGAAGGATTATCATCAGGTCACCGATGAATACCACCCGTCGTGGGACTTGTCGGGCATGGTGCAGCAGGCGCAGTTCACCCTGAACCTCGGCTATGCAGTGGCAAACGACAAGAACTTGCCTACTTGGAACAAGGGCGAAGCGTTTGGCAAGGTGAAACGCTAGGCAGATAGCGGTGAATTAACCCGCAAAACAAAAAAGGCCGGGGTCAGACCCTCAGGGTCTGACCCCAGTATTTGCCGTTGGGCCTGGTAAATCAAATTGCCATGATGCGTTTCAGGTCGACGAATGCCGTTTCATACAGGTGCTGGAACGCGCCCACCATGACCTCTTCCACGCCCTCCGCCGCGTCGAACTCGCCCGACCATTCCGCCACGCAGGAAGTGCCGCCCGGTTCGCCCGTGACGCGCAGGGTGGAACGGTAGTTTTTGACGGGGATCGGGCCCGAGACGATGGTGTAGCTGTAGCTCTTGTCCGCTTCGCTGTAGCTTTGCAGGCGTTCGGCGATGATGGCGCCGTCCGTGGTTTTCAGGCGGCGCACGCGGCCGCCATGCTCGGACAGGCTGGTCTTGATGGAGCTCGACCATTCAGCCAGCGACTGGAAGCCGCCGATAAAATCCCACACGCGTTCGGCGCTTGCCGCCAATGTTACAGAAACAATTACTTGGGCCATCTTTAATTCGGTTCCTCATCCAGGTTTGCCGGGCGCCGCGCCCGACCGGCCGGAGTTGCCCGGCACAGCCGCTATTTTAGCGCCCATGCGGCTTTGCTGCTGAATCGACAGCGCTTGCCGCTCTCCCGCTTACAGATTTTCTGACAGGAAAATCAAGGAATTGCCGTGCGCGTGGGCGGCGGCGCGCTGCTGGTAGCTGTCGCGGTGGGTGCAGTTGAAACCGTGCTCGGCGCCCGGGTAGATATGGATTTCCACGTCTTGCCGGTCTTCGAAGCGCTCGGCGATCTTTTGCACGGCGTCCGGCGGGATATGGCTGTCCTGTCCGCCGAAATGCATGAGCAGCGGCACCGTGATCTGGTCGGCCAGGTCCAGCTTGTTCTGGATGCCGCCGCCGTAATATGCAATGGCGGCGTCGACCAGGCCGGCCGCAGCCGCTTGATACGACAGCCGGCCGCCGAAACAGTAACCGACCGAGGCCAGCTTGCCCGTCACTTCCGGGCGCGCGCGCAAGGCGGCGACGGTGGCGGCGATATCGCTCAAGGCATGTTCGTTATCGGTGGCTTGCATCAGTTCCACGGCGCGCTTCCAACCTGCTTCGTCATAGCCCAGCTCGATGTGCGCGCCCGCGCGCCAGAACAGGTCGGGCACCAGCACCACATAGCCATCGGCCGCATACTGGTCGGCCACGGCGCGGATATGCTCGTTGACGCCGAAAATTTCCTGCAACAGGATGATGGCGGGGCCTTTGCCGATATGCGGCACGGCCAGGTAAGCCTGGAAGCTGCCGGCCGGGCCGGCGATATCGATCCACTGCGAAGTCGTGCTCATAGAAACTCCAGTCTGAGGTTGGGGGAATGCCACAGCCAGGCATGTTACTGGTTTTTCGCCCTGCCTGCGCCCATTCCCCTTTGCCCAGGCTCAATACAGCTCGCGCAGGTAAATCACGGGGCCCGATCTGAAGACGCCGAAGACGACGGTGCCGATCGTGCTGCCCAGGTAGGGATGGTTACCCACGGACACGTCCACGCTGCCGGCCTTGCCGGCGCCGGGCGCCAGCAAGGTCAGGCGATTGGCCTGCGGCAGTGCGCCTTGCACGACGGAATACGTCCGGTCATCTGCTGCCAGCGCAGCGCAATCCAGGGTTTTCTTGCAATTGACAAACAGCACGTCAGACTTGTTCAGCGCACTGATGCTGTCGAGCAAATTCGTCGTCCATTTCGTCCCGTTCCAGTACTGGACTTGCGCGGCCAGTTTAACGGGCAGCAATGCGGAGCCATAGCTGTTGGGCACCATCCATTGCCCCGACAGCACGGTCATCCGTCCCTCATTCTGGACTACTGTCGAAGTTGAGCTGACGACGGCGCCGCCGGGATACGTACTGCTGGCGCGCAGCAGCACGTCGGTAGGCGCCACCGGCGCGCCTGCCTTGCCCGGAAAACGGTAGGCGACCATGGGCGAGGCAAAGCCCAGTGTGAATTTCACGGGCGCCACGCCGGTGACGGTGGTTTGCGCCTTGCTGCCATCGGTGAGGCGGCTGCTGCCATCGGAAGTGCTCGGCGGAAAGGAATTCGTGCCCGTGGCCGCATCCAGGCCTTCGAGCAGCACGGGCGCCAGGGCCGTCGGGTTGCGGTCGTCATAATTTTGGGTCGTCGCCCCCCCCAAGGCGCGCGCCGTCACGCGCACGCCGATCGCCTGCCCCGAGTAGGCGTAGCGGCCGTTCGCCCCATCGCCGGCGCAGGTGAGCGGCGCGGCGCATGGCATGGCGATGCCGTTGGTGTCTTTCGGCAAGTCACCTTTGCTGTTGTCCTTGATCAGCTCCGTGATGAAGTGATGCGGGATGAACTGCACCTTGCCACTCGTGCCGCTGGCCAGCGGTGGAACGACGCCGTTGACGGCAGGCAGTTGCCATCCCAGGTAGTTCATCAAGCTGGCCGTAAATTGAACCAATCCCACTTCCTTCCAGCTCATGCCCGTGCCGATCAAGACACCCTCGCTAAAGCCCAGGCTGCCATCGGCCGACGGCTCGGCGTGGCCAGCAAACGTGGGCTCGACGACAGTACGTCCCAGCAGCACGGTTGGCGCCACCGATTCGCGGCCAAAGTTGGGCGTTGCCACTTTCGCCCCATTCAGGGCCGACACCCGTATCTCTTTTGCCGGCGCCACAGGCACCACGGCCACGCCGGCCTGTTGCGGCGTGGCGATGGCGCTGAAGGCGAAATATTTTGGGCCCACGATGACCGTGCCGCTGCCCGTCATCGTCAAGCCGCTGCCGCTGCTCGATGCATAGGTGGCAATCAAGCTCAGCGCACCCACGTCGGCGTACAGCATCTTCGGCGTGGCCACGCCATTGGCATCGAAGGCCAACTGGATGCTGGTCCCGGCGACGCTGCAGGAGCTGCCGGCATTGGCGTTGGCGGCCAGCGCCACATACGTGCCACCCTGTCCCTGTATGCGTGCCGGCAAGGTGCCAGAGGCGGGGTTGGCATAGGTGCATCTGAGGTTCAGCGTCTTGCTTTGTCCCGCAAACAGGGGCACGCAGGCGTTCGGATTCGATGATGACGTCTGCTTGGCGCTGATGCTGATGATCTCCTCTTCCTCCGCGTAGCGGGGCACACCGCTGATCTGTAGCGCGCTCGTGAGGAATGCCATCTGGCAATTGGTCGTACTGTTGTCGATACTGCTCTTGCATACCAGCGCGCCCGTCGTGGTTGGCACGCTCGTCAGACCCAGCTGCACATTGCTGGCGGCCGTCGTCTGCCCCACGCTGGACGTCACCATGCCCGTGGGCGGTTGTTTATTGTTGATTTGCGCCGTCGCACCGCCCGGCGTCAGGGTCACTTGCGCGGCGCCCGTGTAGACGCTGCTGCAGCTGGCGTCGGCGCAGGCCGTCACCGTCACGGGCGCCGCCGCGCACGTGAGCGCCGAAGGCGGATGCGTGATCTGGAAGTGGTCGGGGCCCGCCTGCGTGCCGGGCCCGCATTTCGGCCCCATCGGTTCATTAAAGGCCCAGCCGCTGTTGTTCGTCACGCAGCTGCATGGATTAGACGGCGTATACGCCTTGCAGGTGATGGTTTTCTGCACCCGGCCCTGCCAGCCCAAGGTGATATGGTCGACCTTGGCGTTGCCCGTAATATAGGCGCTGGACGAGTCGAGCGTCACCTCGCCGGCGTCCACATTGCCCTTGATGCCATTGCCGGAGGCGATCGACAAGGATTTGCTCGCCTCCACGTCGCCGGTGACGACCAGGCCGGACGCCTTCAAGTCGATCGTCGGCGACTTCAGGTTGCCCGTCACCTGGCTAGCGGAACCGATGGTCAGCGAGGTGGTCGCCGTGATATCGCCCTGCACCTCGCTGCTGGCCGCGTCAATGCTGATGATGGGCGCCTCGGTGGTGCCCTTCAGGTGACTGCCCGAACCCAGGCTGAAGGCATTGACTGCCTTCACGTTACCCGTGATCGTCACGCTGGAACTGGTGGTGATGCTGCTGCCGTTGATGGGTCCCGTTATGGTCGAGCTTGACCCGATGCTGACACTGCCGCTGGCCTTGACGCTGCCCGTAATGGTGACATTGGAACTGGTGGTGATGCTGCCGCCGCTGATGGCGCCATTCAGCGTCGAGCCGGCAGAAATATCGATATTGCCCGTGGCCGTGATACTGCCCGTCACCTTCACGGGCGTGCCTCCCACGGTAATAGACGCCGCCGAGATATCGGCCACGAGCACCGTGCCGCCCTGCGACCCCACCTTGAAATTACCCCCCTTGGCCGTCAGGCTGCCGCCCGTGATCTTCAGGTTGGGCGGATTGACATTGCTGATGTCCAGATTCTTGTTGGCAGTCAGGGCCGCCGTGCCACTCATGCTCAGGCCCTGGTTGTAGCCGATGCTCACATCGCTGTTGACCGTCACGCCATAGCCGCTGGCGATGACGACGTTGTCGCTGCTGCCCATAAGCAGGGAGGCGCACGTGTATTGCGTGCTTGACGCCGGCAGGGTGCAGCCGCTGACAGCCCCGCCATTGAAGTTGAGCATGGCCGCGTGGGCAAGGGATGAGCCCAGCAGCAATGTCAGGGCAGTCAAAATGTGGAGTAAGCGCACGATGTCCAGAAATCTGATGAGTGGAAGGCAAGCGCGAACGTCGATTATTCCATGCTAATCTACGCCATCGCTGTTGTTGCATTATGGCAGTATTTATCCCCCTCGCGCATATCGTATGATCAAGCAAAGCCCCAAAGAATTCCCCCTGCGCACCGTCGACATCATCGTCTACCCCGGCTTCAAGGCGCTCGAAGCCATCGGCGCCATGAAAGTGTTTGATTACGCCAACACCCACTTGCGCCTGCGCAATCTGCCCGGCGGCTACGACGTGCGCATCGTGTCGACGGCCATCGGCCCCGTCGAGTCCGATACCCTGATGTCGCTGCACGCCAGCAAGGCGCTCGATGTGAACCGCTTGCCCGACCTGGCCGTCATCGTCGGCTGCCACCACGTCGAGCAAGTCTTGCAGGATATTCCCGCCCTCGCCGCCTGGGTGGCCGAGGCGGCGCCGCGCATCGCGACCCTGGCGGCCCTGTGCACGGGCTGCTTCTTCCTGGCCGAGGCCGGCGTGCTCGACGGCAAGAGCGCCGCCACCCACTGGAGCGCCGTGGACAGCCTGCGCCAGCGCTATCCTTTGATACAGGTCAATGCGGATGCGATTTTCGTGCGGGAAGGAAAATTCTGGACATCGGCCGGCGTGACGGCCGGCATCGACCTGGCCCTGGCGCTGGTGGAAGACGATTTCAGCCGCGATATCGCGCTGGAAGTGGCGCGCGACCTGGTGGTGTATTTGAAGCGGCCCGGCGGCCAGTCGCAGTTTTCCGTACACCTGTCGAGCCAGATGACGACACATCCGACCATCCGCCAGTTGCAGGGCTGGATCATGGAACACCTGGCCGAAGAGATCACGGTGCCGCTGCTGGCGGCCAGGCTGGCCATGAGCGAGCGCAATTTTACGCGCGTATTCCAGCGCGAAACGGGCAGCAGCCCCACGGAATTCATGGAGACGGCCCGCTTTGAAGCGGCGCGCCGCTTGCTGGAAGACAATGTGTCCTCCTTAAAACAGGTGGCTGTGCAAGCGGGCTTGCACAGCGAGGAAAGGCTGCGCCGCCTGTTTCAAAAGAAACTCGCCATCACGCCGCGCGACTACCGCGAACGCTTTTCCAGCACGGCGCGCTAGGAATTCAGCGCAGTTTGCCGTGACGCACGTGACGCGTTGCCAGTTGCCGGCGCTGGCGCGCCAGCGGTGTAAACAGGAGGGCGCACAGCAGGAACGTGGCAAGCAAGCCCAGCCACATGGTGGACGAGGCCAGAATGGCGGCATCGCGCCACCATAGCGCCCCCAGCGAACACAGGGCAGCAGCCAGGAAGACGGGCAGCATGCGCCGCAAGGTCAGCAAATAGGCAGTGGCGAACATGACAGGCTCCCATCTCAAGGCGACGTGGCGATACTTTCACACTAGCAGGCGCAGGCAGCGAAGTACAGCCTGCCGCCCTGCCCCGTCCGTCAAGTGTTGCGCAATGAGTACAGTGCTTAATATAAAACCACGGAACGGATCGATTCGCCGCTCTTCATCAAGTCGAAACCCTGGTTGATGTCTTCCAGCTTCAGGCGATGCGTGATCAGGTCGTCAATATTGAGCTTGCCTTCCATATACCAGTCGACGATCTTCGGCACGTCCGTGCGTCCGCGCGCGCCGCCGAAGGCCGAACCGCGCCATTCGCGCCCCGTCACCAGCTGGAATGGACGCGTGGAAATTTCCTGGCCCGCTGCCGCCACGCCGATGATGAACGATTTGCCCCAGCCCTTGTGCGTGCACTCGAGCGCCTGGCGCATCAGGGTCGTGTTGCCCACGCATTCAAACGAATAGTCGGCGCCGCCGTCCGTCAGTTGCACGATGGCGTCGACGACGTTTTCCACCTCGTTCGGGTTGATAAAATGCGTCATGCCGAACTTGCGGGCGATGGCCTGGCGCGCCGGGTTGATGTCGATGCCGATGATTTTATCGGCGCCGACCATTTTCGCCGCCTGGATCACGTTCAGGCCGATGCCGCCCAGGCCAAATACGGCCACATTCGCGCCCGCTTCCACCTTGGCCGAGAACAGCACGGCACCCACGCCCGTCGTTACGCCGCAGCCGATGTAGCAAACCTTGTCGAACGGCGCATCTTCGCGGATCTTCGCCAGGGCGATTTCCGGCACCACGATATAGTTGGAAAAGGTCGAAGTGCCCATGTAGTGGAACAACGGCTGGCCATTCAGGGAAAAGCGGCTGGTCGCATCCGGCATCAGGCCACGCCCCTGCGTGGAACGGATGGCCTGGCACAGGTTCGTCTTTTGCGACAGGCAGAACTTGCACTGGCGGCATTCCGGCGTGTACAGGGGAATGACGTGGTCATCCTTCTTCAGGGTCGTCACGCCCGGGCCCACGTCGACGACGATGCCCGCGCCTTCATGACCGAGGATGGCGGGAAAGATGCCTTCCGGGTCGGCGCCCGACAGGGTGTAGTAATCGGTATGGCAAATGCCCGTGGCTTTCAGCTCGACCAGCACTTCGCCGGCGCGCGGGCCGGCCAGGTCGACTTCTTCGATGGTCAACGGGGCGCCCGCCTTCCAGGCAATCGCGGCTTTGGTTTTCATGGGGATTCTTCCTGCTCGGTTTCAGATGCGCCATTATCGGACGCTTGCGGGCGTGGCGGGGCCAGCGGCGGCGCGCTTGTCTGAAAACGCGGCGCATTTGTCCGATGCCGCCACACCGTGCAGCAACGCACGGAAGCGCGGCAGGCGCGGGGCGTATGCTGACGTCAGTGCGATGTCCGTTTGCGCCAGCTCAATCTTCCCGGCATACAGACGCGCATTCTTGGCACAAGCGACATTCATCGCGTAGCCGTTGCGTCGTTCCCGCAGGAGACTGACATGCGCAATCTATTTTCCCGACGCACGAGTATCTGGCTGGCCCTGCTGCTGGCATGCTGCCTGGCCCTGCTGGCCGCCTGTGGTGGCGGCCACGACGACGACCCGCCCGGCGCGACCACCGGCAGCCTGACGGTCAGCATCGGCGGCTTGTCGGCCGGCGTGGCGGGCGCCGTCACGCTCAGCGGACCCGCGTCCTACAGCAAGCTGCTGGCGGCAAGCACCACGCTCAGCGACCTGGCGCCCGGCGCCTACGCGCTCAGCGCCGCCAGCGTGGCGCACGGCACGGGAACGCTGGCGCCCACGCCCGTCGCGCAGCAGGTGCAAGTCAATGCGGGCGCGACGGCCAGCGCCAGCGTCACCTATGCGGCCACAGCGCCGCTGGCCCTGGCCCTGCAAGAGGTGGTCTCCGGCCTGAGCGCGCCCATCTTCCTCGCGGCGCCACCCGGCGACAGCCGTTTGTTCATCCTCGAACGCCCCGGACGCATCCGCGTGGTGCAGAACGGCAACTTGCTGGCCACGCCCTTCCTCGATATCAGCGCGCTCACCACCACCAGCGGCGAGCGGGGCTTGCTGTCGCTGGCCTTTCATCCACAATACGCCAGCAACGGCTATTTCTTCATTTACTACACCGACATAGCCGGCGATATCGTCATCGAGCGGCGGCAAGTGTCGGCGGGCAACGCCAACGCGGCAGATCCCCTCTCAGCGCTGGCCATCCTCACGATTCCCCATCCCACGTTCAGCAACCACTATGGCGGCTTGCTCAGCTTTGGCCCGGATGGCTATCTGTATGCGGGCACGGGCGACGGCGGCAGCGCGGGTGACCCGCCCGGCAACGCGCAAAATACCAACGTCCTGCTGGGCAAGCTGCTGCGCCTGGACGTCAACGCCAGCACGGTGGCCCAGCCATACGCCATTCCACCCGGCAATCCATTTGCCACGGCAGGCGGGCGCCCTGAAATCTGGGCCTACGGCTTGCGCAACCCGTGGCGCTACGCCTTCGACGTGCCGGCCCAGCTGCTGTACCTCGCCGACGTGGGCCAGGCCAATCGGGAAGAGGTCGACGTGCGGCCCGTGGGCCAGGCGGGCAACAACTATGGCTGGAACATCATGGAAGGCACGCAGTGCTACAACAGCGCCAGTTGCAACCAGGCGGGACTGGTCCTGCCCGCCATCGAATACGGCCACGATACGGCTGGCGGTTGCTCGATCACGGGCGGCTATGTGTACCGGGGCACAGCCTTGCCGGAACTGGCGGGGCACTACCTGTATTCGGACTACTGCAGCGGCTGGCTAAAAAGTTTCAGCTACAGCAATGGCACGGCCTCCGCCGTGACTGACTGGAACATCACCAACGTGGGCAACATCCTGTCCTTCGGCCAGGATGCGCAAAACGAGCTGTACATGCTGAGCGGCACGGGCAAGGTTTACAAGGTTGTACGTAAATAAGCGTACGCAAATGAGCGTGCGCCACTGAAGCGGAGCCGCACGCGGCTGAGGGCGTTTTTCGACGGGGCGCGGGGAACCGGCTAGAATGGGTTTTTCCCGTCGCGCCCTGCGCACCAGCCCAAGAGAACACCATGGCCCGTTTGAAACTTGAATTTCCCGAAGACCAGTACTGCTATTCCTCACAACTGACGGTACGCACCACGGACATCAATGCCGGCAACCATCTCGGCAACGATTCCATGATTTCCATGATTTCCGAGGCCCGCGCCCGCTTCCTGTTCGAATTCGGCGTGCGCGACATTGAAGCGGACGGCACCGGCATCATCGTCACCGACTTGGCCACCACCTACCGTGCCGAAGCCCATGCGCGCGACCAGTTGCTGTTCGAAGTGGGCGTCATGGATTTCAATAAATATGGCGGCGACATCACTTTCCGCATCACGCGTCCGCGCGACAACGCCCTGATTGCCATGGCCAAGTCCGGCTTTGTGTTTTTCAACTACAAGCGCAGCCAGGTCGTGCCGATGCCGGAAGAGTTCGGCAGCAAGTTCCCGCAGGTGAACTGGATCGATTAATGGATAGATTAAGCGGGTCGCCTTGCCGCCATGCTGTATGCTTGCCAGGAAGACATTGAATCTGGAGCGGCATGCAAGCAGCAATAACGGCAAGACTGTGCCTGAGCCTGGCCCTGCTGGGCATCTTGCCGCCCGCCCTGGCCGCGCCGCACACCGTCATCCTGTACGGCGACGACGACTATGCGCCATACAGCTACGTGGAAAATGGCGTGTTCAAGGGCATGTACGTCGACATGCTGCGCGCAGCCGCCACAAGCATGCCGGAGTATCGCCTGGACCTGCAGCCGCGCCCCTGGAAACGGGGCCTCGATGCGCTGGAAAAAGGCCAGGTATTCGGCCTGTTCCCGCCCGGACGCAAGACGGAACGGCCCTACGTGCAACCGTATTCGACCATGCTGTACCGCGAATCGGTGGTGTTGTTCTGCCATGACGCCGTCATGCGCACGCCGCGCACGCACTTCCCCGCCGACTTTGCCGGCCTGAGCATCGGCGTCAACACGGGTTTTTTACTGTCGGAAAAATTGATGGCACCGGCCCGCCAGGGCTTGCTGCGCCTGGAAGCGGCCATAGGCAATGAAGCCAATCTGAGGAAACTGGCCCTGCGGCGCGTCGATTGCTACGCCAGCGACCGCGGCGCAGCGCGTCACACGGCGCGCCAACTGCAAGGCGAACTGGCCAGTTACGGCTTCCGATTACACGAAGTGCTGGAACTGTCGTCCGAAGCCACGTATATCGCCTACAGTGCGCGCAACACGCCGGCCTACAAGGCCGCATTCATCGACAAGATGAATGCGGCCTTGCTGGCCATGCGGCAGAACGGGCAGATGGCGCGCATCGAAGCAGCCTACCTGCGCTGAAATGGCGATGAATGCTCGCTTACTTGCGCGTCTGGCGCTTCACCTTGATGCCGAAGGTGTCGGCATACCAGTCATCGATCATCAGCTTTTCATAGCGCAGCTTTTCAGTGCTGAAATAATGATTGATGCGGCTCAGGTAGGACATGTCGGACAGGGCTGCATCGCCACTGCGAATGACCTTGCCATCCTGTTCCAGCACATAGTGCAGGCGCATGCGCGGCCAGTCGACCTGGCCATTCATGACGCGGATATCCTGGCCGACACGCAGCGCGGGATTTACACGGCCCGCCAGGTCCACATCCGTGACGTCGATTTTCAAGGTCTGCCCGGGCGGCAGCGATGCCCCCAGTTTCTCGAAATGCCGGCTCAGTTCCTTCAACACCTCTTCCCGTTCCTGCGGGTTGAACGAAACATCCGTGTATTGATCCGGCTTGCTGAACTGCACTTCCGTTCCTGCCCAGGCCGCGCTGCTGGCCAGCAAAGCCAGGGCGGCGACCAGGGCGCGCGTCGTTTGTTTTTGCATGATTGACCCTTTCAGGAAATGTGAGTGGCATGGGGCCACTTCTTATGCCTGTTCAATATAGCGCGCGGCATCCCATTCTGGCGCGGAATTCATACCTTGTTACTTTTCTGATTTCCCGCCAAAAAGGCAAGACGCCGTATTTTTTGCAGATTCATTGGCAATATTAATTAAAACAAAGTATTGTCTTGAAAATATAGTTGCCTAAGCGATAAAGTATAGATAGTGTTAGCAGCCTGGATTTAAAGTGTTTTTTCAGTACGGGTGTTGCATGTTTTTAGTCAATTTTTCTTGCATATTGTTAATATTTAGCTGTCAGTCTACAATCGACAAAATGCGCCCGAAAAACGCGCAACGCCAGTAGTGGCGCACAGGCTAGCCTGGCGCGGGCGTCTCAGCATTGCGTCAGTTATGCCTTTTAGCGGAACTCGCCCTTATGTCATTTTTGTCTTCAGCTTCACCCAAGTTACTCCCCTGGAAAGTCCTGCTCGTCGATGATGAACCCGACATCCACGACATTACCAAACTGACGTTGAGCCGTTTTCGCCTGGAAGGCCGCGCCCTGAGCTTCGTGCATGCGTACAGCGGCGCCGAGGCCAAGCAGGTGCTGGCGCGCGAAGAAGGCATCGCGCTGGTGTTTCTCGACGTGGTGATGGAGCGCGAAGACAGCGGCCTGGAAGTGGCGCGCTGGATGCGCGAAGACCTGGGCAACCAGTTTACGCGCATCGTGCTGCGCACGGGGCAGCCGGGACAGGCGCCGGAAGAACGGGTGATCGTCAACTACGACATCAACGACTACAAGGAAAAGACAGAGCTCGATCGCACCAAGCTGTTTACCACCACCTTTGCCGCCCTGCGCGCCTACCGCGACATCATGAAGGTGGAAGAGGCGCGCCTGGCCCAGCTCCATTACCGCGAAGGCCTGGAGCGCGTCATCGCCGCCTCGGCGCACATTTTCAAGCAGCGCAACCTGCGCGACTTCGCCAGCGGCCTGCTGCAACAAGTCGTCGCCCTGCTGCGCCTGGAAACGAGCATGCTGCTGCGCCTGCGCGGCGCCAGCGCCATCTCGGGCGAACAGGATTATGAAATCCTCGCGCAGATCGGCGACCATGAAGCCGATGACGGTATCCTCAGCCCATCCCTGCTGTCGCAGCTGGACGACGCCAAGAGCAATAAAATCTCGCGCCTGCACGGCGACACCTATGTCGGCTATTTTCCGAACAGCAGCGGCAAGGCGTCCTTGCTGGTGCTCAAGGGCGTGGAAGAGATTTCTGACCTCGATGCGCAATTGCTGGAAGTATTCTGCTCGGGCGTAGCGATTGCCTTCGACAACATCCTGCTGACGCAGGAAATCACCGATACCCAGGCCGAGCTGATCCTGCGCCTGGGCGACGTGGTCGAATCGCGCTCGCACGAAGGCGGCAACCACGTGCGCCGCATGGCCGAAGTGTGCCAGCTGCTGGCGCAAGCGTCCGGCATGTCGGAAGAAGAAACCATGGTGCTGCGCCACGCGGCGCCCATGCATGACATCGGCAAGATTTCCACGCCCGACGCCGTGCTGCTGAAACCGGGCAAGCTCGACGCGGCCGAATGGGAAATCATGAAGCAGCATCCGACGGTGGGCATGTCCATCCTCGACGGCTCGCAGCGCCCGCTCTTGAAAGCGGCCGCCGTGATCGCCCACCAGCACCATGAAAAGTACGACGGCAGCGGCTACCCGCAAGGCCTGGTCGGCGAAAGCATCCACAAATACGCGCGCATCGCCGCCGTCGCCGACGTCTTCGACGCCCTGATGCACAAGCGCTGCTACAAGGACGCATGGCCGCTGGAGCGCGTGGTCAGCTATTTGCGCGAAGTGAGCGGCAGCCACCTCGATCCGCAATATGTGGAGTTGCTGATTGCGAATCTGGATGAAGCGCTGGCGTTGAATCAGCGTTTCCCTGACTGATATTCACGGCCGTCGTTTTCATTCTGCGAACCCGCGCCGCAAGAGCGCCTGAAAAACGTTCAGGGCAAGGCGCGCGGTCGCAGACAGTGCGAATAGCACGGCAAGACCAAGCAACGCAGCCATGGACGTTTTCTCAGGTGCTCTTAGGTTCCAGTGGGAAGCGGATCTTGTAGTGCAACCCCATGCCCGGGGCGCTGACCACCTTCACCGTGCCGCCCAGCGGCCCCGTCACCAGGTTGTACAGGATGTGCGCACCCAGGCCGCTGCCGCCGGAACCGCGCTTGGTCGTGAAGAAGGGGTCGAACAGCTGGCCCAGGGTGGTGCTGTCCATGCCCATGCCATCGTCGCTGTAGTCGAGTTCCAGCATCTCGCCGGCCGTCCGGGCGGACAGCTTGATCTTGCCCGGCTCGCCTTCGACAAAACCGTGCACCAGTGAATTGACCACCATGTTCGTGACGATCTGCGAGACGGCGCCCGGATAGCTGCGCAGCTGCACCTCGGGCGCGCAATCGATGTCCACCCTGACCGGCTTGCCCTTGAGCTTGGGCTGCAGCGACAGCAGGATTTCATCGAGGTATTTGCGCAAGTGAAAGCTGCGCAATTCGTCCGAGGACTGGTCCACGGCCACCTGTTTGAAGCTGCGCACCAGCGCCGCGGCACGCTGGGTATTCGTTGTCATGATGCGCAGGGTCTGATCGATGATGTCAAAGAATTGCCGCAAGCCGTCTTCATCGAGCCGGCCGCCTTCCAGATCTTCGCGCGTGAGTTTCAATTCCTGCACCAGGTGGCTGGTGGCCGTCACGCAAATGCCCAGCGGCGTATTGATTTCATGCGCCACGCCCGCCACCAGGCGGCCCAGTGAGGCGAGCTTTTCCTGGCGCACCAGTTCCGACTGCGCTTCCTGCAAGGCGCTCAGGGCGCTGTTCAGGGCCGCGTTCTGCTCTTCCAGCGCTTCCTTGGCCTGGCGCATGGCGCTGTCGGCCTGGATGCGGGCCATCGCCACGGCCACGTGGCTGGCCATGAAGGCCAGCACGTCCAGTTCCGCCTGCCCATACACGACCGAGGTGTCGTAGCTTTGCACGATGATCACGCCATATTTGCGCTCGCCCAGCAGCATGGGCGCACCCATCCAGCTGGCGATGCCCACGTTGCCCAGCGGCTCGTCCATCTCGCCGCTGGCCACCAGCGCCGCATAGCTGCTGGCATCGAGCAAACACGCTTGCCGGCGCGCCAGCACGTACGAACTCATGCCGATGCCGTAATGGAAGCGTTTCACGGGCGCCTGCGCATCCTTTTCATCGACGAAATACGGGATCGTGATGTCCTTGTTGTCGGGATGGTACAGGGCGATGAGGAAATTCTTCGCCGTCACCAGTTCGCTGATGATGGCATGCAGGCGCGCATACAGGGTGGTGGCGTCGGCAGCCTGCGCCGACAGGTTGGCGATTTCATACAGCGCATGCTGCAGGTTTTCCGCGCGGCGCCGCTCGGCCACCTCGTGCGCCAGCAGGGCCGTGCGCTCCTGCACCGCCTTTTCCAGCCGGTCCATGCTTTGCATGCCTTGCAGGGCACTCGACACGTGCGTGGCGATCAGCGCAAACAGGGCCTGGTCTTCCAGGCTGAAGCGGTGCTGCGCGTCATAGCTCTGGATGACGATGGCGCCCAGCACCTGGTGCTGCTGATCCAGCAGCGGACAGCCGATCCAGTGCTCGGCCGCCGTGCCGCCGCCCCAGGCGCCGCCACCGATGGCGCGCATGGCGTCATCATCAGCCGTCATCACCAGCTGCTTGCGGTTGACGATGACCCACGCGGTGGGCGACTGCGCGGCGCTGGCCAGGCGCACGCCCACGTCCGGGTCGGGCGCGGCGTCGAATTCATCGACAAAATAGGGAAAGCGCACCAGGCCGTCGTCGCGGTCGCTCAGGGCCACATAAAAATTGGCCGCATACATGATGCGCCCCAGCGCCGCATGCACCGCCTGCAGGAATTCACTGATATCGCTGCAAGTGCTCGAGCGCTGCCCGATTTCCAGCAACACGGTTTGAACGGCTTCCAGGCGGCTGAGACGGCTTTCCATGGGTAACTGTGTGCCTTGTGTAAGTATATGTTCTGAAAATCAATATTATCAGTTCAGCCCAGCCTTGGCACGGCATAAAACGGAGAATCTTGCCTTGAGGCAGAGCAACACACGCCACGCCGGCATTTGCCACCTTGGCGATACAGTGGCAGACTAGGCCCCTTCCTACAGACCAGACCGTCCTCATGACCGCCACGCTACGCGCCTCGCTTCGCCCCTACACCCTTGCCGGCCTGCTGGCCTTTGCCGCGCTGGGCATGCCGCCGCTGTGCGCCGCGCCAGCCAAGGCGCCGGCGGCGGAGACGGCCGATGGCGGACGCTATTTCGGTCCACTCATCGCGGGCAAGATGCATGGCCAGGGTCGGCTCGAGTACGCAAGCGGCGCGTTTTATGCAGGGGGCTTCGCGCGCGGCGTGTTTTCCGGCCAGGGCACGCTGCGCCAGGCGTCCGGCGTCGAATACGTGGGCGCCTTCCGCCAGGGCGCCTTCGACGGTATCGGCCGCTACACCTCGCCCAAGGGCGAGATTTATGCGGGCAGCTTCGTCAAGGGCAGCTTCGAGGGGCAAGGCCGCTTCCAGGGCGCCGACGGCGCCACCTTCGTGGGACAGTTCAAGCACTGGCGCCCGCACGGCGCCGGCAAGCTGACCGACACGGACGGCAGCGTCTTCGAAGGCGACTTCGTCCAGGGCCAGTTGCAGGGCAAGGCCAAGGTCAGTACCAGCGACGGCATCCACTACGAAGGCGAGCTGAAAGACTGGAAATTCGAGGGTGTCGGCGTGTTGCGCACCGCCGAGGGCGACGAATACCGGGGCGACTTCAAGAATGGCCAGTTCGACGGCAAGGGCGTGCTGCGCTACGCCGTCGCGCAGGCGGACGGCCGACGCGAAGACAGTGGCAACTGGACGGAAGGCCTGCTGGACGACCCGGCCCTGGATAAGCTCACGCGCGATAATATCGAACTGGCCCTGTATAACCAGCGCACCGTGCTCGACGGCGCCCTGGCCCGGATCGTGCCGCGCGATGCGGCAAAAAAAATCAATCTGTACCTGCTGGGCGTGGCCGGCGATGGCGCGCAGGAAGTGTTTCACCGCGAAACAGCTTTCGTGCAGCGCCAGTTCGACCGCGATTATGGTACCGTGGGCCGCTCCCTGATGCTGGTCAACAGCCGCAACACGGTGGCGCAGCAGCCGATGGCCACGCGCACCAGCATAGCCGCCAGTCTCGGTGCGCTGGGCGCAAAGATGGACAAACAGAACGACATCCTGTTCCTGTTCCTCACCAGCCACGGCTCGCCCGAGCACGCACTGGCGCTGGCGCAAAACGGCATGGACCTGCACGGCCTGCCCGCGCAGGAACTGGCGTCCATGCTCAAGGACAGCGGCATCCGCTGGAAGGTCATCGTGATCTCGGCCTGCTATGCGGGCGGTTTTATTGCGCCGCTGAAAGATGACAACACCCTCATCATCACGGCCGCGCGCCGCGACCGCACCTCGTTCGGCTGCGACGACCAGAACGATTTTACGTATTTCAGCGAAGCGTATTTCAAGGAAGCCTTGCCCAAGAGCGCCGGCTTTGCCGAAGCCTTCGACAAGGCCAAGGCGCTGGTACAGGCGCGCGAGGCAGCCGACTTCCGCGAAGGCGGCATGGAAGCGGAAGAGCATTCCGAGCCGCAAATGTTCCAGGGCAAAGCCATCGCCGCGCATTTGAAAGCATGGCGTGCCCAGCCAGGCATGCGGGACCGCCTTTCTGTACAATAGACGCATACATGAAAAAATTCTTCCTCATTCTGCTGCTGTTCGTGCTTCCGCTCCAGATGTCCTGGGCTGCCGCGAGCGCGTATTGCCTGCACGAAGAAGGCAAGGCGGCGCAGCACCTGGGCCACCACAGCCACCAGCATAAGGCTGATGCGGACAAGCAACCCGTGGCCGACAAAGCTGACAAGCAATCCAAAGGCCAGCCGCACAGCGACTGCAACGTCTGCCATGGCATCGGCCATGCGTGGCTGCCGGCCGGCTCCAGCTTGCCCGTCGGCGACACGGCGTCCGTGAATGCGGACACCTCCCCCTTCTTTTACGCTTCCCACATCCCGGATGCTCCCAAGCGCCCTGACTGGTCGTCGGCCGCCTAGGCCGACGGGACGTTTCATTCCACTGATCGCAATACACGCGCCTGATTGACCTGGGCGCCAGCCTGCGTGTCCCGTCGAATTCTTTTCCATGCTTTTGGAGAATTCGATGTACCGATCCATCTTGTTACTTTCCGCTGGCCTGCTGGCCGGCAACTTTGCCCATGCGCAATCTAGCGTGGAACCCGCCGCGCCCCTGACCCTGCCCGCCGCGCTGCTGCTGGCCGAAGGCGGCAACGCCACCCTGTCAGCCGCACGCCATGAACTGGCGGCGCAAGGCGGCACCCTGCAGCAGGCGCGCGCCCTGCCCAACCCGGAACTGCAAACGGTGCTGGAAGACACGCGGCGCGCCACGCGCAGCACCACCGTGCAACTCAACCAGCTGATCGAACTGGGCGGCAAGCGCGGTGCCCGCGCAGCCGTCGCCCAGCGCGGCGAAGACTTGGCGCAAGCGGGCCTTTCCCTGCAGCAAGCCGACACGCGCGCGCTAGTGACCACCGCCTTTGTCGACGTGCTGGCGGCGCAGGAAGGCTTGCGCCTGGCCGACAGCGCGCAGGCCCTGGCCGCGCGCGCCAGCGACATCACGGCGCGCCGGGTGACGGCCGGCAAAGCGTCCCCTGTCGAGGAAACCCGCGCCAAGGTCGCCGAAGCGAGCGTGCGGCTGGAGCTGAACCTGGCCCGCAGCACCCTGGCCAGCGCGCGCAAGCGCCTGGCCGCCCTGTGGGGCAATGCCACGCCCCGTTTTTCCCTGGCCGAGGGCCGGCTGGAAACCTTGCCTGAGCTACCGGCCGCAAGCGAACTGGCCGCGCGCCTGGTCCAGGCCCCGGCCGTGCGTCAGGCGCGCAGTATGCTGGCGCAGCGGCAAGCCATGCTCGACGTGGAACAGCGGCGCGCCGCGCCCGACGTCACGCTGAGTATCGGCATGAAGCGTTCGGAAGAGCTGGGCCGCAACCAGGCCATCATCGGCCTGGCCCTGCCGCTGCCTTTGTTCGACCGCAACGCCGGCAACAAACTCGACGCCCTGCGCCGCAGCGACAAGGCCAGCGACGAGCTGGCCGCCGCCCGCATCGCCGTGCAAACGGCCGTGGCTGCCGCCAGCGAACGGCTGGCCACGGCCCGACTCGACGTGGAAAGCTTGCGCCAGGACATCTTGCCCGGTGCGCAAAGCGCCTACGACGCGGCCAGCAAGGGTTTTGAGTTCGGCAAGTTCGCCTTCCTCGACGTGCTCGATGCCCAGCGCACCTTGCTGCAAGCCAAAAACCAATACTTGCGCGCGCTGACCGAAGCGCAGCACGCCGCCGCCGAGATCGAGCGCCTGCTTGGCGCCCCCGCTCCCCAGTAAGGATGACCCGACAATGAACATCAAACTCGACAAGAAACAAGCGATCGCCATCGCCTCCATCGCGGCCGCCGGCATCGTGCTGACCGTTCTCATCCTCGGCACGGGCAAGTCCATGACTGCGCCGCCCGCCGCCGTCAAGACGGAAGCACATGCTGAAAAGAAAGACGAACACGGCCACGAGGAAGTGGAAGGCCGGCTGGAATTGACGGCGGCGCAAAGCCGCGCGGCCGGCGTCGTCATCGCCACGGCCGCGCCCGGCCGCATCAAGACGACCGTCGCCCTGCCCGGCGAAATCCGTTTCAATGAAGACCGCACGGCCCACGTCGTGCCGCGCCTGGCCGGCGTGGTGGAAGCCGTGCAGGCCGACCTGGGCGAGCTGGTCAAAAAGGGACAAGTGCTGGCCGTCATCGCCAGCACGGAGCTGTCGGAACAGCGCAGCGAACTGCTGTCGGCGCAGCGGCGTTTGTCGCTGGCGCGCTCTACGTACGAGCGCGAAGAAAAACTGTGGCGCGAGAAAATTTCGGCGGAACAGGATTATCTGCAGGCACAGCAAGCGTGGCGCGAAGCGGAAATCGCCGTGCAGAACGCGCAGCAAAAGCTCAGCGCGCTGGGTGCCAGTGGCGCTGCCAAGGGTCCGCTGAACCGCTACGAGATCCGCGCGCCGTTCGACGGCATGGTGCTGGAAAAACATATCACCCTGGGAGAAGCGGTCAAGGAAGACGCGAACATCTTCGTCATTTCCGACCTGTCGACCGTGTGGGCGGAAATCGCCGTGCCGGCGAAAGACCTGGCCACCGTGCGCGTGGGAGGCAAGGCGGAGGTGAAAGCCAGTGCATTCGACGCCAGCGCGCAAGGCACGATCACCTACGTGGGCGCGCTGCTGGGTGAGCAGACGCGCACGGCCAAGGCACGCATCAGCTTGCTGAACCCGGACATGGCCTGGCGTCCGGGCCTGTTCGTCAGCGTGGAAGTGGTGTCCGGCGAAGCGGACGCGCCCGTCACCGTGCACAGCACGGCCATCCAGACGGTGGAAGACAAGCCCGTCGTCTTCGTGCAGGTGAAAGATGGCTACCAGGCCACGCCCGTGGTGCTGGGGCGCAGCGATGGCAGCTTGACGCACATCCAGCAGGGCCTGGCCGCCGGCACGCCGTACGCGGCGCAAGGCAGTTTTGTCCTGAAGTCTGAGCTGGGCAAAGATGCTGCCGGCCACGAACACTGATCACGTCAAAGCTAAGGAAACCATCATGTTTGAACGCTTGATCCGCTACGCCATCGAGCAGCGCTGGCTGGTGATGCTGGCCGTCGCCGCCATGGCTGGCCTGGGCATCTACAGCTATCAAAAGCTGCCCATCGACGCCGTGCCCGACATCACCAATGTGCAGGTGCAAATCAATACCCAGTCCGCCGGCTATTCGCCGCTGGAAACCGAGCAGCGCGTCACCTTTCCCATCGAGACGGCCATGGCCGGCTTGCCGAACCTGGAACAGACGCGCTCGCTGTCGCGCTATGGCCTGTCGCAAGTGACGGTGATCTTCAAGGATGGCACGGACATTTATTTTGCCCGCCAGATGATCAACGAGCGCTTGCAGGAAGCCAAGGAAAGTCTGCCGGCCGGCATCACGCCAAAGATGGGGCCCGTCTCCACGGGGCTCGGCGAAATCTACCTGTGGACGGTGGAAACGCAAGACGGGGCGAAGAAGCCGGACGGCACGCCCTACGCCCCAACGGACTTGCGCGAAATCCAGGACTGGATCATCAAGCCGCAATTGCGCAATGTCACGGGCGTCACGGAAATCAATGCCATCGGCGGCTACGCCAAGCAGTACCAGGTGGCACCGTATCCTGAAAAACTGGCCGCCTACGGCATCAGCCTGCAAGACGTGGTAACGGCGCTCGAGCGCAACAACGGCAACGTGGGCGCCGGCTACATCGAAAGGCAGGGCGAACAATTGCTGATACGCGCGCCGGGACAGGTGGCATCGAAGGACGACATCGCCAACATCGTCGTCGCCAATGTACAGGGCGTGGCGATTCGCATCCGCGACGTGGCCGACGTGGTGCTGGGGCGCGAGCTGCGCACGGGCGCGGCCACGGAGAACGGCCGCGAAGTGGTGCTCGGTACCGTCTTCATGCTGATCGGGCAAAACAGCCGCGCCGTCTCGCAAGCGGTCGACAAGAAGATGGTAGAGATCAACCGCAGCCTGCCGAAAGGCGTGCATGCCGTCACCGTGTATGACCGCACGGTGCTGGTCGACAAGGCCATCAATACGGTGAAGAACAACCTGCTCGAAGGCGCGGTCCTGGTGATCGCGATTTTGTTCCTCTTCCTCGGCAATATCCGCGCGGCCGTCATCACGGCCATGGTGATTCCGCTGGCCATGCTGTTCACGTTTACGGGCATGGTGCAATACCATGTGAGCGCCAACCTGATGAGCCTTGGCGCGCTGGACTTCGGCATCATCATCGATGGCGCCGTGGTGATCGTGGAAAACTGCGTGCGCCGCCTGGCCCATGCGCAGCAGAAACTGGGACGGCCATTGACCTTGCAGGAACGTTTTCACGAAGTGTTTGCGGCATCGCAAGAGGCGCGCCGGCCATTGCTATATGGTCAGTTGATCATCATTGTGGTGTACCTGCCCATCTTCGCGCTCACCGGCGTGGAAGGACGGATGTTTACGCCGATGGCCCTGACGGTCGTCATCGCCCTGCTGGGCGCCATGCTGCTGTCGATCACCTTCATCCCGGCCGCCGTGGCGCTGTTTATCGGCGACAAGGTGGCGGAGAAGGAAAACGCCATCATGCGCGCAGCCAAGCGCTGGTATGCCCCGCTGCTGGAGAAGGTGATGCGCAACACGCCCGTCGTGTTGACGGGCGCGGCAGTGGCGGTATTGCTGTCGGGCTTGCTGGCCACGCGCATGGGCAGCGAATTCGTGCCCAGCCTGAACGAGGGCGACATCGCCATCCAGGCCTTGCGCATCCCCGGCACCAGCTTGAGCCAATCGCTGGCCATGCAGCAGCAGCTGGAACGCAAGCTGATGGACAACCACAAGGAGATCGCGCGCGTGTTCGCCCGCACGGGTACGGCCGAGATCGCCTCTGACCCCATGCCGCCGAATATTTCCGACGGTTACATCATGCTCAAGCCCCGCGACCAGTGGCCGCAGCCGACAAAATCGCGCGAGCAATTGCTGGCGGAAATCGAAGCGACGGCCACCAGCTTGCCGGGCAATAACTACGAGTTTTCGCAGCCGATCCAGCTGCGCTTCAATGAACTCATTTCCGGCGTGCGCAGCGACGTGGCCGTGAAACTATTCGGCGATGACATGCTTGTTCTCGACAGCACGGCGGCGAAGATCGCTAGTGTGCTGGGCAAGATACCGGGCGCGACGGAAGTGAAGGTCGAGCAGACGACGGGCTTGCCCATGCTGACGGTGCAGATCGACCGCGAGCAGACGGCCCGCTACGGCCTCAACATTGCCGACGTGCAGGCGGCGATTGCCACGGCCATCGGCGGGCAAGAGGCGGGTACCCTGTTCCAGGGCGACCGCCGCTTCGACATCGTCGTGCGCCTGCCCGACAGCCTGCGCAGCGACCTGGAGCAGCTGAAACGCCTGCCCATCGCCCTGCCCCTGGGCGCGGCGGCGGAAGGCCGCGCCCGCTTCATCCCGCTCGGCGAAGTGGCCAGCCTGCAAGTGGCGCCGGGGCCGAACCAGATCAGCCGCGAAGATGGCAAACGCCGCATCGTCGTCAGCGCCAACGTGCGCGGGCGCGATATCGGCTCCTTCGTGGCCGACGCCACGCAGCAGTTGCAAGCGCAGGTGGCCATTCCCCCCGGCTACTGGACCAGCTGGGGCGGCCAGTTCGAGCAATTGCAATCGGCCACGAAACGCCTGGAGCTGGTGGTGCCCGTGGCGCTGGCGCTCGTCTTCGTGTTGTTGTTTGCCATGTTCGGCAACGTGAAGGATGGCTTACTGGTGTTCAGCGGCATCCCGTTCGCCTTGACGGGCGGCATCGTCGCCCTGTGGCTGCGCGACATTCCCATGTCGATATCGGCAGCGGTGGGCTTCATCGCCCTGTCCGGCGTGGCCGTACTGAACGGCCTGGTGATGATCGCCTACATCCGCCAGCTGCGCGAACAGGGCATGCCCTTGCAAGAAGCGATACGTGTAGGGGCCATTACCCGCTTGCGGCCCGTGCTGATGACGGCGCTGGTGGCGTCGCTGGGCTTCGTACCGATGGCCATTGCCACGGGCACGGGCGCCGAAGTGCAGCGTCCGCTGGCCACCGTGGTGATCGGCGGCATCCTGTCGTCGACAGCCTTGACCTTGCTGGTGCTGCCGCTGCTGTACCGGCTCGCGTATCGCCGGCAAGATGAGGTGGAGGAGGAAGAAGTAGATACTGTTATCCCCGTCAAGCGGCGTGCAAGGTAGGATCAAATATTTTTCCCGACCTGAGCACGCCGAATGCCACGTGCACCAGCTTGCGCATCATGGCGCCGATGATCAGCT
>NZ_JBNYXO010000017.1:0-88018 GCF_051380715.1 Janthinobacterium kochi
CGATAACGTGTCGATCACCGTCAAGCTGATCAACCCGATCGCGATGGAAGAAGGCCTGCGCTTCGCTATCCGTGAAGGCGGTCGTACCGTCGGCGCCGGCGTGGTTGCAAAAATCCTGGCTTAATTCTTAAGCCTGCATAAAAGAAGACGCGTCGTCGCCCGGCGCCCTTCTTTTTATTCAACTGCCGGGGTTGGCAAGCATTTTGGTGCTATCATGTCGACCCTGACGGTTGTTGCGTCAGAAATTCCCGTATGACCTCATTGCCGTGCAGACCGCGCGGTTCGTTCTTTTAAGGAAATATCATGTCGGCACCAAACCAAAAAATCCGTATTCGCCTGAAGGCTTTCGATTACAAACTGATCGACCAGTCCGCTCTGGAAATCGTTGAAACCGCGAAGCGCACCGGCGCTGTCGTCAAAGGCCCAGTACCACTGCCTACCCGTATTCAACGTTTCGATGTGCTGCGTTCCCCGCACGTCAACAAAACTTCGCGCGATCAGTTCGAGATCCGTACGCACCAACGCCTGATGGACATCGTTGACCCAACGGACAAAACCGTTGACGCGCTGATGAAGCTGGACCTGCCAGCTGGTGTTGATGTCGAAATCAAACTGCAATAAGAGTTTCAAGGGCGGCTGACAACACCGTAGTACCAGGTGTTGACAGCTGTTCCAGGCCGGCGGGATGTCCCGCTGCCTGATGATGGGGCCGGGCCTGCTCACGATCGTGAGTGCGCCCGGCCCCATTGCTATTGGTGCCTGCCCAACCTGGCGCCACCTGTCTGCGCGTGCAAAATCGCTTTACAGCGCAACGGGCGGCCGATAAAGTTGCTGCATGCTCAATGCCCTCGATACCCACCTGTTAAATGCCACTCCCCGTGTGCGCTTGCGCGGCTGGTCGCGCTTCCTGGCCGAATTTTTGTATTTCGGCATCAAGGAGGCGAGGTCGTGCCTGTTCGTGGGACTGTTTTTCGCTACCGTCTTCCTTGTGCCGCGCGCCGGCCTGTTCGGCCTGCCGCGCTATGACGTGCTGCTGCTGGCGGCGCTGGCGATCCAGGGCGCGATGCTGTGGAGCGGACTGGAAACGTGGGATGAATTGAAAGCCATCTGCCTGTTTCATGCGGTCGGCTTCGCGCTGGAAGTATTCAAGGTATCGGGGACGATCCAGTCGTGGAGCTATCCCGACTTCGCCTATACCAAGGTGTTCGGCGTGCCCCTGTTTTCCGGCTTCATGTATGCGGCCGTCGGCAGCTATATCATCCAGACCTGGCGCCTGCTCGATATGCGCATACGCCACCATCCTCCGTACTGGATGGCGGTGCTGATCGCGCTGCTCATCTACGCCAACTTCTTCACCCATCACTACATCGGCGACTATCGCTGGTATCTGGCTGCCTGCGCGCTGGGCTTGTACGCGCGTACCAGCGTGGTGTTCCGCCCGCTCGACCGCGACCGCAGCATGCCCTTGCTGCTCGGTTTCGTGCTGGTCGGCCTTTTTATCTGGCTGGCCGAAAACATCAGCACCTTCTGGGGTGTGTGGCGCTATCCGAACCAGCTTGGCGCCTGGTCGGCGGTGCATGTCAGCAAATGGAGTTCATGGTCGCTGCTGGTGGTGATGACGTTTACCATCGTGGCCCACCTCAAGCACATCAAGGCCAGCATCCACGTCGCCCAGCCTTAGGTCGGGCGGCTTTTTGTCCGCGCACGGCAAGGCGCGCGATTGACGCCGCTTGCCCGCTTCAGGGATACTCCGGACTTGTCCATTAATGTGTGCCGCCGCCATGTCCAAGACTGTCCTGATCGTGGAAGATGAACAGGCGATCGCCGACAGCATCGCCTATGCCTTGCGCACGGACGGCTTTACGCCGCGCCATGTGACCTTGGGTGAGCAGGCGCTTGCCGTGCTGCGCAGTGAGACCGCACCGCAACTGGTGGTGCTCGATATCGGCTTGCCCGACATGAGTGGGCTGGAAGTGTGCCGCCGGCTGCGCCAGTTTTCCGAGGTGCCGGTGATCTTCCTGACGGCCCGCAGCGATGAAATCGACCGTATCGTCGGCCTGGAAATCGGTGCCGATGATTACGTCACCAAGCCGTTTTCGCCGCGCGAACTGGTGGCGCGCATCCGCGTCATCCTGCGCCGCGCCGGCGCCGCGCCAGCGCCGGCGCCGGCGCGCTTCGAGTTGCGCGCGCCGGAGGCGAAAGTGCTGTTTCACGGCCGGCCGCTGGACCTGACCCGTTACGAGTATCTGCTGCTGAAAACCTTGCTGGAACACCCGGGCCACGTGCTGTCGCGCGCGCAGCTGATGGCGCGCGTGTGGAGCGCGGCGCCCGACACGCTCGAGCGCACCGTCGATGCGCATGTCAAATCGCTGCGTGCCAAGCTGCGCGCCGTCGATGCGCAGGCCGACCCCATCCACACTCACCGTGGCCTCGGCTACAGCCTGGCCGGCGCATGAAGATCGGCCTGCGCATTTTGCTCGGCTACTTCCTGATCGTCGGCCTGGCCGCGTGGTTTCTGCTGAATGTCTTCATGGAGCAGGTCAAGCCGGGCGTGCGCTCGACCCTGGAGGATACGCTGGTCGATACCTCGCAATTGCTGGCCAGCCTGATCGCGCCCGACTTGAAGGCAGGCACGCTGGCGCAGTCGCCCGTGGCCGAGCGCATGCAGGACTATGCGCGCCATGGCGTGGACGTCAATATCAATGGCGTGCGCAAGCGCACGCTCGATTACCGTATCACCATCACGGACCGGCATGGCATCGTGCTGTTCGATTCCAGTGGCCGCGACGTGGGGCGCGACTATTCGCGCTGGAACGACGTGTATCTCACCTTGCAGGGCAAGTATGGCGCGCGCAGCACGCGCAGCCGGCCCGATGACGAAATGTCGACGGTGATGCACGTGGCTG
Source organism: Janthinobacterium kochi (assembly GCF_051380715.1). NCBI lineage: Bacteria > Pseudomonadati > Pseudomonadota > Betaproteobacteria > Burkholderiales > Oxalobacteraceae > Janthinobacterium > Janthinobacterium kochi. The sequence goes on from NZ_JBNYXO010000017.1 coordinate 2,907, forward strand.
CGCCGATTCGCGACGGCAATGAGGTGATCGGCGTGCTGACGGTGGCCAAGCCGAATGCCAGCGTGCAAGCCTTTGTCGAGCGCAGCCAGCGCAAGATCCTGCAGCGTGGCGCCGTGCTGTTGCTGCTGTCTTTGCTGATCGGCCTGGCATTCGCCTGGTGGCTGCACCATGCGCTGGGCAAGCTGATGCGTTACATCGGCGACGTGGAAGCGGGGCGCAAGGTGGCGCTGCCGGCGCTGGGCAAGAACGAGATCGGCACGTTGGGGCGGGCGCTGGAGGTGATGCGCACGCGCCTGGAAGGCAAGGAATATGTGGAGCAGCTGATGCACACGCTGGCGCATGAGTTGAAAAGCCCGATCGCTGCCATCCAGGCGTCGGCCGAACTGCTGCAGGAAGACATGCCGCCAGCCGAACGGCGCCAGTTCCTGGCCAGTATCCTGGAGCAGAATGCGCGCCAGCGGCAACTGATCGACAAGCTGCTGGCTCTGGTGCGCGTGGAGAAGCAGCAGCGCCTTGAGCACCCCGAGCGTATCGCGCTGCGGCCATTGCTGGCGCAAGTGGCGCAGGATGGCGCGGCCACCCTGGCGGCGCGTGGCGTGCGCCTGCAACTGCAGGCCGACGAGGCGAGCGTGGCGGGCGACGCCCTGTTGCTGCGCCAGGCGCTGGGCAACTTGCTCGACAATGCGGCCGGCTTTGCGCCGCCCGGCAGTTGCATCGACTTGACGGCGCGGCGCCAGGGCAGCCAGGTGGATATTGCCGTGCGCGACCGGGGCGCAGGCATCCCCGCGTATGCGCTGGAGCGCGTCTTCGAGCGTTTTTATTCCTTGCCGCGCCCCGACGCCGGCAAGAGCACGGGGCTGGGCCTGCCCTTCGTGCGCGAGGTCGCTTCCCTGCATGGTGGCACGGTCGAGGTGCTCAATCATGCGCAGGGCGGCGCCCGCGCCTGCCTGTGCCTGCCGCTCGCTTAATCCACTTTATTTGCCGGCTTCACACAGACTGCATCGTCAGCGCATACAGCTTTTTTACACTGGCCACCTTACTTCAAGGATACGCCATGCAAAAAACTTTACTCGTCAAAGCGCTGATCGTGTTCGGCTTGATGCTGCTGATCGGCCTGCCTTTGCTGATGATTCAGGAAACGATCAAGGAGCGGATGGAATTCCGCCAGGAAGCCGTCAACAGCATCGCCGCCGATTCGGTGCGTGAACAAACCGTCATCGGTCCCATCCTGGTGATTCCCTACACGGAGCAGTATGAAGAGCGCGTGGAGGTGGCCAAGGGCGATGACAAGACACAGGCAGTGAGTGTGCCCGTGCGCACCGAGTTGCTGCGCCGCACGGTGCAGCGCCGCTTGCTCGTCTACCCAAACGACCTGCAGATCAATGGCAATATCGAGACAGACCGCCGTTACCGCGGCATCCACCAGGTGCTGGTGTACAGCGGCCAGCATGCCTTCAAGGGCGACTTTATCGTCCCGGCCAGCACGCAGTTGCCGCGCAAGTCGCCGGACTCGCGCGTGACCCTGGGCGAGCCTTTCGTGGCCCTGTCCATCGAGGACGTGCGGGGTATCCGCAATATCCCGAAAATCGACTGGGGCGCCCGGAAGATCGAGTTCGAACAGGGCACCGACCTGTTTGCCTTCCGCAGCGGACTGCATGCGCCGTTGGGCGCCATGCCCCTGGCGGCGGCGCAGCAAGTGCGCTTCAGCTTTGACCTGGGACTGGACGGCATCGAACGCCAGCATTTCGTGCCGGTGGCGAAAAACAGCCAGATCAGCATCAAGTCGAACTGGCCCCATCCGCAGTTTGGCGGGCGCTTCCTGCCATCGCCGAAAAACCGCCAGATCGATGCCCAGGGTTTCAATGTGGCGTGGAATATCTCGTCGCTGGCCACGAATGCGCAAACGCAGCTGAGCACGATCGAGGGCGAATTCAAGGTGCCTGACAGTGCTCCGCTGGGCCAGGTGGACCGCTTCAGCGTGGGCTTCATCGAGCCGGTGAATGTGTATTCGCAATCGGACCGGGCCACCAAATATGGCTTGCTGTTCGTGGCGCTGACCTTTGCCGCCTTCTTCATCTTTGAAATCCTGAAAAGCCTGCCGATCCACCCGGTGCAGTATTTGCTGGTGGGCCTGTCGCTGGTGATCTTCTTCCTGCTGCTGGTGGGCCTGGCCGAGCATATCGCCTTCCTGGCCGCCTACCTGATCGCCAGCGCCGCCTGTATCGCACTGACCAGCTTTTACCTGGTGCACGTGCTGCACAATGCCTGGCGAGGCATCGGCTTCGGCGTGGCCCTGACGCTGCTGTATGGCGTCCTGTATGGTCTGCTCAGCTCGGAAAACAATGCGCTGGTGATGGGCAGCATCCTGTTGTTCGCCGTGCTGGCCGCCATCATGGTGGCGACGCGCAAGGTGGACTGGTATCAGATTGGCAAAGGATCAATGCAAGAGTAGGACTGCGATACGTGTCAGGCTGCGGCATGGCATTGGCGGGTGGCAGAGGATTCCGCGGCTCGCCATTTGTATTGCTGAAGGCAAGCGCCCCAAATGCATAAAAATATCTGGTTCTTACATAAATTGGTGTTTGGTTGGTATTGTTTGCGGTATTCTATTGGTGTTACTTTTTTAGTAATGGCAGGCCGTCCGTAGTGTCGTGATGGCGTGGCGGTCCTGCCGGTTCTTCCATCGTTTTGTAGATAACCCGAACGGAGACATACCATGATCAAGAAAACCACGGCCTTCCTGTTTGCGCTCGGCCTGAGCGCTTCGTATGCGTTTGCCGGCAATGACTGCACGCTGGAGTGTGCCACCCGGGCCAATGTGTGTTCGGGCGGCATGCCTGGAAACGCTTCCAGCCCCATTTGCGAGATGATTTACAAGCATTGCATCGAGCAGTGCAAGGTCTGAATTGAGGTGCGCCCGCGGGTGCGCGATGCCTGATTGACGAGGTGAAGAGGGCGCGTACGCTGTGTACGCGCCCTCGTTGCTTCTGTCGCTGCCAGCGTGTGCCGCGCCCGCCGTTCATCGCTCCCAGGCCGCATGCAGCCGCGCTTTCTGCATTTTGCCTTGCCTTCCAGCAGCGTTTTTCAAGCGCGCCGACAACTCGCGCAGGGGCGTCGCGCAACACTTTGACATACCTCGTGTTAACTTGTTGCGTCAAGGGTTTTTGTGCTATATACTAGCCGGCTTCGGTATGGATTCGTCTTTTTTGAGTCCTACGTTACTTTGTAGTTAAACAAGCCCCGCCCAATCGCAGGTGGGAATGGAGAAAAAATGAGCCTAGGCCTTCTCGGTCGCAAGGTTGGTATGATGCGCATTTTCACGGATGAAGGGGATTCGATCCCGGTCACCGTGTTGGACGTATCGAACAACCGTGTTGCGCAAATCAAAACCCCTGAAACAGATGGTTACTCCGCTGTTCAGGTCGCATTCGGTCAACGTCGCGCTTCCCGCGTGACCAAAGCTGTTGCTGGTCATCACGCTAAAGCTGGTGTTGAAGCCGGTACTCTGTTGAAAGAGTTCCGTGTCGACGCTGCTAAAGCCGCTGAACTGAAAGCTGGCGATGTTGTCGCTGCTTCCCTGTTCGAAGTCGGTCAAAAGATCGACGTGCAAGGCGTTACCATCGGTAAAGGCTATGCAGGCGTTATCAAACGTTACCACTTCGCTTCTGGCCGTGCAACGCACGGTAACTCGCGTTCGCATAACGTTCCAGGTTCCATCGGTATGGCACAAGATCCAGGTCGCGTTTTCCCTGGTAAGCGCATGACCGGTCATCTGGGTGACGTTAACCGTACGATCCAGAACCTCGTGATCGCCCGTATCGATGCCGACCGTCAGCTGTTGCTGGTCAAAGGCGCGATTCCAGGTGCGAAAAATGGCCAGGTAGTTGTCTCGCCAGCCATCAAAACCAAAGCCAAGAAGGGAGCTTAAACGATGGAACTCAAGCTTCTGAATGCGCAAGGTCAAGCCGCCTCGAACGTTGCTGCAGCCGATACGATTTTCGGCCGTGATTACAACGAAGCGCTGATCCACCAAGTCGTCATCGCTTATCAAGCGAATGCACGTAGTGGTAACCGCAAGCAAAAAGACCGTGAAGAAGTTCATCACACGACGAAAAAGCCATGGCGCCAAAAAGGTACCGGCCGCGCTCGTGCTGGTATGTCGTCGTCGCCACTGTGGCGCGGCGGTGGTCGGATTTTCCCGAACTCGCCTGACGAAAACTTCACCCACAAAGTGAACAAAAAGATGTATCGCGCAGGTATCTGCTCGATCCTGTCGCAGCTGGCTCGCGAAGAACGCCTGATCGTCATCGACGATCTGACGATCGACGCGCCAAAGACCAAGCTGTTGTCGCAAAAATTGAACGGCCTGGGCTTTGATTCGGTTCTGATCATCACCGACGTTCTGAACGAAAACCTGGAACTGGCATCGCGCAACCTGCCTAACGTACTCGTCGTTGAGCCACGTCACGCAGACCCGATGTCCCTGGTGTTCTACAAGAAGATCCTGGTCACCAAAGCTGCATTGGCCAAGATTGAGGAGATGCTGGCATGAGCGCGATTTTGAAACATAGCGAAGAACGCTTGATGAAGGTGCTGTTGGCGCCCGTGATTTCCGAAAAGGCCACCATGGTCGCGGAAAAGAACGAGCAAATTGTATTCCGCGTACTGCCGGATGCAACCAAGCCTGAAATCAAGGCAGCGGTCGAACTGCTGTTCAAGGTTGAAGTCCTGTCCGTGCAAACTGCAAACCGCGAAGGTAAGCAGAAACGCACCGGCAAGTTCAACGGTCGTCGTAACCATACCAAGCGTGCTTTCGTGTGCCTGAAGCCTGGCCAGGAAATCAACTTCTCCGAGGAGGCTGCATAATGGCACTCGTTAAGATGAAACCAACCTCGCCAGGCCGTCGCGGCATGGTAAAGGTGGTGAACCCAGACCTGTACAAAGGTCGTCCGTTCGCTGCCCTGGTTGAAAAGAAATCCAAGACCGCTGGTCGTAACAACAACGGTCACATCACCACCCGTCATATCGGTGGTGGTCATAAGCAACACTATCGCTTGATCGACTTCAAGCGCACCAAAGATGGTATTCCAGCGAAAGTGGAACGTATTGAATACGATCCAAACCGCACCGCGAATATCGCTCTGTTGTGCTACGCCGATGGCGAACGTCACTACATCATCGCAACCAAAGGCATGGCCGTTGGCGATAGCGTGATGAACGGTTCGGAAGCACCGATCAAATCGGGTAACTGCTTGCCAATCCGTAACATCCCAGTCGGCACCGTGATGCATTGCGTCGAAATGCTGCCAGGTAAAGGTGCCCAAATGGCACGTACCGCTGGCGCTGGCGTTGTGCTGATGGCGCGTGAAGGTACCTACGCTCAAGTGCGTCTGCGCTCGGGTGAAGTACGTCGCGTACACATCGAGTGCCGTGCTACGGTTGGTGAAGTCGGTAACGCCGAGCACAGCCTGCGTAAAATCGGTAAGGCTGGCGCGATGCGCTGGCGCGGTGTTCGTCCTACCGTTCGCGGTGTGGTCATGAACCCGGTCGATCACCCGCACGGTGGTGGTGAAGGTAAAACAGCAGCTGGTCGTCATCCAGTTTCGCCATGGGGCCAACAGACCAAGGGTAAGAAAACACGCAGCAACAAGCGTACGACTTCCATGATCGTCTCGCGCCGCGGCAAGAAATAAGGGGTAGCACATGACACGTTCATTGAAAAAAGGGCCGTTCTGTGACGCCCACCTGGTGAAAAAAGTTGAAGCCGCGCAAGCAGCCAAAGACAAAAAGCCAATCAAAACCTGGTCGCGTCGTTCGACAATCATGCCTGACTTTATCGGCCTGACGATCGCGGTTCATAACGGCAAGCTGCACGTGCCGGTTTATGTTTCCGAAAACATGGTTGGTCACAAGCTCGGCGAATTCGCACTGACCCGTACGTTCAAGGGCCATGCAGCTGACAAAAAGGCTAAGAAATAATGGAAACTAAAGCTATCCTCAAAGGTGTGCGCCTGTCGGACCAAAAGGGCCGCCTGGTTGCTGACCTGATCCGTGGCAAGAAAGTTGACGCTGCACTCAACATCTTGCAATTCAGCCCGAAAAAAGGTGCTGCGATCATCAAACGTGTTCTGGAATCCGCTATTGCGAATGCCGAGCACAATGATGGTGCGGACATCGACGAATTGTTCGTGAAAACGATCTACGTCGAAAAGGGCCCCGTCCTGAAGCGCTTCACCGCGCGTGCAAAAGGCCGTGGCGACCGTATTTCGAAACAATCCTGTCACGTTTACGTGACTGTCGGTAACTAAGGAGCCACGATGGGTCAGAAAATTCATCCAACCGGTTTCCGTCTGGCGGTCACCCGTAACTGGGCTTCGCGCTGGTATGCAGGCAACGGTAATTTCGCTGCCATGCTGAACGAAGACTTGAAAGCACGTGCTTACCTGAAAAAGAAACTGAAGAACGCCTCCGTTGGCCGCATCGTTATCGAGCGCCCAGCCAAGAACGCGCGCTTCACGATCTACAGCTCGCGTCCAGGCGTGGTCATTGGTAAAAAAGGCGAAGACATCGAAGTACTGAAGTCCGCGCTGACCAAGATCATGGGCGTACCTGTTCACGTGAACATCGAAGAAATTCGCAAGCCAGAAATCGACTCGCAACTGATCGCCGATTCGATCGCTCAGCAGCTGGAAAAACGGATCATGTTCCGCCGCGCCATGAAGCGTGCAATGCAAAATGCAATGCGCCTGGGTGCTCTCGGTATCAAGATCATGTCGTCCGGCCGTCTGAACGGTATCGAAATCGCGCGTAAAGAGTGGTACCGCGAAGGCCGCGTGCCTCTGCATACCCTGCGCGCCGATATCGACTACGGTACCAGCGAAGCGTCGACCACCTACGGCATCATCGGTGTCAAGGTGTGGGTATACAAAGGTGACCGCGCGCCTAACGGCGATGCACCAGTCATCGATACCCCAGCTGACGAGAAGAAAAGCCGCGGCCCACGCCGTGACGATGGCAAGCCAGCTGGCCGTCCACGTCCAGCCGGTGCCGGTGCGAAACCATCCACAGCACCAGGTGCACGTGTGCGTACCGCCGCTAAACCGGCCGCCGCAGCAGCACCAGCTGAGAAAGCAGGAGAATAATCATGCTGCAACCAGCACGCAGAAAGTATCGTAAAGAGCAGAAAGGCCGTAATACCGGTATTTCGCACAGCCGCGGCACCGCCGTGTCGTTTGGCGAATTCGGTCTGAAGGCAGTTGCGCGCGGTCGTATCACTGCGCGTCAAATTGAAGCGGCGCGTCGTGCAATGACGCGTCACATCAAGCGCGGTGGCCGTATCTGGATCCGTATTTTCCCGGACAAACCGATTTCGAACAAACCGGCTGAAGTCCGTATGGGTAACGGTAAAGGTAATCCTGAGTACTACGTCGCTGAAATTCAGCCAGGCAAAGTACTGTACGAAATGGATGGCGTTGATGAAGCGCTGGCACGGGAAGCTTTCCGTCTTGCCGCCTCTAAACTGCCACTGGCTACGACGTTTGTCGTACGTCAAGTCGGCCAATAATTGGAGTTGAATATGAAAGCAACTGAACTCCGCGGCAAAGACCAGCCAGCTCTGCAAAAAGAGCTGAATGACTTGTTGAAGGCACAGTTCGGCCTGCGTATGCAAATCGCTACGCAGCAGCTGAGCAACACTTCGCAGCTCAAGAAGGTACGCCGCGATATCGCGCGTGTGAAGACGGTAATGAATCTGAAGGAAGCCAAATGAACGAACCAGTGAAACAGTCGCTCAAGCGCACGCTGATCGGTAAAGTGGTTTCGGACAAGATGGACAAGACCGTTACCGTTCTGATCGAGCGCCACGTAAAACATCCTTTGTATGGCAAGATCATCATGCGCTCGAACAAGTATCACGCGCATGACGAGACCAACCAGGTCAAAGCCGGTGATACGGTTGAGATCCAGGAAGGTCGCCCGATCTCCAAAACGAAGGCATGGACGGTAACACGTGTGGTTCAAGCCGCACCAACCGTTTAAATAAAAACCACCGTTTCGGCGGTGGGTTTTAATTAGTACTTGCAGGCCCGCAAATTGTATGTAATACTTGCGGGCTTCGTTCATGTAACGCCGCAAAGTGTCTGGCCACAGACAGTAGCATTCGCGGTCAGTTGATGTATGAAGGTCATGCACCCAAACAGTGAAGCCCAGCAGGGCGGCTCTGGCGGGACCAAGACTGACCGTGGGTCTACATTGTGTGGATTCTTCGGCTTAAGTTGGGAAAGAGAATACTATGATTCAAACTGAAAGCCGGCTCGAAGTGGCTGACAATACCGGTGCCAAAGAAGTAATGTGCATCAAGGTATTGGGCGGCTCCAAGCGCCGTTATGCTGGCATTGGCGATGTGATCAAGGTGACCGTTAAGGTTGCTGCGCCACGTGGCCGTGTCAAAAAAGGTGAAATTTATAACGCCGTGGTTGTGCGCACCGCTAAAGGTGTTCGCCGCCAAGACGGTTCCCTGGTGAAGTTCGACGGCAATGCCGCCGTACTGTTGAACGCCAAGCTGGAACCGATCGGTACCCGTATTTTTGGACCTGTCACGCGCGAACTGCGCACTGAGAAGTTCATGAAAATCGTGTCCCTGGCACCGGAAGTCCTGTAAGGAGTCGTAATGGATAAGATTCGTAAAAACGACGAAGTCATCGTTCTGACCGGGAAAGACAAGGGCAAACGTGGTGTGGTGCAGCAGCGTATTGATGCTGAACATATCGTGGTTGACGGCATTAACATCGCTAAAAAAGCGACTAAGCCAAACCCGATGACTGGCGTAACTGGTGGTATCGTCGATAAGACCATGCCAATTCACGTGTCCAACGTTGCATTGTTTAATGCAGCGACTGGCAAGGCAGATCGCGTGGGTTTCAAAGAAGTGGATGGCAAAAAAGTCCGCGTCTTTAAATCCTCCGGCGAAGTAGTGAAGGCTTAAGAAATCATGGCACGTCTCCAAGAATTCTATAAAGAAAAAGTCGTTGCCGACCTGACCAGCAAGTTTGGTTACAAGTCGGTAATGGAAGTTCCACGCCTGACCAAAATCACCCTGAACATGGGTGTTGGTGAGGCAATCGCGGATAAAAAAGTTCTCGAGCACGCAGTTGCTGACTTGACCAAGATCGCCGGCCAGAAGCCAGTGACCACCAAGTCCCGCAAAGCGATCGCAGGCTTCAAAATCCGTGAAGGTTATCCGATCGGTACGATGGTCACCCTGCGCGGCGCTCGCATGTACGAGTTCCTGGATCGCTTCATTACCGTGGCTCTGCCGCGCGTACGCGATTTCCGTGGTGTGAACGGCCGTGCATTTGATGGTCGTGGTAACTACAACATCGGTGTCAAGGAACAGATCATTTTCCCTGAAATCGAATACGACAAGATTGACGCGTTGCGCGGTATGAATATCAGCATCACGACAACCGCTAAGACCGATGACGAAGCCAAAGCTTTGCTCGCCGCCTTTAAATTCCCTTTCAGGAACTGATCATGGCCAAACTGTCACTGATTAATCGTGAGATCAAGCGTGCTGACCTGGTGGCGAAATTCGCCCCTAAGCGCGAAGCTCTCAAGGCCATCGTCGATGATCAATCGAAATCGGAAGAAGAGCGCTACGAAGCTCGCCTGAAATTGCAGGCGCTGCCACGTAACTCGAACCCGACGCGTCAACGTAATCGTTGCGCCATCACTGGTCGTCCGCGCGGCACATTCCGTAAATTCGGTCTGGGTCGTATCAAGCTCCGTGAATTCGCCATGCGTGGTGAAATTCCGGGTATGACAAAAGCAAGCTGGTAATAGGAGAATATGCAATGAGTATGAGCGATCCTATCGCCGATATGCTGACCCGCATTCGCAATGCACAAGGCGTGCAAAAGACGACCGTGGCCATGCCATCGTCGAAAGTCAAAATTGCGATTGCCAGCGTCCTGAAGGACGAGGGTTACATTGAAGATTTCGCCGTTACCGAAGCTGGTGGCAAGGCGGAACTGAAAATCGGTTTGAAGTATTATGTTGGCCGTCCCGTTATTGAGCGCTTGGAGCGCGTGTCCCGTCCGGGTCTGCGCGTCTACAAGGGTAAAGACGAGATCCCTGTTGTGATGAATGGCTTGGGTGTGGCGATCGTGTCGACTCCGCAAGGCGTCATGACTGACCGCAAAGCACGCGCTACCGGTGTCGGCGGCGAAGTTATTTGCTACGTGGCTTAAGGAGTTACACATGTCTCGAGTAGCTAAAATGCCTATCGTAGTGCCAGCTGGCGCTGAAGTCGCCATCTCCGCACAAGCGATCACCGTAAAAGGCCCGCTGGGCGTACTTTCCCAGGCCCTCACCGGCCAGGTCAAAGTGGAAAACAATGCAGGAACCCTGAGTTTCGACGTGGCGAACGATAGCCGCGAAGCCAATGCCATGTCCGGCACGCTGCGCGCGCTGGTCAACAACATGGTTGTTGGCGTCACCAAGGGTTTCGAGAAAAAGCTGAACCTGGTAGGCGTGGGTTACAAGGCGCAAGCTCAAGGCGACAAGTTGAATCTGTCCCTGGGTTTCTCGCACCCTGTAGTACATGACATGCCAGCTGGCGTTACCTGCGCAACACCAACCCCGACCGAGATCCTGATTAAAGGTATCGACCGTCAACAGGTTGGCCAGGTAGCCGCTGAAGTTCGTGCTTACCGCGCTCCTGAGCCTTATAAAGGCAAGGGCGTTCGCTATGCGGACGAAGTGGTTAAGCTTAAAGAAACCAAGAAGAAGTAATTAGGGGCTGACGATGGATAAGAAAGAATCACGGCTTCGCCGCGGACGCCAAACCCGCATCAAGATTGCGGAATTGAAAGTAAATCGCTTGTCGGTGCATCGCACCAACCTGCATATTTACGCCAACCTGATCAGCCCGGACGCTAAAGTCCTGGTTTCGGCCTCGACGGCTGAAGCGGAAGTTCGCGCTGAACTGGCAGGTCAATCCGGCAAAGGCGGCAATGCCGCTGCTGCAGCCTTGATCGGCAAGCGCGTCGCTGAAAAAGCGTTGAAAGCAGGGATTACCGAAGTTGCGTTTGACCGCTCCGGTTTCCGTTACCACGGCCGTGTGAAAGCGTTGGCAGAAGCCGCACGCGAAGCCGGTCTGAAGTTCTAAGGATCAATCATGGCAAAAATGCAAGCAAAAATGCAAAGCGACAAGCCGGATGATGGCATGCGCGAAAAAATGATCGCGATCAACCGCGTGACCAAAGTGGTCAAGGGTGGTCGTATCATGGGTTTCGCCGCGCTGACCGTAGTTGGTGATGGCGATGGCCGCGTCGGCATGGGCAAGGGCAAATCGAAAGAAGTGCCAGTTGGCGTGCAGAAGGCAATGGAAGAAGCCCGTCGCAACCTGATCAAAGTACCGCTCAAAAACGGTACCTTGCATCACACGGTTGTTGGTCGTCACGGCGCCTCCAAGGTCCTGATGAACCCAGCTAAGCCTGGTACTGGCGTTATCGCTGGTGGCGCAATGCGCGCTATCTTCGAAGTGATGGGCGTGACGGACGTGGTGGCGAAATCCACCGGTTCGAACAACCCATACAACCTGGTACGCGCTACGCTGGACGGCCTGTCGAAAATGAGCACTGCTTCCGATATCGCTGCCAAACGCGGCAAGTCGGTCGAAGACATTCTGGCTTAAGGTGGACAAAATGACAAACACAGTCAAAGTGCAATTGGTCAAGGGCTTGATCGGTACGCGCGAATCGCATCGCGCTACCGTGCGCGGTCTGGGTCTGCGTCGTGTAAATTCGGTTTCCGAATTGCAAGACACCCCATCCGTACGCGGCATGATCAATAAAGTATCGTATCTCGTTAAAGTTGTCGGGTAAGCCTTCGGGCTTACACGAACGGAGCAAATCATGGAATTGAATACTATTGCACCAGCCGAAGGCGCTAAGCACTACAAGCGTCGCGTCGGTCGCGGTATCGGCTCCGGCCTGGGTAAAACCTCGGGTCGTGGTCACAAGGGTCAGAAATCGCGTTCGGGCGGCTTTCATAAAGTCGGTTTCGAAGGCGGTCAGATGCCTCTGCAACGCCGTCTGCCTAAGCGCGGTTTCAAATCGATGCACGCAACCTTCAAAGCTGAAGTGCGCCTGTCCGATCTGAACAACCTGGCTGTTGGCGATGTCGACATTCTGGTCTTGAAGCAAGCTGGCGTTCTGGGCGTGTTGGCCCGTGACGTGCGCGTGATCTTGTCCGGCGAAATCACCAAAGCGGTGAATTTGAAGGGCTTGAAAGTGTCCGCTGGCGCGAAAGCCGCCATCGAAGCAGCCGGCGGCTCGGTAGCCTGAGTTGACCGCTAACAGCTTGATCGGAGCGAAAATTGGCGACTAATCCACAACTTGCTAAAAGTGCAGCGGCCGGTTTCCCTTGGGGACGGCTCTGGTTTTTGCTTGGCGCATTGGTGGTTTATCGTATCGGTGCTCACGTCCCGGTTCCCGGGATTGACCCGACACAATTAGCCTCGCTGTTCAAGGAGCACGAAGGCGGCGTCCTGGGCATGTTCAACATGTTCTCGGGCGGTGCCTTGTCTCGTTTTACAGTGTTTGCGCTGGGTATCATGCCTTATATCTCGGCCTCGATCATCATGCAATTGCTGTCGATCGTGTCACCGCAGATGGAAGCGTTGAAAAAAGAAGGCGAAGCAGGTCGTCGCAAGATCACCCAGTACACCCGGTATTTCACGGTTGCCCTGGCACTGTTCCAAGCGTTAGGCATTGCAGTCGCACTGGAGTCGCAAGCTGGTCTGGTGTTGGAACCTGGTCTTGCATTCCGCTTCGTTACGGTCGTCACTTTGTTGACCGGAACAATGTTTTTGATGTGGTTGGGTGAGCAAATTACCGAGCGTGGTTTGGGTAATGGCATCTCGATCATCATTTTTGCCGGGATTGCAGCAGGTCTGCCGTCGGCGTTGGGTGGCTTGTTCACTCAGGTGTCGAATGGTTCGATCGGCAGCTTCAGCGCGATTTTCATCGTGATTCTGGTAGCACTGGTAACGTACTTCGTCGTATTCGTCGAACGTGGTCAGCGCAAAATATTGGTCAATTACGCGAAGCGCCAGGTAGGCAACAAGATTTATGGCGGTCAAACCAGCCATTTGCCGTTGAAGCTGAACATGGCCGGCGTGATCCCGCCGATCTTTGCTTCTTCGATCATCTTGTTTCCGGCCACTATCGTGGACTGGTTTTCAAAGGGCGCCGACAACGCTAACCCTGCGGTGCGGTTCTTGAAAGATTTGGCAGCATCGATGGGGCCTGGTGAGCCTATCCATGCGCTGTTGTACGCAGTGGCGATCGTGTTTTTCTGTTTCTTCTATACAGCGCTGGTGTTTAACAGCAAGGAAACAGCGGATAACTTGAAGAAAAGCGGTGCGTTCATTCCCGGGATCCGTCCAGGCGAGCAGACAGCCCGTTACATCGACAAGATCCTGACACGCTTGACACTTGCCGGCGCAGTCTACATCACCCTGGTGTGTTTATTGCCGGAATTTATGCAAGCCCAGTGGAAAGTACCATTCTATTTCGGCGGTACTTCTTTATTGATTATTGTAGTTGTCACCATGGATTTCATGGCGCAAGTACAGAACTACGTGATGTCGCAGCAATATGATTCGCTGCTGCGCAAAGCAAATTTCAAGGGCGGAATTCCGACGCGTTAAGCGCGGTAAACATACCGAATGGCAAAAGACGACGTCATACAGATGCAGGGCGAGATTCTTGAGAATCTCCCAAATGCAACATTTCGAGTGAAGCTGGAGAACGGACACGTGGTGCTCGGGCATATTTCAGGTAAAATGCGGATGAACTATATTCGCATTCTCCCTGGAGACAAGGTGACGGTGGAGTTAACGCCGTACGACCTGAGCCGAGCCCGCATTGTGTTCCGTACCAAGTAACACACTGAATCAAACCAAAGAAGCGAAAGAAAGAGCCCAAAAATGAAAGTTCTCGCATCAGTCAAGCGGATCTGCCGCAACTGCAAGATCATCAAGCGCAAAGGCGTAGTCCGCGTAATCTGCGTGGAACCACGTCACAAGCAGCGTCAAGGTTAATCGAGGAATAACAAATGGCACGTATTGCAGGGGTTAATATCCCAAATCATCAGCATACCGTTATCGGCCTGACGGCCATCTACGGTGTGGGCCGTCCACGCGCAGAGAAAATCTGTGCATCGACCGGTGTAGCAACCAACAAAAAGATCAAAGATCTGGATGACAGCGAACTGGAAAAACTGCGCGATGAAGTAGGTAAATTCATCGTCGAAGGCGATCTGCGTCGTGAACTGTCCATGAACATCAAGCGTTTGATGGATCTGGGTTGCTACCGCGGCATGCGTCATCGTAAGGGTCTGCCTTGCCGTGGCCAGCGTACGCGTACGAACGCACGTACCCGCAAGGGACCGCGTAAAGCCGCTCAATCGCTGAAAAAATAATCCGCTAGGGAATAATTATGGCTAAGTCGCAAAATAACGCCGCATCAGCACGCGTGCGTAAAAAAGTTAAAAAGAACGTCGCTGAAGGCATTGCACATGTCCACGCTTCGTTCAATAACACCATCATTACCATCACCGATCGTCAAGGCAATGCCTTGTCGTGGGCTACCTCCGGCGGTGCAGGCTTCAAGGGTTCGCGTAAATCGACCCCGTTCGCAGCGCAGGTCGCCGCGGAAGCCGCTGGTAAAGTGGCTGTTGAGTGTGGCGTCAAGAACCTGGAAGTACGTATCAAGGGCCCAGGTCCTGGTCGTGAATCCGCCGTTCGCGCGCTGAACAACCTGGGCATCAAGATCACCGAGATCCAGGACGTGACGCCGGTACCGCACAACGGTTGCCGTCCACCGAAACGTCGTCGTATCTAAGATAGTGTTGCAGAGGGCGCTTCGGCGCCAGCTGCTTTGCTGTCTGTTGTAACTCAGTACAGTTGTGTGAAATCGCTGGAGCAGGGAGCCGGAAACGGTTATACTGCCCGGCTGTTCTTGCCTGTCAAATTCAATTTGGCGGGTTTTTCGTTTTCAGCCACCGTCTGATTGAAGCTGAGTCAGACTAGCGCCTAACCGCAGCAGCGTGTTTGATCATGCATGTGGCTGGGGCGTTATCATTAAAAAAAAGGAAGTATCGTGGCACGTTATATCGGACCTAAAGCAAAACTCTCCCGCCGTGAAGGTACTGACCTGTTCCTGAAGAGCGCACGTCGCTCGCTGGACAGCAAGTGCAAACTGGACGTCAAACCAGGCCAGCACGGTGTTAAATCCGGCGCCCGCACCTCGGACTACGGTAACCAACTGCGCGAAAAGCAAAAAGTAAAACGCATGTACGGCGTGCTGGAACGTCAATTCCGCCGCTACTTCGCTGAAGCAGACCGTCGTAAAGGCAACACCGGCGAAACGCTGTTGAAGTTGCTGGAAACGCGTCTGGACAACGTTTGCTACCGCATGGGCTTTGGCTCGACCCGCGCTGAAGCGCGTCAATTGGTCAGCCACAAAGCGTTCACCGTGAACGGTATCGTTGTCAACATCGCTTCGTACGCGGTCAAAGTTGGCGACATCGTTGCTGTTCGTGAAAAATCGAAAAAGCAAGTGCGTATCGTTGAAGCACTGTCGCTGGCTGAACAAGTTGGCATGCCTAGCTGGGTTTCGGTTGATGCCAAGAAAATGGAAGGTACCTTCAAGTCCCTGCCAGAGCGTAACGAAATCGCCAACGACGTCAACGAATCGCTGATCGTCGAGCTGTACTCGCGTTAATAGCAGTTAGCACCATCACCGCCCACTCAACTCAGATGAGTGGGCGTTTTACTAATGCCATCAGCCTTATCGGTGTAATGAGCCGAGGGTATTGAAAAGGACATTTCATGCAAAACAGTTTGTTGAAGCCACGTATTATCGATGTTGAAGCTCTCGGTGCAGGTCACGCCAAAGTCGTGATGGAACCGTTCGAGCGCGGCTATGGCCACACATTGGGTAACGCGTTGCGCCGCGTTCTGCTGTCGTCGATGGTGGGCTACGCGCCGACCGAAGTGACGATCGCTGGCGTCGTCCACGAATATTCCTCCCTCGATGGCGTGCAAGAAGACGTCGTCGATCTGTTGCTGAACTTGAAGGGTGTGGTTTTCAAAGTCCACAACCGCGATTCGGTAACCCTGACCCTGAAAAAAGAAGGCGAAGGCGCGATCCTGGCCTCCGACATCGACCTGCCGCATGACGTCGAACTGATCAACCCTGACCACGTGATCGCCCACCTGACCGCTGGTGGCAAGCTGGACATGCAGATCAAGGTTGAAAAAGGCCGCGGCTACGTTCCTGGTAACGTGCGTCGCCTGTCGGAAGACACGAACAAGACCATCGGCCGCATCATTCTGGATGCGTCGTTCTCGCCAGTGCGCCGTGTATCGTACTTCGTTGAATCGGCTCGCGTCGAACAGCGTACCGACCTTGACAAGCTGATCATCAACATCGAAACCAACGGCGTGATCTCGCCGGAAGAAGCGATCCGCCAGTCGGCCCGCGTCCTGGTAGACCAGTTGAATGTGTTCGCTGCCCTGGAAGGCACGGAAGCTGCCGCCGAAGCGCCATCGCGCGCTCCGCTGGTCGATCCTATCCTGTTGCGTCCAGTCGACGACCTGGAGTTGACCGTGCGTTCGGCGAACTGCCTGAAAGCGGAAAACATCTACTACATCGGCGACCTGATCCAACGTTCGGAAAACGAACTGCTGAAAACGCCAAA
Organism: Janthinobacterium kochi; assembly: GCF_051380715.1. Classification (NCBI taxonomy): domain Bacteria; kingdom Pseudomonadati; phylum Pseudomonadota; class Betaproteobacteria; order Burkholderiales; family Oxalobacteraceae; genus Janthinobacterium; species Janthinobacterium kochi. The sequence continues at coordinate 19,677 of NZ_JBNYXO010000017.1, forward strand.
TCTGGGCCGCAAGTCCCTGAACGAAATCAAGGAAGTGCTGGCATCGCGCGGCTTGACCTTGGGCATGAAGCTGGAAAACTGGCCGCCTGCAGGCCTGGAAAAGTAATTCGTAGTTGTAGCAAACTGCCTGGGACAGGTGTCCCAGGCTTTTATTTTGAAGCACCAAACCGGCCCGCGATGTTGCACTAGCTTCATCGATCGAAGAGCTGGAATTTAAACACTCACCGAAAGGATTTATCATGCGTCACGGTCACGGCCTCCGTAAACTGAATCGTACCTCGTCCCACCGTCTGGCAATGCTGCGCAACATGACAGTATCGCTGCTGCGTCACGAAGCGATCAAAACCACCCTGCCAAAAGCAAAAGAACTGCGCCGCGTTGTCGAGCCAATTCTGACCTTGGGCAAAACTGACTGCCTGGCAAACAAGCGTCTGGCCTTCAACCGCCTGCGCGATCGTGAAATGGTCTTGAAGCTGTTCGCTGAACTGGGCCCACGTTACGCCAACCGTAACGGCGGCTATGTGCGCATCCTGAAAATGGGTTTCCGCGTCGGCGATAACGCTCCTATGGCGTTCGTCGAACTGATGGATCGTCCAGACACGACCGAAGCAGTTGAAATCGCTGGCGAGTAATCCCGGCAATTGCATCTGAGAAAGCCAGGCCTAGCCTGGCTTTTTTGTTTTCTGCTGCAGCGATCACAGCTGCGGTGTACTATTCTTCTTTCGCGCCGGCCCGGCACAAGCGCTGCCTGCTCCGCGCGACTCTTGTCGAATGGCACAGCTGTTGCCGCAGAAAAAGGTCGTACATGTCCCGTTTCCCCTCCAGCGCCACCGCGCGCGCCGCTCCGCTACATCAACTGCTGATCTGGTTTGCCACTTGTTTGCTGCTGGCCATGGCCGTTTTTGGCGCCAATCATGCCCGTGCCGACGATGAATTCCTCGATCCCGAGCTGGCTTTCAAGTTTTCCGCGCGCATGCAAGACCCGTCCACCATCGCCGTCACCTATGTGATTGCCGATGGTTATTATATGTACCACGAGCGCTTCAAGTTCGACGCCGTGGGTGCCAAGCTGGGCACGCCCGTGTATCCGGCCGGCAAGGTCAAGTTTGATGACACCTTCCAGAAGAACGTGGAAACCTTCCGCAAGACCCTCACCATCATGATTCCCGTGCAAGCTGCCGGTGCGTTTACCCTGAAGGCGACGGGGCAGGGCTGCTCCGACAAGGGCCTGTGCTATGCGCCGCAGGATGCCACGGCCCAACTGGTGGGTGGTGGCGGCGGCCAGAGCATGGCACCGGGCGGCTTGCCGTCGAGGTTTGCCTTGCCGGCCGCGCCCGCGGTCGACACGGCGGCCGTCAACGGCCCGCAGGCGCAAGCGTCGCCTGGCGTGTCGGTGCTGAGCATTCCGCAGGCCGATATCACCAGCACGCCCGAACCGGTAGCGGCGGCCCCCGTGGCGGCAAGCGCCGCGCCCGCGCAAAGCGAGCTGGGCAAGATCGAAGCTGCACTGAAGGGCGGCAAGCTGCTCGTCATCGTGCCCCTGTTCATGCTGCTGGGCCTGGGCCTCGCCTTTACGCCGTGCGTGCTGCCGATGGTACCGATCCTGTCGTCGATCATCATCGGCGATGGCGGAAACGTCAGCCGCTCGCGCGGCTTGCTGCTGTCGCTGACCTACGCGCTGGGCATGGCCATCGTCTATACGGCGTTGGGCGTGGCGGCCGGGCTGGCTGGTGAAGGCCTGGCGGCCCAACTGCAAAACCCGTGGGTGCTGGGTTTCTTTGCCCTGCTGATGGCGGCCCTGGCGCTGTCGATGTTCGGCATGTATGAACTGCAAGTGCCGGCTTTCCTGCAGGGCAAGCTGACGTCCGTATCGAACCAGCAGTCGTCTGGCCGTCTGGCGGGCGTGTTCGTCATGGGCGCCATTTCCGCCCTGATCGTGGGTCCATGCGTGGCCGCGCCGCTGGCCGGCGCCTTGCTGTACATCAGCCAGACGCGCGACGTCGTCATCGGCGGCAGCGCCCTGTTCGCCATGGCGGTGGGCATGAGCGTGCCGTTGCTGCTGGTGGGCGTGTCGGCAGGCACCTTGCTGCCGCGTGCCGGCGCCTGGATGGATGCCGTCAAGCGCTTCTTTGGCGTGCTGCAGCTGGGCGTGGCCTGGTGGCTGGTTTCACCCGTGCTGCCGGGCGCCGTGCAGATGCTGGGCTGGACGGTGCTGTTCGTCGGTTACGGCATGTATTTGCTGGTGGGCAAGAGCGGCGCGAAGAACGCCTGGGTGGCCAAGGCCTTCGGCCTGGTGTTTGCCGTGCTGGGCGCGATGCAACTGGTGGGCGTGGCCAGCGGTGGCCGCGACCCGCTGGCGCCGCTGGCGCACCTCGGTGGTGGCCAGGTGCACGCGCAGCCTTTTACGCGCGTAAAAACGGTGGCGCAGCTCGACGCGGCGCTGGCCCAGTTGAACGGCAAGCCGGCCTTGCTGGACTTTTATGCGGACTGGTGCGTGTCGTGCATCGAGATGGAAAAACTGACCTTCGTCGACCCTGCCGTGCGCGAGAAGATGGGGCAAGCCGTGCTGCTGCAAGTGGACGTGACGGCCAATGACGCGGACGACAAGGCCATGCTGAAACGTTTCCAGCTGTTCGGCCCGCCGGGCATCATCATGTTCAACCCGCAAGGGCAGGAAATCGCCCAGTCGCGCGTGATCGGCTTCCAGAATGCATCGACGTTCCTGACCTCCTTGCGCAAGCTCGAGGAGTAGGTCGGGTTAGCCCGTCAGGGCGTAACCCGACACCACCGTACACGCCAACAAAGTTGTCGGATTACGGTCCTGCGGACCTATTCCGACCTACCCGGCTTTGGGATGCTCTTGCATGCCATGGTGACCACCGCGATGGCCACCGTGCTTGCCGCCAGGCACGCTGTCGTCAAACACTTTCTTTTGCTCCGGCGTCAGCACGGCATAGAAGGTTTTCAGCGAGGCCAGACGGCTTTCCTGGCTGGCGATGCGTTCCTTCGACATGGCGATCCATTGCTCCATGCGTTCCGGTGCCGACAGTTTGGCCATTGCTGCGTGCTTGGCTTTCCAGTCAACCATCGGTTTTTTCGGCGCATTGGCGGCCGTGAAAGTGGCCCAGGCCGGTTCCTGCGCGGCGGTCAGCTTCAGCTTGTCGTGCAGGCGGGCCTGGTATTTGGCCATGCGCTCGGCAGGGTTGCCTGCGCGATGCTGGCCGCGCTGGCCATCATGTTGCATCTTGCTGCTGGCGGCGGCAGGCGCGCTGGCGGCCGCTTCCTGGGCGTGGACGGTCAGCGATGCCGCACCCATGCCGAGTACGCTCATGGCGATGATCAAATTCTTGCGCAAGGTTGTCATTGAGGCGTTCATCTGGATTCCTTTGTAAAAGTGAGGGATGTACATGTTGCTGCACATGAATCCATGGTGGACGCGCCATGTTTCCCCGAAGTGTCCGCTGCCAGACAGTTTGTATCTATATGTTTCTTCGGCTCTCCTATATACAAGACGATACAAATGCGTTGTGCAAGGGTGGGGGAAGTGGGGATAATTCGTACCATGGAACCCACTTCTACAATTCTCATCGTCGACGATGACCGCGATATCCGCAGCTTGCTGGCGGACTACCTGGAAACGAACGCCTACCGCACCCTGGGCGCGGCAGATGGCACGGCCATGTGGAAGATTCTCGATGAAACGCGGCCCGACCTGATCGTGCTCGATTTGAACCTGCCTGGCGACGATGGCCTGACCTTGTGCCGCAAGCTGCGTGCGCAATCGACGGTGCCCGTGATCATGTTGACGGCGCGCAATGAGCCGCTGGACCGCATCCTGGGCCTGGAAATGGGCGCCGACGATTATTTGCCGAAACCGTTCGAGCCCCGCGAATTGCTGGCGCGCATACGCAGCGTGCTACGCCGCAGCCATGCCATGCCGTCGAACGTGCCCTCGGACAAGGCGCAGCAAATCCGCTTTTCCGGCTGGACCCTGGACCTCACGGCGCGCCACCTGCTCAATCCCAGCGGCCTGGTGATCATGCTGTCGGGCGCCGAGTTCCGCTTGCTGCGCGTCTTCCTGGAACACCCGAACCGCGTGCTCAACCGCGACCAGCTGCTGAACCTGACGCAGGGCCGCGATGCCGATCCGTTCGACCGCTCGATCGATATCCAGATCAGCCGCTTGCGGCAAAAGCTTGGCGAAGATGCCCGTTTGCCGCAAATCATCAAGACCGTGCGCAACGGCGGTTACGTGCTGGCCGGCCAGGTCAATGTGGAGCCGCACGCGTGAAGGCCTTCCTGGGCTCGATGACGGGCCGCGTCTTCATGTTCCTGCTGATCGGCATCGTCGCTTCGGCCGCGCTGACGCAGTGGCTGGCCGTGGGCGAACGCCAGCGCGCCATCGAGCAATACCGCGATTACCACGCCGTCGAGCGGGCCGAGCAGCTGGTGATGGCGGCCGACGTGGTGCCGCTGGCCTCGCGTGCCGCCTACCTGAAAGTGGCCAACAAGGGCAGCGTGCGCCTGGAGCTGCGTCCCGCGACGGAACACACGCCCGGCGCGCCGACGGAATTTTCCACCGCCCTGCAAGCCAAGCTGGGCGAGGGCTTCAAGGTCAGCGCCCTGGCCGAACGCCCGCCCGCCTGCGTCAAGCCGCGCCAGTCGCCGGGCATGTTTGGCGCCAAGCCATGGGGCGGCACGTGCGAAAACCTCGACGTGCGTATGCAGGATGGCCACGTGCTGCGCCTGATGGTCTTGCCACCGCGCCAGCAACCGCCGTTCAATGAACATAATGACTGGATGACCTTGCTGCCTTTCCTGATCAGCATTGCCATCCTCGCCTATCTGGTCACGCGCATGACCATGCGCCCGCTGAAACAGCTGGCGCAGGCGGCGAAAGACCTGGGCAATGACATCAACCATCCGCCGCTGACCCTGTCGGGCGCCAGCGAGATCCGCCAGGCCAGCGCCGCTTTCAATGCCATGCAGGCGCGCATCCGCCAGCACATTTCCCAGCGTACACAAATGCTGGCAGCCATCACGCATGACTTGCAAACGCCGCTGACACGCTTGCGCCTGCGCCTGGAAAAAGTGGCCGATACAGAGTTGTATGAGCGCCTGGTGGGCGACTTGTCAGCCATGCAGAGCATGGTCAAGGAAGGGCTGGACCTGGCCCGCTCGATGGATAGCACGGAAGCGATGCAGGCGCTCGATCTCGACTCCCTGCTCGACAGCGTCTGCTCGGATGCGGCCGATGCGGGCCAGAATGTGACCCTGGCCGGGCAGGCCAGCATGGCCTTGATGGCCCGTCCCATCGCCATGCGGCGCTGCCTGGTGAACTTGATCGACAATGCCGTCAAATATGGCCAGTACGCGCAGGTGACCGTCGAGCGCGTCGCCGGTGCCGCGCGCATCCGCATCCGCGATGGCGGGCCAGGCATTGCGCCAGATCAACTAGCCAAGGTGTTCGAACCGTTTTACCGCATCGAGACCTCGCGTTCGCGCGAATCGGGCGGCACGGGCCTGGGCCTGACCATCGCGCGCAATATCGCCGAGCAGCATGGCGCCACGGTTTCACTGCTCAATCATGTCGATGGTGGACTGGAAGTCACCCTCATCGTGCCAGAGTATTACGCTGGAAAGTGAACATTTCCGTGCGACAATATTGTGCTTTATGCCCTCTGGCAACTACATTCAACCTGCAGCCCTGCGCTGCAATAGCGTAACAGAACAATGAAAAAGACTAGTCTGGCAATCCTCGTGGGTGTGGCCCTGTGTATCGGTGGCGGCATCTGGTATTTCAATCATCAGGCCGGCGCAGCGACTGGCGTGCAGGATGGCAAAGGGGGCAAGGGCGGACAGGCGCCGACGACGGTGAGCGTGGTCGCGCCCGTGCGCCAGGATGTGCCGGTGGTGCTGCAAGCCAATGGCAGCGTGATGCCGATCAGCAGTGTTGACTTGCACCCGCAGACGACCAGCACGATCACCAAGGTGCATATCCGCGAAGGCCAGTTCGTCAAGCAGGGCGAGCTGATGTTCACCCTTGATGCGCGCAGCGAGCACGCGAATGTCGACAAGGCGCAGGCGCAGGTATTGCGCGACCGCGCCTCGGTGCAGGACTTCGAGCGTCAGCTCAAGCGCAACCAGGATTTGCTGAGCAAGAATTTTATCGCCCAGGGTGCCGTCGATACCCTGCAAAGCCAGCTCGACGCGGCACGCGCCTTGTTGGCCGCCGACCAGGCCGCCTTGCGCGCGGCCCAGGTCGACTCCAGCTACACCATCCTGCGCGCGCCGCAGGCGGGCAGGGTGGGTGCCATCAATGTCTACGCGGGCAGCCTGGTGCAGCCGACCACGTCCTTGACCAGTATCACCCAGCTCGACCCGATCGATGTGTCGTTCACTTTGCCGGAAAGCAGCCTGTCGGGCTTGCTGGCGGCGCAAAAGGCGGGCGAGGTGCCTGTCACGGCGCTGTTGTCGGACGCGGGCGGCAAGCAGCTCGACGGCAAACTGAACTTTATCGACAATGCCGTCGATCCCGCCACGGGCGTGATCAGGATCAAGGCCCGCTTCAATAATGGCGGCACCGATTTATGGCCAGGCCAGTACGTGAATACGCAGCTGACCGTGCGCACCCTCAAAGATGCGCTGGTGATCCCGCAAAATGCCATCATCACGAGTACCTCCGGCACCTTCGTGTACTCGATGGAGGCGGACAATACGGCCAAGATGCGCAAGATTGCCCGCGTGTATGCATTCGGACCGAGCGCCGTCATCACCGGCCTGGCGGGCGATGAAAAGGTCATCGTCGATGGCAAGCAGAACTTGCGTCCAGGTAGCAAAGTGCGCCTGGTGGAAAAACACAAGGCCGCCGATGGCGCCGCCGCACCGCAGGGCAAGCCAGCATGAACCTGTCCGAACTGAGCATCCGCCGCCCCGTCATGGTGGTGCTGCTGTCCCTCTCCATCATCCTGGCCGGCGTGCTGGCCTACCTGCAAATTCCCGTGGCGGCCTTGCCAAGTTACAACACGCCCGTCATCAACGTGAGCGCCGACCTGGCCGGCGCCAGCCCGGAAACCATGGCCTCGTCGGTGGCCTTGCCGTTGGAAAAGCAGTTTTCCACCATTTCAGGCCTCAGCCTCATCACCTCCACGAGCACCCTGGGCAATACCTCGCTGACCCTGGAATTTGACGCCAGCATCAATGTCAACGAGGCGGCCGTCGACGTGCAGGCGGCCCTGCTGCGTGCGCAGCGCCAGTTGCCGACGGAAATGACGGACTTGCCGTCCTACCGCAAGGTCAATCCGGCCGATGCGCCCGTGCTGTTCATCCAGATGACGTCGCCCTCGCTGAACTTGTCGGACCTCAACGATTATGCGGAAAACCTGATCGCGCCCAGCCTGTCGACCTTGCCTGGTGTAGCCCAGGTCATCGTTAATGGCCAGAAACGCTTTGCCGTGCGCGTGCGCGCCCGTGCCGATCTGATGAATGCGCGCAACCTGACGATGGACGAGCTGGCTGTTGCCTTGCGCACCTCGAACACGAATTCCCCGCTGGGCATCCTTGACGGCCCGAGCCAGACCCTGACCATTCAGGGCAATCCGCAAATGATGAAAGCGGCCGATTTTGCCGAACTGATCGTCGCCAGTCGCAACGGCCAGCCCGTGCGCCTGAAAGACGTGGCTGAGGTGGAAGACAGTTTTCAATCGATCAAGTCCGTCAGCAGTTTCAATGGCGAACGCTCGATCAGCCTGATGGTGCAGCGCCAACCGGACGCCAACACCGTGCAGGTGGTCGACGGCGTGCGCCGTTTGCTGCCGGGCTTCAAGGAACAATTGCCCCAGTCGATACAGATCAGCCTGGTCAACGACCGCTCGCTGTCGATCCGCGAAGCCATCCACGACGTGAATTTGACCCTGGCCCTGACGGTGGTGCTGGTGGTGCTGGTGATCTTCCTGTTCCTGCACCGCGCGGCCGCTACCTTCATTCCTGCCGTCACCATGCCGATTTCCCTGCTCGGCGCGCTGGCCCTGCTGTACTGGCTCGGCTACAGCCTCGACAACGTTTCCCTGCTGGGCATTACCCTGGCCGTGGGCCTTGTGGTCGATGATGCCATCGTGGTGCTGGAAAACATCGTGCGCCATATCGAGATGGGCAAGAAACCGATACGCGCAGCGCTCGAAGGGGCGAAAGAGATGGGTTTTACCATTATTTCGATTTCCGTCTCGCTGGTCGCCGTGTTCATCCCCATCTTCTTCATGCCAGGCGTGATCGGCTTGCTGTTCCACGAGTTTGCCGTCGTCGTCTCGCTGGCCGTGCTGGTGTCCGCCGTCGTGTCGCTGACCCTGGTGCCGATGCTGGCCAGCCGTTTTCTGCCGGCCGATTCGCGCGAACACAATGACAGCGACCCCAGTCATGGCGAAAAAACCTTCATTGGTCGCCATTTCGAAGCGGGTTTCACGGCATTGCGCAACGGTTACGTGCATTTGCTCGACAAGGCCCTGGCGCACCGCAACGTGGTGCTGTTCGTTGCCGTGTGTACCTTTGTGCTGACGGTGCTGCTGTACGCCACGATACCGAAAGGTTTCTTCCCCGAGGAAGACTTGGGCCAGATCCAGGTGAATACGGAAGCGTCGGAAGACATTTCTTCGGCGGCACTGCAGGATTTGCAAGCGCGCGTGGCGGCCGTGCTCAAGGCGGACCCCAGCGTGCAGGATGTGACGTCGTTCGTCGGCGGCGGCAACACGGGCCGCATGTTCATGGTCTTGAAACCGCGCAGCGAGCGGCCGAAAATGCCGGTGGTGCTGGAAAACCTGCGCCGCGCAACGAGCACCGTGCCCGGCATGGCCGTGTATTTCCGGCCCGTGCAAAACTTGCAGCTGGGCGGACGCCAGAGCAAAAGCCGCTACCAGTACACCTTGCAAAGCGTCAGTCCCGACGCCTTGAATGACTGGGCGGAAAAATTTATTGCCGGCATGCGCACGGATCCCGCCTTCCGCGACGTCACCAGCGATTCGCAGATCAAGGGCTTGCAGGCATCCCTCAGAATCGACCGCGACAAGGCCAATCTGCTGGGCGTGCAAATGTCCGACATCCGCACGGCCCTGTACAGCACCTTTGGCGAGCGGCAGGTGTCGACCATTTATTCGTCGGCAGCCAGCTATTACGTGATCCTGGAAGCGGCCACGGCGGACCGCCAGTATGACGATGCGCTCACGCGCGTGTCCGTGCGCAGCAAGACGGGCGAACTGGTGAAACTGTCGAGTATTGCTTACGTGGAACGCACGATCGGCCCCACCTCCGTGAATCACCAGGGGCAGTTGCAAGCCGTCACCATCGCCTTCAACCTGGCACCGGACGTGCCGCTGGGCGTTGCCACGGGCAGGATCGACGCGATGGCCAAGGACATGAGCTTGCCGGCCTCCATCATCACGCGCTATGGCGGCGACGCGGCCGTGTTCCAGAGTTCGCAGTCCAGCCAGATCATCCTCATCATCGCCGCGCTGGCCGTGATCTATGTGTTGCTCGGTGTCCTGTACGAAAGCTATATCCACCCGCTGACCATCCTGGCCGGCTTGCCGTCGGCGGCCGTGGGGGCCTTGCTGACCCTGCGCCTGTTCGGCATGGACCTGACCATGATCGCCATCATCGGGATCCTGATGCTGATCGGCATCGTCAAGAAAAACGCCATCATGATGATCGACTTCGCCCTGCATGCGCAGCGCAACGACGGGCTGGCGCCGGCAGAGGCCATCCGCCAGGCTTGCATCCTGCGTTTCCGCCCCATCATGATGACCACGGCGGCGGCCCTGATGGGCGCCTTGCCGATTGCCCTGGGCCTGGGCGCTGGCGCCGAGTTGCGCCAGCCGCTGGGTCTGGCCGTGGTCGGCGGCTTGCTCTTCTCGCAAGTGATTACCCTGTTCATCACCCCCGTCATCTATTTGTTCCTGGACAAGTACAGCGGCACGGGGCCGATGACGGACGAGCAACTGGTGGCGCTCGACAACAAGGCCTGAGCCGCCACACGGCCATCACCGGCGCCCCGTTCCTGCGTGAATGCGGCGCCGGTTTTGTATGGGCTGTGATACATACGGTAACAACCGTCAAGGGACGGCTCGGGTACTCTGCTTAGCGCTGCAAGGAATGTCGCTATCCTGTACGCTTCGGGTTGGCAATGCCGAGGAAGTGTTCCCAAAAGCAAGGGACTCTGGCACTATGGCTGCCCTGTAAGATTACTTTTGTCGCTACACAGAAAGCACGATTCATTTTGCATGACACGACCCATTTGATGGCTGCCGATTCCGACGTTTGTCCCACTTGCGGACAAGTGATCCAGTCACCACCGGCCTACGGGTCCAGGACCAGCACCATGCGCAAGGTTGCGCTGGGCGTGTCCGTCTTGCTGCACGTGCTGCTGGCGGCGTATGCCCTGTTGCGCAGCGACAAGATCGAAAAAATTCCGCCGCCGAAGAAGGAAAGTGCGATGGTCTACATCGCGCCGCTGAAGGACAAGCCGCAACCGAAGCCGCAGCCGAAACCCACGCCGAAACCGAAGGATACGAAAGTGGCCAAGGTGAAACCGCCGCCGGCCCCGAGCAAGCGCGTGGTGACCAAGGACGTGCCGCGCGACAAGCCGAAACTGGAAACATACACGCCGCCGCTGGTGTCGAAAGTGCCGTTGCCGCCGCCGCCGGCCGAAGACATGAGTTCGATGATCGAGCAGCGCCGCAAGCAGCGCCAGGCGCAAAATCCCGCGCCACCGGCCGAGGAAAGCGAAAACGACCGCGCCATGCGCGTGGCCAAGGCGAATATCGCCGGCGCGCAGGGACGCAATTCCGGCAGCGACCGCGAGGATTCTGGTGGCGTGTTTTCCATCGTCAACCAGACCTCCTTCAGTGCCGAGGTCAAGTTCAAGGGCTGGAATGGCAACTTCAAGCGCAATTGGCTGAAGCAGGAAAAAGTCGAACTGGGCAATGAACCCGATATCGAATCGGCCATCATCAAGAAGATGATCCAGCTGATCCGTGCCGAAAAGCCCGGCGATTTCGTCTGGGAATCGCGCCGGCTGGGGCGCAACGTCAACCTCAGCGCCCGCGTGGAAGACACGGCCGAGCTGACTGCCTTCCTGCGCCAGGAATTCTTTTCGGAGAAGCGGCCAGGGCCGGGACGGCGCTAGGAACGGGCTCTTAATGAAAAAAAGGCTGCGCGGTGTGACCGGGCAGCCTTTTTGTCATGTGGCGCTGAGTATGATCAGGCCGGTTTATCCGACTCGGTTCCCGGTGCCGCTTCCACATCGTCTTCCATCTCGATCAGCTCGACCATTTCGGCCGCGCCATCTTCGCTGATGCCGGCCAGTTCCATGATCTTGTCATTGGCTTCATCGATGCCGACGCGCTTGAGGGCCGAGAACAGTTGTACGGTGAACGGGAAGCCGACGCCGTCTTCATCCACATAGCTGTCGAGCTTGGCTTTCGCCTGGCGCAGCGCGTTGACCGATTCATTGCGATTCAGCTTATCGACCTTCGTCAGGATGCAGTGAATTGGTTTACCGGTCGGGGCGAACCATTCCAGCATCTGGACGTCCAGGTCGGTGAACGGACGGCGCGAATCCATGATCAGGACCAGGCCCGCCAATTGCTCGCGGCGCTGCACGTAGTCGCCCAGCAGGCGTTGCCAGTGCAACTTGGCCGAGCCCGAGACTTCCGCGTAGCCGTAGCCGGGCAAGTCGACCAGCAGGCATTCGATCTCTTCGACGATGGTGGCATCCTTGCGGTGCTGCGCCACGTGGGCGCCGCCGATGGAGAAGTAGTTGATGTGCTGGGTACGGCCAGGTGTCTTGGACGCGAACGCCAAGCCTTTCTGATTACACAAGATGTTGATGGCGGTCGATTTACCGGCATTGGAGCGGCCGGCAAAGGCGATTTCCGGCACCGTGGTATCGGGCAGGTCACGCAATTGGTTGACGGTCGTAAAGAAGCGGGCTTGCCAGAGTTTTGACATGGGAGTAGTAAAGCAACAAAATGGAGCGATAAGGGAGCGATAACGCCAAGAAGCTATTGTACAATAAGGGATTGTTAATTGTTGCCGGCGTAGCAGCGATGCGGCTTGCGGCCCTGAAAATAAATCAAAAATCTCAGGAGCGCGGCAATGTCCACCACTAATTTCTCACTGTCTCAGGGTGCCTGAATGAATCGTGCGTTTTCACCGTTTGTCCAATCCATGCTGCTCGCTTTGCTGGCTGTATCGGCAACTGCTTCCGCGGTCGAAGCACCGAAACCGGCCGTCAAGGCCGATGCCGCCAAGGGCGCTACCCTGTATGCCGATGGCGATGCGGCGCGCGGCTTGCCTGCCTGCGTGTCCTGCCATGGCGCGGCCGGCAATTCGACCATCACGGTCAACCCGAAGCTGGCCGGCCAGCACGAAAGCTATATTTACAAGCAACTGGTCGACTTCACCACGCCGGAGCGCAATCAGCCGGTCATGACGACCTATGCCAAGATGCTCAGCGACGCTGACAAGAAGAATATTGCCGCCTACCTGGGCGCGCAGCTGTCCAAACCGGGCGCCGCGAAAAACAAGGATACGATTGACCTGGGCAAGAAAATCTACCGTGGTGGCATTGCTTCCAAGCAAATCGCCGCCTGCGCCAGCTGTCATGGCGCGACGGGCAATGGCATGCCCGTCCAGTATCCGCGCATCGCCGGCCAGCACCAGGATTACACGGTAGCCCAGCTGGCCATGTTCCGCAGCACCAAGGCGGACGCCCGCAAGAACAGCGCGCAAATGCACACCATCGCCGCCCGCATGTCGGATGACGAAATCGCCGCCGTGGCCGACTATATCGCCGGCCTGAAGTAAGTTTTCATAGTGGCAAGAGATTGCCAGGCGCACCAGCGCGCATGAACAAGGGCGGCCGTCTCAAACAGGCTGCCCTTTTTCATGGCGGGGACCAAACAGGAGTATGCTGCCGCCTTGCGCGCAGACATACTGTGTGCTCCTTGCCACTTTCCTCAAGATTGCATATCCAGTATGAGTATCAACGTATGAGCACAGGCACGACCGGAATCGAGTTAAAGACCCAACGCCGCAGCCTGGCTGAATTCGTCGAGCTGGTCTCGTCGATGCGCTTTGCCATCAGTTTGCTGACCCTGATCGCCGTCGCCTCCATCATCGGCACGGTGCTCAAGCAGAACGAGCCCATGCCCAATTATGTGAACCAGTTCGGTCCGTTCTGGTTCGCCGTCTTCGACAAGCTGAGCCTGTATTCCGTGTATTCGGCCTGGTGGTTCCTGGTGATCATGGGTTTCCTGGTCGCCTCGACCTCGCTGTGCATCGTGCGCAATGCGCCGAAGATGCTCAAGGACATGCGCAGCTGGCGCGACAATGTGCGCGAGCAATCCTTGCGCAATTTCCATCACAAGATGGAATGGCAGGCGCCGCTGCCGCGCGCCGTGCTGGCGCAGCAGATGGTGATGCGCCTGAAAGACAGCGGCTATGCGGCCAAGGTGGTGGAGAAGGACAACGCCACCTTGGTAGCGGCCAAGCGGGGCGCGGCCAATAAATGGGGCTATATCTTTGCCCACGGCGCCATCGTCATCATCTGCGTGGGCGGCTTGCTCGACTCCGAAATGCCGATCCGCGTACAGCAATGGTTCTTTGGCAAGACGCCGTTTTCCGGCAGCGGCGTGATCGCCGATATTCCTGCCCAGCACCGTTTGAGCCTGTCGAATCCCACGTTCCGCGGCAACACCATGATTCCGGAAGGCTCGTCGAGCAACACGGCCATCATTCCCCAGGCCGATGGCGTGCTGATCCAGGATCTGCCGATCACGATTCTGCTGAAAAAATTCCACATCGATTTCTACAGCACGGGCATGCCCAAGCTGTTTGCCAGCGATGTCGTCATCACCGACCATGTCACGGGCAAGAGTTTCCCAGCAACTATCAAAGTCAACCAGCCGCTGCTGTACAAGGGCCTGGCCCTGTACCAGTCCAGCTTTGAGGATGGCGGCAGCAAGCTCAAGCTGACGGGTTTTCCCATGACGGGCAAGACGACGAAACGCTTCGATATCGGTGGCGAAGTGGGCGGCAGTACGCCGCTCGAGCGCAGCGATGGCAATTCCTACACGGTGGAATGGTCGGGTTTCCGTCCGTTTAACGTGGAAAACCTCAGTGCCGGCCAGGATGTGCGCGCCGTCAGCAAGGCGGAGAGTTTCAACGATAAATTTGCCGTCGGCCTGGACAAGCGCCTCGGTTCGGCCGCGAAGAATGCGAATAACAAGGATCTCAAGAACGTGGGTCCTTCGGTGCAATACAAATTGCGCGACAAGACGGGCCAGGCGCGTGAATACCAGAACTACATGCAGCCTGTCACCGTGGACGGCACGACGGTGTTCCTGGCCGGCATGCGCGTCAACCCCAGCGACCCGTTCAGCTATCTGCGCATTCCTGTCGATGACAATTACAGCGTGACGGAATGGATGCGTTTGCGTGCCGCGCTGCAAGATCCCGCGCTGCGCCAGCAAGCTGCCGCGCGCTATGCGGCCCGCGCCATGCCGCAGGCGAACGCGGAAGCCCTGCGCGGCCAGTTGCAGGAATCGGCGGCGAAAAGCCTGGGCATCTTTGCCGGCAATGGGCAAGAGGGCGGTTTCCTGGCCATTTCGCGTTTCCTGGAGAAAGTTCCTGCGGCTGAGCAAGAAAAAGCGGCCGATATCTTCATGAAGATCTTGAATGGCAGCCTGTGGGACTTGTGGCAGGCGGCGCGCGCCCAGGACGGCTTGAAAGCCATCGAGGCCGATGACAAGCACGGCCGCTTCCTGCAGCTGGCCACGAATGCGCTGTCCGACAGCTTCTTCTATGGCGCACCCGTGTATCTGCAGCTCGACGAGTTCACGGAAATCAAGGCGTCCGTGCTGCAAGTGACGCGTTCGCCAGGCAAGAGCGTGGTGTACCTCGGTTGTTTGTTCCTCGTGATCGGCGTGTTTTCCATGTTTTATATCCGCGAGCGCCGCCTGTGGGTGTGGATCAAGGATGGCGAGGGGGCCAGTGTAGCCCTGATGGCCATGAGCACGCAACGCAAGACGCTGGATTTTGAAAAAGAATTTGAGACTTTGAAGGCAAAGCTGCCGCAATCGGCGTAAGCTGCGCTGTGTCTGGGACGCTTGCGCGTCGCCGGGAATGGAGAAAATATGGAATTGGCAAACAAGCAAATATATACGCAGGAACCAGGATTTTTCAAGCGCCTGAGCCTGATCGATTGGCTGTATGGCGCCGGCTTGCTGGCCGCCTCCCTGTTCGGCCTGATGCGCTTTGGCGCCTTCATGGATATCTATGAAAAGGCCATCCTGCTGGCTGCGGCGCCCACGTTTGCGTGGCTGGGCTGGTACTGGAAGCCCGTGCGCTGGCTGATCCCCGTGGCGGCCGTGCTGTCGCTGTTCGCCATCGAGTTGTACGCAGGCCACCTTGAGATGGCGAACCAGAAATTCTTCCTCAAATACATCTTGTCGAGCCAATCCGCCATTCTGTGGATGGGCACGCTTTTCGTGCTGTCGACCCTGTTCTACTGGATCGGCCTGGTGGCGCGCTCGGAATTCGGCTCGTCCGTCGGCTCCCTGCTGTGCTGGGCCGGCGTGGTGCTGGGCCTGACGGGCATGCTGGTGCGCTGGTACGAGTCTTACCTGATCGGTGCCGACGTGGGCCACATTCCCGTGTCGAACCTGTATGAAGTGTTCATCCTGTTTTCCTTGATCACGGCCATGTTCTACCTGTATTACGAGCAGCATTATGCGACGCGCCAGCTGGGCGCCTTCGTCATGCTGGTCATTTCGGCAGCCGTGGTGTTCCTGATGTGGTACACGGTCACGCGCGACGCGGCCGAAATCCAGCCGCTGGTGCCGGCCCTGCAAAGCTGGTGGATGAAGATCCACGTGCCTGCCAACTTCATCGGCTACGGTACCTTTGCCCTGTCGGCCATGGTGGCGGCGGCCTACCTGCTCAAATCGAGCGGCTACCTGGTCGACCGCCTGCCGTCGCTGGAAGTGCTCGACGACGTCATGTACAAGGCCATTTCCGTGGGCTTCGCTTTCTTCACGGTAGCGACCATCCTGGGCGCCCTGTGGGCGGCCGAAGCGTGGGGCGGCTACTGGTCGTGGGACCCGAAAGAAACCTGGGCACTGATCGTCTGGCTCAACTATGCAGCCTGGCTGCACATGCGATTGATGACGGGCTTGCGCGGTCGCGTCGCCTCGTGGTGGGCGCTGGTGGGCTTGCTGGTGACGACGTTCGCGTTTTTGGGCGTCAACATGTTCCTTTCCGGTTTACACTCTTACGGTAAACTTTAATGACAGAAGCGTCATGAACGGCCCGGAAAAACTGGTGTAAGGTATATCCAATCACCTTTTTCCGGAGCCGCCATGTTGATCAAGCGCAGTCCCAACGGCATCGAATTGCCGTATTCTTCCGAAATCACGCCGCGCGCCGTGTTTGAATCGCGCCGCAGCTTCATCAAGCAAGTGGCGCTGGGCTCCGTGTCCAGCGCGGCCTTGCTGGAAATGGCCAGCCGCGAAGCATTCGCGCAAGGCACCAATCCCAAGCTGGCTGCCAAGCTCAATCCCGCCTATTCGGCGCTGGAAAAGCAAACGGCCTATAAAGACGCCACCAGCTACAACAATTTCTACGAATTCGGCACGGACAAGAGCGACCCGGCGCAAAACGCCGGCACCTTGCGCACGCGGCCGTGGACGGTCAGCATCGAAGGCGAAGTCAAGAAACCCATGACCCTCGATCTCGATGCGCTGTTGAAACTGGCGCCGCTGGAAGAGCGCATCTACCGGCTGCGCTGCGTGGAAGGCTGGTCGATGGTCATCCCGTGGGTCGGTTACTCCTTCTCGGAACTCATCAAGAAGGTCGAGCCGACGGGCAATGCCAAGTACGTGGAATTCATCACCCTGGCCGACAAGAAGCAAATGCCGGGCGTGGGCAGCCGCGTGCTGCAGTGGCCTTATACGGAAGGCTTGCGCATCGATGAAGCGAACCATCCGCTGGCGCTGCTGACTCTGGGCATGTATGGGGAAACCTTGCCGAACCAGAATGGCGCGCCCGTGCGCATGGTGTTGCCGTGGAAATATGGTTTCAAGTCCGCCAAATCCATCGTCAAGATCCGTTTCGTCAAGGAGCAGCCGCGCACGTCCTGGAACCTGTCGGCGCCGTCCGAGTACGGGTTTTACTCGAATGTGAACCCGAACGTCGATCATCCGCGCTGGTCGCAGGCTTCCGAGCGGCGCATCGGCGAAGACGGTTTTCTGACGCGCAAGCGCAAGACCCTGATGTTCAACGGCTACAACGATGTCGCTTCCTTGTACGCGGGCATGGATCTGAAGAAGTTCTTTTAAGGAAAGACCATGGCCCTCAACCCCACGCCGAGACAATTGTCGCTATTCAAAAGCCTGGTTTTTCTGCTGGCGCTGCTGCCCTTTGCACGCATGGTCTGGCTGACGTACACGGGGCAATTGGTGGAGCCGCTGGAATTCATCACGCGCGGCACGGGCGACTGGACCCTGTATTTCCTGTGCATCGGCCTGGCGGTGACGCCCTTGCGGCGCTTCACGCAATGGAATTGGCTGATCAAGCTGCGGCGCATGCTGGGCCTGTTCGCGTTTTTCTACGCGGCACTGCACTTCACCACCTTCCTGTGGTTCGATCACTTTTTTGACGTGCAGGAAATGTGGAAGGATGTGCTCAAGCGCCCGTTCATCACCGTGGGCTTCATCGCTTTTGTCTTGCTCATTCCGCTGGCCGTGACGAGCACGAATGGCATGGTGAAGCGCCTGGGCGGCAAGCGCTGGCAGTGGCTGCACCGGCTGATCTATATCATCGCGCCGCTGGGCATCTTGCACTTTTGGTGGATGAAAGCGGGCAAGAATAATTTCGCGCAACCGATACTGTTCGGCAGTATCGTCGCGCTACTGCTGCTAATACGCGTGGTTTTCGCCTGGAGCAAGCATGTAAAAAGCGCCAGGGCGGCGAATGCCGCCACCCCGGTGCGTTCCGTTTAGGTGGCTGGCACGATCACGGGCGGCGGTGGCACGGGTGCCGGTTCCACCGGGCCTTTGGCTGGCGCTCCTTTGGCCGCGGGCGGCTTGGGCAGGTACAGGGGACCGGGCTGGCCGCAGCCGGCGAGGACGCTGAAAACCACAATGGCGGTGCCGATATAAAACGCTGAGGATGACTTCACGATTAGAATCACGGTTTGATTAAGATCTTTGGAGTGTAGCATGAGCGAATCGGAATTCCTGGCCCTGGCCGAAGCCACCCTGACCCAGATCGAGGCGGCACTGGACCGGCTGAACGATGAAGACGTGCTCGACGTCGAATGCAGCCGCAGCGGTAATGTGCTGGAAATCGAGTTCATCGATAACGGCACGAAAATCATCGTCAACAGCCAGGCCCCCATGCGCGAAATGTGGGTGGCGGCGCGCTCGGGCGGTTTCCACTACAAGCGCGTGGGTGACGAGTGGATCAACACGCGCGATGGTTCCGAGTTGTTTGCGGCCCTGTCCAGCATGGCCAGCGAGCAGGCGGGCGCGCCTGTCGTGCTGAAGTAACTTTTCGCCGCGGCAATAAGAAAGGGCAGCCTCTTCAGGCTGCCCTTTTTGCATCAAACGATCTTAAAACAGTTCGTTCTTGACGGCTTCCTTGGCTTTTTCTTCCTCCGGCGTGCCGCGCGCCGCACCTTCCAGGCTACCCACGCCCGTGCCCGGTGGATTTTCCGCATAGTAATACTCGTCGCCCACGCGGATCAGGCCTTCCGGCACGGCGCGTTCCTCGACGGGGATGCTTTTCAGGGCTTTCGCCATGTAGCTGATCCAGATCGGCAGGGCCAGGCCGCCGCCCGTTTCCCGGTTGCCCAGGTTGCGCGGCTGGTCGTAGCCGATCCAGGCGATGCCCACCAGCTTGGCCTGGTAGCCGGCGAACCAAGCGTCGATGGAATCGTTGGTGGTGCCCGTCTTGCCTGCCAGGTCAGGGCGTTTCAAGGCCATGGCCTTGTTCGCCGTGCCGAAGCGCACGACATCGTTGAGCATGCTGTTCATCATGAAGGCATTGCGCTCATCGATGACGCGGTTGGCTTCCTCGCCCGCCAGGTCCGGCTTGGCTTGCGACAACACATTGCCGTCGCTATCGGTCACCTTGGCGATCAGATACGGGTTGATCTTGTAGCCGCCATTGGCGAACACGGCGTAGGCGCCCGCCATCTGCAGCGGCGTCACGTTGCCGGCGCCCAGGGCCAGGGTCAGGTACGGCGGGTTCTTGTCCGCGTCAAAACCGAAGCGCGTCGCGTACTCCTGGCCATACTTGGCGCCGATCTTGTGCAGGATACGGATGGAAATCATGTTTTTCGATTTCATCAAACCCTTGCGCATGGTCATCGGACCGTCGTATTTGCTGTCGTAGTTCTTCGGTTCCCACGCCTGGCCGCCCGTCTGGCCCGCGTCGAACGAGATCGGCGCATCGTTGATGATGGTGGCCGGCGACAGGCCCCGTTCCAGCGAAGCGGAGTAGATGAAGGGCTTGAAGGCCGAACCGGGCTGGCGCCACGCCTGCGTGACGTGGTTGAACTTGTTGCGGTTGTAATCGAAGCCGCCCACCATGGCGCGGATGGCGCCGTCGGTGGTACTGGCCGAGACAAACGCCGATTGCACTTCCGGCATCTGCGTCAAGACCCAGCTGTTGTTTTCCTGCATGACGCGGATCACGGCGCCGCGTTTGATGCGGCGGTTCGGCGCCGCTTTTTCCGACAGCCAGGCCGCGCCAAAGGTCAGGCCGGGGCCGGTAATGGTGATTTCCTCGCCGGCCGACGTGACTGCCTGTAACGACTTGGGCGATGCCTGCAGCACCATGGCGGCGATGATGTCGTCGCTGTCCGGGTGGTCGGCCAGTTCCGTTTCGATGGCGTCGTCCGCTTCGGCCTTGGTTTTCGGAATCTCGATGTAGGCTTCCGGGCCGCGGTAGCCGTGGCGTTTCTCGTAATCCATCACGCCTTTGCGCAAGGCGATGTAGGCGGCGTCCTGGTCGGCCTTGGTGATGGTGGTGTAGACGTTCAGGCCGCGCGTATACGTATCTTCCTTGAATTGTTCATAGACCAGCTGGCGCGCCATTTCCGACACGTATTCCGCGTGCACGCCGAAGGCGCTGCTGTCGGTTTTAACTTTCAGCTCTTCATTCTTGGCTTCCGTGTATTGCTCTGGCGTGATGTAGCCCAGCTGCGCCATGCGCTGCAGGATGTATTGCTGGCGCATGCGCGCGCGTTTCGGATTGACGACGGGGTTGTAGGCCGACGGCGCTTTCGGCAAGCCGGCCAGCATGGCTGCTTCGGCCACGGTGAGGTCCTGGATGTTCTTGCCGAAATAGATTTGCGCGGCCGAGGCGAAGCCGTAGGCACGCTGTCCCAGATAAATCTGGTTCATATACACTTCGAGGATCTGGTCCTTGCTGAGGTTTTTCTCGATCTTCCATGCCAGCAGGACTTCATACGCCTTGCGTTTCAAGGTCTGTTCGCTGGACAGGAAGAAATTGCGCGCCACCTGTTGCGTGATGGTCGAGGCGCCTTGCTTGGCGCCGCCCGTCAGGTTGTGCAGGGCCGCGCGCGTGATACCCAGATAGTCGACGCCACCATGTTCATAGAAGCGGTCATCTTCGATGGCCAGCACGGCTTTCTTCATGACATCAGGAATATCCTTGATGTGCACCATGTTGCGTCGCTCTTCGCCGAATTCGCCGATCAGCACACTGTCGGACGTAAACACGCGCAGCGGCATCTTCGGCTTGTAATCGGTCAAGGTATCGAGCGCCGGCAGGTTCGGATAGGCCATGGCCAGACCAAAGACCACCAGCAAGACGCCGACGATGCCCAGGCCCAGCAGCGATACCAGGGCCATCATCAGGAAACGTTTGGGTTTGCTGCCCTTGGTGGGCGGCTTCGAGCCAGCGGAGCCAGCGGAGTTTGAAGATGTCATGCGTCGTATGTCTTTCGGTTAATTATGCCGGCCAATTATAAGCGAGCTTGCCGGGGTGGCAGCGCGCTGTGGCGCTTGCCGGGGGAGTGTTGACACTTGTCGATACTCTATATAAGCGTGTATTGGCCCGCTGGCAACCAGGATTTGGTAACAATTATTCTGCGCCAGATCACGGCCGGGCCAGATAGACGCCGCGCGCCGCAGACACCAGCGTGAAATCCGTTTACAAGCCAGCGCTGCCAGGACTAGGCTTGCCGATGGCAGCAACCCCTCCCACGCTGACGTTTCTCTATGAAAAACATATCCATCCGCAGTATTCTTGGCATCGGCTTGCTGGGCGTCGACATGGCGGACGATGGCGTGCGCGTGGTCGAGTTGAGGCGCCGGCGGGGGAAACTGTCATGCCGGCATTGCGGCAGCGCCGCGCTGCCGGCAGGCGTGATGCTGGAAGGTCATGTCGAAGATCCGCAGGGCCTGGCCAGCGCCGTGCGCCTGGCATGCCGTAACAGCGGCAGCGGCTGCACCCGCGTGGCGCTGGCCATGCCGGCCACGGCCTTGATCACGCATGTGATACGCCTGCCCGCCGGCTTGCCGGAGGAACAGCTGGAAATCCTGGTGGAACTGGAGGCGGCCCAATACATGCCGTTTGCACTGGAAGACGCCAGCCTGGATTTTTTCATTCTTGGCCCCGCGCCACCGCTTGCGGGCCAGACGGGCAGGGAGATCGAGGTGCTGCTGGTGGCGGCGCGGCGCGCCAGCGTGCAGCGCCGCCTCGATGCGGCCATGGCGGCCGGCTTGACGCCCATCGTCATGGATAGCGAGGCGCTGGCCCTGCAGGCGGCACTCGCGCAGGGTGGCTGGCAAGCCTTGCCGGACGGCGGCCTCAGTTATCAGCTGGCCTGGGGCCTGGCCATGCACCGGTACGCGCGATGACGGGCGTGGCGCAAGTGCCAGGCATCAACCTCTTGCCGCATCGGCAGGCGGCACGGCGCCGGCGCAGTCAGCTGCTGCTGTGGCAACTGGCCGGTGGGGCGGTGCTGGGATTGCTGTTGGCCCTGGCGGCAGGCGCCTGGCTGCAACACCAGCTCGACGCGCAACTGCGTCGCCAGGAGGGCTGGCGCCATGCCATGCAGCAGGTGAATGCCGTCCTTGCCACCGGCAAGCGGGTGCAGGGCGAGACGGCGGCGCTGCTGCTGCGCCAGCAGGCCATTGCCAATTTACAAGCGCAACGCCATGCCTGGGTGCGCATGCTGGATGTGCTGGCCCAGGCGATGCCGGCCGGCGTGGCCTTGCACAGTGTGCGCCAGGAAACGGCGCTGGTGCGCCTGCAGGGGCAGGCTGCGTCGCAGGACAAGGTCGCGGCACTGTTGCTGGCGCTGGAGCAGGCCGCCCCCTGGTCCCGGCCGGAAGTGATTGAAGTGCGCGGCGCGTCAGAGGGCGCCGTGGAATGGACGATACGGCTGGCGTTGGCACCCGCTGGGCAATCTTAGTCGTGGAGGTTGATCATGCTGAGCTTGAAGACTGCGTCGCTGTGGCCGCTACCCGCGCGCCTCGCGTGCGCCACCCTGGCCGGTGCGCTGGTGGCCGCGCTGCTGCACGCCGCCTGGCTGGATGGCATGATGGCTGCCGTGCAGGCGGCGCAAGGAGAAGAAGGCCGCTTGCGCGCCGAATATCTGTCGGCGCAGGCCAGGGCGAGCCTGTTGCCGCAGTGGCGTGCGCAGCAGCGCCGAGCCGGCGCCGAGCTGGCCCTCCTGGAACAGCAGTTGCCCGACCAGCAAGCGATGGCGGTACTGTTGACGGACATTAACGCCGCAGGCCAGTCGCGCGGTCTGCAATTTTCGCTGTTCAAGCCGGGCGCGGCCCGGCCGCAAGCGCCGTATGTCGCCTTGCCGATCGCCATACAGTTGCGCGGCGGCTATCACGCCATGGGCGCGCTGCTGGCAGACCTGGCGTGCTTGCCGCGCATCGTCACGGTGCATGAGCTGGCCTTGACCCTCGGCAAGGATCGTTTGCTGACGCTCGACGCCGTGCTGCAGGCGTATCGCTTGCCCGACGCGGCGGAACGGGCCGCGCAAGCGGCTTTGTCGCCCAAGACAGGCACGCCTGCTGCCGCGCCAGCATGGCGCCCGCTTGCCGCTGTCGCGCCGCATCCCTACGCGGCCGCCGCCCTGGCCGACCCTTTTGATGCATTGCCGGCCGCCGGCGCGCCGGGCCAGCGTGGCAGCGTGGCCGGACCTGACCCGCGCCGTGTGCGCGAGCCATTGGAAAGTGTCGCCTTGCCGGCTATCAGCATGGTTGGTAGCGTGCAAAAGGAAGGACGCCTGAGCGCGCTGCTGCTGGCGGGCCAGCGCGTGTACCGGGTGGCGGTGGGCCAGTATCTGGGGCCAGACCACGGCGTGGTGACGGACATCAGTGAACAGGCGCTGCAGTACAAAGAGTTGCTGCCGGACGCGGGCGGCGGGTGGCGCGAACGGCATGGCAGCCTGTCCCTGCAAAAGCCGGGTGACGCCAGGGCCAGTGCGCCGGAGGCCACGCCATGAAGCCGTCTGTGTGGATGTGTTTCATGTTTTGGCTATTGCTGCATGGCGCCGCCCTGGCCGGGGACGAGGCGGTGGTGCAGGTGACGGCGCCGCGCCTGTATGCGGGCGAGAAAATCTCCGTCGATTTCCAGAACGTGGGCGTGCGCGCGGCCCTGCACATCCTGGCCGACGCGTCGGGTCAAAACATCATCGCCAGCGACAGCGTGGCGGGCAACCTGACGCTGCGCCTGCGCAACTTGCCGTGGGACCAGGCGCTCGACGTGCTGCTGCAGGCGAAGGGACTGGACATGCGGCGCAATGGCAACGTGCTGTGGATCGCGCCGCGCGAGGAAATGCTGGCGCGCGAAAAACTGGAACTGGAGCAGCGCGCGCAGATCGCGGAACTCGAACCGCTGCAGTCGGCCATCTTCCAGCTCAATTACCAGAAGGCGGAAGCGTTCCGCAGCGTGTTCGGCCTCGATGCGGGGGAAGGGCGCAGCCGGCTGCTGTCGCGCCGTGGCAGCGTGCTGATCGAGCCGCGCACGAATCAGCTGTTCGTCACCGACGTGCCGGCGCGCCTGGAGCAGATCCGTCAGCTGATCGCCAAGACAGATATTGCCACGCGGCAAGTGATGATCGAGGCGCGCATCGTCGAGGCGAACGACAGTTTCAGCCGCAACCTGGGCGCGCGCCTGGGTTTTACGGACCAGCGACTGGCACAGGGCCAGGTGCCCGGTTTTTCCCTGGGCGGCAGCGGGCGCCGTGCGGCCATCGGCGGCAGCTATCAGGGTGTGGGCGAGGCGACGGGGCAAACGGTGGCAGGCAGCAGCGCCTTCGTGCCGAACACGCAATTTGTCAACTTGCCGGCCGCCAGCATCAACGGTTTGCCGCCGGCCAGCTTCGCCCTGAGCCTGTTTTCGGCGGCCGCCAACCGCTTTTTGAACCTGGAACTGTCCGCGCTGGAAGCCGATGGCAGGGGCAAGATCATTTCCAGCCCCCGCGTGGTAACTGCCGACAAGGTGCTGGCGCTGATCGAGCAGGGCATCGAGCTGCCATACCAGGTGGCCACCAGCAGCGGCGCCACGTCGATCACGTTCCGCAAGGCGAACCTGCGCCTGGAAGTCACGCCGCAGATCACGCCGGACGGCAACGTGGTGCTGGAAGTGGACGTCAACAAGGATAGTGTGGGCCAGGAAACGCGTTCCGGCTTCGCCATCGACACCAAGCACGTGCGTACGCAAGTGATGGTGGAAGACGGCGGCACGGTGGTGCTGGGGGGCATTTATCAGCAATCCGAACGGGGTACGGACAGCAAGGTGCCGCTGCTGGGCGACATCCCCGTGCTCGGTGTTTTTTTCCGCAGCACGGGCCGCAGTCAAGAAAAAACGGAACTGATGGTGTTTATTACGCCGAAAATAGTGGCAGATCGGCCAGCAACACGTTAATGTCACATCTTTACGTTTAAGTAACAATGCAAACGAAAGCGGACTGATGGCGACTATGCGGAATTTTTCTTTAGGCAATACTTCTTGGAGTAGGGCATTGAATTGGCTGGCTTTGCTGGTCTTGAGCACTGTAGTGGCCGCTTGCGGCGGCGGTGGCGGCGATCCAACCCTGGGCGTCAAGGACGGCGCGAATGCCGGTGTCGGCAGTGTGGTATTGGTTGCTGGCGCAACAACGATTCTTGCATCGGGCGCGGACGGCACGGAAGTCGTGCTGACGGCAGTGGTGAAAAATCCCGGCAATAATGCCATGACAGGGCAAACGGTGACCTTCACCGCCAGTTCCGGCACCATCAGCAATACCAACCGCGTGACCGATGCCAATGGCACGGTGACGGAAAAACTCAGCGTGAAAGGCGATGCGAGCCTGCGCGACATCACCATCAAGGCCAGCAGCGGCGGCGTTGAGTCTGCCCCCGTGGTGGTGAAGGTGGTGCCCGCCACCTCCGGTATTGCCACCTTGCTGCTGACGTCTTCCGGCGGTACCCTGGCTTCGTCCGGTGGCACCGCTGTCAATGTCATCGCTTTTGTGAAGGATGCCAACAATGCCGTCGTGCCCAATGCCAGCGTGACGTTCAGTGCCGATTCGGGCGCGCTGGGTGCGACAAAGGTCAATACCAATGCGCAAGGGCAGGCTACCGTCAGCCTCAATACGGGGGGCGACGCCAGTTTGCGCACGATCAAGGTCACGGCCAGCGCAGGTGCGCAGACGGCAAGTACCGATATCAGTGTCAGCGGCACGAAACTGGCCGTTAATGCCTTTTCGTCGATCAACCTGAAAACGAGTACCGACATGGTGGTCAAGCTGGTCGATTCCAGCGGCAATGCGCTGGTGGGCAAGCCGGTGACCTTCAGCGCACAGATCAATCCGCTGACGGTCAAGGGCGGCGGCGCCAGCCCGGCATTGACGGACAATAATGGACAGCTTGTATTGAGCTACAACGCCCAGTCCGGCACCAGCGATACGATCACCATCAAGGCCCAAGGCGACAGCCTGTTCATGCCCGTGGCGATCAATGCGGCCAATTTCACGATCAATGCCGTCACTGGCGCCAATACAGCGCTGACAACATTGGCAACGCAGACCTGCTACGCGATCAGCGTGCACAGCGATGTGGCGGGCACGCCGGACACGGGCAATGTCCGTTTCAGCACCTCGCGCGGCGCGATTTACCTCGATGCCAGCTGCACCACGCCGTTGCTGGCTCCGTTGGCGCTCATTGGCGGCAATGCCATCGCCTTTGTGCAGGCTGTCGGCGCAGGCCGGACGTCGCTGACTGCCAGGAACGAAAGTACGGGAGTGTCGGTGCAGGCTGACGTGGAATTCGTCGCTCCGTTGACGCCGCAGGCAACCATTACTTTGCAGGCCGACCCAGCGGTGATCGGCGCCAATACGGCAGGCAGCACCTCCCAGCGTAGCACCCTGCGCGCCGTCGTGCGCGATGGCACGGCGGAAAACAACCTCGTCAAGAATGCCCAGGTCGGTTTTACCATCCAGAGCGATGCCAGCGGCGGTTCGCTGAGCTCGCCGTCGGTGGTCAATACCGATGGCGACGGCATGGCCACGGTCAGCTATATCGCCGGCCAGGCGAGCACTGGCGTCGATGGCGTGATCGTCCAGGCGCAGTTGCAGGGTGTCTCGAACAGCAGCGCCACGGCCAAGCTGACGGTGACGAAGAAGTCGCTGTTCATCAGCGCCGGCAGCGGCAATGCGCTCGATGGCTCTGATAGCAGCACTTATCGCAAGACTTATACCGTGTTTGTGACGGATGCTGCCGGCAATCCTGTCCCTGACGTGATCATCACTGCCGCCGCCTGGCCCAAGCTGTACTACAAGGGCTATCTGCAGTATTCCGATTCGGCAACCAGCTGGGTCGTAGCGCAGCATCTGGAATGCCCGAATGAGGACCAGAATCGTAACGGCATGCGCGATACTGGCGAAGATGAGAATAAAAACGGCTCCCTCGATCCCGGCATTCCGCTCAATCTGTCCACTGGAGGCAAGACCGACAGCAGCGGCACCACCAGCGTGACACTGACTTATCCGCGCGACAGGGCCAACTGGCTGAACGTCGAATTGACAATTCGTGGCAACAGTTCCGGGACGGAGGCAACTTATGTCGGTTACACTTTGCTTCCGGGACTGTTCTCGGACTTTAACCGCAAGGATGTATCTCCACCAGGCGTGAGGAGTCCGTACGGGCAGGCGAATGTTTGTAGTGATTCAAAATAATTGTCGCAGCACATGCAAAATCTGTTTTTAGTAGGCCTCATGGGCGCAGGCAAAACCACCATCGGGCGCATCCTGGCCCGCAAGCTGGGCTTGCGCTTTGTCGATTCCGACCACGAAATCGAGGCACGCACGGGAGCGACCATCCCGTGGATCTTTGAAATCGAGGGCGAGGCCAGCTTTCGCCGGCGCGAGGCTGAGGTCATCCGCGACCTGAGCGCCCAGGAAGGCATCGTCATGGCCACCGGCGGCGGGGCCATCCTCAATGCCGACAGCCGCGCCTACCTGAAGGAACGGGGCACGGTCGTGTACCTGCGCGCCAGCGTCAGCAACATCCTCGCGCGCACCAGCCATGACAAGAATCGTCCGCTGCTGCAGACGGCCGACCCGCGCCGCAAGCTGGAAGAATTGACGTCGCAGCGCGAACCCCACTACATGGAAGTGGCCGACATTGTCATCGACACGGGCCGTCCTAACGTACAATCGATGGTTCAGACCATCCTGATGCAGCTGGCCAGCCTCGAATGCGAGGCTTCGCCCAACTGCGTCATTCATGCAGAGCCTTCGATGAACGAGCAATCCAAAATGTTGTTGAGCGTAGACCTCGACGAACGCAGTTATCCGATCGCCATCGGTCCCGGCCTGCTGGCCGATGCCGATGCGCTGCTGCGCCATATCAGCGGCCACAAGGTGGCCATCGTCACCAATACCACCGTCGCGCCCCTGTACTTGGGCCGCCTGCAGGCAGCGCTGGCCAGCGATGGCCGCGAAGTGATCTGCATCGTCCTGCCGGACGGCGAAGAATATAAAAACTGGGCCAGCCTGATGCAGATCTTCGACGCGCTGCTGGCCAATAAATGCGACCGCAAGACCACCCTGGTGGCGCTGGGCGGCGGCGTGATCGGTGACCTGACCGGCTATGCGGCGGCCAGCTACATGCGCGGCATCGGCTTCGTGCAAGTGCCGACCACCTTGCTGGCGCAGGTCGATTCCTCGGTCGGCGGCAAGACGGGCATCAACCACCCGCTGGGCAAGAACATGATCGGCGCCTTCTACCAGCCGCGCGCCGTGATCGCCGACACCTCGACCCTGGAAACCCTGCCGGCGCGCGAGCTGTCGGCCGGTCTCGCCGAAGTGATCAAGCATGGTGCCATCATCGATGCTGCCTTTTTCGACTGGATCGAGGCGAACATGGCCAAGCTGATGGCGCGCGACAAGGGCGCTTTGGCGTATGCGATTGCCCGCTCGTGCGAAATCAAGGCCGACGTGGTGCGCCAGGACGAGCGCGAAGGCGGCTTGCGCGCGATCCTGAATTTCGGCCACACCTTCGGCCACGCCATCGAGGCGGGCCTCGGCTATGGCCATTGGTTGCACGGCGAAGCCGTCGGCTGTGGCATGGTGATGGCGGCCGACCTGTCCTGCCGCATGGGGTATATCGACCAGGCAGCCGTGGAGCGCTTGCGTAAACTCGTCGCTTGCGCCGGCCTGCCGGTCAAGGCACCGGACCTCGGTGTCGAGCGCTGGCTGGAACTGATGGAAGTGGACAAGAAGAACGAGGGCGGCGCCATCAAGTTCATCCTGTTGAAACCGCTGGGCAGCCCGTGCATCACGTCCGCGCCGCATGAACTGGTGCTGGCCACTCTGGCCGCCGGAGTACAGCAAGCATGACCCCCGAAGACTTCCTCGCCCCCTATGCGGCCCATTCGGCGCAGGGGCAGGGACGTCGCTTTGCCGAAGCGGCACACGCCTCGCGCAGCCAGTTCCAGCGCGACCGCGACCGCATCATCCATTCTTCGGCCTTCCGCCGCCTCGAATACAAGACCCAGGTTTTCCTCAACCACGAGGGAGACCTGTTCCGCACGCGCCTGACGCACAGCCTGGAAGTGGCGCAGGTGGGCCGCTCCATCGCGCGCAACCTGCGCCTGAACGAAGATCTGGTCGAAGCCATCGCCCTCGCGCATGACCTGGGCCACACGCCGTTCGGCCATGTGGGCCAGGACGTGCTCAATGAATGCATGCAGGCGCATGGCGGCTTCGAACATAACCTGCAAAGCCTGCGCGTGGTCGACACCCTGGAAGAGCACTACGGCGCCTTCGATGGCTTGAACCTGATGTTCGAGACGCGCGAAGGCATATTGAAACACTGCTCGCTGGCGCATGCGCGTGAACTGGGCCCCGTGGCCCAGCGCTTCATCGACCGCACGCAACCGACGCTGGAAGCGCAGCTGACCAACTTGGCCGATGAAATCGCCTACAACAGCCACGATATCGACGATGGCCTGCGCTCCGGCCTGATCACCATCGCCCAGCTGGAAGAGGTGGAATTCTTCGGCCGCCTGTGGCGCGACGTGCAGCAGGCGTTTCCCGGCCTGTCGGGCCGGCGCGCCATCTACGAAACCCTGCGCCGCCTGATCACGGCGCTGGCCGACGATTTGATCGTCACGTCGAATGCGCTGATCCTCGACGCGGCGCCGCGCGATGTGAACGAAGTGCGCGCCAGTGCCCCGCTGATCCGGTTTTCGGATGCCATGCGTCGTGACGCGACCGACCTGAAACGCTTTTTAAGAGCGAACCTGTACCGCCACTACCAGGTCAACCGCATGCGGGTAAAGGCGAGTCGCATCGTGCGCGAACTGTATGACAGCTTCATGGCCGAACCGGCCCTGCTGCCGCCCGACTATCAGGTCAATGGCGATGATGTGACCAAGCAGGCGCGCAAGATCGCCGACTATATCGCGGGCATGACGGACCGCTACGCGATCCGCGAGCATCGCCGGCTGTATTCGCTCGACGAGCTGTAGGTCGGGTTAGCCGGAACGGCGTAACCCGACACCACCACCATCCCTGCCAACAAGGTTGTCGGATTACGCGCTTGCGCGCCTCGGCGGCCCCGCTAATCCGACCTACTCCGCATTGTCGGTCCTGTCAATCGGCATGATCATCTAGGTCTCCACCCGATCACCCCAATATCCGTACGGCAACTTCTTTTCTATCATGGCAGCAAGTCAACAAGGGCTTGCCGCCCATAGTCAAGGAGAGTGTCATGATTGAATCGCGCCGCAGTTTCTTGCGCGCCTTGCCAGCCGTTACCATCGGGGCGGCCATCGCGCCGCTGCCCGGCAAGGCTGCAACGAAGGGCGAGGGTGGGCAGCGCTGGGCGATGGTGGTCGATGTGCAGAAGTGCATCGGCTGCCAAGCGTGCACGGTCTCCTGCATCATGGAAAACGCCGTACCGGAAAACAGCTTCCGCACCGTCGTCTCGACCTATGAAGTGAAGGAAGAGAACCGCTGCGGCACCTACATGCTGCCGCGCCTGTGCAACCACTGCGCCAATCCCCCCTGCATTCCTGTCTGTCCCGTGGGCGCCACCTTCCAGCGCAAGGATGGTGTTGTCGTCGTCGACGGCGACCGCTGCGTGGGCTGCGCCTACTGCGTGCAAGCCTGTCCTTACGACGCGCGCTTCATCAACCACGAAACGGGCAAGGCCGACAAATGCACGTTCTGCGCGCACCGGGTCGACGAAGGCTTGCTGCCGGCCTGCGTGGAAACCTGCGTCGGCGGCGCGCGTATCTTCGGCGACCTGAATGATCCGGAAAGCATGGTGCATCAGCTGCTCACCGAGAACAAGGTGAAAGTGCTCAAACCCGAGCAGGGTACCCAGCCCCACGTGTTTTACCTGGGACTGGACACGCGCTTCGCCGGCCACGTCGAGGGCGAAGCGACACTTTGGCAACCGAGCAAACACGGGAAATAAACCATGGACAGCCACATCACCGAAATTGTCAACGTCACGCGCGAAGCGGCATGGCTGCCGTGGGCGGTGCAGTATTTTTTCCTCATCGGCCTCAGTTATGGCAGCTTCATGCTGACCTTGCCGTACTTCGTCTTCGGCCGCAAGGCGTATGAACGCCTGGGGCGCATCGCGTTGCTGGCATCTCTCGTCTGCGGCATGACGGCGCCCGTGGCGCTGCTGGCCGACCTGCACGGGCCGGGCCGCTTCTATCACTTCTATATTTACTTCCAGCCGCAGTCGTGGATGTCGTGGGGCTCGTTCTTCATTCCCCTGTATCTGGGCTGCCTGATGCTGTACGCGTGGCTGGCGCTGCGCAGCGACTTCTCCACGCGGGGGCAGGGCCAGGACCGTCTGGCCTGGGCCTATCGCCTGCTGGGGCGCGGTGGCGCCGCGTCGCGCCGCGCCATCGTCACCGCCGCCGCTTTCACCTTGCTCGCCGCCTTTGTCGTGGGCCTGTACACGGGCATGGAAGTGATGGTGGTGCGCGCCCGTCCGCTGTGGTTCACGCCTTTCCTGCCGGCGCAATTTGCCGCCACGGCCTTTGTGGGTGCCGTTGGCCTGGCGCTGCTGTTCAACCGCTTCCTGCCGGGCCGCGACAAGGCGCTGGAGGTGTCGCTGAACCGCGCACTGGCCCTGTCGCTGGCGCTGGTGCTGGCCCTGGGCGGCGGCTGGCTGTTCGTCAGTCTCTCCGGCGTGAGCGCCAGCCATAGCATGGCCTTTACCCAGGTGGCCGGCATGCCGCAATGGCAGTTCACGGCCGTCTGGGCCGTGCTGTCGTCCATCGTGCCGATGGCCCTGGCCATCTGGCGCCCGGCCACGAGTGGCCTGGTCAATGGCCTGATCGCGCTGCATAGCGCCTGGATGATGCGCTGGACGATTTTCATCGGCGGCCAGACGATCCCGAAAACGGGCGCGGGCCTGTACGACTACCACCTGCCGATGGGGAACGACGGCTTGCTGGGGATCATCGGCACGGCTGGCCTGTGGATCGCGCTGCTGTTGCTGATGCTGGAATTTTTGCCATGGACCGGACGCGTCGTCGCTGCACGCAGCCGTCCCGCCGTGGCCACGCACTGAGGAGTTAATGATGAACGATCAAGTACACAACAACGCAAACAACGACGGCCCTGAAGACGAAAACGAAAAGCGCCGCAAGCTGCTGCGCTATGGCGCCATCGGCGGCGGCCTGGCCGCCTTTGCCGCCAGCTTTTCCACCACCGCCGGCCGCATGGTCGACCACGCGCTGGGCAAAGACAAGCCTGTGCAGAAACTGCATGGCAATTCCCTGCCGCCCGAGTTTTCCGTCGATACCACCACGGGAAAACTGACGCTCAATCCCGACCAGCAGGTCAGCTACACCATGTGCATGGGCTGCACCACGTTTTGCGGCGTACGCGTGCGCCTGGACAAAAAAAGCGGCAAGGTGCTGCGCGTGGCAGGCAATCCCTACAGCCCCCTGTCGGCCGATCCGGCGCTGTCATATCAAACCTCGATACGCGACAGTTTTGTGTCGCTCTCGCGCTTCCAGGAAAAGGGTTTGAAAGGGCGCTCCACCGCTTGCGGCCGCGGCAATGGCGTGCTGGAACAGATGGAGTCGCCATTCCGCGTGCTGGCGCCCATGAAGCGCGTGGGACCGCGCGGCGGCGGTCAGTGGGAACCGATCGCTTTTGATCAATTGGTGAAGGAAGTGACGGAAGGCGGCGACCTGTTTGGCGAAGGCCACGTGCAGGGTTTGCGGGCCTTGCGCGAGCTGGAAAAACCGATCGATCCGGCGCAGCCGGAACTGGGTCCGCAAGTCAACCAGGTGGGCCTGATGTGCAGCACGGACGACGGCCGCCTGGCGTTCGGCACGCGCTTCTTCAAGCAGTCGTACGGCAGCTTGAACCTGGTCAACCATGGTTCGTATTGCGGCGGCGCGTATCGCAGCGGTTCGGGCGCCATGTTCGGCGACATGAAGAAAATGCCGCATGCGAAAGTGGACCTGGAAAACACGGAATTCTGCATTTTTGTCGGCACGGCGCCGGGCAATGCGGGCAACCCGTTCAAGCGCCAGGGCACGCTGATCGCGAAAGCCCGTTCGGGCAAGCGCGATTTCAGCTACGTCGTCGTCGACCCGGTGCTGACGAATGCCGACAGCCTGGCAGCGGGTGACCGCAGCCGCTGGGTACCGATCAAGCCGGGCACGGACGGTGCGCTGGCCATGGCGATGATACGCTGGATCATCGAACAGGAACGCTATGATCGCAACTTCCTCGTGCAGCCGAACCTGAAGGTGGCGGAAGCGGCGGGCGAAGCCGCCTGGTGCAACGCCACGCATTTGATCATCAACGAGAAAGGCCATCCGCGCGACGGCCGCTACCTGCGCGCGTCGGACATCGGTGCGGTGGAGTTGGCGGAAGAAGAACGCTACAAGGATGGCGACGCATTTTGCGTGATCGACGCCGCCACGCAAGCCATCGTACCGCACAACGCGGCCAAGGGCGAGGGGCGCTTGTTCTTCGACGGTCCGCTGGAGGTGGCCGGCGCGCCCCTGCACCTGAAGACGGCCATGACGATGTTGAACGAAGAAGCACAGCGCCACAGCATGGATGAATATTCAAGCGCCTGCGGCATCCCTCGCGACATCATCGAAGGCCTGGCGCAGGAACTCACCAGCCATGGCAAGCGCGCCGCCGTCAATGCGCACGGCGGCATGATGTCGGGCGCCGGTTTTTATAACGCCTATGCGCTGGTCATGCTCAATACCCTGATCGGCAACTTGAACCGCAAGGGCGGCACCCTGGTCAATGGCGGCAGCTTCAAGGATGCGGGGCCTGGACCGCGTTATAACCTCGAGAGTTTCGACGGCGAGATCAAGGCGGCGGGCATGCCGATCGGACGCAATGTGCCCTATGAAAAAACCTCGGAATTCAAGCTGAAGAAGGAAGCGGGCAAGGCGTATCCGGCCAGGGCGCCGTGGTATCCGAATGCGCCCGCGCTGGCGACCGAATGGCTCACCAGCGCCATGAACGGCTACCCGTACACCTTGAAGGCGCTGATCCTGTGGAGCTGCAATCCTGTCTACGGCATCACGGGCTTGCGCGCGCAGATCGGCAAGGAACTGGCCGATCCGAAGAAGATTCCCCTGATTGTCGCCATCGACCCCTTCATCAATGAAAGCTCGGCGTTTGCCGACTACCTGCTGCCCGATACCTTGCTGTATGAAAGCTGGGGCTGGGCCGGCGCCTGGGGCGGCATGCCGGTCAAAATGAGCACGGCGCGCTGGCCCGTGGTCGAACCGCGTGTGCAGAAAACGCCCGATGGCCAGACCATCTGCATGGAATCGTTCTTCATCGCGTTGGCCAAAACGATGGCCTTGCCGGGCTTCGGCCCGGACGCCTTGCAGGACATGGATGGCCAGCGCTTCCCCTTGCTGCGCGCGGAAGACTGGTATCTGCGCGGCGGCGCCAACATCGCCTGGCAAGGAAAAACGTCGGTGCCTGAAGCCAGCGATGACGACATTGCGCTCTCTGGCGTGGCGCGCATCCGCCCCGAACTGGAACGCACCCTGAAGCCGGAAGAGTGGCGCAAGGTGGCCTTCATGCTGGCGCGCGGAGGGCGCTACCAGAGCTATGGCGAGATGTTTGGCCTGCGTCTGCCGCCGCCTGCGAATGCCAAGGCGCCGGCTGCTCCCGCTCCGGTAGTCGACGAGACGCCATATCCGCAGGATTGGTCCACGCACCGCTATCTGAAGCCGATGATGCTGTACAACGAGGGCCTGGGCGTGAGCAAGAACAGCTTGAGCGGCAAGCGTTTCCCCGGTACGCCCGCCTGGCGCGTGGCGGCGTTTGCCGACGGCACGCCCGTGCGCAAGGCCTATCCGGCCAGCGAATGGCCATTCGAACTGATCAGTTTTAAGTCGGCGCTGCAGAACTCCTACAGCATCGGCGCACGGCGCTTGCGCGGCATCCATCCCGACAATCCAGTCGCCGTGCACCCCGACGATGCGGCGCGCTTGAAGCTGGAAAATGGCGATGAAATTTTTCTGGAAACGCCGGGTGGCAGGGTCAGGGCCACGGTGATGCTGCGCCATGGCGTGCAGCGCGGCGTGATCGCCGTCGAACACGGTTTCGGCCACAAGGAGCACGGCGCGCGGGCCCACCGCATCGGCAAGCTGCGCCAGCCCGATGAACCTGCCATCGGCGCCGGCATCAACCTGAACGACCTGGGATTGACGGATCCGAGCCGCGGCGACAAGAACGTGTTTGTCGATCCCGTCTCGGGCACGTCGGTGCGGCAGGGGCTGCCGGCGCGTATCATTCGTGCTTAACGAAGGCCCAACAAAACCGTAGCGAGCGGAAGGGAGGTGCGGTCGAGAAGCGCAGCTGTGCGAATGCACAGTGAGCATCGCAGGCCGTAAATCACGACGCGCAGTAGGTTTGGTTGGGCGTTCTAGATTTCGCCGCCGGCCATTAGCAGCCGGGCTACCTCGGCTGCTGAATGCAGGCCCAGTTTTTCCATCGTGTTATGGCGGTGCACCTGTACCGTCTTGTCGCTGATGCCCAGTTCGCGTGCGATGACTTTCGAGGCTTTGCCTTCGGCCATCAGCAGCGCCACTTCGCGCTCGCGCGCGGTGAGCCTGGCCAGCGCCGTTTGCGCCGTATTCGCGCTGGCGGCGCTGCGGCTTTCTTCCACGCTGCGGGCCACGGCGCGCGAGACGGCGTCCAGCAATACCTGGTCCTTACACGGCTTTTCCAAAAAATCGCAGGCGCCTGCCTTCATCGTCTGCACGGCCATGGCCAGGTCGCCGTGGCCACTGAGGAAAATCACGGGCAGTGCTATGGCGTGGCGCGACAACTCCTGTTGCAATTCGAGTCCGCTCATCAGGGGCATGCGCACGTCGAGCAGCAAGCAACCGGGCGCATGGCCCTCGTAACGCTGCAGGAAATCGCGCGCCGATTCAAACGTCTCCACTTGCCAGCCGGCCGAATCGAACAGATAGGCCAGCGAGCGGCGCATGGCGGCGTCGTCATCGACGACAAAGATGATGGCATCGCTTTCATTCATGGTGTTTCCTTGTTTGCTTCCATGCCGCTATCTTCGGGCAGGCGGAACCAGACCGTCAAGCCAGGCGCATCGGCGTTGGCGTGCGCCGACAGGCTGCCGCCGAACGATTCGATAATGCTTTTGCTGAGCGACATGCCCAGGCCCAGGCCTTCGGCCTTGGTGGTAAAGAAAGGCTCGAACAGGCGTGCCATCTGCGCCGCATCGAGGCCGCAGCCGGCGTCGCGCACGGCCACCGTGCAGGCGCCGTTTTCGCGGTGCAGCAGTACGCCGATGGGGTGCCCGGGATTATCGTTTTCCAGCTGCGCATCGAGCGCATTCTTGAACAAATTGAGCAGCACCTGCTGCACTTGCTGCGGGTCGGCCAGCACGCGCGCCTCGATGCTGGCGCTGTCGTGGCGCCAGTCGATCTTCGCTTGCGGATGGGCCGCGCGGAACAGCGATACCGATTGCTCCACGGCGTCGGCCAGGGCGAAGGGCGTGCTGTGTGCGGGGCGCTTTTGCGCCATCGCGCGGATGTGACGGATGATGGCGCCCGCGCGCTCGCTTTGCGTGGCGATTTCCTGCGCGCCGTCGAGCAGCGGCGCCGCGTCGAGCCGGCCCGCCGTGATGCGGCGCGCCATGCCGCGCGCGAAATTGCCGATGGCCGCCAGCGGCTGGTTCAATTCGTGTGCGATGGCGCTGGCCATCTCGCCCAGAATGGCCAGGCGCGCCGTGTGATCGAGCGTGGCCTGGCGCTGGCGCGCCTGTTCTTCCAGCGCGCGCTGCTGGTGCTGGGCGGCGCGCAATTGCTCCGTGCGCCGGCTGACCAGGTATTCCACGCGCACCGTGTGCACGGCCCAGGCCACGAGCAAGGCCAGTACCAGCAGCATCCAGCCCCAGTAGCGGCGCAGCGCCGTCTCGAACGTCAGCTTGTTCAAATAGGCGTAGGGGCCGATGCGCAGTTCGCGGAACAGCTCATCGACGATCTGGTAATCGCTGGGCACCGTCCAGCTGTAACCTTCATCGGTACGCGGCATGGCCAGCAGGGCTTGCGCCACTTTTTTCGCCAGTGCCGGCGGCGTCTGGCGCAGGGCTACGAAGGGCCAGTCCGGATACAGCCGCGACGAGCTGGCGCAGCGAAAACCGGGAATCGGGCGCGTGGTGATCACGCGCAATTCATCGGCGCGCACTTCGCCGCGCGCCACCATCTGTTCCAGCAGGCAGGTGCGCACGATGCCGGCATCCATGTGCCCGGACCGCACGGCTTCGATGATCTGCTGCGAGGGAAAGCCGCTGTAGCGCAGGCTGGAAAAATCGTGCGCGGGATCGATGCCGGCTTCCAGCAGTTCGCGCGCGGCGATCTGGTAGCCGCCAAACGCATCGGGCGCCACGGCCATCACGTTCTTGCCCGCCAGGTCGGCCAGGTCATGCAGCGGCGACGCGCTGCGCACGACGATGGCCGAGCCGATGGCTTGGCGCGGCGAGTCCGTCCACGGCGATTCAATCGTGGCGATGCGGCTGGCGCCATCGCTGTGTTCCAGCGCCACGTAATGGCCGCTGCTGGTGATGGCGAAGGCGATCATCTGCGACTGCACGGCACGCGTCAGGCCCGCCTGGTCGTAGTCGGCCAGGATGAAACGGATGCCGGGGATGCTCGCTTGCAGGTGGCGCGTCACGTACGACCAGTCCTGCTGCACGGCGTCGCTGCCCTTGTAGGCCAGCACGCCAATTCTCACCTCTGGTACTTCGGAGCGCTCATCCGCCGCTTGCGCGCCGTGCAGGCACAGCGTCGCCACCGCCAGTAAGACAAGCCTGCGCACTAGAACATGCTGCGCTGCGCTGCACGCGCATCGCCGAACAGGTCCAGCAGCAGTTTCTTGATGGGCGCGGGCAGCGGCGCGTCGGCGATTTTCCCGCCGTCATACCAGACGTGCGTCGCTTCCCCGGCCAGCGCCAGGCGGTGCGCCAGGGTGATGCGGCAGGGGACGATGTGCAGCTTGTAGTGGGTAAATACATGCACGATGGGCAGCAGCCGTTCCTGCGTTTCGATTGCGCCGAACGGCGCCACGGCGCGCGCCAGCGCATCCTGGGCGATGTCGCGCGGAGAGTCCTCGCCGGCCAGCACGTGGCCATCGAGTTCGGGCAGCGACAGCAAGCCGCCCCAGATGCCCGAACCGGGACGTTGCTCCAGCAGCACCTGGCCGTCGTCGATGATGACCAGCATGACGGCATGTTTTTCCGGACTGGTTTTCTTCGGCTTGCGTACAGGCAGATCCTTGGTGCGGCCAGTGGCGTAGGCCACGCAGCGCGGTTGCAGCGGGCAGCGGCCGCAATCGGGGCTGCTGCGCGTGCACAGGGTTGCGCCGAAGTCCATCAAGCCCTGCGTGTAGGCTTCGATACCGGATTCAGGCAACAGCGCTTCGGCGCGGCGCCACATGGCTTTCTCGACCCGCTTTTCGCCGGGATAGGCATCGATGCCAAAGGTGCGCGCGAAGACGCGCTTGACGTTGCCGTCCATGATGGCCGCGCGCGTGCCGCTGGAAAACGCGGAGATGGCGGCCGCCGTCGAGCGGCCGATGCCGGGCAGCTCGGCCAGCAGGGCCGGGTCGCTGGGGAAGACGCCATCGTATTCGGCCACCACGCGCTGCGCGCACTTGTGCAGGTTGCGCGCCCGCGTGTAGTAGCCGAGGCCGCTCCACTGCGCCATCACGTCTTCCACCGGGGCTGCCGCCAAATCGCGCAGGGTGGGGAAGCGTTCGAGGAAGCGCGCGTAGTAGCCCAGCACGGCTGTGACCTGCGTTTGCTGCAGCATGATTTCGGATAGCCAGATCAGGTAGGCGTCGCGCGTGTTTTGCCATGGCAGCGCATGGCGGCCATGCTGCTTTTGCCAGGTGATGACGGTGGCGGAAAAAGTCGGGTCGAAATAGTCTTCAAAAGGGACCATGCCCGGGGCGGGCGAGAGCGGATGCAGCAGACGTTTCATGCAGGATTCCAGTGTGGTGTTATGTGGCGCTGGCCGTGCGCAAGGCGGCGAGCAATTGCGCCAGCTGCGCCTTGTCGCGTTCGAGCGCCGCCAGGCTGGCCTCGAAGCCGGCGATTTTCTGTTCCAGGCTACCGGTGGCGTCGTGGATGCGCTGGATCGAGGCAAAGCGCAGTTTCAGCTGTTCCTTGTACTCGACGATCTGCGCTTCGAGCGGCGCCATGATGACTTTCAGCCAGGCGCTGGCGTCGTCGTTGGCGTTGGTGAAACTGCGGCGCACGCGCGAGGCGATGGTGTCGAAGAATTTTTCCATCAGTACGACACGGCTGGTGGTGAGCAGGGTCGCCGTGCCGAACTGCTTGTGATACACGGCTTCGATGTCGGCGATCTCCTGGCGGTAGCGGGCCAGCGAAAACGGCATCGGCGAGGCCAGCGCCAGGCCATGTTCGGAGGCGAATTTGCGGTACATCACGTTCATCATTTCCGTGATCTCGGCCGTCTTGCCTTCCGAGCGGTCCAGGTTACTGGCAATGCGTTCGAAATACTGGCGCACGGCTTCGCGCAGGCCCGTGAAAAAGCGGCTGCGCTGCATGGCGGCGCGCACGCCATCGATATCGTCGCGCACGATGTCCATGCCCAGGCTTGTGTACAGCTCCGTCGACAGGCGGGTAAACACGGCGCGCGTCGCTTGCAGCTTGAACAGGCTGCTGTCGAATTCCTTCTTCTCGATATCGATACGCCGCATCATGTGGGCGATCACGCTCTGGTTCTTGCCGCGCAGGCTATGCAGCTCGTGCAGCTGCTCGGCGATGCCGCGCGCGCGGGCCGCCGCCTGCACCTGCTGCGCCGCTTCGATGGCGTCCAGATCGAACGCCAACTGGCGCCGGATGATGTCCTTGCGCGCGGGGATCAGCTCCTCGAATAGGGCCGTCTCCAGCGCCTGCAGGCGGCTTTTTTCCAGCAGCGCCGCATCGTGGTTGATCTTGCCCACCAGGGCCTTTTGCGCCGAGACAGGAAACACCTGGCTCGCGTCCAGCGTCAGCAGATGCGCCACGCTGGCCTGCTGGCGTTCGATCGCTTGCGCCACTTCGGCATCGCCGCGCAATTCGTCCCACATGCTGTCGATTTTGTTGAGCACCACCAGGCGCCCGGCGCCGGCGCCGATATGGTTGCGCCATACCTCGATGTCGCTGCGCGTGACGCCCGTGTCGGCCGCCAAAATAAACAGCACCGCGTGCGCATTCGGGATCAGGTTCAGGGTCAGTTCCGGTTCCGTGCCGATGGCGTTCAGGCCGGGCGTATCGAGGATGACCAGGCCCTGTTTCAGCAGCGGATGGGGGAAGTTGATGATGGCGTGGCGCCACATGGAAATTTCCACCTGGCCGTCCTCGTCCAGCATGGCGGGAGCGTCCGCGTCGTCGGCGTCGTACAGGCCGTAACGCGCCGCTTCTTCCACGCTGATTTTTTTCGTCAGGCTGACCTGGCGGATGGCTTCCTGCATGTCGCCGCCCGCATCGATATTCAGGGGCAGGACGGTCCAGGCGGCGGGCAGGTCGCGGTAGTCGCTGGTCGACAGGTTCTGCGCGCGCGTCTCGATGGGCAGCAGCCGGATCGATGGCGGCCAGGCCGCGTCGTACAGCAGCTCGGTGGGGCACATGGTGGTGCGGCCCGCGCCCGATGGCAGGATGCGCTGGCCATAGCCGGCAAAGAAGATGGCGTTGATCAGCTCGGATTTTCCGCGCGAAAATTCCGCCACGAAGGCGACAGATAAACGGTCATCAAGCAGGCGGGAACCACAGCGCGCCAGGCGCAGCGCGGAAGCGCCGTCGACCAGGCCCGCCGCGCTGGCGGCCTGCCGGTATGCCTGCAAGGCGGCCTGCACGTCTTGCCGCCATGCGCTGTATTGTTCCAGGTCTCTGACCATCTGGCTCCCTTTTTCCATGACTTACTGTTGACCGCTACTTCTGACAATGCACGCAGTAAAACGTGGAACGCTGCCCCTGCACGATTTGCCGTATAGTCGCGCCGCATACGCGGCATGGTTTGCCCGCGCGGTTGTACGTGAAATACGTCTGCTGGAAATAGCCGGACTGGCCGTTCACGCCGATGAAGTCGCGCAGGGTGCTGCCGCCTTGCACGATGGCTTCGGCCAGCACGTCGCGGATAGCTTGCGCCAGTTTCTCATAGCGGGCCAGGCCGATGCGCCGGGCCGGCGTCTTCGGGTTGATCCCCGCGCGAAACAGGCTTTCGGAGCAATAGATATTGCCCACGCCGACGACGATATCGCCCGCCATCAGCACCTGCTTGATGTTGGTGCCCTTGTTGCGCGTTTTCTCGAACAGCAACTGTCCCGTGAAGCCGCCTTCCAGCGGTTCCGTGCCCAGGCCGCGCAGCAGCGCGTGGCCATCGAGTGGGCCGTCGGCCTCGTCGTGCCACAGCACGGCGCCGAAGCGGCGCGGGTCCGTCATGCGCAGCACCTGGCTGCCGCCGTCCGCGCCTTCCACGACGAGGTCGAAATGGTCGTGCTTTTGCGCCTCCGTGCCCGTCGGCAGCACGCGCAAATGGCCCGACATGCCCAGGTGGATGATCAGCGTGCCGTGGCGGAAGTGGATCAGCAGGTATTTGCCGCGCCGTCCCGTCAGGCCGATGGTTTGCCCCGACAATTGTTCGCCCAGGGCCGGGGGGAAGGGCCAGCGCAGGCCGTCGCGGCGCAGCACGACGGCGCGCACGGCGCGGCCCTCGATGTGGGGCGCGACACCGCGCCGTGTGACTTCGACTTCTGGCAATTCTGGCATAGGGCTCGAATGGTTGAAAACCGGGTAAAAACAGGCGGGTTGCCGGCCGATGGCTGGTCCGGGCCGGCTACGCCGCCACGACGTATATATTTACGTATATATTTCGTTACATACGTGAAGTACGCGATAGCCGCGTTGGGCGTAGAATCAAACTTTGCCGTTTAGCCAGGATCAGCCTTTGAAAAACGCTTTCGCCATTGTAACCTTGTCCGCCCTGATGGCCACGCATGCCATGGCACAGACGCCTGTCGCCCCCGCCGATGCCGCGGCCGGCTCCTCTGCGCCCGCGCCCGCCGCGCCGCAGGAGCCGGACGCCACCTCCAAGGAGGGGTCCGGCGGCGACAAGCTGCCGAAGGTCGAGCTGAGCAGCGATTTGCTGTACAAGTTGACCAAGGCTGAAATGGAATTCAAGAGCGGCCAGTGGCAAGGGCCTTACGTGACGATGATGGTGGCGGCGCAGCAGACGCGCGACCCGCGCCTGGCGCGCCGCGCTTCAGAAATGGCGCTGGCCGCCAAGCAGGGCGGCGAAGCGCTGGCGGCCATCCGCCTGTGGCGCGAGCTGGCACCCGACTCGGACGAGGCGACGCAATTTTTCCTCGGCTTTGTCGTCTTGACGGACAAGATCGAAGAAGCGGAACCGATTTTTGCCGAGCGCCTGGCCAGGGCGCCGGCGGGCGCGCGCGGCGTGGCCCTGTTCCAGATGCAGCAGATCCTGTCGCGCTCGAATGACAAGCTGTATGCCTACTCGATGGTGACGCGCCTGGTGCAGCCCTACCTGGACATGTTCGAAGCGCACCTGGTGCTGGCGCAGGGCGCCTTGTCGCTCGGCGAGCGTGAGCGCGCCATCGGCGAAGCGAACAAGGCGCTGGCGATCAAGCCGAACTCCGAGCTGGCCGCGCTGACGCTGGCGCAGGTGACGGGCGAACCCGAGGCGGCAGGCAAGGTGCTGGCCACGTTCCTGCAAAAGAATCCGGACGCCGTCGAAGTGCGCGGCGCGTATGCGCGCCTGCTGGTCGAGCAAAAACAGTTGGAATTGGCGCGCGAGCAGTTCCTGCTGCTGCTGAAAAGCGCGCCCGATAACGTGGGCGGCCTGTATGCGCTCGGCATCGTGGCGCTGCAGCTGGAAGACACCAAGGGCGCCGAGCAGTACTTCAAGCGTTTCCTCGCCGTGCTCGATAAATCGCCTGGTGACGCGCGCGATCCGTTCAAGGCCTTGATGATCTTGTCGCAGATCGCCGAGACGCGCGGCGACACGGCAGGCGCCATCGCCTGGCTGGACAAGGTTGACAACAGCGCTTCCGCCGGCTATGTCGAGGCGCGCTTGCGCCGCGCCCAGCTGATCGCCCGTGGCGGCAATCTCGATGCGGCGCGCAAGGCGCTGACCGAAATCGAAACGGACGATCCGGCAA
Source organism: Janthinobacterium kochi (assembly GCF_051380715.1). NCBI lineage: Bacteria > Pseudomonadati > Pseudomonadota > Betaproteobacteria > Burkholderiales > Oxalobacteraceae > Janthinobacterium > Janthinobacterium kochi. The sequence goes on from NZ_JBNYXO010000017.1 coordinate 62,938, forward strand.
GCCAGGCGCAGGTGCTGCTGGTCGACGCGCAATTCCTGCGCGATGCCGGCTACGTGCAAAGCGCCTATACGGTGCTGGAAAACGCCTTGCTGCGCTTCCCCGACAATCCGGAACTGCTGTACGACTACGCCTTGCTGGCCGAGCGGCTGGATAAACTCGAGCTGATGGAAGCGAGCCTGCGCCGCGTGATGGCGCTGGCGCCCGACAACCAGCATGCGTATAACGCCCTGGGCTATTCACTGGCCGAACGAGGCATCCGCCTGCCAGAAGCCCATGCGCTGATCGAAAAAGCCTTGCAGATGGCGCCGGGCGATCCCTTCATCATGGACAGCATGGGTTGGGTGCAGTTCCGCATGGGCAACTTGGCCGCGGCGGAAAACGCGCTGCGCCGCGCCTATGCCGTGCGCAGCGACCCGGAAATCGCCGTCCACCTGGGCGAAGTGTTGTGGCAGAAGGGCGACAAGGATGAAGCGCAAAAATTGTGGCGCGAGGCGCAAAGCAAGGACCCGAAAAACGATGCGCTGAAAAGTACCCTGGCGCGCTTGAATGTCAGTTTGTAGCGCAATGTTGACTAAAATCTGGGGTCAGACCCGCCGGGTCTGACCCCGGCTTTATGCTGCTGCTTTTTTTATTATGCCCATGCCAAAAAAACTCCTGCTCTTCCCCGTTCTTAGTCTGGTCTTGGCCCTTTCTGCTTGCTCGACCCTGCCATCCCCCTTTGCGTCTTCCAGTGCGTCTTCCAGCGCGACCGTCGCCCCGTACCGCGAACAAGTCGAGCTGACGGGCCGCTTGAACGTGGTGTACCAGAAGGATGACAAGCCCGAATCGGCGACCGTCAATTTCAACTGGCAGCAGACGGCCGCGCGCACGGATGTGACCCTGTATTCGCCCGTCGGCAGCACGCTGGCCACGATCGTCGTCACGCCGGAGCAGGCCGTGTTGACGCAAGGCGGCAAGGCGCCGCGCAGCGCGCCCGATGTCGATACCCTGAGCGCGCAGATGCTGGGCTGGTCTTTGCCTGTGTCGGGCTTGCGCGACTGGCTGCAAGGTTATGCCGTGGGCGCCGATGGCAAGCGCTTCATCGCTTCGCCGGCCCACGACAGCGTGACGACCAAAGACGGCTGGCGCTTGCGCTATGTGTCGTGGCAAGAAGTAGGGCAAAATGCGGGCGAAAATGTACCGGGCGCCTTGCCCCAACCGCGGCGTATCGATGCCGAACGCAATGCCAGTGCGCAGGCCGATGCCGTGTCGCTGCGCATCGTGCTCGATCCTGCCCCTTCCGCACATGCCCCATGACACTGACGACTCTGAACCATTGCCCGGCCCCGGCCAAGCTGAACTTATTTCTACACGTTAACGGCCGCCGCGCCGATGGCTACCATCTGCTGCAGACGGTGTTCCAATTGCTCGACCATGGCGACACTTTGCACTTCGCGCTGCGCGACGACACGGCGATTGTCCGCGTGACGGCGCTCGCCGGTGTGCCGGAGGAGCAGGACCTGATCATCCGCGCCGCGACATTGCTGCAGGCCGAAGTGCTGCGCCGCACGGGCACCTTGCCGCGCGGCGTCGATATCGCCATCGACAAGGTGCTGCCCATGGGGGGCGGCCTGGGGGGCGGCTCGTCCGATGCGGCCACGGCACTGATGGCGCTGAACCGTTTGTGGCAAGCGGGGTTGACGCGCGAGGAATTGATGGCGCTGGGCTTGCCGCTGGGTGCCGATATCCCGTTTTTCATCTTTGGCGAGAATGCCTTTGCCGAAGGCGTGGGCGAAGCCCTGCAGCCTGTCGCCACGCCAGAATGCTGGTATGTAGTGATCGAGCCGGGCGTGCAAGTGCCCACCGCTGCAATTTTTTGCGCGGAAGGCTTGACGAGAAATACCGAACCCGTCACAATAGCGGACTTTTCCAGGTACCTCGCAGAAGGAAACAATGCGGGCGGGTTTGGTAAGAATGATTTGCAGCAAGTAGCATGCAGTCTTTTCAAGCCGGTAGCAGATGCGGTAGAATGGCTGGGTGCTTACGGTGAGGCCAGGATGACTGGTTCCGGTGCTTGTGTGTTTAGTGCGTTTGGCAGTCAGGAAGAAGCGGATGCGGTGCTCAGCAATGTGCCACCAGTCTGGAACGCCTGGAAGGCAAAAGCGCTGAATCGCCACCCGATGCTCACGGTGTTGTAAGGCAAAGCAAGCAGCAAAAAAAGATTTTGCTTAGCGTCAAATAGTCGGTATAATACTGGCCAACATGACGGCAAGCAGTCAGTAACGTAGGGGAATCGCCAAGCTGGTTAAGGCACTGGATTTTGATTCCAGCATGCGAAGGTTCGAATCCTTCTTCCCCTGCCACCCATTTCACCGTAGTCTGTCGATGCGAAGTCAGCGTCCAGTGCGGGAAAAAGCAGATGTGCCGCCACGCGGCATATTCTAAACAATGACTGACCGGGCCTATGCCCGGTTAGTGCTTTTCAAGACTTCTATATCACCTCTTGGGACTCCCATGGCTTACGAAAACCTGATGGTTTTTACCGGCAACGCGAATCCAGCGTTGGCAGAGGGGGTCGCAAAAAACCTCGGCATTCCTCTCGGTAAAGCAAACGTTTCGAAATTCTCCGACGGCGAAGTAATGGTCGAGATTAACGAAAACGTGCGCGGCAAGGATGTTTTTGTTTTGCAATCCACCTGTGCTCCAACCAACGACAGCTTGATGGAAATCATGCTGATGGTTGATGCCTTGAAACGTGCTTCCGCTGGCCGCATCACTGCCGCGATTCCTTACTTCGGCTACGCCCGCCAAGACCGTCGTCCGCGCTCCGCGCGTGTGGCGATTTCGGCCAAGGTGGTGGCGAACATGCTGGAAGAAGCCGGTGTCGAGCGCGTCCTGATCATGGACTTGCACGCTGACCAGATTCAAGGTTTCTTCGATATCCCAGTCGACAATATCTACGCTTCGCCAATTTTGCTGGGTGACCTGCAAAAGAAAAACTACCAGGATCTGCTGGTGGTGTCGCCGGACGTTGGCGGTGTGGTACGTGCGCGCGCCCTGGCAAAACGCCTGGGCTGCGACCTGGCCATCATCGACAAGCGCCGTCCAAAAGCGAACGTGTCCGAAGTGATGAACATCATCGGTGAAGTTGAAGGCCGTAATTGCGTGATCATGGATGACATGGTTGACACGGCAGGCACCCTGACCAAGGCTGCCGAAGTGCTCAAAGAGCGCGGCGCGAAAAAAGTCGTGGCGTATTGCACGCACGCGGTGCTGTCCGGCCCGGCGATCGACCGTATTTCGGCATCGCCACTCGATGAGCTGGTCGTGACCGATACGATCCCCCTGTCCGAAGCGGCCCTGGCCTGCGGCAAGATCCGTCAATTGACGTGCGCGCCGCTGCTGGCCGAGACGTTCAAGCGCATTATCAAGGGTGACTCCGTCATCTCGCTGTTCATCGACTGATTCGATCAGCAGTAACAGACGTAATGCCTGCGGCGCGACCGGCTTTTTGCCTGTTGCGCCGCAGTGTTTTAGTTTTCGGGGCGCGTCTGCGCCCATTTCCGAAGATTCCTGGTCGCGGGAGTCTTCATAACACAAGGCGCAAGCCTTGTTCTTCTTGGAGTTTCACATGAAAGTTATCGCATTTAAACGCGAATTGCAAGGTTCCGGAGCGAGCCGCCGCCTGCGCATTTCCGGCCAAACCCCTGGTATCGTCTACGGTGGCGCTGAAGCCCCGGTGCTGATCTCGCTGGATCACAACGCCCTGTACCACGCGTTGAAAAAAGAAGTGTTCCACTCGTCGATCCTGGACCTGGAAATCGACGGCGTTTCCCAGCAAGTTCTGTTGCGCGACTTCCAAGTCCACGCATACAAACAACTGGTTCTGCACGCTGACTTCCAGCGCGTTGACTCGAAGCAAGCTATCCACGTGAAAGTGGCGCTGCACTTCATCAACGCTGACGTTTCCCCAGCAGTCAAACTGCACGGCGCGACCATCAGCCACGTAGCCAACGAAATCGAAGTTTCGTGCCTGCCAGGCCAACTGCCAGAATTCATCAGCGTTGACCTGTCGAACATCGACGTCGGTCACTCGCTGCACATCGGCGACCTGGTCCTGCCAGCTGGCGTGACCGCTGTCACCCACGGTGCCAACCTGACCATCGCTACCGCTTCGGTACCGGCTGGCCACGTTGCTGCTGAAGCTGAAGCTGCTGCTGTTGAAGCCGACAAGAAGTAATTTTGCCGCCGCAGCAATGCGGTAGTCGCAAGGAAAAACCCGCCAGGTTCGCCGCGCGGGTTTTTTTCTGCCTGTTTTCACCGATAATGTTTTCTTTTTCATTGCAGACACAGCCATGCCCATACGCCTGATCGTCGGCCTCGGCAACCCGGGACCCGAATACGAACAAACCCGCCACAATGCCGGTTTCTGGCTGGTGGACAATCTTGCCAACAGCTTGCCCGGCACGCGCTTGCAGCGCGATTCGCGCTATAACGCCATGCTGGCGAAAACGTCGATAGCCGGCAAGGAAGTTTGGCTGCTCGAGCCGCTGACCTTCATGAACCGCTCGGGCCAGTCCGTGGGCGCGCTGGCGCGTTTCTTCAAGATCGCCGCCGATGAAGTGCTGGTGGTGCACGACGAACTCGATCTGATGCCCGGCATTGCGCGCCTGAAGAAGGGCGGCTCGGCCGGCGGCCACAATGGCTTGAAGGACATCACGGCGGCGCTGGGCACGCAGGATTACTGGCGCTTGCGCCTGGGAATCGGTCACCCGCGCACCCTGAGCCTGCAGCAGCAAGTGGCCGATTTCGTGCTGCACCGGCCGCGCCGCGAAGACCAGGAGCTGATCGAGCAAGCCATCGACAAATCCTTGCAGGTGATGCCGCAGATCGTCGAAGGCAAGTTCGAGGCGGCGACCATGAAGCTGCATACGGCTTGAGAACAGGGCCTGATGGCGTCACGATGCGGCTGTTTTGGCGTCATTTGCCCATCATCGGGCTTTTGAAGCGCGCGCGACACGGGTACAATTGACCCCTTGAAAAGCAGCACACGCACTATCCCCGGAAAATGGCGAACCATCGCTTCGTTTTCCCTAACAGCACGGCAAGCACGCCGATAGACGGCGCCATGTGCTTTGATTATTAAAGGTTTTCCATGAGTCTCCAATGCGGTATCGTCGGCTTGCCGAACGTCGGCAAGTCCACCCTGTTCAATGCACTGACGAAAGCCGGCATTCCGGCTGAAAACTATCCGTTCTGCACCATCGAGCCGAACGTCGGTGTCGTCGAAGTGCCGGATCCCCGCATGGATGCGCTGGCCTCCATCGTCAAGCCGGAACGCACGGTCAACGCCATCGTGGAATTCGTCGACATCGCCGGCCTGGTGGCTGGCGCATCGAAGGGCGAGGGCCTGGGCAACCAGTTCCTGTCGCACATCCGCGAAACGGACGCCATCGTCAACGTCGTGCGCTGTTTTGAAGATGACAACGTCATCCACGTGGCCGGCAAGATCAGCCCGCTCGACGATATCGAAGTCATCCAGACCGAACTGGCGCTGGCCGACATGGGCACCGTGGAAAAAGCGATCCACCGCGAAAACAAGAAAGCCCGCTCGGGCGACAAGGACGCGGCCAAGCTGCTGGCCATCATGGAACGCATGATGCCTTACCTGAACGACGCCAAACCGGTGCGCGCGATGGGCCTGGACGCCGACGAAATGGAACTGATCAAGCCCTTGTGCCTGATCACGGCCAAGCCAGCCATGTTCGTGGCCAACGTGTCCGACACGGGCTTTACCAACAACCCGCTGCTGGACCAGCTGACGGCCTACGCACAATCGCAAAACGCGCCCATCGTCGCCATCTGCGCATCGATGGAAGCGGAAATCGCCGATCTGGATGCCGCCGACAAGGGCGCTTTCCTGGCTGACATGGGCCTGGAAGAGCCCGGTCTGGACCGCCTGATCCGCAGCGCCTACAAGCTGCTGGGCCTGCAAACCTACTTCACGGCGGGTGTGAAGGAAGTGCGCGCCTGGACTATCCATGTGGGCGACACGGCACCGCAAGCGGCCGGCGTGATCCACACCGACTTCGAACGCGGCTTCATCCGCGCGCAAACCATCGCCTATGACGACTTCATCACCTACAAGGGCGAAGCCGGCGCCAAGGAAGCGGGCAAGATGCGCGCCGAAGGCAAGGAATACGTGGTCAAGGATGGCGACGTGCTGAATTTCCTGTTCAACGTCTAACTTGTCACTGCTGTTTCAACGGGTATCATATCGTTTCTCATACCCGTAAAAAACAACGCTTTTACCTATAAAAAGCCGCGAATTTCGCGGCTTTTTTGTTGCCAGGTGTTTCACGATATTTCATGTGTATTCACCGAAATCACGGGTATGTGGGTGGGTACAATCCCTTGTTGTTGTGAAAAATGGTGGGTACAATCAAGAATCATCTCTAACCTGTGAAACTTGATGCTGACTGATGCACACTGTCGCAACGCGAAGCCCCGCGAAAAGCTGTACCGGATCAACGATTTTAAAGGTCTCTACCTTGAGATAAAGCCTACCGGAGTGAAGGCGTGGCGCTATCGTTTCAAGTTGAACAGCAAGGAGTCCTTGTTTGCACTGGGGGACTATCCTGATGTCAGTCTGGCCGATGCTAGGGATGCGTGTGGCGAAGCTCGTAAGCTAGTTAAACAGGGTATAAGTCCTGTTCAGAACCGGCAGCTTGAACGTGTGAAGCGGGAACTGGATTCCGGTAATACCTTTGAGGTGATTGCTCAGGAATGGTTGGCGCTGAAGGACTGGGAGGACGTCACTAAGACGCGCCGGCTGGACATGCTTCAGAGGGTAGTATTCCCATCAATTGGCAAGCTGCCAGTGCGTCAGATTACGTCCGCACATATCCTTGATATCTTAAATAAAACGGTCGCGCGTGGTGCACCAACGGTTGCTGCTGAGGCGAAGCGAACCATGTCATCAGTGTTTGAACTTGCTGTTGCAACGTTGCGTGCAGATACGGACCCCGTATGGGCGGTACGAAAGGCGTTACCACCAAATAAAACGCAGCACAAACGAGCTTTGTCGGTTGAGGAAATTGGCAAGCTGCTTGTCGATTTTGAAGGCCACGGAGGCAACTTTCAGACGCTTAATGCATTCCGCTTGATGTGGCTCACATTGGTGAGACCGAACGAGTCAGTCCAAGCTGAATGGGAAGAATTTGATCTTGATAGTGCGCTTTGGAAAATCCCGGCACAACGGATGAAAGCACGTCGCGAACATGTGCTGCCCTTGCCTGAGCAAGCCGTAAAGTTGTTAAAAGCAATGGGGCCAGTAACGGGCCACACTAAGTACGTGTTTCCCAATCGTGATGATCGTGCCCGCCCTATGGCAGACGCTGCATTGCGGCAGGCGCTTAAAAAATTAGGTTGGGCAAAAAAATATAGTCCGCATGGCACTAGGACGACCGGGAGTACACGCCTAAATGAGCTGGGCTATCGACATGATGTAATTGAGGCTCAATTAGCGCATGCTGAACCCAACGCAGTGCGGCGTACCTACAATCATGCGACATACTTGGACGAGCGCCGAGGCATGATGCAGGATTGGGCTGATCTACTGGATACTTGGAAAGCAAAAATATGAATTTTCCGGAGTTTGCGTCGCAACTTGGGATCGATGTTGATAGCTCAATGGCTGGGTTGGTTGACCGTGCATTGAAAGCTTGTGAAACCTATAAAGTATCAAAACGTGACGAGTGTGTCCGCGCTTTCGTGTCGCTTGCTGATTACGCAAGGGTACTCATTGATGGTCGAATGGATTTCAGGCCAAGGCAACTGGATAAATTTAGTGATATTCGTGATCTGGCAGGAAAGCTCAAGGAAAAAATTGATGCGCTAAGCGACTCCGAGGCTGATGCCTTAGCGCATTGCAATTTGTCCTCACTAGACCTCACACATGACTTTGCTGAAGCACTGAACGTCGCCAGCAAAGCTATCTGTGGGCTTAGAAGCAAGCGAGACGTGATTACCTTTGTCGGGAAGCGTTTTGTTGTCCTATGTCACGAGTACGGCATATCCGTAAGATGGAGCAAAAATCTTTATAAGTGCTCTGACTATTGCTCAGCTAAATTTCTTGCAGCATTATTCGAGGCTGCTCATGTGCCTTTTAGTGGTGATGGGGAGAAACGTACTGCCGCAGATAGTGCTAACAATTGTCTGGCTACGCTTTCAAAAGGTTTTGAGTGGGAGTTCCACGACGAACATCACAAACACCATGAATTTGGGTTGGTTTACCTGGATAAAATTGTTCGCGAAAACGACCTTGAGGATTTACCTCCATTTACTGTCTCTGGAGTATAAGAAATGAAGGTCTACCTCGACGACGAGCGAAATACACCTGAAGGATGGACTCGAGTGTACTGGCCTGATGAGGCGGTATCTCTATTGACCTCCGGCGAGGTTGTCGAGATCAGCCTCGACCATGATCTTGGAGATGATGAGCGAGGTACCGGGTATGACGTCATCTTGTGGATTGAGGAAGCGGTCGCGTTGCGCGGCTTTAATCCTCCAATTATCTTCGTTCATTCGGCCAACAGCTCCGCACGTGAGAAAATGGAGGCAGGAATCGCTGCGATCAGCCGGTTGGCTGTCGAGCGTAAAGTCAGTTGACGGCCACGACCAGCTGGTCGCCAAGGCCAGCTTTCGTACCGGGGCAGCAACGGCTCGGCCGGAGCGACTGCAAACGCTTTCTTGGGATATTACATGGCCACCACCCGTACCATTGGACCCCTGCACTTCGAAGACCTGGACCCAAAGAGATTTGAAGACCTCGTGCGTCAGCTTGCGTACGAGTTTAAACCATGGCGGCGGCTTGAGGCCACGGGGCGCTCAGGCGGCGACGATGGATTTGATGCGCGAGGCTACGAGATCGTTGCGAGGGAGGCCGAGCCCTCTGCTTCAGCGGAAGAAGGCGAAACGGTCGAAGAGCGATCGACCTTCAACGAGGGCATTGATGATAGGCTCTGGCTCATCCAGTGCAAGCGTGAGCGCGCCATTGGGCCGACTGCGTTGGTCAAATACTTGGACGATACCGTGCTCGGCGAGGATGAGCGGCTTCACGGACTTGTGTTCACGGCTGCTTGCGATTTCTCCAAAAAAGCCCGCGATGGCTTTGCTAAAAAGTGTCGCGAGATGGAAATCGAGGAGTGGCATCTCTGGGGTAAGGCTGAGCTCGAGGACCGGCTCTTCCGCCCCGAAAACGACCACCTCTTATTCGCCTACTTCGGCGTTTCTCTGACCATCCGTCGGCGCTCACAACGAGCCGACCTGCGAGCTCGGTTGGTGATGAAGCGGAAGACGCACCGCATTCTGAAAGACCGTTCTCACGCGGCATTATTGCTGCGCTCACCTGACGCCACAGAGTACCCATACATCGATGACCTCGCTGACTTCAAAAAGAATCCGCAGTGGATGGTGTGGCCGTACCGGGGCATGTCGTTTGACGGGCTTAAGTTTTGTGTGCAACGCTACTTCGCATACCTCTCAGACGATGGCAAATCGTGGGATGCCGCGATGGCCGTGAACGACGCGAGAAGCGGTACACACGACGACCCTTGGTTGGGCGAAGACGGGCACGACGATAAGCGGCAGACTATATTCGAGTTCTGGAGCAACATTCCGAAAGCGAACCAAGCGTGGGTCGAAGTTGTCGGCATTGTGCTGTTTGAAGATGTTTTGGACATTGATGATCTCGGCGACGAGTGCGTGCAAGTCCCTCACGTCTACGCGCCGTTCGCATCTGGAAGGCGTGGTCCTTTTAAAAGATTCATCGCCGTGGTCGAGGCCATTGATGGGTGGGACGGGCGCTCGTTCTACCCCGAAAAGATGTCTGATGGCCGTATCGAGTACTTCCCTGCTGTGGTCCGTGAGCTCAACGATGACAGCAAATGAACAAGTACCCAATGAGGAGTCTTGTTGGCGGTGCATTCGCCTCCTAGGCAAGCATCAGGTGACGGGTACGCCCGCTTTGGGGCGAAACCTGCCGGTGCTTAGAAGCGAAGTATAAGGTTGAGTCTGAGCTACTACACCTATTTCTACAAGGGCGAAGGCAGAGTCATTGCAGCGGTGACAAGCGCTTTCCCGTTCGCACCGAGTTGATCTTCGATGCTGTAGAGCCGAGCCGAGCCGCGTCATGCGTGAGATGCTTGCTCCTCCCCAATGAGGTGAAACCGTCGATCATCATTGGGGAGAAATCTATCTTTAAAAACTCCCTTTAATTTCGCTTCATCAATAGCCAGAATGCCACCACGATTAACTTGTTTCACGGTGGTTCATGCAAATTCTGCGCATCCCAGCTGTATGTCAAATGCTTGGCTTGTCTCGCGTTACCGTATGGCGACGTGTCAAGCTCGATCCATCTTTTCCACGCCCAGTTCGCCTGGGAACCTCCGATAAGTCTGCTGTTGGATTTCTTCAGCATGAATTAAACGCTTGGATTGCGGGGAATCGCAATTGAACCATTCCCCACACCAATCTGAGTGTGCAATCGCCATCGGTCACGGACAGACCGCTCTGAGGCAGAATGGTATTGCCCAGGCGATAGACAGGATTGCTCAATATTCGACTAACCAATCCGCCACGAGGTTGGAATGGTGGTCGCACCCTGAGCGTGCCGCGATGCGTGATGAGCCACATTGGTCATCGGTCTTTTCTCACATCTTGCGTGCAGATGGAGATTCAGAATGATGACTCTCTGTCGCCCTCCTTTTGAAATGGCTGCTGGGCCACGCCCCTTGCCATTAAAGCCTATCGCCGGAACCTCTCCTTGCGTGCAGTCAGTGTTTACGTATCGAATCTACGCCGGTGCAACCATGCTTTCGCAAGCTGCTTTCGACGATTTCTTACTTTGCGTATTGACCGCTCGGCAGATGAAACGCGAATACCTTTCGAAACATTTGGAAGGTGTTTTACGTGTTGAGATTATTTATCCTCATGGCGCACGTGTCCCATCTGCAGACCTTGCTGCTGCTGAAGCTGCTCTCGCTGCACCTGCGCCTGGAACTGAGTTTGGCTGTCCGATTCGGGAAAGTATAGGACAACTTGTTGAGTCTCGTCGCAGTTCAGCCCCGCCCATTTTCATGGTTGTTGACGCTCCTGGTACAGCTACACGGCAAAGCTCGAACGTGCACGCGGTAGCGGGTGCGGGCGAATTTTGCCGTGTGTCCGCCATGGGCGGACCTGTTCGTCAGAATACTTTGATTTCAAGGGAACTTGCGGCATGAAGAGGTCCATGCAAATGACTGGTTTCAACCCGGCTATTCGTGCCGTTGATGCAGAAGCTGTCCGTGGAATTTTTTGGATGCGCGCGCCAATCTCAGCCCGTACTGTCGCCGTTATGGCTGCAAATTTTCCTGCGGAGCGCGCCACTAGCAGCCTTATGTCTTTTGATACGCGAGAGCGAGATATCGTTTGGAATGCACTTCAAAGGTTGTTGTGTGAACTAATCGTGATACAGAAATGCATGTGTGACACGCCTATGAACAATCCTGCCAGTAAGGTGCACTGATGCAGAACATGGGGATACCGTTACGTATGGCAAATGCCGTGCATCGTTTGTTTGGTGGATTGAACATGCGCCGACAGCGCGTAATTGATGCCTTATTGGCTGACGATTTGCGTCTACCGTTGGTAGATCAATACGGTGTTATGACTGGGCCCATCGCTATTTCGGTGGCTGCGGAACAAGCGGCAAGGGAGTGCTATTTAGTTTGTGATCGCATCCAGACCGCTGACGCTATTCAGGCAGGTATTGCCGAAGTGTGCGCGCGCCGAGGCGTTTCAGAACCCGTGGCCAGAACCCTGGGCGGGTATATCGCGCGTGCTGTTGATAAGGGATGGTGGCGACGGAGGTTGCGCAAGGAACTTGTGCGCCGGTTTGAACACACGTCGATACAGCTTGGCCTGACACACTTGCGTGCTGATCCTTACATCAGCCGTGAAATAGCGATAGCGCAGGCGGCGCAAAACAATGAGAACCAAAAATTGTTGGAATTATGTATCGCTACTAATGAGTACGGTGATGTGTACAGCTTAGCCAAGCTGGCTACGCTGGGGACTGCGAACAAGGCGATTCGTCGTGGTGAACTGATGCTACGTATTCGAGGATTTGAAGAGGTGGCGAGCGTGCTGGGTCATGTAGGTATGTTCTGGACGATTACTTGTCCCAGTAAATTCCATAGCGTAGGTGGTACGAACGATGGTTACAAAGACTTTACGCCATCCGACGCGCAAAGGTATCTAGTTGGCGTGTGGGCCTTGATTCGTTCAGCACTCCATCGTCGTGGCATCAGGCCTTATGGTTTCCGTATTGCAGAGCCTCATACAGACGGCTGTCCGCACTGGCACATGCTGCTGTTCTTAGCTCCGCACGAGGTTGAGATCATGGAGCGTGTAATCCGTAAGTACGCGCTGCAAATGGATGGAGACGAGGATGGTGCCCAGAAAAACCGAGTCAAATTGGTCAAGATCGAGGCAGGGAAGGGGACCGCAGCGGGTTACATCGCCAAGTACGTAAGCAAGAATATCGATGGGACGGGCGTAGGCGATCATAAGACTTTCGAAAGTGGGGAGACTTACGTCATTACTGTGGACAGATTCGGTGATGTTGAATTGACGGCGTCCCAGCGTGTGACGTATTGGGCGCAAGTTTGGGATATTCGTCAGTTCCAACCAATTGGCGGGCCGCAAATCTCGGTATGGCGCGAGCTAAGCCGTTTAGATGAAGGTGCTTTGCTGCACGCGGATGACCTAATTCGTGACGCGTACCAAGCGACGCAAAAGGTTGAATCGGATGATCCGGCAGTTGTACAGCGGGCGGATTTCGCGCGATTCATTTGGGCTATGGGCGGACCTCAATGTGGCCGCGATACACAGATACGGCTGGCTTCGAGAGAGGTGATGGTCGCTGGCCGGTATGAGACTGAGGAAGTGGAAAAGCCTGTAGGCGTGTATCTGGCGTGCCAGCCACAAATCGTTTATGAGTCCGTGCGTTACCAATGGACGATCACAGGGCCCGGCGAGAGCGTCGCGTCTTCCTTTGCCGGTCATAGCGTCAGGGCGTGCCCATCTCCACCCTGGACTCGAATCGCGGCCGCTTCTGCCTCTACTTGGACTAGTGTAAATAAGTATACGCAGCCGGTAGAAGCCGAGCTAGCGTATCAGCCAAAAAATAAAATTCCCTCTCCGTCCTTCGATGCGGGACGAATTTCTGATCGTAATCACACTCGACGTGCCGAGGTGGACCACATCGCTGTCTATGTGCGGCATCGGAAACGGGCACCAGGTGCCCCGAGCGCGCATTTGGAATACCTGCGCGAAAAATATAGGGACCTCCATGAGGTACCCGTCACAGGCTTGCGCACGCCATCAGTGCATTAAAAATAGCTTCAAAGGTTTAGCAAGCGATTGTGTTTTGTACCGGCGCGCAATCGTGAGAAGTAGCACGCAAGCCGGAAATTATGCAGATAGTTTAGGGGAATAAAAAATGGCGGAATCGAACGTAATGATGAAGATGGACGACAAGAAGGGTCATCAGGCCAGCAAGGCAATGCAGGTGATGGTGAGCGGTCGTATCGAGGGTTCCAAAACCTATGAAGGAAAGCGCTACACACAGGTGATCACGCCTGCGGCCGATGTCTATTCGCGGCCGCAGATGGTTGAGATTCGTAGCAAAGCTCGTCTGGGCGATAAGGGCGAGGAAATCTCAGTTCCGTGTGTGTTGGGCGGTTTTCAGCGCAAGCCGTATGAAACGAAGGATAAGCAAACCGGTGAGGTTGTGAAGGTAGTGCCGGTTGAGCATACGCTCGATCTCATCGAAGAGTAATCGTTGCTAGGCGAGGAAGACATGGATGTTGTCTCATCTGAAGTTGTGATTTCAATTGCAGTTGTTGTCTTGTTCGCTCTCGGTTGGATTGCCGGAGGACAGCGATGACTAGCCTGTTCGAGTCGCTCGGGCCGATCCTATTCCTGACTGGACTATTTGTCGCTGCTGTCTATCTTGTCAAGTACGTTATTCATCGGATCGTGGACCACAAATGACCATCTACCAGGTTGTCGGCTATTGCCTAACTGCGTTCGGTCTGGGCTATGCGGGCGGCGCGCTTCGACGTATTGCCCGCCAGGCTATCGAGTCGCTTGACTAAGCCCATGGCTTGCCGAGATAAAAGTTTTCGAAGTACTCCCCGGCGTCGCCAAACCAGGGTTTTATTAACGGCATTTTTTAGAGAGTTACACATGAAAGTAATCACCAAACAGGCGTTGGTAGCCGTTTCGGCAATGGTCGCTACCGGCGCAGCCTTCGCAGCTGGCGACCCGGGCGTTGAGGCCATTACTGCGCTGTCCACGCAGGCGCAGACCTACATCACTGCGGCGTTCGCAGTCGCCGTGCTGGTCGCAGGTGGCTTCTGGGGCATCAAGATGATGAAGAAGGCATTCGGCAAAGCAGGCTAATCCCCTTTCCGGGTTCTACGCTCGGCCAGTGTTTAACGACTCTGGCCGTTTTTTATGGGCTTCACACCATGGCATCTTTCAAGAAAATCATCGCTGTCACTTTCGTTTCCGTCGCCCTGGTAGTCGTTCCTATGCGCTCGCAAGCCATCGTCCCTATCATCGCGGCTTGGCTGCTTGAGCTGACTGGTGGTTCTATCCTAATCGGTGATTTGATTGCGGGGCAGACCGGGATCATTAGTGCGATTCTTTGGTGGGATTGCAATAAGTTCGCATTGAGCGCGCCTTGCACCAGCAAGACGCCGATTGCTTCAACCCAACAGCCGAGGCCGGCTATTACGGTTAGTCTCAAGCCTGATACCAAGCGGCAAAATCCTGATCCGAAAAAGTTCAATGACCCTGCAGCGGGTAGTGCCAAGCGTGATGTGACACCGAAGCCACAGATTGCGGCTAGCGGTAATCCCCCACCTCCGCCTCCTACCGGTCCGATTAGCATCGGCGTTCATGCACAAAATCCGACCGAACCTGCCAACGATCCTTCTGCTGAGTCTACCCGTATCTGGATGGCCCAACAGTCACATGCATATGGTGACGTACACGTTGCCGGTGTTATTACTGTCAAGCAGATGTTCGCACCAGACCGAGCTTTTCCCTTTGTCGCCAAAGTTGTTACATGCAAATTTCGTATAGATATTAGTCCTAGCTCCGAGGAAGGGTTAGCTCAGGGCGCTGACTGTCTTGCGAAAGCAGATGCAAGTAATGCGGCCCTAGACGCACGTTATCTTACGTCTGATCGATATTCATATTCGATTCGCATTCCCTCTGAAGGTCCACGCCCAGGTGACCTTAACGTTAGCACTGATGTTAGAGGAAAAGCTGTTGTGTTCTTTGATCAGGCCCGCGATGTTGATGTTACCTGTGATCCTGGCTACAGCGCATCGACTTCTGATTCGAGCAAGTGCGATCTCACGAATGTATCTGCGGTGAAAAAGCCTGCCGATACAACTTGTGAAATTTTGTTCGACCCTGCGACTAAGCAAATGTTGACGGATAAGGCGAACCCGGCGTGCGATGGCTTGTCCGATACGGCCAAACTGACGCTTGCATCCAAGGATGGCTCCCAGTCCGTCGAGGTAGGTGCCAATGCTGGTAATGGATTCGACATCAGCATCACTAAGTCAGATGGCAGCAAGACTGGCCTCGACACCGGTGCATATGATCCTAGCACCGGCGGCTATGTCATCGTTCACGTCAACATTACGCCTCCCGAGAAACCCGACAACGGCTTGGGGTGTGGTGGCCCCGGTCAAAGCGCATGCAGCGTTGAGTTTGCACGCGACGATGCCACTAGTGTCAAGTCCAGTGATACCAACACCGCCAACCGGACTGCCGACACGGGCATGAAAGGTAAGCTTGATGCGATTAGCTCAAGTCAGTTCAACTGGTCTTTCATTCCATCGATCCCCACGGCAGCCTGTAAAAACCCATCACTCAAAAGTCCCATAGGCAACGTTACCATCAACATGGATATTTGCGTCTGGTTCGACCGCCTCTCATTCTTTATCAACGCTGTGCTTGGTGTGCTGTGTGTTTACGGCTGTGTTAACCAAATTCAATCTGCCATTCGGGACTGATCATGAGACGATTCCCTTTCCTAAAGCTGGGTTTATTCCTCGTAGGCCTTGCAGTGACAGCCTCGGCCAATGCCCAGACCACTAGCACGGCATGTGGTGGCTCTTCGCAGCCTCGTTGTCAAATCACCGCACCTGCCGATCAACCCACAACCGATTACACGAAATCGATCACGGACAATATTGGCTCTTGGAATACTTATTCTCAGTCGCAGATAAATATCGTATCTAACCGTTTCACTTGGTCGTTTGTACCGAAAATTCCGACTGCGGCCTGCGTCAATCCCATGATCGATGGCCCCAATGGTACTGGTGCGGTGATGATGGACATTTGCTCCCCGCTTGCCACCTTTCAGACGTTCATTAATGGCGTCTTGGCTTTCTTCTGCCTGCTGGGCTGTGTCCAGCAAATACGGGCCGCACTGGCCGTCAATTAGGAGCATCATAATGTGGGCAACTCTTATTGGTTATCTTGGCTTTGAGAACAGCGCCAAAGTCGGGATGCGCGTTTGGGCCGTCACCACGCTAACGGCAATGGTCGCAGCGTTATGGGCCGCTGGTCAGGTCTGCGCAAACGTTGTTTGCGGTCCCGTCATTCAAGGCATTAGTCAGTCTCACCCTAACTTCGCGGTAGGTTTGTCGCTTGCGTTCAACCCGGTTACGTACACGCTCGCCAGCGTGTATTGCAGCGTGTGGGCAGCATGCGCCCTATACACGTACAAGAAGACCATCCTCGACAAGCTGATCTGACATGGCCGTTTACGCTATCACCGGCAAGCTCGGAAGCGGCAAGGGCAAGGGTGCGATGAAGCTGTTGCGCGACTACCTGCGCGCTGGCAAGCGCGTTGCGACAAACTGTGACGTGTTCATGGAACATATGATGCCGGGGCAGTCAAAGCAGACCGTTATTCGCGTGCCGGACAAACCCACGTCGGCGGACCTGTACGCCATCGGCTCAGGCAATCGCTTCATCGACTTCGAGCCTGTGCTCAAATACACCGCCAAGGGGTTCGAGTACACGCCGCCCGCGCCGCAGCTTCTCCCCGGTTTCGATGAGTCGCACAACGGGGCGCTGTTTCTCGACGAGTGCGCATCCTGGTTGAATACTCGGGACTTCCAAGCTGGTGGACGTAAGGAGCTGCTGGAATGGGCGATCCATGCACGTAAGTACGGATGGGATGTGTACTTCATCTGTCAGAACATCAGCCAGATTGACAAGCAGTTGCGCGATAGCCTGTTCGAGTACGTGGTGCGCATGAGCCGCCTCGATCGGATGAAAGTGCCGTTCGTTTCAGCCGCGTTCAAGCTTGTCACCGCTGGTTTCAGCGATGGCTCACTGCCTCGCATGCATATCGGCGTGGTGCGCCTCGGCTGCTCTCCGGAAGGCATCGTCGCCGACCGCTGGCACTTCCGTGGAGATGACCTGAACCGCGCCTATAACACCACACAAGTGTTCTCGGACAGCTACCCGCACGCTATCCACTGCTTGCTGCCTAGCTGGCACTTGCAGTCACGCACCGGCATCCGTCCTGGCTTCGTTGGCCCTGTACGTATTCCCCAGGACTACGAATTGCTCGCAGACCGCCCGATCCCTCCCAAACCACCGCACAAGCACATGACCAAGTTTCTCTCAATCGCGCTAATGTTTGGCCTCGTACTCGGGGGCGTAGGCTCCCATGTACTTGGGCCGATGTTTTTCACCCCCTCTGCCGCCGTGGCCGATGCTGCCAAGCCGGTCAAGTTCTCCGAGACCGTTACCGGTAAAGGGTTTCTTACCAACTCCGGTTCGGTGAGCGTGGTTCTCTCCGATGGCCGTGTTGTATCGCCGCTGCGCTTCAAGTCTGGTGCCAGCGGATGGGAGGCCGAAATCGAAACGGGACTGTGGGTCAGAGGAGGCGCGCAATGAGGCGCTTTCTGTCGGCCCTGATCCTCGCCCCAGTCTTGGCGATTGCCGCCCCGGCCCCGGCTCCTGTCTCACTGAGCTTCAATGCCACGCCGCTGATGGCGTTCGGCGAAGCTATGTTTAAGGCGATCATGCACCGGGACTTCGTGGTATCCCCCGACGTTATCGGAATCGACAAACGAATTACGATCAATGTAAAGAACATCGACGCCGCCGAGCTGCCACGCTTCGTTGAAGACCTGCTGCTGCGCGAGGGGATTACGACGACGCTCAAGGGCGGCATCTACTACCTGTCGCTGAATCGTGAGATCGGCCCGCAGGATGCAATTGCGAGCCAGCCGCTACCTGCGCACTCGGCAAGTCAGGCATTGGGCATCACTAGCCCGCAAATCGCGCCCATTGGCATCGCTGGTCACGTGCTGCCAGATACCGCAGGTTTTCAAATCCGGAAGGAAGACGAGGAATCGGAACTTTTTGCGCCCATTCATCGGACCAGCGAGTTCGTGGCCGCAGTCGTCGCCGCCGGTTTCGGTGCTAAGGCTGCCACCGTCGCTGGTGAATTGGTGGTGCTTACTGGCTCTAAAGCAGCTGTTTCCAAGATGCTTTCGTTGTGCCGCAGTCTCGACACGCACGCCAAGATGGTCGACGTCTCGGCATCGTGGATTGAAGTCACTAACAGCAGCGGCTCTGGCCGAGGAATTTCATTGGCAGCTTCCTTTCTGGGGGCCAAGCTGGGAGCCTCGCTCGGTACAACTAATTCGGGTTCGGTCATCAGCCTGAAGAACACACGCTTTGAGCTGGTCATTGATGCGCTGAACAGCGATACCCGTTTCAAACAGGTTACGAACAGCCGTCTTGTTGGCTATGACAGGACCAAGCTTAAATTGACGGTAGGTGACAAGACGGCCACTGTTTCCAGTAGTGGAAACGACAATGCAGGCAATCGGGTTCAAAACATCGTGTATACGCCGTCCGGGGTCATCATCGACGCCTTGCCTCGCGTACTGGGCAGCGGAGAGATTAGCCTGGACGTGGACGCGCAGATCAGTAGCTTCAAGTCGAATACTAGCGGGCTTGTCGGGTCCCCGACACTCATTCTGCGCCAGTTGACCACCACCGTAGGTCTTAAAGATGGTGACGTAATGCTCTTGGGCGGATTGCAGGATACCCAGTCGTCGGAATCGAAATCTGGGTTGAGTTTCCTGCCTGCATCATGGTCCGCTGGGTCGGACAGCAAGACTCAGACCGATCTAGTGCTCGTGGTATCTGCAAAGGTCTTAGAGGACTAGGGTAAATTGTATTGCTATTTGCAACAGCTGCAACAGGCTGATGAACGAACGTTTCATCGCAGTATGTTGTTGCGATTCTGGGATTATCATGGAATGGTTGGACGGGGTAACGGCTCAACTAAATGAGGATGGCAACTCAGCTCAATCACGACGCGCACTCGACTTCTGAGTGTTTATGCGTGAATATATTCGGAACATCAGTCAAGGGCACGTTGAATATCTTAAGAGGTTTTATCGACGAGGAAATGTCGCGAAAAGCATCTGAAACCTGACCGTCGGCGCTGACGACGAAGCGACCCAGACTACTGAAAATCGTTGATCTGGCTCAATGATCCAAGGGAAATAAATGAAAACATATGTTCACCTGAGCGATGTCGGTTTCATGGCGAAGATGGAAGATGGGCGTTGCTTCGAGCGCTTCGATTTGCTTGACTTGGCTCATGAGCTACACGCAGCTGGTGTTACCGCTGACGATGTGTCTTGCGGCGATTGGCGCGAAGGAGAGCATGTTTTGATGTCAGGCCAGCAGGTCGCCTTGAAATTTGAGTTGCGCCGACTCGGGTTGCACGCATGATTATATTGTTGGATGTTGCCCCTGAAGTCGAGTTGCCCTTCAAGGGCAAACCCGAGCGGCGCTCGCGATCTGAGTGTTTATGCGTGAAAATTCCTCGGTACGTCAGTCAAGGGAGCGTTGAATATCATGTGCCGCTTCATCGATGAGGATATAGCGCCAACTGCTTCTTAGGGCCTAACAATAGTTCGCCTGGTAGGAGCTGCGATTTCCATCGAAGAGTGACCTAAAGCCAGGGGCGTTTGAGGATGAATTTACAAGAGTTAGCTCATGCCGTGCCAGTTTATATGCATGCTGGCCGACGATACTTTATTCGGATTCGGGAGATTCCCGATCCATGGCGCAGCCACTTTACGAAGGCGTTACGTGGTTCTGCGTGTCCTGTGCTGCAGGGCGAGGAAGCGTTGGCGTACGTTTGGGATTGGGAGGCTTGGATTGAGGGGCGCTGGGCTGGTCGTCCACCTCCGGCTGGGCAACCGTAAGCGTCTTATCTGCACCGTCTGGACTGCCTAATTTACACCGGCCATAGTCTGAAATTGTGAGTACAAGTAATGCCAAAAAGCTCAATGATAGACATCGAAAAACGTTATGGCATCAAGCCCGCTCTAAATGGCAAACCAGTACGTCCGATTTCGCTCGACTTGACGAGCGAAGCGGTAAGGCACCTAGTATTGGAAGCTGCCAAACGTGTGATTGCCACGCACGCTGACGTACTAGCTGCGCTGACGAAGCGATGAGCCTACTTCCTGACTGAAGACGATGGGATGTTTAGCGTAAATAAACGGAGATGGGGTCAAGGGACGTGGAATACCGCAGCCGGGTTTATCGGCGAGGATATGCCGCGAAAGCCCTTGACGCCGTCGCAGTGACCTACGCTCTCAGCAAGGGGTAGGGGGATGCGGTTCTCCCCCTGTCCCCGCCGCCTCGCAAGCGAGAGACCCCCGGTAGGGCCGTCGGAGACGGTTGGACGTTCGATGTGCTGTGCAGGAGCCTTCTATCTGGCTGTGCTTCATCCGCTTTGTTGAGGTAAATTATGCGAAGTGCAGAAAAAATGCACTTACTTGTGGATTCAGTCATAATATGTGCTATGAAAGCATATCCATCTGCGAGATTTCCGTATGTTAATTGAATTCTCCGTAAGTAATTTTCGGTCGTTCCGCGAACGGCAAACCATTTCCATGGTAGCCGCACCGCGCTTGAGGAAACGTGAGAACGTTTTTTCGCCCAATGTTGTTGGGGAAAAATTGCCTGATCTCTTGAAGGTTGCAGCAATTTATGGCCCGAATGCTTCAGGTAAGAGCAATTTACTTAAAGCGATTAGTGTCATTCCGAACCTGGTTAACGCTCCCCCAGCGACTACAAAAGTTATTCCAGTATCGCCATTTCGGTTCGATACAAATCTTGCTGAAAAACCAAGTTGCTTTGATGTTAACTTTATTTATAAGGGCTTACGTTATCAATTTGAGCTTTTTGTTACTGCTGAAAGAATTGTAGAAGAGCGATTGACTGCTTATCCCAAAGGACGTGAATGCATGCTTTATCAACGGAGTTTTGTTGAGGGACAAGGTGATCAGTACAGGATTAGTTCAGAGCTTGAGGGCGGAACTGAATTGCATACTGCGTGGCGTAGGCTTACCGGACCGACTTCGCTTTTCATCTCTCAAGCTGTAGCGAACAGCAGTGAGGAGCTTCAGCAGCTTCGTTTGCCGTTTCAGTGGCTATCGAACGGCATGCTGGTTATTTCTAAGGGAATGTCTACGTGGGCTAAAACCTCTCAAACATTAGTCGGTAGAACACCTAAATTGGGTACTGAAGTTGCATCTTTCTTACAGGAAGTAGATGTTCCTGTTACCGCTATGCGAGTTGTCACTCAAGAGGTTGAGTCAAAAAAGCCAAGTATTTCTTCTCTATTTGATGATGGTGTATCAGTTTCGAAAAACTCTACGGTGATGAAGACTACATTTACGCATCGTACAGCGTTGGGAGAGGCTGAGTTTGACTTTGAGGAGGAGTCCGAGGGAACTAAAGGCCTCATCGGGTTTTGGCTTCCTTGGAGCGTACTGGCGGACACAGGGGGACCTTTTAAAATGGTCGCTGTTGATGAGCTGGATAGCAGCCTACACCCCGAGATTGTAGCCGCTCTAATCAAAAAATATCTGCAATATGATGAGTGCGCACAACTCATCTTCACGACTCATGACACTCATTTGATGGACACAAAATTGTTGAGGCGTGATCAAATTTGGGTTACGGAGCGAGATGGAAATGGGGCCACTCGTCTCCGATCGATCCATGAGTTTGATGGTCGCGAGAGCGAAGATGTTGAAAAGCGATACTACGAAGGTAGATATCGGGGGTTGCCTGTGTTAAGGACAAGCTAAACATGGCCCGCAGCGCGAATTCTTTTGGACGCGGCGGCGCTCGATTCAAGGCGCAACCAACAGTTCTAGTCATTTGTGAGGACAGCAAATCCGCTCGGAAATATCTTGAGGATGCCACCATATATTTTAGAGTACACGTTAAAGTCGAAATTACTCATATTGGCAAAACCGATCCAAAGGGAATCGTTACTGCTGCAATTGAACGGACGAAGCAATACGATAGGGTGTTTTGTGCCATAGACCGTGACAGTCACGAGACTTTCCACGAGGCATTGAGGATGGCTAAATTTAATGAGAAAGTGGTAGTCGTTCCCTCCTATCCATGTTTTGAATTTTGGTATTTACTTCATTTCGGTTATACAAGGAAGGCATACACGTCGGTTGGAGGCGCTTCTGCGGGAGATCGGCTTGTAGCTGATTTAAAGACTAAGAAGTGCATGAAGGATTATGCGAAGGGCGGCGAAAAGGGAATGTTCGATGCTCTTCTTCCTGAGTTCGAGGTTGCTCGACGAAATTCTGCGCGGGCATTGGCTGATGCGCAGCGTGATGGAGAGATTAATCCGAGCACGACAATGCATGAATTGATGGATTTTTTTGAGTCTCTATCTACTCCCCAAGTGAAATGAGGAGCTTTATGTGGGGTATGAAAACGTAAGGTGGGTATGCTAGTGGGTACAAATCTATCAAATTTTGATTTTTCTTAATAAAATCAGCTTTATTTTGTTGAACTTCCTGTTCAACGTCTAAGCTGTCACAGCGATTGCCGGCGATTTCAGGACGTTGCTGATTCGCCTGGAAATGCCACATGTGCCCTCTGTTATGAGGGCATTTTCATTTCTGGATGTTGCGAAAAATTGCAATGCCTCACAACGGAAAATTGGATATACAGGTGTATATGATTTTGGACAGGCGAAAAAAAGTGTATATGATGAGTTATCCCAACTTTTGCCTACAAGCACACTCGATATGTTGACGGATGCGCACTGCCGCACGGCAAAGCCAAAAGACAAGCTGTACCGCATCAATGACCGTCGCGGCTTGTATCTCGAAATCAAGCCGAACGGCATCAAGGCGTGGCGTTAAAGGTTCAAATTAGGCGACAAGGCATCTTGGTTCGCTTTGGGGGACTACCCAAGCGTGAGTCTCTCAGATGCACGTGAAAAATGCGATAAAGCGCGGAAGTTGGTCAAACTGGGCATTAGCCCCGTTCAAAATCGCCAGATCGAACGTATCAAGCGAGAGCAGGACTCAGAGAATACATTCGAAGTTATCGCCAAAGAGTGGCTCGCGCTGAAGAGCTGGGAACCGGTAACAAAAGTGCGCCGCCTCGACATGCTTGAGCGCGTTGTGTTTCCCTCCATTGGCAAGCTTCCTGTTCGCCAAATTACATCAGCGCATGTTCTAAATATCCTCACCAAGACCGTGAAGCGTGGGGCGCCAACTGTTGCGGCGGAGGCGAAGAGGACAATGTCAGCGGTGTTCGGGTTGGCAGTAGCGACATTGCGTGCAGATACGGACCCGGTATGGGCCGTACTTAAATCACTGCCTCCGAACAAGACACAGCAAAAGAGAGCATTATTGATCGAGGAGGTTGGCAAACTGCTTGTTGACTTTGATTCACATGGAGGTAATTTCCAGACTCTTTATGCCTTCCGACTGATGTGGCTTACGCTGACCCGTCCAAATGAAGCTGTGCAGGCACAGTGGCCGGAATTTGATCTTGAACGGAAGGTGTGGACAATTCCTAAAGAACGCATGAAGGCACGTCGTGAGCATGTCTTCATTTCACTGCCTGGCAAACGCTGCCACGCGGTCGTATGACCCTGCATAGCCCAGCTCTTTCAGGTCCTCATGGATCTGCTTCAAATTGCGCCGCTGCTTACGCGGCTTAGTCGTCTCGGCCTTGAGCCATCCGGATAGCTGCACCGAGTATTTGTCTAATCCGCTAATTGCGTGAGATATCCAGTCGCCTGGCGATTTCTCGTATTCGGATCTGGTCACGAAGGTGCCAGCGTCGAACGATACCGAGTAGAGCCACGTTGATCACTCCGATCTCCTGCCGATGAGACAGGTGGAATTGTGCTACTAACGTGGGTCAGATTCCGTTGCAAATTCGTGGGGAAAGTGGGTCAATTTTCAGTGCAACTTAACAGTTTGGCTTACTTCGCTAAACTTCATTGCTATTCACCCCGTAAATAGCAAGATTGGGTGGTGCCGACATGGGAAATATGGAATTTTGATCTGATTGTAAAAAATTGTGCATTGATAAATTTTTTCTTGGAGAAATCCAATATTTACAATGACTTAGGCGCGATATGGTCCATATCCCGGAGACGTTCGATATGCTTAAAGTATTTTTTGCGATGTTGCTAATCTGAGACACAACGCAACCAGCCCTGTACCGCTGCCCACCATCATCAGTGTTACAGATGAAGCTTAGAGGTTCGCTGCGTCAACGCAATCAATACGGGTTAGCTAGAAAAACAGGCAGTAGTATCCGATGGAACCTCAGTTTTTTCGTCAGTTGCGGTTTGATTGTCAAAAAATGCTGCTATAAGCGAGAATGTATCTCCATTAGCATGGACGGTCGCGGGCGGGCGCTCGACAACATTTTCGTTGAGCAGCTATGGTGGAACGTGAAGTACGAGGCCGTGTATCTGAAGGGGAGCCGTTGTCGGCCAACACGCTTTACACTTCCTCCAAACTGAGGTGTACTGTCAATAGCGGACACTCTTGTTTCAAGCCACCCGTGGCTGTTTGCTGAATTTCTCAGCGAACAACGCGGGCGGAACATTGCCAAGGCGCGAATGGCGTCGCTGGCG